>JAJEET010000074.1 GCA_022820835.1 Candidatus Poribacteria bacterium
TGAACTTGAAAATAAATCTGTAGGTTGGGTTGAGCGGTAAGTACACACTAAAAACCGTATAATTTCGACAAATATGCCGCTTTTCAAGGCACTTTCTGCCTAAATAGCGGTAGCGAAACCCAACATCCCACTTTTATCAAACTCACGTTCTGTATAAGTTATAGATTGTTTTGAAGTTTTATTGTATGTAGTTTTCGGAGAGATGTCAAGGATTTTTATTGTGGAATTAGGCATAGTGATTTAGAGTAAAAGATGCTAAAGAGTTTCATGTCCAGTCAACAGGGTTTTTTGATGCATGATTCCTCCCACATTATAGATTTTGAGAAACAATAACAAGATCGAGGATGTTAACTACTCCATCCTTATTAACATCTAAAACAGTGTCAACCACTTGGTCATTCCCCAATGCCTGGGAAATCAGCACCAAATCAAGGATATTGACTGTTAAATCTCCGTTTACATCGCCAAATACATAATTTTGTCTTTCGCGAACCAATGCTAAAAGTTTGTGGGTTTCAACTTTGCTATCATCTAAGCCGTGAACGTCCCAAATTAGCAAAGTCGGTAGAAAGCCATATTCTTGGGACAAATCAAAGTATTCCTGGAATAGCTCAGTACCCTCATCCGGTTCATTAGGCAAAAAACCAAACAACCTCACATAAGGCGAAAACAGGAATGTCGTTATAGGATGCGGATACGGGTGTTGGACAGTCCAAAAATCAGCAAAATCATAATAAGAAAAAATGCGTTCATTGACATGTTCCGCTGTCATGACAATGTTAGGAATCACTTCTCGCAGTTCTTGATGAAGTCGGTCTTTCCCTTCAGCCCACCTTAACCCATCTATTAACCCATTATTATCATTGATAGTGAGAGTGCTCATATCAAGTTGAACAGCGTCAAAACTGTAAATATCCCAAACCCACTTGACTTCACTAACGAACACCCTTCTAACATCTTGTGATGCCGGATTGATATAAGCCGGACGGTGGTATGTTGGATCATTCCACCGCCACCCCATCCGTTCATTTGTATAAGGACTTCTCGCTTGATATTTCTCAAACCTTGCGTAAAGTGGGTTCGCTTCTCGCAAACCGAGCAAACTAATATGTGGCTTAACCTTGAAACCGTACCGATGTGCTAACGCAATGAAAGCCTGTAATTCAGGATTCGTAGCATCGTCCGAGAAAGGGAAATCTCCGCCAGATTCATCTTGCCGCCAATTGTATAGGTAGATCAATGTTGTTTTGGGGTCCACGAGTTGAGCAAGTCTTGAGAGTATCCGAAGATCAAGCTCATCCTGGTTCTTTACCACAAATTCAATGTCATCGACCCAAGCAGGAGTCTGTTGTCTGTCAAAAATCGGAAACGATGCTTCCATCCACTGCTGATAGCTCTGTGCGGGTACCTCCCAATCTCCTTGGTACGCGTTCAATCTCCATGTAGCCGAAGCAAGATGCGTTTGGTCTTTGAACGGAGCGAAAGCGATAGATATGAAATTTAACCGGAAACTATCACTATCTGATTGGTATATTAAGTCTTTAAAAACAAATTCTATGTCCTCACTACGAACAAACACCCCTCCACGCTGTCCTTGTAAGATCACAAACTGTGCTTCCCAATCTCCAGGGTAGTTATACCTACTGTAAGGTATTTCACCATTGAGAATAATGCCACCCCGACAGGGTGCTATAAACGCCACTTCCGAATGAGATAGATTTTTGAGTGTCCACCAGAGTTCTTGGGCACCGCCATCTGGGGAAAATCCCTCTTGACGTATCAACAGATCACCCGTTGATAGGTCAATCTCTATGAAAATGTGAAACCTGAGATCCCTTTCATAAACAATCTCAACACTCGTAGGTGAAATAGCGTTGATAACCGGTTCAGAAGCTGCCCAAATCCCCGCGGTAGTCGTATAAAACACTGTTTCATTTTTTGGAACGACATCATCGCGAGTGTAGGTCTCCTGAGTGAGTTTGTTGTGAAAATATACAAGTGATCCCTTCTCAAGTCGGGCAGTATAGTTTTCTGTCTCGGCAAGTATATGACCTTGCTCAGTGATTGTCAGTGTATTCGCATAAACAACAGCCAGGAAAAAGGACTGTAATAGGAACGCAAGCGTAAAAACTCTTTTTGGCATTTTATTTTTTTTTTTAGGACTTACGCATTTCCTCTTAAAGTCCCCCTGATAAGGGGGATTTAGGGGGTTTAAAGAACGAAAATTACCGCTTTTTGCGTCTAAATGCTCGATATTTGCTCAATTTGCGTAAGTCCTGTCTTTTTCTTTTTTGTTTCGTTGGGTTGTAATAAATATAGTTTAGTTTTGTATAGTAATGTCTTTCATTGCGAATCTGTCGGTCACTGAAGCGGTACCAAACCTGTCGTCCGGATAGTCCTTTGATTTACGAGGTAGCAGTAATTTCTATCAAAGATTCACCGGATTGTAAGAGTAACAAGACTTCTGGAAAGTTCTGTTGGAGAATCTTACGCATTTGTGCATTTGATGTATTGCCACAAGTTATCCAGACGACCTGTGGTGGGGGACCTAGCAGATTTAACAAGTGAACAAAGTCTTGATCTTTAGTTATAACAACTGCGTCTGCCTCACAAGCGGCGGAGAAGATTCTTTTATCGCTAGCCTGCTGGAGCCCAAGCCACTCAAGTGAAAAAGCCTGCACACCGAAGGTGGCATTGAGCCAAGGGGCAAGTGCTGGAGAAAGTTGCACATCAATCCAAAACTTCATGCGGCAATTATAGGATGGTTAATTTTTTGTGAGGCAAATTGGAGACAAGCGACAATGTCTTCATATTCCAACAGTGGCATTTCGTCAAGAATTTCTTCAAAAGAGAGCCCAGCTGCCAGCAAATCTAAAACATCTGTTACTCGAATCCGCATCCCTCGAATGCAGGGGCGTCCACCGCACTGCTCTGAATTAAAAGTTATTCTATCCATGGTCTGTATCTCCTTTTTGGGTTGATCGAAACACATTTCGTGAGAGAATTTCAATCGAAATAGTAGATATTCCAATCTCCTCAGGTTTGTAGTAGCGCAATTCATTGCGCATTAATGGAGGCGATAAATTGCCTTACTACGAATCTGGATTCCAAGAGGCGACGCATTGCTTCAATACAGGGTAATAAATCGTCGGACTACGAGCCTGCTAACGTTCTCGCTTAGCATAGCCCGGCTGAACTTCGTTGATGAACCTTGTTAACCCTTCGCCTTCTTTTGCCAATTCTTTCATCTCTTCGATATCATCCTCGCCTGCACTGTCGTAAGTGTAAAGATAGACGCTGCCGCTCGTGAACCGGAGTCTGATGAAATCAGCACCTATTTCATAAGCAGCGATCCCCGAGTTTCCGTGGCGATTTCCATAACGTTTCATGTTGTTCCTCCGTGAAATTTTGTTCAAAATTATAGCATCGTTGAGAATGCATGTCAAATTTTTCCAATTCTATAAATTTTTGGAAATACTAACCAACGGAACGAACGGGAAAGCTCCTATTTTCCTTATCCTCATATTGACTTGCAGACTGTCCTGAAAAGTGGTATAATTCCAGCATAATTAAACACAATACCTTGGAGATTGCTTTTGAATATTGATACATTAAAAGGGAAAACGGTTGGTGCTGCTGTTTCCGGTGGTTTGGATAGCTGCACGATTACAAAATGGTTGGTCGATAACGGGGTTAATGTCGTCTGCTTTACGGCGGACCTCGGTCAACCTGATGAACGGGACGTTTCTGAAATCCGGGACCGGATGTTGGCGTGTGGTGCTGAAGAGGCTGTTATTATAGATGCGAAGGATGCCCTTGCGGAAGAAGGTATCCGCCTCGTCCAGTGTCAAGCGATGTATGAAGGCGGTTATTGGAATACGACGGGCATTGCGCGGCACGTTACGGTGAAGGCACTTCTGCCAGAGATGGAGAAACGCGGTATCTCTATTTTAACGCATGGTGCGACGGGTAGAGGCAATGATCAGGTGCGTTTCCAACTCGCTACGAATATGCTGAATCCGCATTTCTCTGTCTACGCGCCGTGGCGGGATCCAGAATTTCTCAAAGTGTTTGGTGGCAGAAAAGAGATGATAGACTTCTGCCAAGCACACAATCTGCCGATTACTGCGACGCACGAGAAGCCCTACTCAACCGATGCGAATCTGCTTGGATTGACACATGAAGCCGGGCGACTTGAATCGCTGAAAACACCGGCAGGGTTCATCAATCCGGGTATGGGAGTCCATCCCAAAGATGCCCCTGATGACGTGGAACATTTTACGGTTACCTTTGCGCGTGGAACGCCAGTTGAAGTCAACGGAAGCCCCGTTACAGCCCTTCAGAGTCTGCTGGAGGCAAACCGTATCGGAGGACGGAACGGTATCGGTATCGGTATTCACACCGTTGAGAACCGATTTGTGGGAATCAAGAGCCGCGGGGTTTATGAATCGCCCGGGATGGAATTGCTTGGGAAGTGTTACGAGTATCTGCTCCAACTGATTTTAGACAGACGTGCGCGCCGCCACTTTGATAGTGCGGCACCTGTCATCGCAGAACAGATATATGAAGGTTACTGGTTCGATGCTGCGACACAGGCGTTGCTGTCCTCAATCCAACCGTTGACCGATTTGGTGAGTGGGACGATTACAGTGGCACTTTATAAAGGGAATGTCGCGTTCCACGCCGCGGGGGGTGTACCACATTCGCTCTACTCTGAAGAGACCGCGTCTATGGAAGCGATCGGTGACTTTGATCATGCGGATTCGGAAGGGTTCTTAGCGGTGTTGGGTGTAGGTGCGCGGGCATCGGCTGTCGCTGGTCAGACGCAGGAGTAGAAGTTTAAGGCACCTCAAGTCTTGCGAATACTTGTGCGATGATACTTTCAACGTCCTGTCCGTCTGCCTCTGCTTCGTAGCTGATGATGACGCGATGCCTTAGTACGTCCATACCGACAGCGTGAATGTCCTCTGGGGTAACGTAGCCTCGCTCGGAGAGGAATGCTCTTGCCCTCGCAGCAAAAGCGAGAAAGATGGTTGCTCGCGGTGATGCACCGTATTCGATGAGTGTGCTGAGTACGTCTAACTGATACGCTTCTGGTGTACGCGTCGCACATACCAAATCGACAATATAATTCTCCAATTGTTCTGCCATATAGATATTTCGGACGACTTCTCGGAACCGGATAATATCGTCGGGTGAAATCACTGGTTGGATGTCCGGTATTTCTTCAGTTGTCATCCGTTGGAGGATTTGTAATTCCTCTGCATGTGAGGGGTAGTCAACCTTAATCTTGAGCATAAACCTATCTACCTGTGCCTCCGGTAGCGGGTAGGTACCTTCATGCTCGATTGGGTTTTGGGTTGCCAAGACGAGGAACGGATCATCGAGTGGGTATGTCGTTCCGCCGATCGTGACCTGCCGTTCTTGCATGGCTTCAAGGAGCGCGCTTTGGACTTTCGCGGGTGCGCGGTTTATCTCGTCTGCGAGGATAACGTTGGCGAAAATTGGTCCCGTTTTGGTATAAAAATCGCCTTTCTGCTGATCGTAGATGAGCGTACCAATGAGGTCTGCGGGGAGCAAGTCGGGGGTAAACTGAAGACGGTTGAAGGAGGCATCAATCGTCTGTGCGAGCGCGCTCACAGCGGTTGTTTTTGCGAGTCCGGGTACGCCTTCGAGTAGGATGTGTCCGTTGCAGAGCAACCCGATAATTAGTCCTTCTAACAATGCTTTCTGACCGACGATCACTTTCCCTGTTTCTGTGAGTATTTTCTGGACGAGCCCGCTATCCGCTTGGATGCGGGCGTTCATCGCTTCTAAATCGTAGTTTTGCATATTTTAATGGCTGAAGGCTGACGGCTATTATCTAAAAAAATGGTTGTGTTTCGCCTTCTTGGAAGGACTGTTCGAGCCACGGGTCCTTCGTCTCCTGCCTGAATTCAATGACTTTTCGGCGCATTTCGTTGGCGATGTCTTGTAACTCTGGTGCGTCAATGAGGTTCTTAGATTCTGCTGGGTCGTTCTGGATGTCAAACAACGCCTCGCGGCTTTGTTGTATAAAATCAGTGCGCTGGCGTTCACCGAGTTGTTGGACATTATCGTTCCGGACTGCTGTCCATGAGATCGATCGGAATAGGTCGCTTGGTAGCGGTGTTTCGAGTTGATACGCGAGATTACGGACGTACTTGTACCGTCTGCCGCGTAACACACGATATGGGTAGTAATTTGTTACCTCATGGAAGCAGTGAGAGAAATAGGTTTCTTCCCATTCGCCGTTCCCGGGATGCGCGCTATCGTCTTCGAGGATGGGTAGCATTGATCTTCCGGGGAGTGCGTCATCGCCATCAGGGTGTTCGACACCGCACCAGTCTAACATTGTCGGGCAGAAATCTACCCAGTTGACGAGTGCTTGATTGTGGAAGCCGCGTTTCTGTTGTGTCGGGCTGGAGATAAGGAGTGGGCAGTGGTGTCCGCTGTCGAAACTTGATGCCTTCGCGCCGGGGAACGGCATGGCGTGATCGGTTGTAACAAAGACGAGGGTTTCATCTGCGCGTCCAGAAGCGTCAAGCGCATCTAAGACTGCGCCGACGACAGCATCCCATCGTGAAACGCTTTCGTAATAGTCTGCGAGGTCTTCGCGGACTGCTGGTACGTCTGGCAGGAAATTCGGAACGATGATTTCATCTGGTGTATAGGAACCGGGTTCAATACCAGCGGGGGTTTGGTCGTTTCCGAACCCTTTACCTGCGCGGTGCGGGTGCGTACTGCCGATATGAAGATAAAAAGGTGTATCTGCGTTTTCGTTGAGGAATTGTGTAACCTTTGTTGCCATGTCCGCGGGACTTCGGGCGTTGACTCTCGGTTCAAAATCGAAAGGATAGACAGTGTCTGGGGCGACGTGCTTCTTTCCGATACACGCTGTGGCAAATCCGTTTGCTTTTAGGATTTTTGGTACGGATTGCATGTATTCGTGTGTCCGAAATCCGTGGATTCCGTGGCAGTGTCCGTATTGTCCGTGTGTATGGCTATGTTGTCCGGTAAGGATGCAGGCGCGACTTACTGCACACGATGGACTTGTGCAGAAGGCGTGATCAAAGACGACACCGCGTTTGGCAAAGGCATCAATGTTTGGTGTTCGGATAATGTCGTTTCCGTAACATTTTGCGATTCGGCTCCAATCGTCAGCGATAACAAACATTACGTTTTTATATAAATTGTTCATAATTTTCCTATAATAAGAGTTTCTCCCATTTTCGTTCAACACAACCTACACGTTAATAGAAAAGACTTAACTACTCAAAAAGTTGTGAGACCGGGCAGGCAAACCCCGGCACGACATCCTCACCGGTGAGTGTATCTGCACATGTGATCAGCGCGATGTCTCTTTCGGAACGATAAACCGTCACCGTTTTAGAGCGGGGATCCAGCACCCAGACGAGACGGGTTCCGGCGTTCAGATAGACAAACGCTTTGTCTACAACACACCACTGAACGTCTGACGGTGAAACGACCTCAATCGCTAGATCGGGAGGTATCGGAAACCCTGTATTTTCGTCCCCATCCAACCGCGGCGTTGAAACAAACGCCACATCTGGCTTCAGCACACGTTCACCGACCTGAAAATTTGCTTCTACATGGACCTCGCCTAACTGATTCTCATCGACATGCCGATCCAAATACCGGATGACCTTAACACTAACCTTGCTATGTATTCTCGTTGGTGGTGACATCGGCACTAATTCTCCTTTAACGTATTCATATCCATCTACATCGTTCTCAAGAAATTCCGCCAATGTCATGGAGATTTCTTCCGGTGCGCGAGTCCCTTGTGCGAGTTCATGGAGTTCTTGTTGTGTCATGTTTTCATCCTCTGTGCCTGTGTGCTCTGTGAGGTCTATTGTAACATCTAACGTGGCGTTTGTCAAGAAAGCGTTATGAGTTGTGGTGCGTTTTTTGCTATACCAATCCGCCGCGTTTTCTTAGGAACCACTCGAATCCGAGGAGTGCGATGACGGCTCCAAAGATGAGCGGTATATCCCAAATATCGACATCGGTTATTTTTGAGGTTGCGCTTTCGACGAGTGGTATCTGATTGACGAGTTGGTCTGCTTCCGCCATGGCGTAATACTTCCCGCCACTCCCTTCAGCAAGCGTTTTAAGAAGTGCGACGTTAAGTTCGGCGTTACTGAATTCGGCATAAGATGCTTTCACTTCAAAGAGGGTCTGTTGTTCACCAAGGTTTTCGCCGTCAAGGGAGCCGGCTGCAGTGACGGTGTATTCACCGTATCGGTTTGGTATAAAGCGTGCGGTGTAGAGTCCATCTTCACCGAGGACTTGTTCGAGTCTTAATTCTTTGCGTTTTCCGGCTTCATCAATGACGATAGCTCGGATTTTGGCGTTATTTGTCAATTGGAACTGTTGGTCTGTCGCGGTAACCTCAATCACGACGGGTTCTTTGAGCGTGTAGGCTGTTTTTGCGATGTCGAGTTGAATGTGTTCTTTGGGTGCAGTTGTCAACCATCTTGCTGTCTGTCTCCAGAATCGTTCATGGCTATCGTCTTCAAGGGGTTCCAGCATTTGCCATCGCCACGAAGTGTGCGGTGTGAAGACCATCACGCGTCCGGCGTTGTAATTATGGGTTGCGATGAGGATCCGATTTCCGAATTCGTTCCGATCCGTCGGGTGTTCCGCCAAAACGAGTGCACCTGCCTTGGCGCGCTTGACTTTGCTATAACCTATGAGCGGTACGAGGTCCATCCAACGTTTCAGGTTATCCACAGGGTTGTCAGAGAGTGCCATCAAATTTTCGACCTTCCCCTCTGGAGTCAGTTGCAGTTTATATCCTCTATTTTGGGCAGATGTGCGTGAACCTGCGCTTAATCTGGTGCGTCGTTGCGGTGGTGGTGCGGGTCGGGGTCCGAGTTCCAATTCTATTGGTAAGCACAGCGCAATGGGTGTGTTGATATAAGATTTAGCAGATTCGTGGTTTCCCAACGAGCTTGAACCGCCTAACATAAGCAATCCGCCGCCTCGGGTGCGTACAAACTCAAGGGTGTTCTCAAGTTGTGTTGCTGTAAATTCAGATGCATCAACGTTGCCGAAGATAATAGCGTCAAAATCAAAAAGTGTATCTTTATCCTCTGGATAAAATTTGAAGTCGTGTGCCGTTGCGGTTCGTGTGCCCATATAGTGTCGTCCTTCACTACTGCTGCTTGTCAAAACTCGGTCGGTTAATTGTATGTTAGGATCTCTTTTTAGGGCGCGTTTTATATGGGCAAATTCGGAGCGTGGCCGGCCATCGACGAACAGTATTTTCACGCGTTTGGTAGGGGCGACCTTCAACAAAAAAGTCTTTGTGTTGTTCTGCGGTACGGCTTCTGTTTCGTCTAACGCTGCGTGTACCTCGAATTTTTGGGTCCCGGCTTGGCGAGGCGTGAATTTCAGTGCGACGCGTTGTGTTTTTACGTCAGTGGTTGGATCTGTTCCACCGAGTTGAGGTATCCAAGAGGAGCCTTCATCCATATCAACGGCTTCTGTTTTCAGGATCCGTCCGTTGCTGGTGAGTTGGAGGTTAACCTTTTTACCGTTGAATCCTTTCCGTTTTACGGTTGCCCATATTTCAACTGGAAAGTCTTCTTCTGCTGTGCGCGGGACATCGAGTTTAACGATTTCAAGGTCTGGTGTCCCTGCTTCTGAACCGACACCGACGGTGTGGATGGGAAGTTTCCGTTCTCGCATTTGCATTGCGAATTTCGTCGTGTCAATGCCGCTTCTATCTACGCCATCTGTCAGCAAGACGGCACCTGAAAGCGGGATGCCTTGGAGGTCGTCGAGTGCCTCGTTTAAAGCCTGTGGGATGTTCGTGCTTTCGCCTTCCGCGCGTGTCAATGCTTCGTTTGGAATGCGTTTTGCTGTGGTGTCAAAAGCGAAGAGACGCACCTTGAATTTGGCGTTTAGTTGTTCGAGGAGGCTATTGCCTTCAGCAAAAAGTAGGTTGTTGACACGCTGCATCCGTGCCTCTGAATCAGCCGCGTCAGTAATCTGCATACTCTTGGACTGGTCAACCATTACCAATAGATAAGAATCGTCCGGATTTGTTTGGTAGATTGTTAAAAATGGTTTGAGTAGACAGAAGGCGAGTAGGCAGAGGACGACGGTGCGGAGGAAAATTAGAAAGCCTCGGAACCCGCGTTGGATACGTCCGTGTGTTGTGCGATATGACCATATCGTTGCTGCGATAAGTGCGACAAGCAGAACGGCAATTAGGAGCCCTGGCAGGGGTACCCCAAATGAGAAATTTCCCTCTCGAAAAACGTCGATGGGGTACTTCATTATTTTTTCAAACATTTTTTAATTTATGGCCTCCTGGGCTGCGCTCGACTACGTTCCGCGCAGGTTTCCTGTTAATTCCGTACATTCTTAAAATCGCACAGATTTCTTAGCACTCCAAGATGGACACAACACTCTTTTACCAAGTGCTGACCGCCGATGATTAATGATTAATCCCTTGATTGCTGTTAACTATTCTCAAGTCCTTGCACAGGGATCTTGATGCACTGACCTGTGTGTGCGGACTCGTGTAATGCGTCGATGACACGCATATTTCCGAGTGCGTCTGTTAATGGTAAACGGGTTGGTGCGTCTGTTTCTATTGCATGACAGAGGTCTAAAATTTCAGCAGCATAGGGATTCACACCTGTAACTGTAAAGGTCTCGCCGTTAACTGTAAAGTGAGACTCACCTTCTGAGTTGCCCCACGCGCTCTGAACAGAGAGCGTACCTTTCGTGCCTGTGACTTCGTAAGATTCACGCCATGTCCACCCGAAACTACAGTCGAATTGTCCAGTAACACCGTCCCCAAAGTCCAAAGTTCCGATGAGGGTTTCCCAGACGTTATTGATGGCTTCAAATTTACCAGTTGCCCAAACCGATTGTGGTTCTTGACTGATGAGATAACGGATGATGTTGATGCAGTAGCATCCTAAGTCCATAACTGCGCCGCCGCCGAGGTCGCCTCTTAATCGCCAGTTTTGCCGGTCGGTCTTCTGAGTATGGGCTTGCAAGCTGCGCCCTAAACCGGTTGAAAAGGTAGAACGGGCATAACGCACTTCTCCGATTGCGCCCTCCTCAATCTTTTGTTTCACAGCGAGGGTCAACGGGTGGTGTCGATACATGAACCCTTCCATCAATAAGATGTTAGCGCGTCCTGTAACTTGGATCATCTGTTCGAGCTGGGTGGAGGTGACAGCGATCGGTTTCTCAACGAGTATGGCTTTGACCCCACAGCGTACCGCCTCCAACACATTTTTGAGATGGCTTGCGGGCCACGTGGCGATGACTAAGACATCGGGCTGCTGTTTTTCGAGCATCTGTCGGAGGTCGTTGTAGGTGTTGTCCACGTTGAATTCGGTGGCGAAACGCGCGAGCGATTCAAATTTCTCGTCGCATGCACCAACGATTTCAATCTCTGGTAGATTACGCCATGCGTTGCCGTGTACGTGAGAGATGCCACCGCATCCGACAATCGCCACTCGGTGTTTTTTCGCCATAAGACTTCCTTATACACCTTCCGTTATTATGTCGTTTTTCGCATCAAATTTGGCACCTATTTCGGTGTGCGTGGTTTATAGCGAGGCGATCTCTACAGGTCTGTTTTCTTGTGCAGACAGGTTTGCGGCGATCGATATTGCAAGCGTTTTGACGGCATCGCTATAGGGACTCAAAATCTGGGAGCCATCGCCGCTACGGACTGCCTCTACAAAGACTTGATCAATTGTGGGTCCGGGTTCTGTTTTGTCTATCCATTCGCCGTCTTCGCGTACCGAGACTTTTGACGGATTCCAATTCAAGAGCTCTTTTTCATACAAGATGTCCAAGACGTTGGCGTTTGACCAGTCCCCTGCGTATGCCCAGGCTGCCGTGAGTGAACCGACGGCACCGTTGCTGAATTGGAGGGTAACGCTGTTGCTATCTGGGCAATCAATCTCTTTCAGGACGCGATTCGCTTGCATGGCGTAAACCGATTCCACTTCGCCAACGAGATTACGCATCATATCTATTGTGTGTGTTGCTTGTTCGACCAACTGACCGCCGGATTTGTTCATTTGTCGTAGCCAACCGTCTGGGCTGCCGATCCCGGTGCCGCACCAATATTTGCCGACGACCATGTTAATTGTCTTGTCCTTCAGGATTTCTTGTGTGATCCGAGTTGGACCGAGATAGCGAAGTTGGTAACCGACACAGGTTATCAGTCCGGCTTTTTTGACGGCTGCTTCGATTTCATGAGCGATATCCATATTGATAGCGACCGGTTTTTCGACGAGGAACGGTAAGCCGCGTGCGATAACGTCAAGTTCGGGTTGCCCGTGTACAAAAACGGGTAGACTCAGGTAAATTGCATCTAAATCGTCGCGTTCGAGCAGTTCCTGGTGAGCGGTGTACGGGTCGGCATTATGTCGTTCCGCTGCGTTTTGTGCGCGCGCTGGATCAATGTCGCATATACCGACGATGCGGGCACATTCGATTCCGGCTAATTGGTTCATGTGCCCACTTGCATTACCACCAGCCCCGATAAACCCTATTTTAACTTCTTTCATGTCTACCTCAATTTTATAGGAATTACGCGATTTTTCTTCGTATTACCTTGCGTAGACAGGGTTTTAAACCCCCCCACATTCGGGTTGCGTAATTCCTGTTTTATATAGATTTGGACAAAATTATTGTTGAAAAGTCCGTGAAATTTAGCGTGCTTTAAAATTAACTTGTAGTGCTTTTTCGATGTCTTCGCGTGGATGGACACCAAACTGCGCTTCAAAATTTCGGTCGAACGCCGCCTCTTCAGCTGGGTCGGGTTGAAGTGGGAGTTTGACCGGTTGTCGGTTCCTCTGGATGGATCGATGTGCAGCGATCACCATTTCCTGATCGGCTCTGCCCATCTCTCCTGTCCATAACGGTTGTGTATCCTCTCGTACGGCGCGTGCGATACCCTCAAGCATTGTCGCCAATGAGATGCCATTTTCTGATATGGTTGTCCCGTGATAAGGATTTATCCATTCAACTGTCCCACCTAATGATGCTGGGAGTTCGACAAAGATACGTCGTAGTATGCCATTTTCACTGTATTCTCTCTGAAATTCATAAGTTTGTGCGATTCCTGCGCGTTCGGTGATGTCTTCATCTGTGCAAACGTTGACTGTCTCGCCACCGGTGGCACTCTGGTTTCCGTTAGTGATGATTGTGCCACGCTCACCGCAGGTCTCAAAACCGACGAGTTTGTTCCGTCCGAGCCGTCCATTTTTATTCCCGACCATAGCGATGCCGAGTCCACCGTTATCGAAATCTATGGCGTAAAACTCAAGGTTTTCGCGATTGAAATCTCGTTTTGCGCCGTCGGTGTAGGGCGTAACGGGCATCGTATGTCCGATACTGCTGACGGATTTCGGGTTGGCATCCATTCGACACCGGATT
>JAJEET010000053.1 GCA_022820835.1 Candidatus Poribacteria bacterium
AAGTCTGATAACATGTCTTCTAAGCGGGAAAGAGGATTCATCAAAAACATCCTTTCAATAAATGTCAGGTTTATTATGAAAGGATACCCTCTTTTCTGCTATTTGTCTGTAAAAAAGTTAAAATTGTCCAAACTATAGTTATTATAGTAAAATCCGTAATTATCTGGACAGTGGCGGGGTTCCAAACTCTGCTTGCAGTGGGATATAAATCGATATTATCTGTCAAAGTGTAAATATATCTTCAGGTTTTAAAATAAATAGCGTCTGAACTTCACTGTGGGGTAACTGTCTTTGTAGTCTGTACTACTTTTCAAAAAGCTGGAAAACCGTAATGAAATTCAGTTTGACCAAAACAAAGTGTGCTGTCACTCTCTTGATTTGGGTATTCGTCTATCTGTCAATAATGCCGACGCAGTTTTCCAACTACGTTTTATGCATCGGTGAAGACGGTCACATCGCATTTGAAGTCTCTATCGACGGACGGTGTACCCACACGCACGCTTTTGATTCAGAACACGCAGAGGTCTCACACCGCGAAATCGCGATGGAAACTGGCCATTGCGGTTCGTGCATTGATCTCGCTATATTTCCTAAGTTAGACATCGATTTGCATCTCGTGTCCGCAAATGATGCTCCTACATACTCTCATGTCCTGCTATCCGTTCCGCCTGCCCACCAGAAACAAGCTTCCGCAATTTCAAAGCTTACGCCCCATCAGCGCACGTCACTGCTCATTAACCCCACGCTCATATATCTTCGTACCACTACCCTTCTCATTTAGATCTTTTCCATATTCTATATATCTGTAGTTTTGATTGTCGGCTATTTAAGCGTAAACATTAGCAACGCAAGATATAGGCAGAAACCGTCAAATTATTCACTTATCTATATGGAGAAGAACATTGCGTACGAAAATTATACTCAACCCAATTTTCATGATTGTCGGCATTTGTCTATCAGCATTAAGTATAGCGAAAGTGCCGTCTGCCTCTTCAAACGGAGAAAGTAGGATTTCACTTGCGAACGCCATTGAGATAGCATTGCGCGAAAACCCAGAACTCAACACGATTCGTGAAAAAGTTAAAGTTGCTCGTGCCCGAATTGATGGCATCGCACTGCTTAGTAACCCGGAACTCGAAACCGAATTTTTTGGAGGCGCATACGCTCAACAGAGTCTTGAATTAACCAAGGCGTTCGAGCTCGGTGGACAACGTGGACACCGGATACGAATTGCCGAGACACAACTTGAAAAAGTAGAGACCGAACTTGCTAAAGCATCCCAATCCGTTACGAAATCGGTGAAAATTGCTTTTTATGAGTTGTTACTGATTCAAGAGAAACTTAAGTTATCCAAAGAAATCGCTCGACACAACGAACAGATGCGCGACATCGCCGAGACCCGATTTAAAACTGGTGATATTTCGGTGACACAAGCAAATCTGGCGAGCATTCATCTGCAATCAGCACTGCGCGAAGCAGCGATATTAGAGAGTAAATTGCAACTGGCACAATTAACACTAAATAGGTTAATGGGAGCCGCGCTTGAAACTTCAAGCGTCGCTGTTGGAAAGCTGCGCGAAAAGATATTGGCAGATACAGATCAGCAATTGGCATTTGACACCTTGAAAATGCAAGCCCTTGCACATCGTAAGGACCTGAAGGTGCTCCAATTAAACACGCAATTGAGCGAAAGCGAGCTCCGACTCGCGAAAGCAGTGAACATTCCAAATTTGAGCGTCGGTGCCCTTGCCGAACGCGATGCTGGAGAGAACGCATTGGGTGTGAAGTTTTCAATCCCGTTGCCATTGTTTAATAGGAATCGTGCGGACATCAATGCGGCAGAAGCCCGGCAACAGGTAAACACCGCAGAAATTAACAATTTTGAGAAGCAGATTGTTCAAGAAGTCATAGCAGCGTTTTTATCACTTCAGACTGCCCGAAAAATGCTCACATTTTACGGCGGTGACTCACTGAAGCTGCTCAACGAAAACCTCAAACTAACACGTACCGCGTATGAGTTAGGCGAAACAGAACTCTTAGAACTCATTTTGATGCAGAACGAGTTTATCAAAACACGATTTACCTATCTTGACGCGCTCGCAGCGTATCATCAGTCGTTGGCTGAACTTGAAGCAGCGGTAGGTACACCTCTCGGATCCATACCACGAACTCGCAATGATTGAGGCATAATACAAGGAGAAATCAAAATGTTACGTCATTCTCATATCACACCATTTTTAGCGATTTTTGTCGTTGCAATAGGAGTCTTAGTTTCACTAAACCCTATGCTTACACTGACTTGGGCGCAAGATACGCATGTTCACGATGATGGACAGACACATACCCATAGCGGGCAAATCGGACAGACACACAAGCAAGAAAATATGGTAACGCTCACCGATAAAGCGAAAGTTAATATCGGTCTAAAGACAGATGAAGCCGATATTCGTGCGATTGAGACGGTTGTCTCCGTTCATGGAAATGTAATTGCCCATCCCAGACGGCAGGCAATTGTCACACCAAGAACCGGTGGTATTGTAAAGCGTATTCACTTCGGTGTTGGCGAAACTGTTAAGAAAGGTGATCTACTGCTTGAACTGGAGAGCCTTGACTTACAGATGGCGCAGATTGAACTCATTGAAGCAGCATCCCAACAGAAATCGTTAGTATCCAAATTGGCAAGGCTGACAGAGGTTTTCGCTAAGCAAATTCGGAGGGAGTTGCAAACACGACAGATTGACTATTTGCAATCACTTTCCGAACTACAGCAGCTGCAAATGACAGTTGAAAAACGTAAAGCCATCGCTGTCACTGAGATTATCTCAGCATTAGAACAGATGCGCTTTAGATTAATCAAAGCCGACGTTGAACGCCAATTGCTTGAGACGACACTCACGAGGATTAAAACCCTCACAGAAAAACGTATCTCAGCCCAGAAAGAATTCATAACGAAACAGGCAGCGTATAAGAAAGGAAAAAATGAGTTAGTAGATGCCAAACGGCAATTCCAAATCCTCGGTACCAGTGAACAGACGTTGGAAAAAATCTTGCGTGATAACGGTGAGACACCAATCCTATCATTATTAGATACAGATAGAGAGGACAGTAAGGGTGAGGTAACCTCGTCCCTATTGGAAAGATATGCGGTGCTCAGTGCTGTAGCGACAGCGTTCGTTGATGCAGAAGTCGCGTACGAACTCGCTGTTATCAAGGTTGCAGCAAACAGACAACGGGCGTTGGCTGCTGGATTACCTGAAGCCCTTCTCAACACCTTGGCTAAAACAGGTTCAATTACATCTTTTGACGATTTATCCACTGACACCTTGATTGAGAATTACCTCGCCTTTGTGGAAAGTTCTGAAGCCCTTGAGGGCGTGCTTCAATTGGAAGAAACATTGCGTAACGCGAACATTACCTTGAACAAAACTCGACAGAAACTTCAAGTGTCCGGACTCACGCTTGATGCTATTGACAAAATTATTCGAACAGGCCAGCCCTCGGCTATGTTTTACGTTACAGCCCCCGCTTCTGGACAAATCACACAGGAACACGTAACTGTCGGCACGACGGTTGAAAAGAGTGATATACTCTTCTCAATACTCGACACCGATATTGTTTGGGTTCAAGGGGCGGTACACGAAGACACACTTTCCCGCGTTGAGAACAAATGGCAGATCGGTAGTGAGGTACGTATTAGCGTCGCCGCTTATCCAGAAACGATTTTCACCGGCAAGATCTCTGGAATTTCGGATGTTGTCGAGCCTGAGGAACAGGTCGTTCACTTTTGGGCTGAAATCGAAAATCCTGATCACCAACTTAAACCTGGGATGTTTGCTGATCAGACAATTGTCCTTGATAAAGGAACTGATGTCTTAAGCGTTCCGTTGGATGCAGTTCTTGAAGAAGGAGGTAGTCGGTTTGTTTTCGTTGAGGACGGTGCGGTCTACACCAAACATGAAATCGTGGTCGGGGCCAAGGATGACCAGTACATAGAGGTCAGAGATGGCGTACTGCTGGGCGATCGTGTCGTTGTTCGAGGGATACATCAACTTATGAGTGCCTTAGCGGCTCCTTCCGAAGTTAATGATGCCCACCACGGGCATAACCATTAAGCGCATAGAGGAGGAAAATCAATGTGGTCAAAAATCACCGAGGTTTCACTGAAAAACAGACTCCTCGTTATCGCTGGCACGATTGTGGCGGTTATTATCGGCTTCAGGATGTTTCAATCGGCCCCAATTGATGTCTATCCGGATATCAATCCGCCCCGCATTACCGTTCTGACGGAGGCACACGGTTGGTCTCCTGAGGAGATGGAGACGCTTGTCACTTTACCTCTTGAAAGCGCGCTGAACGGTGCGCCGGATGTTACACGGGTTCGGTCTTCGTCGGCGATTGGTCTGTCGCTTGTTTTCGTTGAATTCGACTGGGGTATGGATATATTCCTGGCGCGGCAGATGGTTTCTGAAAGGCTTCAACTCGTCGCTCCGAATCTGCCCGACGGTGTTGATGCCCCGATTATTTTGCCAACTTCTTCCCTTTTAGGCGAGATTATCGAATATGCGCTCATTGATGAAACAGGCCAATTTGATGAGATGGAGATGCGGGATCTCGCTGATTGGGTCATTCGATATCAGCTGCAATCACAAGGCGGCATCGCCAATGTGATTAACATCGGCGGATACGTGAAACAATTTCAAGTTTTCGTCAACCCTGAACGATTGATAACCTATCATCTCTCACTTGAAGATGTTGCCACCGCACTCGAAAAGAGCAACGAAAATTCCGCAGGGGGTTTCCTTATTAAAGAGTCCCGTGAATTGATGATTCGTGGGTTGGGACGGATTTCTACGGTTACCGATATTGAAAACGTTGTCGTTGACGTACGGGAACGAGGCACGCCGATTCTCATTAAGGATATTGCGACAGTGAAAATTGGATCGCTTCCAGAAATTCGGCGCGGCGCGGGTAGCCATAACGGCAAAGAAACCGTTTTAGGCAAAATCGTCAAGCAACCAGGTATCAATACGATAACTCTCAGTGACAAAGTCACTTCCGTATTGAAATCACTTGAGCAGTCAATGCCTGAAGGTGTAAAGATCAAAGTTGAGTATGCACAAGCGGAACTTATTCGCCGTGCTGTGGATACCGTTAAAGACGCTCTACGCGATGGCGCGATCCTTGTGGTTGTAATTTTAGCCATTTTTCTTTTTAATATACGCACTGCCCTGATTACCCTAACGGCGATTCCACTTTCACTTATCATAGCAGTTATCGCGCTACTTTCTCAGGGCGGCACTCTCAACATCATGACCCTCGCCGGTCTGGCGATTGCGGTCGGTATGGTGGTTGACGATGCCATTGTGTACGTCGAAAATATCTTCCGACGACTCCAAGAATATTTCCGTCGCCGTTATATGGGTGAAGACCCCGACGAAACACCCGCAGAAGTTGTAACACGTGCAAGTGATGAAATCCGGGCATCCATTGTTTTTGCGACGTTGATTATCATCCTCGTTTTTGTGCCGTTGTTTAGTCTCAGCGGTATGGAGGGTAGAATGTTCCGTCCACTCGGTTGGGCTGTTGTCATATCAATGGCGGCATCGCTGCTCGTTGCGCTGACAGTGGTTCCCGTCCTAAGCGATCTGCTGTTGACCCGTTTCCGATGGCAGAACATGAGAAAAGAATCGGATTCAGAACCGTCGCCGCCGAAGGAGAGTCCGGTAGTGGGGTGGATCAAACGAGTCTATCGTCCGATGCTCGCCCTGGTTATGCGTCTGCGTTGGGTGGTTGTCGCTCTGGCACTGTTATTGGTCGTATTAACTGTGACGGCAATTCCGCGTCTGGGACGCGAATTTTTACCGGTTATGGATGAAGCCACGTTCGTTATCAGTGTCTTTTCACCGCCCGGCACCTCGTTGGGAGAATCGACGCGTATCGGTAGAGAGATGGAAACAAGACTCTTAAGCATTCCCGAAGTGACAAGCGTCAGCAGTCGGACTGGACGTGCAGAAGCCGATGAACACGCACACGATGTGAACACACACGAAATCCTTGTGAACTTCATTCCTCCCGATGAACGCGAAAAAACACGGGAGGCACTCCTCACGGAAGTACGCACACTCTTATCGCCTGAAAACTTTCCAGGCGTACTCGTATCTGTCGGTCAACCGATTCAACATCGACTCGATCATCTTTTGTCGGGTGTCAGCGCACAAGTGGCCCTGAAGTTATTCGGACCAGACCTGGATACGCTCAGACAGAAGGCAGAAGAAATTCGGACAGTCATTTCCGAAATTCAAGGCGCAGCCGATTTACAAGTGGAGCAGCAGGTACAAGTGGAGCAGCTTCAAATCAAAGTTAAAAGACTTGAAGCTGCACGCTACGGTTTACGGGTTGAAGATGTTACACATTTCACAGAAACCGCATTCAAAGGGGAAACAGTCAGTCAAGTTATCCAAGGGCAACGCCAATATCCGCTTTTAATTCGGGTTGACCCAACACGCATTAACACCGTTGAGTCCATCGAAAGCTTAGAACTCCAAACGCCTTCAGGGACATTCGTTCCGCTGAAACAAGTCGCCGATGTCAGTTTTGGCTACGGACCGAATACGATCAACCGCGAGAACGTTTCCCGGCGTATTGTCATTCAGTGTAATGTTCAAGATCGGGACCTCGGTAACTTCATAGCGGAAGTCCAACGAGCAGTCAACGAACATGTAGACCTACCTGAAGCCTACTTCCTTACCTACGGTGGACAGTTCGAGAACCAACAATCCGCACAAAGAAGAATTCTGATTCAGACCGGCTTTGTGGTCGTTGGTATCTGTGTTCTACTATTTTTGGCGATGGGTTCATTTCGGCTCTCGCTGTTAGTGATGCTGAACTTGCCGTTAGCACTCATCGGTGGAGTCGTCAGTATTTTCCTCACTGGCGGTGTGCTAAGTATCCCGTCCCTGGTAGGTTTCATTCTACTGTTTGGTATTGCTGTGCGTAACGGTATTATCTTGGTGACACATATCAACGCCTTACGTGCAGAAGGTATGTCACTCTATGATGCCGTTCTGAAAGGTGCTGAGGAGCGTATCAGTCCAGTGTTAATGACAGCCTTGACCACAGGGTTAGGTATGCTGCCGCTCGCACTTGCACACGGTTCCGGGGCAGAACTACAGAAACCGCTTGCTATCGTCATCAGTGGCGGTATGATAACAGCGACACTCCTGACTCTACTCGTTTTGCCGGTCTTGTACTACATCGTTGAATTGAGCTGGATAGCGAGTTTCCAACGCAAACGTGCCGAATCGTAAATCCTTTGGTTCTGCTGTAAACTTCTTTATTGCGCTGATCGTTAATTTTTTACGTATCTGAACGGACGCGAAGCTTGGTTTTTCAATTTTTTCTAAAATTATGCACCCCTTTTACTGCTGAATTGCGTCATTAATAGTTAAATGGCAGCATATAGGGTGTTTTGAAACACCATCAAGTACTGCTTGAACCGAGTTGAATTTTACGCTACGGAAGTCATTTTTGGGGAGCTGGAACTTTTTTTGAAACTTTTTAGCCTCAAGAGTGTCTAATAGGGTAAGAAAGAGAAACTTATGAAATTAAGCGAAGGAGATCAGTATGAAACGCGCACAATTTTATTTGCTTACTTTTTTCGTGGTCGTCCTATTTGTCGGAATCAGTATGGTCAGCATGGCTGAAGAGGCGGTTGTCTTGAAAATAGAGATTTCCGATGTCGTCAGCAACGCCGATGCCCGGCAGATTCGTCGGTTGTTAGAACCGTGGGCGGACCCAAAGGATATTACGTTTAGCACACCTGTTGACAAGCACGGCAGAACTCGGCTTTTCACTACCGTTGTGGAAATAAAACCGAGGCAAGGCGTTTCTAAGTACAGCGAAACGCATACATTTGATGTGTATGACATCATGCGGCAGCTCAACGACTCACGTTTCCGGGGTCGCCACGGACTCGGTACCGCCCGCGTCCTTAAAACCGATGTGACCATTCGCGGTGACCTGTTCGCACATCCCGGTTTTGGTCGAAGTTATATCCGAAATGTCCCGTCGTGGCGACGTTGGCGACCTGATACCTCTCATATACAACATGCAATGCGCACGGGGAACCGAGGACAGAATTTCGTCTTTGACGCAAACCCCGAATTTGATCAGATGCGGACAGATGTCGGAAATAACGGTAAACCGGTTGAAGTACAGGGAGTCGTCACCGGATTTGACGGTGCATATCCGATTATATCAGTGAAGAAATATGAGGTAGGCTACCATCTGAAAAACAGTAGATCTGATAGCGATAAAGAAACAGAGGAAAAACCGACTTACGATTATCTTGAAAACCGAGAGTGATTCTCCTTTACGACTGATAGCCGCCGGTATTGAATAACACAACGCGTTCGGAAGATTCAATCATCCCGTCCGAGACGAGCTGCTTGAGCGCAGCAACGGTCGCTGCACCTTCGGGACACGTCAAGAGTCCCTCTGTTGTCGGTAGCAGTTGCATTGCCTCACGTATAGCATCATCCGGGACAGCAATCGCGGCACCATTACTTTTACGGATCGCCTCCAAAATAAGGAAATCACCGATCGCCTGTGGGACGCGTAAACCGCTTGCTACTGTGTGAGCGTCAGTCCACGGGGTTGCTTCAGTTGCCCCTTCCTTCCATGCTTTAACGATTGGCGCGCAGCCGGTTGATTGCACAGAAATAAAACGCGGTCTTTTTTTCCCGATCCACCCAATCGTCTCCAACTCAGCAAATCCTTTCCACATCCCGACGATACCTGTACCTCCGCCTGTAGGATAGATGATAACATCCGGCAGTTCCCACTCGAATTGCTCGGCGAGTTCAAATCCCATCGTTTTTTTTCCTTCAACGCGGTACGGTTCTTTGAGGGTTGACACGTCAAACCACCCTTCACGCGTCTTTCGGTCTGCAACGATTCTGCCAGCGTCTGTGATTAATCCGTCAATCAACGTTACATTCGCTCCTGAGAGTTGACAGGTCTCTTTGTTAAAAGCAGGTGTGTCTTGTGGCATGAAGATGTGTGCGGTCATGCCAGCGGCGGCGGCATAAGCCGCGAGTGCCGTAGCGGCGTTGCCAGCGGACGGGATCGCCAGTTGTGTTAATCCGAGTGACTTCGCCTTGGATACTGCCATCGCCAAGCCGCGTGCTTTGAAACTACCGGTAGGCAACCGCGACTCATCCTTCACCCACACCTCTGACAGTCCAAACCTTTCGCCCAATCTTTTCGTGTGGATGAGCGGTGTCATCGTCTCGCCAAGTGTCACGATGTCGGTTGGATTAGATATAGGCAGGAGTTCCCAATAACGCCAGAGTGATGCGGGTCTTGATAGAAGAACATCGGGGGTCCATTTCCCTGACAGTTGTTCAAGGGCGTAACGGGCAAATAGCGGCTTCCCGCACGAACCACAGACGTTCTGTGGGACCGTGTGCGGATAGGTTTTACCACACTTGCTACATTCAAGTCTTTCTAATTTTCCTTGCGGTTCGGTCGGGTGGGTTGGCGTTTTCATGTCCGTTTTCATAGACCCACCCGGCGCGATGCTTGGGCTTGCGCGCTTTAGAGAAGAATTCACAGGAGGTTCCTTTGATACAATTTCATCTAATATCTGTCAAAATTCTGAATATGGATTAGGCTTGTGCAAGCAGCTTAAGAAAGACCGCTTTCATGCTATGGAGGCGATTTTCGGACTGCTCGAAGATAATTGAGCGTTCATCGTTGACGAGTTCACCTGCGATTTCGTAACCGTGATGTGCCGGGAGGCAGTGCATAATCTTGCAATCGTGTCCCCTCAATAGTTCGGAGTTCAATTGATACGGCATCATTTGTTTTAACCGTCGCTTCCGTTCTTCAGCAAAAGCCGGATCCTCGAAGAACTCCATATCCAGCCACGTGTCCGTATAGACGACATCGCTTTCAGCGATAATCTGTCCAAGCGCATCTCCGATATCTATGGTATCCGTATCAAGGGTCTTATAACATCCTTTCTGAGCGGCTGCGTCCCATAATTTCTTATCGATGGCAGCGGGGTTTACTTCGGGTGCAACGACAGTGACTTCGATTCCGACCTTCATACCGGCGGCGATCAGCGAGTTACAGACGTTGTTATGTACACCGATGAAGCATAATTTAATCCCTTCCAACCTACCAAAATGTTCCTGTATCGTCATCAGATCACCGAGTGCTTGCGTCGGGTGGTATTTATCACAGCACCCATTGATAATCGGCACGGTTGCGGGGGTGGCAGCTGTAACGAGTTCATCGTTTTTTAAGAAACGAGCCAAGATAATATCAACGTACGCCGATAGGACGCGCATTTCATCGCCGAGGTCGGCTAATGCGAAGTTTGTTGTGCGCCAATCGAGGTAGTGCGCGTGTCCACCGAGTTGCGTAATACCGATTTCGCCAGCGCAGCGCGTTCGCGTAGAGGTCTTTTGGAAGAGTAGGCAGAGGCTTTTTCCACCGACAGCGTGCCTATACTTTTCGGGGTATCTTTTCATATTTAGGCTGTCTTCGACTATTTCAAGGATGTCTGTTTCTGACCAAGGACTCAGTGTAATTAGGTGCATAGTTACCTCCACAGCGGACTTTGGAAACCGGCACGCGGTTTCTTTTTCGTGCTGATGTTAAATAGGAAACCATAATTATACCGAACTTTTTACGATATGTCAAATATTTTCTATCCGTTAGGCAGGGCCATTCAATTTTAAGAAATTATTGGGTTTCGCGTCCTTTTTCCAGGGTCCGGTGCGAAAATCTAGCGAAATGCTGCGAAAATTTCCATCGTTTGCCATAATTTTATTCATATGTTAGGTATTATATATTAAGTATTATCATCTATGAAAAGGACAACACCAAAAACGGACAATTGAATGCCCCTGATTCGTTAGGAAAAAGCATTCAGCTGTCAGAGGAATGATTGTCAGAATTAGGATTTACAGGATTAGAGATGCCTTTGTTAAGAATGATTCGCTCCCTACTCATCTTTATTTAATTTTTAAGATCTGCTGCATCCGCAGTCAAAAACCTATCCTCAATTTGCTGCCATACCTTAGGTGAAACACGTCCAGCCGCTTCTTTGCACGCAATGATGAGCTCTACTGTCCGAAGATACTGGACATAACTTTCCAACTCTTCATGCAAAATAGCGAGCATTTCGTCAGTGATACCCAAAACAGAGAGCCATGTGTCGTGAATAGACTCCGCTGGCGGTTCAACAGATTTCCCGTCGCATGCCGCCTTGATGTATTTCCGCTGTGCCTTGAACCTCTGAATCATCCGTTGTAAATCTACCTCTTTGAAGATTTTCGTTTCTTCAATATGTTTAACAAGCCTTATTCGCTTCTGCAGTTCCTCATCAAATTGATCTCCGGACGCAGCAGATAAAATCGGGTAGAAATAAGGTGTCACATATCGGTAAAGATCTATGTAGATAGTGAAGTCTTGGTATTGATTGGGATATGGGTTGAAGCTGAGATATTGGCTCAAGGGGCTGTCCAAGTAGAAGGTGAAGTCTTGGTAGAAGTATTTGCCGAGGTATCGGCGGAAGTTGGGATTGAGGGATCGGTAGAAGTGGAGGTCATATTTAACATTCTTCTTAACCTCTTCATCACTTTTGTCGAGCAGCGATAGAAAAAAGAATTGATCGATCGCAAACGCTCGTTTGGCAATTCCCTTGTACCCATCGTCTGTATTGTCCGTCATCCGTGCTGCCCATCGGAACAATACTTTGAGGCCAGGGGTGTTGATGAACCTAGAGGATTCTTCTTCCATCGCCTTAAGCAAATCGTCTGCCTCCCGCATCAGTCCAGCAGTTAGTAAGAAGACTTCTCGCCACTGTGGGTCCTGTAAATGCTGATTCACCAAGTCTTGAATTAATCGCGGATCGCCTACAATATAATTCGCCGTTAAATACTCCTGAAAGGTCAAGTGAGAGAAAGAATATGAACCGCTGACTTGTTCAATGAAAAGCCCTGGCTCAACAAGAATTGCGTCTAGGATCCCGGAAGCATCAAATTCTGAGGATGTATTGGGCCTCCGTTGATAAAATTCTTGAATCTGATCGATAAGTTCGTCCTCAGGAAAAAGAAAACGATTTGCCTTGAAATTCTCTGCTGCAATTTCAGAAAGCATCTCTTTTATTGTCGGGATGTCCAAATACGGACTCACCGGTAGGTCTCTACGAACATTTTTTTCCGCTGTCCACTTTTTGAAAAAAATACTGAGAATTCTTTTATAAAGGATCGCTCTATTTGGCGGAAAGTTTTGTAATTCTTCATAAATCGTACACAGCAGCGCGAGTGATAAAGGATTCTGCGCTAACGCTTTTATTGATCTATACTCTGTGGCATTCAATGCCTCCCAACATCGTTCGGACGTTTTCATCTCTCGGTGGGCCCCTGAGGCAAACCAATTGTTGATGTAGTCTTGAATCTGCGAATCATCAAAGTCTGCGATCTCCACTACAGCAAATTCTGTAAACCCTCCGGTGTAAGCACCCACTCGTAAGGAAACGATAAAGCGGTTTTGGCTATATTGATCGACGAAATCTTTAATCTTATTGATGATGTTATGAACGTTCGGAGTTGGCACTTCGTCAAGACCATCAAAGAGTATTAGGAGATCACCCGCTTCCAACTTATCATTTGCCATCAGTTCAGGATACGGATAACCGCATATCTTAAACTCGTTGACAATCAATGCCTCAATAGCAATCTCATCCTCGGTGAATCTCTTCAGTTCAAGAAAAACGGGAGTACATTCGTGTTCAAAATCGCCATCTTCTCGCTTCAGTGCTTCAAGCCCAACCTTACGAAGGAAGGTTGATTTTCCAACTCCAGGACCGCCGAGTACCATCAAATACTGTTCGTTATTGGCAACCCTCATCCCATCTTGGCGTTTATCTGAAGCTGAATCGAAATGCTGTTCACTTGATTCTTGTAAAACTCTTTCAATGTTTTTAGGCGATCCATAGGTCGCTGCTTTTCTCTTATCTAGGAACTGAACCGCTACATAGACATCGCCAAGCGATCTTGCTGCTTCCATTCCAACGCAGGAGACTTTGAGTTGGCCGTGTCGCTTCTTGTAGGGACAATCATAATCGTGAGAAGCATTTTTCGACCTTTGGTGTTTGTTCTTAACGCGCTCCCAGCCTTCTTTTAACACTTTTGTTAAAATCCCTATTCCGATCTTCTCAAGCATTGCTTATCTCCTTGTTTTAATCGATGGGTTACGGCATAAGGCTTGGGGCTCTTACGACTTTAAAGCGGGTAAACTGTTAACAATGTCTACTGTCTCTAAACTGACGGTGATGATCTGTCCAATCAGACGGAGGATATACTCTGGGTCTTCCTTGCGATTCGGATCGTTCTTAATGCCACTCCGTTTGTCTACCTTGATGCGATACTGATCCACTACCCACTCCAATGCAGACCGGTTCCCTAACCGATATTGAAACACTTCAGGCGGGATGCCCTCCAATGTGAGGAAGTCATTGTATGTCAACTGTGTTTTGTCTTTGGAGAATTTCATTCCCTCCACCAGCAAATTTACTTGCATCCCTGGTGTC
The DNA here is from genome assembly GCA_022820835.1 of Candidatus Poribacteria bacterium. Lineage (GTDB taxonomy): Bacteria > Poribacteria > WGA-4E > WGA-4E > WGA-3G > WGA-3G. Next base: position 13,607 of record JAJEET010000053.1, read on the forward strand.
TCGATCATCTCAAGTTTATCGTATTCGGGTTGGGATTCGTAGGTGATGTGGAGGGCTGCTAATCGCGCCCCTGCCTTCGCAAACGTCCAGAAGTCTCCGGTGAAGGGGACATGCGGTAAATCTCGTTTGAGGTTTTCTTGATACCGCTCGCGATAATCGGGTTGATGCAGGAGTCCATAGGTATAGTGGAAGATGTCCCATTTGGTGATGGTGGTGTCATCTTCATAGTGTTTTTGAAACTGTGTCAACGCCCAATCGGTGATGTTTTCGCGGCGGTTGGTGCCATCCTCATTGTAGGTGTAGAATGGAAAACACTGTGTCGGCGATCCAAAACCACCAGCCATAACATTTACAGGAATACAATTACTCACTAAACAGGCAAAAGGCCTCTCCGGAGTCATATTGACACAGAGAATTAGATTTTCCTTTTCCGCTTCAAGCGTGGGAAAAATGGAAGGAAACACATAAGTTCTCTGATTCATTAACCTATCAAAATAGAGATTAGATCTTGTGAACGGTCGATAGAGAGAATTTCTGATTTTCTCTGAATCAAATTCAACCAACCTTCCCTTTGTTAGTTCTGCCTTCAGTCGATCCGTCCATTTTATTTTCGTGCTGTCAGTAGAAATAAACGCGTCAACACTTTGTGTTCTATCAACTCGCCGTTCCCATTTAGATACCTCTGAGTTATAAAAGTCTATCATTGACTGCATGTTTTTAGTGAGCGTGTTTTGATTGCAGTTGTAAACCCATGCGTCGCGATTCGTTGCGATACCGAGACTGTAGACTTTAAAAAGCGTCCCCTCTGCCTGCCCCTTGTTCGCCTTTGCTATTTTACTTCCGATCGGGATGAAGGTATCAAAGTCCGTATGGAGATCTGCTGTGAGCCATGTATGCCGCTTATCCGGCATCAACTCCTGCCACTTTATATTACCAACATGCTGATTTTGGTCAAGGAACGCAAAGGTCCGTGCCTTACTCAAATCTGCAGTCTCTTCGTTATAGAGGATACGCGCTGGAGACATTCCGCTGTCCCGTTTCGACTTCACGAGAAAGTTGATACTCACGCCGACCTGAATGCCGAATACGTTAGCGTCCCCCGGCTGTCCCTTGCGGACGTTTCCGCCTAAATCCAGAATATAGAGCGTGTCAAACTCCTCGGAGAGGTGTTTTCGCATACCGTCAAACATTTGTGCGTCAATAAAACTGTTGTTCGTCACAAACGCAACGATCCCTTCATCACCAAGCTTGTCCATTGCCCATCGGAATGCTTTGACGTACGGATCATAGAGTTTGTTTTTCAGTTGTGCGCTGGAGTCGGCTGCAAATGTGTTCCGTACCCGCGTATCAACCGCTACATGCCGTCGGTTCTTGTTGTTATCGTTCTCGTTGTCCTGACTTGCATTATAGGGCGGATTGCCGATAACGACGAACATTGGGGTCTCTCTCTGTTCTTCAACACGAAGCGTATTCTCCGGTGTGAAAAAGGAAAACTGTCCTGTTTGATGGGGAGCGTCCATTAAATCAACCGTATCAAACGTATCCACGAAGCAGATATGCGGAAACGGCTCATAATCGCCTGTTTTCTCAAAATAGGCGTGTTCAATGTTGAGACTGGCGATGTAATAGGGGAGCAGCATCACCTCATTGCAGTGGAGCTCCTCTCGGTATTTTTGTGGCAGTCGTCTGCCTTGAATTTCTTGCATGAGGCGTACGATAAAGTTGCCGGTGCCGACGAAGGGATCGATGATGTGAACGCCCATATCCGAAAGTGACCGTCCGAACTCGGTTTTAAGAACGTGTTCAACGCTTTTCACCATGAAATCCACGATTGGCTGCGGCGTATAGACGATACCGTGCGTATCGGCAACTTTCACCGAAAAGCCTTGAAAAAACTGTTCGTAGACGGTATTTAAGAACGACTGTTTCTGTGAGAAATCGGTGATAGTCGCGGCGGTTTTTTCGATTGCAATGTAGAACGGATTTAAGGGACGTAGGAATTCGGAACGGCTTGGGGAACGCTGCGTAAGGACGTGGATCACCTTTTCAATTTCTTGGGCGATGATGTTTCTATTGGTAAAATCGGGATTGTCAAAGACTGTGCGGAAAATCCGCTCGGTGAGGAGATGTTGGATCAGCATTTCCTCCACTTGTGCCTCGGTGAGGTTTGGGTCAATAGCGGCTCGGCACTGCTGATGAAAATTCGCAAATGCTTGCCGAAACGACGGGTTGTCTTGCATCTCGGTCTCAACACGTTTTGCAACACCACGCCCCAGTACTGGTACCTTTTCCCGAAATTCTTCCACCGCGGCATACCAATCGACGATGTTTTCCTCCTGATATCCAAAGAAGGTGTTCAACAAATTGATAAGATTCTTTGGATCCGTCAGATCACAATCAAGGCGGAGGTGCCCATTTTGATAGAGGAGCGCGCGGTTCGGCGATTGAATAATGATATTTTTAAACGGATATCCTGCTTCCGATTTTCGCCTCGCTTCGGCCGGGAGATCGTCCTGTGTATCTTTTGCTTCCCAGTGTCCGTGTGGCAAGTCGAAAGCATCAACGACTTCGCCATCTAATTGGATGCGCCTGTTCGTTTTTGTGTAGCGTGTCTTTTCGCAAACAAGGATGAGGTCTGCTTGTCGGCAATAGTGTTGGAGGAGCGTTTGGAACGCGGTTCGGACTGCACCTTCGTGTTCCGCGCCGATTTTCGTGTATGCTTCGAGTTCTGCATAGTAGTTTTTGACGGGTTTATGTGTCGGTTTGATATTAGGTGTTGGCATCGCGTTTCTCCGTGTAGCGTTGGCAATCGGATTTAAGATATGGTAAAGCCCACAATTACTTGGACACTCACAAAATGGCGAGGATACAATCCTCTCCTGCAGTGGGAGGGCTTGGTCCCTAACGAGCAGTGGGAGGGCTTGGTCCCTGACGAACTGTAAACTTATTTTTAGATTTTACTATCGGATCCATGGGATTTCAACATCTAACTCATCAGCGAGGTTTTCAATTTCTTGCACGGGCTGCTTGTGTAGCGGAATCCCGTTTGCGAGGCGTTCCTGCGTCAATTCCCATTCAATCTCACCGGGTAAGGTGACGCGATCGAAACCGCTGCGGGGTGTCGCCTGACGCGTCATCCGAATTTGTCGGTCAATTTCCGCTTTGAATTCTGTAACATCGGTAAAACTGGCGATGTTAATTGCAAAGAAAAAGTGTGCCGATACGCGCTTTTCTGGTGGCGCGTCCCCAGGTTGAAACCGTTTGTTAATGCCCATCAACCCACCGCTCAAGGGACCGCATAAGACATCCATCACAATCGCAAGGGCAGAACCTTTCGGACCTGCAGCAGGTAGAATAACGGCGACTTTCGTGGGATCATCGGTTTCGTTGCCGTCTGCGTCGAGTGCCCATCCCAACGGGATTTTCTCTTGGTATAGCCTTGCAGTCCCAATCCGCCCCGCGGCAGCAGCACCGCACGCCATGTCCAACACGATTGGGGGTTCCTCATCAGCAGGGATCGCGAACGAAAATGCATTATTTCCGATTGAAGCACTTCTGGCACCGAAAACGGCGGTATTCACACCGAGTCCATTGGTCGTTGCGAAGCCGATCATGTCGTGTGGGAGTGCGCGCATCGCATGGCTTGAGGCAGCCCCAAAGTGATTGCTGTTCCGAACAACTGCCACACCTATTGAAGCGGACTTCGCTTTTTCAATAGCGATATTCATTGCTCGGATACCGACGAGATGTCCTAACCCGCGATCACCGTCTAACAAGACAGAGGCAGGATTATCCTCAAGCGTTTGAAGTGCTGGATCCGGATTGATACTTCCACTGATAACACCGCGGACATAACCCGGCATGGCACGTGTTGCGTGTGAATGAACTCCACGTAAGTCCATCAGGACCTGCATTTCAGCGATGGTATCCGCATCGGATTCGGCGACACCGACTTTCTGGTAGAGTTGGCTACAGACGTTTTGTAATGCTGTTGCGCTTACAATTACTTCCTGTTCATGTTGATTCATGGCTATGGACCCCCTATCACGATTTGAGAGTGTTACCATTTTAGCAAACCCGTCGTAAAAAAGCAAATTTCGGAATCATTTAGGGGGAATTATGGAAACTGTGGATAAGTTTAGCGAACCCAACATTCCAAACCGTGTTGGTATTAGAATGCATTGGGTTTCACTCGGTTTGTGGTAATTTCAGATTTCCCTCTCCCTTTGAAAGCTCTGCGCTATGTGCGGTTTTTAGTAGGGACCCGTTCAACCCAACCTACAGGATTTTGACTGCGGCGGGATTGATAATTTTTTTCGTGAGACACTTGACTTTTTGTAAAAAATTGTGGTATTATTAGTGTACCATTGGTCAAATCAATAAACATAAGCAATCACTAATAAACAAGCACACCCCAATTCTACAGCTTGGTGGAGTCTATCGATGATCTCGCTTAATTATACCTCACGATGCCTCTGTTTGACGTTGGTATTCGTGCTCGTTGCCGTTACTGCTAATCCGGGTGAAGAGGTGACCTCTCAATTTGCGCAAGAGGGGCTCCCGTTCATGGAAAAATACTGCTTCAGTTGTCATACCGGCGATCAACCCGCCGCTGAAATCTCCCTTGATGTTTTTTCAGATGACCGTTCCTTGATTGAGAACCGTGATATATGGGACCGTATCTTAGATATGGTTGCAACGGGTTATATGCCGCCCTCCGAAAGTGAGGTTCAACCGCCGTTAGAAGCATCTGAGGCGTTTGTTGCACATATTGAAGCGATTTTTGAACACGCTGATCGCACGGCTAAGCCGGACCCTGGACATATCACAGTACGCCGACTCAACAGGGTTGAATACAAAAATACTGTCCGAGATATGCTCGGTGTCGATTTCGATCCTACCGAAAACTTTCCAGCGGATGATGTCGGACACGGATTTGATAATATCGGTGATGTGCTGACGATGTCGCCACTCCTGATGGAACGCTACTTTGAAGCGGCGGAAGCCATCGCGACGCGTGTCATCTTAGTAGAACCACCACCCCCATCGAAACGTTACCAAAGAGGTTCGCGTCTCGATCCACGCCACGATGATGTCCCGGATACACGCTTCCGACTGCTCGACCCAACGGCGACAGAGGCGTGGAAATCTGGTCCCTTTACGACAGGTGCGGCCTTTTTCAAAATGTTCCCCGAAGAAGAAATCATCTATCGCGCGACGCTTTACATTGAACCTGACGATGAAACCACTGACACCGAGGCTGAAACCGAAGCCGCAGCGACTGAGACTGATGATAAAACCGCTGCCGCTGAAGATGACAGTCAAACGCCAGTTGAAATTGCCTTATTTATTCAGGGTGAAGCATTAGAAGAAGTATCTCCGCCCGAAGAACTTGCACGATTGGTCGGCGTGGACCTAGCAGCGGATAACAGAATCAAGATTTTAGAGACTTTTGAGATTACCTCCCGCGATCCGAAAAAGAATCAGACGGTTAAGGTCCTCGTTACCGGCATCCCGAACATCGAAAGAGCTGGAATTGCGATGGTTAAACCGGCAGAGGGTGAGCCATCTGCGAAACTTCAGATTCGGACACTCTGGGCAGAAGGTCCATTGGATACGCGGCCAGACACCCAACTCGAAATTTTGGCATGCACACCGGATATCCCGCAAATAGAGCAGACGCGTGAAGTGTTGACCCGTCTGCTTCGCCGAGGCTATCGGCGCCCGCCGACTGAAACTGAAGTGGAAGAACTTTTACAGTTCACGGCATCCGTTCAAGCGGATGGTACAAAGTGGGAAGCAGCGGTCCAGCAAGCGATCAAGGTTATCCTCTGTTCGCCTAAGTTCCTATTCCGACTGGAGTTAGATGACCGTCCGCAAGGGGCAGATCCATACGCGATTGATGAATTCCAACTCGCCTCACGGCTCTCGTATTTTTTATGGCGGAGTATGCCGGACGATGAACTCTTTGAACTCGCATCGCAAAACCAGTTGACTGCGAATCTTGAAGCACAAGTTAAACGGATGTTGGCGGACCCGAAAGCGACAGAAATGGCGCGCGACTTCGGCACGCAGTGGCTACAAATTCAACGGTTGGCAACAGTTACGCCTGATCGCGAACGATTCCCGCACTTCCGGCGTAGGTGGCTAGCCGCGATGCTAAAGGAGACAGAACTTTTTCTTGAATCCATCTTTCGTGAGGATCGGAGCGTCATTGATCTACTTGACGCAGACTACACCTTCCTCAATCAAGAATTGGCGAACCACTACGGCATTGCTGACACCAATGGAAACTGGAAGTATCAGGAGAAAACGGTACCGGGTGGTGAACCGATTAAGGGCAGTGCGTTTCGGCGCGTTGCGTTGCAAGGCACTTCACGCGGTGGTATACTTACCCACGCCAGCGTGCTGACGGTGACTTCTAATCCAACCCGTACCTCGCCTGTCAAACGCGGACGTTGGGTCTTGGAACAGGTACTCGGTACACCGCCACCACCGCCACCACCAGATGTCCCAGAATTGGAAGAAGATAAGGCAGAGACTTCGGCAACAACCTTGCGAGAGCTGCTCGAACAGCATCGCGAAGACCCCGCATGTGCTAACTGTCACGCGAAAATGGACCCGATCGGATTCGCGCTCGAAAACTACAACGCTATTGGGGCATTTCGGAAAAAAGATGGCGATTTGGCAATTGATACAACCGCAGAACTACCAGATGGCACCACTCTTGACGGTATGGCAGACTTAAAAGAAATTCTTAAAGACAGGAAACAGGAATTTGTGCGGTGTCTGACAGAGAAGATGTTGATCTACGCTTTAGGTAGAGGACTGGAATATTACGACCGTCCAACTGTTGATAGAATCGTTGCGCAGCTCGAAGCCGAAGGTTATCGGAGTTCCGTCCTGATTACTGAAATTGTTAAAAGCGATCCGTTCCGCCTGCGACGCGGTTTTTCAGATTAATGCCAGCGTGGAATAACAAAATGACGCGAATTATCAGCAATTTCGCTCTTCTTGCTATCATAATTCTACAACCGAGTTGTTATATATCTCAGTATACTACAGAAAATAAAAATCCGACTTCACAATCGGAGAAAAAATACGCTTTTCACTTGGCATTGGAGGAAAAGTATTCTGTTTACTTAGATGCTACATGGACGACGAAAGATGCACACGCGCTTTTAAAGGTTTTTGAATCGATGCCGTTGGGTCTGAACCTGAACTTTTCTACATGGCGTATAAGCGATGACGACTTAGAAGACGGTATTAAGATTGAAGTCAAGGATAAGTTAAAATCCGTTACGATGAGTAGGCGTATCCTGCCAGTTGCCGAACCTCAAGAGGCGTTGTTAACGGACAAAAAACTGTATTATGCTGTTGTTCAATTCATAACAGAGGATGGAACAAATAGACCTATAATCAAATTGATATTGAGAGAAAGATACGGTATCAGTATAGATGTCCCGTCTTATGCTGCATTAACTGAGGGAGCGACGAACGAAACAGCAGAACATTATTCGGATTTTGAGAATGAAGATCTGATGATTTTTATATCTATCCTCGAAGGATTCCCGCAAGCACTCCAAAAACTTCCGCAATTAAAGTATGTGATACGCAGAATCGATACTGATATCAGAAGCGCGGCTGTGGCATGGACGAGTCACGGTTATATCGAGTTTGCGGAATCTATTTTGGGTCGTGATTATGTAGATGATACGCGTCGGCTCATCGCTCACGAAAAAGCGCATTTTCTATGGGCATACATTTTCAACGACCAACTTAAACAGGATTGGACGGAACTCGGCGGATGGTATCAAGATTCAACAAGCGAATCCGGTTGGTCAACAACGAAAGAACGATCGGCGTTCGTGTCCGATTACGCTTATACAGAGAATCCGAATGAGGATATGGCGGAAAGCATCGGATACTATTTCGTATTTCCCGATAAACTCCGTTCCTGTTGCCCTGCCAAGTATGAATTTATCCGTAATCGGATTATGCTGATGTATGGCAACCGTTATGCGCCGTCTAATCTCATGTAAGGACACATATTTTCCACGTTCCAACGCGGTGTGCTGACGCTCGAACAACTTCTAATCGTGCTACCCCCCAAAGACACTGCTCTTTTACCCAATTATCCGAATCCGTTCAATCCCGAGACATGGATACCGTATCAATTGGAGAAGTCGGCGGAGGTCACTATATCCATTTATTCTGGGGACGGCACTTTGATTCGTACATTACTATTAGGCTATCAACCTGCTGGTATCTATCGGAGTCGAGATCGCGCAGCGTATTGGGATGGAACGAATGAAATGGGTGAGTCAATGGCAAGTGGTGTCTATTTTTACACATTTTCCGCTGGAGATTTCAAGGCTACTCGTAAAATGTTAGTAGTGAAATAACGTGCGTTCAATATCGGAAATAGATAGAGACATTGAGTTTACTGAAACAACGCAGGTCATTCAATTTTAAGAAATTATTGGGTTTCACGTCTTTTTTTTAGGATCCGGTTCGGTTAGGAAACCGAACCTACCGGGCCTGGGGGTGAAAATTCGATTGAAAAATGGACAATTGAATGACCTTGCGAAACAACGGCAACACCCTTGAGAATTTTTAGATTTCGGTGTATAATTCATGGATATACGGATTTACCAAGATGAGAAAATACAAGAACTACAAAGAGGGCCTCAAGGTGCGATTGGCAGATTCGGCGTATGCGAAGGAATATCTTACCGTAGCACTTGAGGAATATGAGGAAGATGGTAACATTGAGGCGTTTTTGCTTGCAGTCAAAGATGTAGCAAACGCTCAAGGCAGCGAGTCTCAACCTTGCTGCCGCAACGATGGAAAATGCTTATGAACACATCAAAACAACTTTCACGTCGAACATTCTTAGGCGGTCTGGGTGTAAGTGTTGCATTGCCAATGCTAAGTCCCCTGACGGCTTTGGCAGATATTCCTTCAAAAGAGGGACCCATCACCCGCTATCCCGATCCAGCGGTTGAAGTTATCGACCCGCGTTTTGCGGAATATAAAATCGGGAACGCCGTTGTGGAACGGCTCTGGACCGGCGCCCGCTGGTCTGAGGGGCCTGTCTGGTTCGGCGATGGTGGATACCTCCTCTGGAGCGATATTCCGAATAACCGTATCTTGAAATGGCAGGAAGCCACTGGTAAGGTCAGCGTTTATCGCAAACCGTCTAACCATACCAACGGTCACACGCGCGATCGGCAAGGCAGACTCGTCAGCTGCGAACACGGGACACGGCGCGTCACACGCACCGAATACGACGGAACAATCACCGTCTTAATTGACAATTTTGAAGGGAAACGGTTCAACGCCCCTAACGATGTGGTCGTCCACCCTGACGAACATATCTGGTTTACCGATCCGGGATACGGTATCATGTTCAATTACGAGGGACATAAAGCACCGTTTGAATTGCCGACTTCCGTCTATCGTCTGAATCCGGTTACCGGTAAGGCAACTGTTGTAACGGATGAACTCGAAAAACCTAATGGCATCTGCTTTTCACCTGACTATGAAAAACTCTATATCGCTGACACAGGAACCCCGAAAAATATCGTTGTCTTTGATGTTGTGGACGGTGAACGGTTGAGCAATAAACAGGTCTTCGCTGATATGGCACCCGGTGCCGCTGACGGTCTCCGATGCGATACCGATGGCAATGTCTGGACAGGGACCGGTTGGGTCGGTGAAGGCTATGATGGTGTGCACATCTTTGCACCGGACGGAACGCTTATCGGCAAGATTCATCTGCCAGAAATCTGTTCCAACATCTGCTTCGGTGGTGTGAAACGGAACAGGCTGTTTATGACGGGCAGCCAATCCCTCTACTCAGTTTATGTTGAAGCACAAGGGGCACCGATGTTTTAACGATTACGAATAAATTTGACATTTATATTAAAATGTGTTACGATTAAAGGTACATGATTTCAGTTCGCTTTTTAGCGTCCACGTGAAACACAGTAGACCGTTTCGATACGGAATAATAGCCTACAAGTGGAGCAAGGAATAAAAGATTGTAAATTTTGTAAATAGACGTAATAGCCCTCCCTTTAGGCAGTAGGTGGTATCACGAAGGAAAAATTATGAACACATCAAAACAGCTTTCACGTCGAACATTTCTACGTGGTTTAGGTGTCACTGTCGCGTTACCGTGGTTGGAAGCGATGGGACCCCTTACCTCGTGGGCAGCCGCGCCTGCGAATGCGACACAGATAGTCCCGAATCGGATGGCGTTCCTCTATGTACCGAACGGCAAGATTATGGAGGATTGGACTCCGACGCAGGTAGGTGCTGATTATGAACTCACGAATATCCTGAAACCGTTAGCGAATGTGAAAGATAAAACGCTGGTGCTCAGCGGTTTAACAGCAGACAAGGCACGCGCCAACGGTGATGGTGGTGGAGACCATGCGCGAGCGATGGCAGCCTTTTTGACAGGCGCACAGCCCCGTAAAACCGACGGTTCCGATATTCACGCCGGAATCTCCGTTGACCAAGCCGCAGCGTCGCATATCGGTAAAGAAACCCGTCTCCCGTCGTTAGAACTCGGCATTGATCCCGGGTATAGATCCGGGAATTGCGACTCTGGTTATAGCTGCGTTTACTCCGCAACGATGTCGTGGCGTTCCGCGACGCAACCGCTTCCGAAAGAGGTTAATCCGAAACTCGCCTTTGAACGCCTGTTCTCGACCCTGCCAGATACCGAACGCGTCGAACGCGATCAACAACGAAAAAGCATCCTTGACTTTGTGATGCAGGACTCAAAGGATTTGATCCGTCAAGTCAGTGGAAACGATGTGCGTAAACTTGATGAGTACTTCTCTGCTATTCGGGACATCGAACTGCGCATTGACGCAGCCGAAAAGTTTCCAGCGATCGAAAGACCCGATTACATCGCACCTGAAGAAATTCCCAAAGATTTCCAAGAACATGTCCGACTCATGATGGACCTGATTGTTCTTGCCTTCCAGACAGATGTGACCCGCGTCGTGACGTTTACGTTAGCAAATGAGGGGAGCAATAAGTCGTATCCAGATGTCAATGTTACTGATGGGCATCACTATCTATCGCATCACCGTGGTGACGAGGAGAAAATAGAAAAAATCCGTAAAATCGATATCTACCATACGCAACAGTTGGCATACTTCTTGGAGAAACTCGACGCAATCCCTGAAGGCGATGGATCGTTGTTAGACCATTCTATGATTTTGTATGGCAGTGGAAACGCAGATGGCAACCGACACAGCCATCATGATCTCCCGATTCTGCTCTCGGGTTCTGGCTGTGGCACGCTCAAAACGGGTCGCCATATCCGTTATCCGAAGGAGACACCGCTGAACAATCTCTGGTTGTCGATGCTCAACCGCATGGATGTTGATCTGGCGAAATTAGGCGATAGCACCGGCAGTTTACCGGATCTCTCTTAAGACCGTACTTTCTCACATATTTGTTGGCGAGGTTTCCCGACCTCGCCATTTTTTTTTGCCTATTCATATCCGCTTTTATCTTATCTTGCCTTTAGTGCTGTGTCACACCGAAACGGTATTTTGTAGGAACGTCTCTACAAATGCCGCCCCTACGGGGCTGAGGTCTTTGGGGCACGCGCTGCTATAAACATTGCGTCGCTACGCGACTGAGGAAGTTTTTGAAAGTTTCAAGGTTTCCGTGTCGAATCCGGTTCGGTTGGAAACCAAACCTACCGGGCCTGGGGCTGAGATGGTTGTTATTGCTAAAATTGACACTTATGAGTCTTCGTTCAACACAGCCTACGGGACGTTTTAATTTTACTTTTAAATTCACGTTCAATTTAGCAAAGCAATAATAGAGACAATTGAGACGATGACAATTGAATCACAGTCAAAGGCTCGCCGATTTTCGCTCAAAAATTTATCTTTTCGTTAACACCTCCTGAGCACCAGATCGGGATTGTAAAGAAGCAACTGCGCCTTTTCTGGCATCAATGCTGCTGAAACTATTAGGTATGTTCCTCCTGGAAATATAAAACTGATTTCCCAAATCTTTGGCGTTAAATTTTCGAGATTCAAAGCCTGTAAACCAACGTCCCACGTGGGTTTTATGAGAAATATCATTACTTTGGAAAAACAGAATTGATAATGGATTTCATTATCAATAGTTGTAAATTGGGCGATATTTAGATGCGGTTAATTCTTTCGACGCAAAAGTTGTTGAAGTGAATTACCAATCTTTAAATGGAAATATTCGGGTCTCCGTCGCCATGCCGTAGAAGCTCCATAGACTGCCTGCAACGAATTCACCGAGTATCAAACCGAGGAAGAAGGGTGCTGCCTTCCGGTGTAATTGTAATCCGCCCTGTTTAATAATCAGCCATTTTGCACCAGTGCTAATCACGAGTGAAATCCAGAGCCAGTTCATACACCAATCCGCCGCGCCGGAAACAGCGTAGCCGACAGCATGGAAGGGCCACCAGAAGAAACGCATCCGTAGAAACATCAAGAGAAACGTGAACCCCATCCCGATACCCATAAACGTCACTTCAGGGATGTTCGTGTTTGTTGGAAAATTGAGCTGCTGTTGGAGTCGATTGAAAGGGTGATGTGCGAAACTTCCAGCGGATCCAAACCGATACACATCATGCAAATATGCCCAGAAAGAGCCGATTGAACCGACAACCACTGCTAAAAGCATTACCCAAACCAGCGGTTTCGGGTTAAAACGCGCCCGTGAAGCGAGTTGGAAGCCTTCGAGTTGGTGTGGCATCGGATGACTTCGGTGTGCCCGATTGAAAAAGAATAAAAAAGAGAGTGCAGTTAGATTAGAGCCTCCCATACGACGTGAACCTAAAATCGCTGGTAAGGCGTAATCCGGTCCCATGAAGTGTAAATCATGCGCTGGTGCCCCGGATTCGACGCGCATACGCGTGATCCCAGTTGAGAGTGCGAAATACATGACGAAAAAGGCAATACCGAGTGAAATACTGATCCCTATCTTCACAGAAAACACTATGAGATAGATGCATCCTAACACAATACCGATGATCGCCGTCCGGTACTGCATCGGCTCAACGGATTCGTCAAGGCTTGAGCGTCCAGTGGCGACTTGTTTAAAGACCTCTGTGAGGTACTTACGACTTGCCCATACTGCGAAAATCGCGAGTCCGAGATATGCGCCCAGAGACTGCTGTCGGTCATAAGGAAATCCCGGTAACCCGCGTACCCCGATAATCGCGCCGCCGACCCGTTGCATCTTGCGAAACAGATAAAAGAACCAACAAGAAAACGACAAATCCAGAGGCATAAAGAATCCGAGTCCAATCACAAACGGATAGATAGAGAACGGTGTCCAACCGATGGCATTCCACGGTTTTTCAGTAAAAAATTGGCTGATATTCCGAAATCGAACACCGATAATAGGAATCGTCGGAAAGAGATAACTTAATCCGTTAATCAGGTTCAGGATTGAAACGAGGATAAACGCAGTCCAAAACGCTCTACCTCGAAAGAAATTAGCACCACTGTCGCGCGTCATCTCTAACGGGAGTTGGATGATTGGATAGGCGAGTTTCTCGCGTTCTGTCCACTGTTTTCGTAGCACAACATTGATACATAGCATCACAAAGCCGAGTGCGAGAATAAAACTTGTCCACCACAATGTCGGGCCTAACCATGTCTGCAAAACCTCTATATCATAAAGCGTGGATTGCCCTTCGTAAAATCCCTCCAAAACGCCTTTATCTTGGACTGTCGCCCATGTCGGCATGTATCGGTGGATGAGTTCTCGCCACTCGTTCTCAGGCGTATCAAACCAGAAGACGTGTCCGATCATTGGGATAAGCACTTGCGTGTGATCGTGCGATGCGATAGCGCTCGCCATACAAAGCATGACGTAGATAACGAGCAATTCACCGTGTGTCAATGCCCACTGCCGTTTCACCTGTCGTAATAGCAAGTTGAGAAGTGTAATAACAAACAGAAAGAAGACCGCATTGAAAAAGAGCGACATCGTTGTCGGAAAAAGTCCCCACCAGACCATTTCCGTGTACATAATCCAATAACAGTTGATAGGGATAAGGATAAGAGCTAATATAACTGACTTCGGGGTGACACCGCGGGTCGAAGGCATGCGGATCTCCTACTGTTTTCTCAATATTTTGCTTGATGCTTTGAGTATCTTTACGATTTCCGAGTGTCCTTTTGACTCTGCGAGTGTTAACGCCGTTTGACCGTGCCCATTTTTTAAGGTAGCATCGGCCCGGTTTTCGAGGAGAAATTCGACAATATCCGTGTATCCGCGCCAGGCTGCATACATCAACGCCGTTTCACCCGTCCGGTTTTGGGTGTTTACGGCTGCGCCTTTTTCAATTAAGTGTTTGGTTATCTCCAGATTCCCTGTCTTATTGATGATGAAAATCAGTGGTGTATTGCCGTTGGCATCCGTTATGTTCACATCCGCACCATTTTCGATGAGAAACATCGCCGTACGGATGTCCCCTTTTTCGGCTGCGATGCGTAACGGTGTCCGTCCTACCGCATCCTTTAGATTTACATCTATGTTCATAGTACGAAGGGTTGAGATATCCCCTGTCCAGACTGCTTTGAAGAGTGTTCCCTCCGGTGTATCGGAAAATTCGGAGATGGTATGTTCTTGATTTGCAGGCAGGTTTTCAAAGATTTGCCTAACGCCGCTCTGCCATCGGACTTCAAGTCTATTGACGGTGGCATTCGTACCTAACCCAAAATAGCATCGAGCGTCGTGACTGGAGAGGTAACTTGACGCTGGATTGACCTCTCGTATTTGCGTTTGTTCACCGGCTGTTAAAGTGATGCGTGTACCTATTCCAGTCCGATTACTGATAACACCGACGGTTTTAATGGACACATAGTTGTTTTGTGTCTCCGTTTCATTTCGCAACAAGGTGACGGGACCGTTGGATTGTGTGACGAGCATATCAACGTCCCCATCGTTATCATAATCGCCAAAGAGTGTTCCTCGGCTGACCGCAACGTTCTGAAAATAGGCACCGGCACTCTCGGATATCTCCTGAAAGGTGCCGTTCCGTTTATTATGGAACAGCTGATCGGGTTGACGATAGGTTAGGATATCGTGTGTGTCTTCAATATTGTCAAGGATATGCCCATTTGCGATGAAAATATCCAACCATCCGTCACTATCTGCGTCAAAGAAACCTGTGCCGAACCCGACGAAAAGGTAGCTCTCTTTACCGAGCTGTGCCTCATAAATTACGTCCGTAAAGGTGCCGTCGCCATTGTTGCGATAGAGTGCGTTGGTTTCGTAGGAAAGGTTTGTGACAAAAATATCGAACCACCCGTCGCCGTTGTAGTCGCCGGTAGCAACTCCCATACCAGCTTGTGCCACGCCGTTGAAACTGTAGGCACACCCGGCGAGGAGTGAGATCTCACTGAAGGTCCCATCGCCATTATTATAGAAGAAATCGTTTCGGGTGTCGTCGTTTGCGACGTAAAGATCGGGCGCGCCGTCGTTATTGAAGTCCGCTGAAACGACGCCTAACCCCTTCCCGTGAAACGGACCGCCGATGTCGCCGACCCCGGCTTCTTGACTGACATCGGTAAAGGTGCTATCACCGTTGTTGCGATAGAGTCGGTCGGGTGCGCCTTCAAATAGGGACGGATGGCAATAGGTGGGGATTCCGTCTTCGCCGCACGGTGGATATGGGACATCAACCGAATAGACGAGATAATTGACAACAAACAGGTCAAGGTATCCATCTAAATTGTAATCGAGGAAGCAAGCACTACTGCTCCATCCGGGATCGCCGACCCCAGCAGAGCTTGTGACATCTGTGAAGGAACCGTCGCCGTTGTTACGATAGAGGACGTTGGTTCCAAAATTGGTTACGTACAGATCCATGTTGCCGTCGTTATCGTAATCTGCACAGGCAGCACCTTGTCCATAGTTGCCACTGTTTCCGACTTTCGCGGTCGCTGTGATGTCAGTAAAAGTGCCGTCACGGTTGTTCCGATAGAGCGCGCTCGTCGCTTGTTTTGTCGATGGTGATGTGTCCCAGTAACCGCTATTGACGAGGTATATGTCAAGGTAACCGTCGTTATCAGCGTCAAAGAATGCACCGCCGGCACCGAGGGTTTCAGGGATATGGAATGCGCCTTCGGCACCGTTAACGTGTCGAAAACGGATGCCTGCCTCCTCGGTTACATCGACGAACTGAATCGCTGCAGCGGAAAATAGAGGCAGAACATAGATCAGGAATAGAATCAGAGGAAGTCTTGTCTTATTTTTCATAGGCAGGCGTTGCGTCCTTAGCGAGACGGAATCCGATGAAACTGGTGCCGATTGCTGGATATTGACCGATCCGAGTGGAACACCGAGCGAACATTTCCGGGTTCAACCATGAACCCCCTTTCACAACACGCCGACTTCCAACTGCTGGCCCCTTCGGGTTTCGAGTGGCACTGCGGCGATAATAGGTATCCGAATACCTGTCAGCAACCCACTCCCAGACGTTACCCGCCATGTCATAAGCACCGTAGGGACTTGCCCCCGTAGGGAATGTTCCGACCGGTTGTAAATGCGATCCTGACTGTTTCCAAACGTTCGCGTGGACGGTTGCCCCTTTAATGCGCGGTGTGAAAGTATCTCCCCAGGGCCACCGTTTAGCATCCGTTCCACGTGCGGCTTTTTCCCACTCAGCTTCAGTAGGGAGCCGCATGCCGCGCCACGCTGCGTAGGCAACTGCAGAATCCCATGAGACACCAATGACCGGATAGTTCGGCTTCGTTTTTGCGATCTCGGGCCAGGTACCGAACGTTTCTCCATAACTGATAGGGGTATGCTCACTGTCTATGCCACCCGTTTCAAGCCAAAACGGATAATATTCGGCGTTGGTCACCTCGGTCTTACCGATATAGTAGGCATCGAGATGGATTTCATGTGCGGGTGCTTCGTTCGGGAGATCATCATCACTGCCCATCGTAAAGGCACCAGCGGGGATAAGACAAAGGTCAGGTTCAGCGAACGCATAAGATAAGAATCCGGTAATTGTGAAAAGGAGGATTAGGAATTTTGTAAGCAGACAGGTACTCGGACTTGCCCACATGATTGTTTTGTTCCTATTCCGACTTTGATATAAGACGCTCATATTCTTGATAAATTTTCGCGGCTTCTTCGTGTTCCCCTGCAAGTTCATACGCTTTAGAAAGGTTTAGATAGAAGCGCGGTTCAGACGGTTTTAAT
This sequence comes from Candidatus Poribacteria bacterium, assembly GCA_022820835.1. Classification (GTDB taxonomy): domain Bacteria; phylum Poribacteria; class WGA-4E; order WGA-4E; family WGA-3G; genus WGA-3G. The sequence continues at coordinate 30,848 of JAJEET010000053.1, forward strand.
CGGATAGCGGTCTGATATTGTGCAATTGCCTCCGTATAGGCTTCCAACATCAGATAAACACTACCGAGGCTATTACGGTAAGTTGCGACATTTGGTTTATGCACAATCACTTTTTCGTACATTGCTTTTGCCTGTGGATAGTTTTGTTGTTGGAAGTGAACATATCCGAGTGCTTCATAGCCGCGCGTCTCTTGTGGCGCAAGTGCGACGTAACGCTCTAAAGATTCGGTTGCCTCACTCCATAGCTGCCGTCTGAGTTGGATCCTACCAAGTCGGTACCACGCTTCTGGATCGTCGGCGTTTTGTTGCACAAACCGCTTGAGATGTGTCAACTGTTCTTCCTCAATAGACAGAGCCTCAAAACGTTGTAAATTCTTCTGTGCCGTTTCTATTTCCCCGATACGGCGATAGGCCGTACCTAAACTAAAGTGCGCTTTCACATGGAAGGGATCGATTTCAATCAGTGTTTTGAAAGTATTAATAGCGGATTGCCACGCCTCCTTTTGGAGATATGCGGCACCGAGCGTGTAGTATGCCGAGGGTGAAGTCGGGTCAAGTTTAATCGCTTGTTGGAGTTCGGTGATGGCAGCGTCCGTTCGGTTCTCACGGAAACAAGCAGTGCCTAACAGGGTTCTTGCCCGAGCGTGATCGGCATCCATCATGACGGCTTTCTGTAAGGCTTGCATCGCTTGCGTAGGATCTGCTAAGTAGACCAGTAACACATCACCCAATTCATAATATGCGTCAATATAGTTTTTATCGGCGATTGTGGCACGTTGAAATGCGTCAGCTGCGGCGTGGAATTCTTCTGCGCCTTTATAGATTAACCCCAGAACGTAGTGTGCGTCCGCTAACGAGGTATCAAGTTCAACCGCCTTCTCTAAAGCGGTTCGCGCCCGTTTTTGTTCTCCATGCGTGAGTGCGCGTAACCCGACATCATAGAGTCGTGCCGCTTCGGGATGGTATCTCGATGCTGAAATAGCGAACGAGGTTTGGAGGCATATTAGGAGTATGAGAACATATTTGTATAGGGGCATAATCTTATTTTTTCTGCGGCTTGCTGCCTCCTGAATTCAAGACTCTCTACACTTAGTCAGGAAAACTAATTTATCACGAGATTTCGGTAGCGTCAAGTAAATTTTGCAGCGCATCCAGAGACGTTCAGTAGTTTAATTAGATTTACATCTCGAAATTTGCTATAATGTCATAGAATTATTTGTAAAGAGATTATCCGCACCCTAAAAACCTTAGTCTCTTAGTCAAAAGGAAAAAACGATGGACGGTAAGCATCTACCTTGGCACCTCCCTTTGACAGATTGGTGTATCGGAGCAACGGTTTTATTTACTGTCACTGGTGCCATCATTCTGTGCCGATTCTTGTTGCGGAAGTGGCGTTCATGGCGGATTCAACGGTTTCTCGCCCAACGGTCAGCACTCGCATCTCCGGGCACGCAGAAACTGACGGCTCACGATAAGCAGGTATTAGCAAAAAAGGTTCAGCAATCGGGAAACCAACGTTTAGAAAAGAGTTTTGCCTCTCAAGGGAACTTTGATCTTTACATTGCTATCGGGCTTTTCGGTTTGGCGATGATTGCCTTAGTCGTGTTGGCTGTCGCCAACGGTTTCCATAAACACGGATTCCCGTTTTGATCTATCAGAGGAGATTTGAATGAAAGTCGTTGCAAAATTCGGACTCGAAAGTGCAGGCTTAATTGACAAACCGGACCCGGTTGCTCAGGGTAAATTCGCTGTCGTTAAAATTCATTCTGCACCTATGTGTACGGAATACAAAAGTTTCAAAGATGAAGGTGAGAGTGACCATTTCGGACACGAAGCCGCTGGTGAAGTGGTAGAAATCGCACAGGAGAGCAGTGTTAAGGTCGGGGATCGTGTTGTGGTGATGCCACACTACCCTTGTGGAACGTGTTACCTCTGCTTAGCGGGTGAATATGCGCACTGTCAGAACGATCATAAGCCGCCAAACATTCCCGAACAGACGGGTGTGACGGCGACTTTTGCGCAGTACATCCTTAAACAGGACTGGCAGCTGGTACCTATTCCAGAGGGTCTCTCCTATCATCACGCCGGGATGGCATGCTGTGGACTTGGATCAACATTCAATGCTATGCGGTTAATGAACGTCACCGCGCTTGATACTGTCCTTATTACTGGGATGGGACCGATTGGACTTGGCGGTGTGATTAATGCGGTGTATAGAGGTGCGCGCGTTATCGCTGTTGAAAGCCATCCATACCGCGCAGCGCTTGCCAAAAAACTCGGTGCAGTGGAAGTCGTTAATCCGGAAGACGCAGATGTTCTCAATCAGATTCTGAATTTGACCGATGGTAGAGGCATCGACAAAAGTGTGGAGTGTTCAGCGGCTCCGGCGGCAGTCCAATTATTGATTGATGCATCGCGTCCGAAAGGACATATATCCTTGATCGGTGGAATTCGTGAAGTAGCAATTAAGAGCTGGGGGGTTCTTATCAATCACGGCTTGACGGTACACGGCACGCGGCATTATAACCTCATAGACACACCTGCTATGATGCGGATGATTACACAAGTGAAGGATCAACTGGATACATTCATCACACATACCTTCCCTATGCACCAGATTCAGGATGCATGGGCATTGCAATGTACACATAACTGCGGAAAAGTTGTCCTTGATCCATGGAAATAGGAAATAATACCCAATGAATCTACTCTGCTTTGATGAAAGGGACTTGTTATGAATTCTGGGACAAACAACCTACCGCTCTCAACACCGTTAGACATTCGCCTCGGTCTCACACATGCGAGTGATGTCGCTTTTCCTTTACGATGGGGTATCCTTGGTGCTGGTAGAATATCGGGGATGTGGGTAGAGGCACTGGGTGCCTGCGAAGGGGCAACTGCCACGGCTGTAGCAGCGCGCGAAATCGACCGGGCAAAAGAATTTGCAAGGCAGTATGGGGTTACGACCGCCTATGGCGATTACAGGGAAATGGTGGCAGCCGATGATGTAGATATTGTTTACATTGGCACGATCAACAGATTACACAAGGAACATACGCTTCTCGCGATAGCAGCGGGCAAACACGTTTTGTGTGAAAAACCGTTTGCTGAGAATATTTCTGAAGCGCGGGAAATGTACGCTGCTGCTGAAAAGAAAGGTGTAATGCTGCAGGATGGTGTCTGGACTCGCTTCTTTCCCGCGGTGGAACATGCGCGAACTGAGATTGAGAACGGTACTATTGGTGAAGTTGTGCTTGTCCAATCAGATTTTTTCGATCCGATTTATACGATTCAAGCTGTTCCGCTTGGCTTCGGCGTGGATGCCGTACCGACATCAATTGTGGCAACAGGTAGATATGCGCGCGGTGCGATTGTGGAATACGGTGAAGATAAGTGCGCGATATTGACATTCCCGCCCCGAAACTCCGAGTTGCCAGAAGTGACAGAGATTGTCGGTACAAAAGGACGTATCACGCTTGAGCGTCCGGCGCACTGCCCGACGCGTCTCTCTATCCGAATCCCGCCGCCGGATGGTGTGCCTTCTCAGTACAGAACGGGGAACGCGCCTGCTCCGTTACACTATTTCGAGTATCCGTTACCGAGGACAGTGCGTATGCGACACGCCTCTCCAAACCAGCACGGTTTCCTGTACCAAGCTGAAGCGATTCACCGATGTCTCGCTGCAGGGCTGTCTCAATGTCCACAATATAATAAAGAAGAATCGCTACACGCCATGAATCTGCTGACGGAGATTTACAAGGCAAATCCGCCTATACCGCGGCGTTAGTAGTATTCTGCTCGTAATGGGTAGGTTTTGGTCGATTTCCATTCGGGTATGTACTGCCGAATTAGTCGCTTCCACCGCTTTCTGAATCAGCGGATTTGATCTCATATTTCTTCAATTCAAAGGTTTTAACCGTTGTTGAAGCCACAATCCCAGGCATAGGAATAGTTTTCAGAAGGATATCTGCCGCTTCTTGGTGAAACTTGACGATTCCGACGTTGGGAGCTAGCCACAACGTTGTAACAGATTCGCCAGGTGGTTTTAACTCTCCATCTCCTGCTGCATCACCGAATCTCGCCACGCCTGTATGCGTTCGGTATTCAATTTTCAAACAGTCTTCAAAAGTACCAGCAAGTGTCTCAATACTCTCCGTGCCTAAGATATCGCCTTTTTCAATGATAGTAAATTCAAGTACGACTTCTTGAGGATCTCCCTGCGGAGGATCAAGTGTTATGGTGACTTTGGCTTTTATCTCTGCCACGTCCCATTTTTCGTTGTCGGTGGTAGATGCTGGCAGCATGTAGAAATGGTCTTGTGCTTCTACCTCAATCTTGTGGAGCACATTAAAGTCTATCTCCGCTTGGGGTGGTGCCATTTCCTTTAGCATTTTGCGGAGAGCTTCCATCTCTTTAGCAAGGCGTGCCTGCACTGCTCTTTGTGCTTCATCACCGACCCAGAACGTAACCTGCTTTTCACCGACTTGATATAGGTTTGCGTGGATGTGATAGTCGTAATCTACCCAGTTCTCTAAGGCAGGTTCATAGTCAAAAACACGGTGTATCTTCTTTGCAATCTCTTCACTTTCAACGGCTCGACGTGTTACTTCGTTTCCATTTTGGTCTACGTAAACCCAGTAACTTCCGAGCGTATCTGGAAAATATTGAAAGGTTTCTGACCCATCGCTTATGAGGGCTATACTGAACCCAAAAACGAGTAAAAGTGCAAAGATAGTGTGAAATGTTTTTAACATGTTAATTTCCTTCCGTGGCATCCGTTTTAGGTGAGTTTGATTAGATAGACGTGTTCAGGCGAAAAGGATAGTAAAAGTTTAATCGGAAACTCACAAATTGGCAAGTAGAAGTTAAAAAAGTTGTTGACATTCTTAAAGCTGTATTGTATACTCGATCTATCGATTGGATAATGTCAGTTGTCTTTGTCCACTACATTCATACGCTTTGCACACGTTGAAGATGAAAAATATAAAAATATGAAAAAACCAAATATAATCTATATTCATTCACACGACACGGGACGGTATGTGCAACCCTACGGACACGCGATCCCGACCCCGAACATACAAAAACTTGCGGAAGAGGGTGTTGTGTTCCGAAACGCGTTTTGTGCGAATCCGACCTGTTCGCCGTCGCGCGCTGCACTCCTCACCGGACAGTGGGCACATAGCTGCGGTATGGGCGGATTGGCGAACCGCGGCTGGAGTCTCCCTGTATCCGACCATCTCATACCGCATACGCTAAACCGTAACGGGTATGTCACCGCATTGGCTGGGTTCCAACATGTTGTGCGAGATGTTCAAGAGACAGGCTACCAACGGCTCTTAGCACAAGATAGCGGACGCGACGGTGCAGAGGAACGCGCACGCAACTTCATCGCCGAGAACCACGATGCTCCCTTCTTTTTAGATGTCGGTTTCGGTGAAACACATCGCCGCGCGAAAGGATTCGCACCACAGCCAGAAGGTGAGTCGAAGACCGATCCGCGCTATGTGAAACCACCTGCACCGTTCCCTGACACACCTGTAACGCGTCAGGATATGGCGGAATACATAGATTCAGCCCGAACACTCGATCAAAAGATGGGTGTGGTTTTTGATGCCCTCGAAGAAAATGGGATCGCTGAAAATACACTTGTGATATGTACGACTGACCACGGACTCGCCTTCCCCCGAATGAAATGCCACCTTAGCGATCACGGTATCGGCGTAATGCTGATCGTCCGCGGTCCTGGCGGTTTTGATGGTGGGCAAGTCGTGGACGGATTGGTTAGCCAAGTGGATCTATTCCCTACGATCTGTGAATTGGCAGGTATTGAAGCACCCGCGTGGTTGCAAGGTACTTCTGTTTTACCGTTGGTTCGCGGCGAGGCGGACGATGTTCGCTACGCTATTTTCGCGGAAGTCAATTATCACTGTTGCTATGAACCGCAGCGCGCCGTCCGGACGCAGCGGTGGAAATATATCCGACGCTATGACGATGCTGAGAAATGGGCACTGCCGAATTGCGACGATAGTATCAGCAAAACTTTCATGCTGGAGCACGGTTGGGCGGATCAACCCGTTGAATCGGAGCGGTTGTACGATGTCGTATTTGATTCATCGGAGGCGCACAACCTCGCTGGGGATCCCGATCACGCGGAGGTTTTGGCAGAGATGCGCGAGCGTTTGGAGCAGTGGCGGTCAGAAACCGATGATCCGGTGAGTGAGAACCAGATTATGGTCCCACCAGAAACAGCTGTGGTAAATGATCCGACGGATGTGTCACCGGGGGATCAACACTATCCGGCGCGTGAGATGGTATAGGGTCAATGTAAGGGCGGATATTGTATCCGCCCACTTTTACAAACAACATCGACTAATTGTTGACTAATTGTTCTACAGATAGAACATCAGAAAAAGGAACGACTTGTCGTTATCTCTTGAATTTCAGCCCCCCCGTGTGCACTACGTCGCGGACGGACACGGATTGTGTTAACAGACTCGGTCTCGTCATCAACCAGAAGTGCCTCGCCACGGCGGTTAAGTTGCCGAATATACCCTTTCAAATCACCTTCCATGTACGTCGCGCTCAATCGATCAAGGGCGTTGATGTCGTCCCACGTCGTAATTTTATGTGCCATAATCAAGTCGCACTGCGAAAGCAATTCGGAATCAATTGCCGAAGGTTGTTGCGTAGCGACGATAAGACTCAGTCCGGGCTGCCGCCCCTCTTTCACCCAACGAATTAACATATCTTTACACAAGGATGCTCTTCCCTGCGGTACAAACTGATGTGCTTCATCAATTGCCATCCAAACTCGAGGCAGACTTGTTTCCATTCCAAATTCTTCGCGACGGCGCATCCGCGTCCGTTCTGTAAACAATCGTCGCGCAACAATATCCAACACTAAATTCCGCAATCCTTTAGTGCCTGCATCAATTACACTTAAATCCAAAACGTTAATGTGTTCCAAGGAAAAGACATCGGTCAATCGGGTCGGTTCTTCAGAGAAAAATCCCCATCTCTGAGCGGCTGTCAAGCGATTTTCGAGTGCTTCCACTGTGGTGCCTTTAGCCCGCGTGTCTTTACGGAGACTTGCGAGGATATCTGAAATATTGAAACTGTCATGGTTTTCGTGGAGGGTATCCACTGCCCGCCACATCGCTATCCCCATAGAATTATTGATTTCCAAATCAAACAATTCACACCAAGCATCTGGTGACAGGTCATGCGCGTTAATCCATAACGATGTTACCTCAACGCCGTTCGTTTGCAGCCTATTAACTATTTGAGCGTCTCCGAAACAGGCAAGTGGATCACCTGGGACAATCAGACGTACCGGAAACCCTTCTGTTAGTAATCCTGCTTGTCGGACTTCATCCGATTGGCTTTCGTTGGCTGAAACCATTGTGTGATAGATGCCCATGGGATCAGCAATAATCAGAACCGCTTTTCCTCGTTCCTGTGAAAATAATTCTTCTGCAATCACGCCGAGTGTGTAACTTTTTCCGGAACCGCGTTTCCCACAAATAAAAATAGCGCGGGAACCAGTTGCTCGGATATAAGCAATTTCTTCACTTTGATAATCCGTTCCGACTCGTAAATTGACTTCAGCCATTAAACACCTCTTATGTTATTCATAAATATCCCAAAATGGAACTAATGATTCTTGTGCTGAGATACCACCGTGAAAACCCCATTCTGTTACCTTACGGTTTTTTGTGATAACTTTGTCGCCAGTTAAAACAGTGTAGATGCCTTCATCGGTCTTCAGCATAAGAACATTCTCGCCTCCTACAATAGTTCCTTCAGCGTACCGTGCACTGCCTTTTTCTTGCGCCAGAGGCACGATGTCTTGGTCGGCATACCAAAGAATACCATGATCGGCAGTAATAAAGAGACGATATGATTTTCCAATTTCCTGCAATACCTCAAGGAGCAACAAAATATCTTGTTTTAGATCTTCAAGAAGTAAGTTAACATTTGGACGCTCCCTGTTAAAATGGCAAACGCCATCAAGCCCAGCGCGGATAATCTGCACATAGGTGTGTGCAGACCACTCCGATGTCTTTATTGTCTGTAAAACTTCATCAAAGGTTGTCATGCGATGTAGTTGGTTTGGTGGAAATTGAAAAAAAAGCGTGTTAGTCAATGCATTCTTAGCGCGCTCCCAATATGAAAATCCCAACCGCCGGATATATCCCAGTTCAAAAAGTCTGTGTGTTAAGACCGGTGAACCGATAAGTCGTTGCATAGCACTGCTCGTAATGCTTAATCCATCTACAAGGCATGGCTCCAGTATTGCTTGCGGTAATTCCCAGTCTATAACATCATAAAAGGATAAACCATCGAAAACCAGCAGAACGACTATCTGTGGTAATTCTTGACGAATTCGCTCTGTAATTTCTGCAGCGACATCGGATTGTTTGCACAGATTAGTCGTTTCAAAACGGTTTGGTAATGCTTCATTGACCTGTTCTATTGAAGGAAGTGCTGGAAACTCAATTGTCGGAAAACCGAAAACCTGCGTTAATTCTTCTCGGTTTGATGGCGATAAATTTACAAAAAGTGTTGAATCTGCATCAATTTCGCGAGGTGAGTCAATTCGGTCTCGCCACTCCTCCACGGTTGTTGGACACCAAACATCAGTAAGGCAAAGTTCCCACAAGGCGCGATAGTTTTGCGGGATTTCAGTTATGCGGGGGATTGTGCACAATTGCTGTGCCATTTCATTCTGTCCTTTGTGCTCGGGACCAGAGAATGTGCCTACCTAACTATCTGTCTCTGGGGCTTTTGGGGGTTCGGGTTGTGGTTTATCCTGGCCGTTTTTAGCCCATTCCACCCATTCTGCATGTTTTTTCTGTGCTTCGGATAAACCTTCAGCTAAACCTTTTAAACGCGCTTTTTCGAGCCTCCGATACTCAAGTTTTTCAAACAGTATCTTCACTAACATGATAACCTCCCAGGCAACTTCCCATATTTCCATGAGAATCACGGCGATAAATGTAAAAATGGGTAAGGCCGCGCTTGTATTTAATATGATCGTATTTAGGGTTTCTCCGTTAGGTCTGAGTATGAGAAATACATACAGTATCTCCAAGGCAATTACATGGATTAAAATGGCGAGCGACCATTCAGGCGTTACAATCTCTCGCCAATTTCTACCTGATTTTCCTTCAGTCATAGGATCCTGTTTTTTTCTCATCTCTATAGAACCGATTTTTAATAATTTTAATCGCTTTTTCGGGATTTGTCAATGTTATAAACGGGTTGGGTAAGGCTATTTAGTTTAAGAAATAGATTCACTTGTGTGTAGGTGCCGTAATAATAACGCAAGTTGCTATCTATGAGATTTTAATAATGGAGTCTGAGTTTTTCCACGGTAAACTGTTCGTGTACGGACGCATAGGTACACAGACTAACAATCTATGCTACAACAAAGGTTTTTGACGTACCACCACAAGCCTGAACGTTGCTGAGCATACTCATTAAAGTCCTCAAAATGAGATTCACTAAATTGTTGGCGTATGATATTTTCTATGTGGACGATGTCAATGTCTGTCAATGTTAGCTCAATCTTCCGTATATCATCATCAATGGGTTGACGCGTGATTAAGATAACATTCTTTGGACCGGTATAATCCTTTTGTCCCCATCGGATCCTACCATAAAGTCGGCGTGCTTCTTGACGGGTGTGGGGAGCGTTATCAATTGCTACAACCGAATCGCGTGAAACCTGTACATCATAGCGAGATGGATTCGGAAAATAGAGGAGGTCAGTGCGATGATGCAAACAGTGGAAAATAAAAGTTTTCCCAACACCGGGTTGTCCGTACAGGTTGATGTATGGTTCCCATGTTTGAATAGCAAATAGAAGCATATTTCGCGCGGAAATTTGAGAAGGCATTAGCGTTTCCATCGTTTCCGCTAATTTTGAGAGTTGTTTATGATAGGTTAACCAATTCATTTAATAGGTTGTCAAACGTTTGACCGCAATTCATACAATTCCTCTAAGCATTCAACAATTGCGCGAGCTGAAGGGAAAGTGCCATCCTCTATCAGTGGGTTTACAGCATCATGTAACCTTTGTGCTGTCTGGCTTAGAGCACTTCTAAACCTTTGCATATCTTCGTTAATTTTCTCCCATCTCTTCAAATATGCTCGACCATCTTCGCCTAGGGAAATCAATGTAGACACCCAATTTCCTAATTCAGTGTCCACTTGCTCAATAGTCAACTCCGAGCGGACTGCCAAGAATTTCTTGTCACACGTCTGTAGATCCTGACGTAAAGCGACTGATTCATCTTTTAATTCACCAGGGACAGCAAGAATATCAATTGGTTGCCGCAAATCACGGTTGAGACTATCAATTTGCCGCCTCGCTTCGCCTATAACTTCCCTTAACAACTTTTCAACAACCTTTTGCCGAGTGTCACGGTAACATCCATCTTGATCAGCAGGATTCCAACTTACGCCAATATGTGGTTTCTCAAGGAGTTTCCGCAAAAGATTCTCAAGGTTATCTTGATATTTGATAAATTCATTTTCTTTACCTTTTTCATATGTGCCAAATTCGGAATTAATGCTATCAATCTTTAACTTGAAGTGTTCACTGTTACTTAAAATATCTTTAAGGTTTTGGCGTTTTTCAGAAAGGTGTTGTCTTATCTCGCCCACAACATCATTCAACCGATCAATTAGATTGCCGACTTCCATATCTTCGCGACTGTTTTCCATTGAGCGTTTATCGTTATGGCACTGTCGCGCTAGCTGTCTCCACGGATCGAAAAGTTGGAACAATTCTTCGGTATCATTCTGTCTCTTACTCAGATTTTTAATTTGCGTGTCAACTTTAATTCGTTCCGATTTCAATCGATCAGCTGTCTCAATTGCTTTGAATAGTGTCTGATCTGATTCATAAGTTTCAACTTCACGATCAACCATATCTCGCACTTTCGACTGAATTTTCGTAATTTCATCAGAAAGGCTTACATAAGCACGTTTCACATGGTTTTGGATATCATCAAAAAGGATTTGGCTGAAATCTACCGGCGGATAATCTGTTTGCTGTTCTAAAACCGTAGGAACCGGGAGACGAAGTCTCTCAAGTTCGGTAATCTGTTGTTCAAGACAATTCTGCTCGGTGATAATCATATTGCGGCAATACTGCTCAAAGTTCCTCTCTGTCGAATTCAACTTTTGACGCAATTCCTCTTTTTGTACCTCATCATTTTCAATGCCCCCAGTCTGGATGAGATTACGGACAGAGGTGAGAACCTCATATTGATAGTCAAACCCCTTAGATTCTGCTAATTTAATCACGTCCTCAATATTACTCAATTTTGCTTCCAATTCGGAAAAATTGATAGAAACATCGGCGATATAGAGATGCTCCATACCAATTTCGCTTTTGGTCTTGATTATACCGCGGGTATTGAGAATATCTACTAACTCATTAATTTCGTCCTTGGCATAACCAAGCTTAGCAGCATACTCGTGGACGAAAGGAAGCGTTATTGCATTAACAACCTCCCCATCAACAATAATAGTTGTGGAACTGGCCTCAAGTTGTTCTACGAGTCGCTTTTCAAATCGATGAAGCGTAAACAAAACATTTACTTGTTCTTGTTTGCTTGTAACTTCGACTTGCCTCCCAGTCCTGTCCTCAAATCTCAACAACTCGCGTCCAACAACGTTATTGAAATTCCGAAAAGCGGAGATGCTGCTCAATCCAAAATGTCCTGGAACATCGGAATTAACCATTGCCATGGGCTCAATTCCGCGTCTAATTGCAAGCGTAGGAATATTGCTGAGTGCGAGCTTATATGCATCCAAGTATCTTTTCCATTGCGCTGCCGTGGCAACCGCAGAATAGTCAGGGAATTGCTTTGGTATTAAAATTCGTAAAACATTTTCAACGAAGTCTTTTCCGGCAGTCACCGATTGAAAATCCGTAAAAAGTTCAACTGGATCAAAGTGAGCCTCTGCCTTAATTTCAGGTGAAAAAAAATAATGGATCAGTTCATTACGAATCCGCTCTTTAAGAAACCCAACTTCGGCTTCCTGTTTTGCAGATTCCACCATAGAAACTATTGAATCATCATCAAAAAAATCCAAGATAGAAAGCAAAAGCAGTGGTGTTATGAATTCAGGAAGGAACAATTCTCCTAGTTTACCGATGTCTTCTGGTACTCGTTGAGCGTCAATGGGTTGCTGTACATTAAAACGAAAATCAAGACTCTTTGCTGTAATGCAACAAGCGTTGTCTACATGGTTAGTGGTGTCCAAAGTAAATTGTGTCCGAAACTGGCTGTCGGATGTTGGGAAATTCGAGAGAATTTCTGTGGCAACATCAATGGTTAATGTTCTATCAGGATAATCTGACAAAACTGTGCCCTTTGCATCCAATCTGCAATGAAATCCAAAATTTCCATTTGTTTCGGTAATAACCCATCCGAGACTAGCTCCTGTCTTTTTCGTTAAAATTTCAGAGAGGATATGCCTGCTAAAAGCACGCACGGCAGCGCGGTGGAACTCTTTATCTGCTGGACTAAACGTCCCTCTTAGCATTTTAAGAATTTCATTAAGCTCATCTACACCCAACAAATCGTCCCGATATATTTTTAGAGCCGGTCCCGTGACTTTTATATTAACATGATCCCCAAGGAGCTCTTGGATAACAACATCTTTAGCCTGCTCAGGAATACCGTACTTCTGGAAACACTCCGACGGGATCCCCTCTGGATGTACACAGAGTAACTTAACGATTTTATCACCATCAGTTGTATTACGAACAATCGGTAATCCTATTATCTGGTTATAGGCTGATGCTGTTTCACTTTCTTGTGATCCATAACTGATATTTCCAGAAAGATAATCATCACAAAAATCAAAGATAGAATAGGGTCTACTACTTTCAATATAACGTTGTGCTGCACGATTAAATGTCCTCACAACTGAACGGGGACCACTCATAAGTTCACGTGATCGCGGATGACGTAAAAATTGCCCGAGTGCCTCTAAAACATCCGTATCTATAGCATTACGTTCTGAAGGCGACAGTTGAAGTGTTCCGGACAATTTCTCCCACAAATACTTTGCAAAATCTGTTTGCCCGTAAAGCTGCTCTAAGTTAATCTGACTCCCCTCGGGCTTATTAAACCGATCTAATATATGACTTGCTCTGAGCTCAATATCAGCAAATGTGCGATTGTAGGTGAAGGCAACACATCCAATTGGGAAGTTTTCTTCTTCGTAAAGTCCGAAGATAAAGTCTTTGAGATTCTGATAATTCTGTGATATGTCAGGATTCGTCTTAAAAAGTTCAAACTCATCGGGCAGCATTAAGAGACCGTTGTAACCCGATTTTAGAAGTATTTGCGTTGTAAAACGGAGGTAGTCCAAAAGTTGGTGTGGAGACATAACCTCTAAAAGTCGACCTGCTTTTCTCAAGTGATTAATCGTGTTGCGAGCCTGATCATAAGATAAGCTATTCTCTTGGACTAACCTTTGTGCCAACGTCTCTTCATCAACTTCAACTATCTCGCGATGTTTTTGCTCTATATCAGGGATAAGTTCGGGTCGTGTATCTTGCAAACGGTAGCAGACCCAGGCATGCGTTGCCGTAAGCATATCAGCAAGACTCCCCCAGACAAACGGGGGGACTGTGACAATTTGTTTCGCCTCCGCTGCTTCCCATAAAGAAATACCGGTAGAAGTTTTACCGTAACCTTTATCTGCATAAATCAAACCGGTTACAGAACGTTTTTTCAGGAGATTGTTAATGATAGCGTCCCACCGGTTCCCTAAATTCCCAATAGATATATGAGTACTGACATGAAAACGAAATTTACGATCCCACATATCTGGTGCAGCTACTAAATTATAAACCGAGGGCGTAGCCACAGTAGGTTCTTTTTTATGAATTTCGTGTAATGACATAAAAATAACTCCGTAAACTAAAAATCGGAGATTTGTGGTTCATTATTAATAACAATATAAAGACCACCGGATCTGCGAACAGATAAGTAAGCAGAAAAGCGGCGAAGCGTTTCATTGAACATGAAGTCAAACCGCGTCTCGTCAATTAAACAGAATCGGCAAACTTGTCGTCTCTGTTCCTCCCCGATCATCCATAAATCTCCGTAGATGCTTCCAGATTCTCTGGCTACCCAATCCAATCCCATTAAAAATAACGCTGTAGAGCAGTGAGAGCGCCGTTTAAAAGTGGCATTCCTGAAATTTCTGCCGTTTGCTGTTTCTCTGACCCCCTCAAACATTTGTGGAGAAAGTGGTAAAAGCCAATCGTAGGCATGATTCACAGATTTACCGTCAAACGCAGCATTTTCTGGATCTATATCCAGATATGAGAGGTTATTATAGATATGACTGATAACGTCATCCCTTTCAGGTAAGGAATCAGAGTCCCAAAGATAATTACAAACCTCTCGGTAAGACCAAGACTCTGTATTTTGAGTCCGCAAATGTTTTGTCCACAAACCATATTGCAACCCGTGTAGCACATCAATAGCCACATCTCGATTCCTTTCCCACAAGGCATAAAATTCTTTACCTTTGTGAGTTAATTCCGATGGATTGCGTCGGGCAATTCCCCATTTAATTAATAACAGAATGATTTCATAATCTTTATTAGCCACCGTATAACCCTTATCACGAACTATTTGGACTAAATCTGAACGACTTTGGGGACCCGGATGATACTTCAAAACCCATAATGCACTATCTACATCAGAAAATCCTTTGAGAATATGTATTCGGGACATGTTGTTTCCTTTAACGTTATGTTGGTATTTGCACATCTTTAAGCATTCGGTAATAATGTCCGGAGTACTCTTCGAGGATCTTCCATTGTGGTTGGTAGTTGTAAGTCCCTAATTCTGCCATAACTATTAGGTTATGCATAATCCGAAACCACCGTCCACTTTCCTCTGCAAGCTTATCAAAGGACTCACAAAATGGACATCGATGTCCAATGTTCAATTTTAGTGGTTCAAACTCATCCTTATGAATACGAGAATATTTACGAGTTTTACAATCAATCCGCCTACCATACATGAACGGAAAAAATATAGATCCATAACCACCTGTCCGCATCCAGCCATTGGAATCAAAAGTTTTCACACCCACTTGTGCCAAACAGAAAACAGCAGGAGGCGTTGAAATTCCAAAACTATGAAGCCGACTCCCATTGAGTAGCGGGACTAAATCATCAAGCAAACGTAACACATCCACATTGACCCGATTAATTGAATTCGTCGCACCCATGGTTGAAAAAGACCCGAAACCGATACGGTGTGAGTCCGCCATTAAAGCTTCATAGTTTTGCAGGCAATACCCCAGATGTGCGGGCTGTTTGGCATGGATTACTGGCATCACCTTTCCACGGAGATCAGACGGCATTTGGTAAGCAAAACTAACACTTCCATCAACTGTCTGTCGGATTTTAGTTTCAGCATCGGACATAGAATCCTTACTCAACGGTGGATTGTCTGGCAAAATGTAGATATCCGCCCAATCTTCTGTCTGGTAAACCTCGCGTAATTTCGAGTAGAGTTCGTTGTAAGTAATGTCCCCTTTTTGGACGAAAAAACCGCCGGAATCAAACATCACCTCTTCTGTTTCACCCCTCCGTTTAAGCTCACGGACAAACGCGAGTGTTGAAGGGCTGGCAATCACCGGTGAGATTAACAACCGTTGGAACGGATTCGGTTTACCTCGGGGCCAATCAAAATCGTGGGCATGCGTATGCCAGAGCTCGTAGATTTTTCGCATTTCTCCAGGGGCAATCGTTGCTGAAGCGAAAAAATGTGGGGAATTCTCTGGTGGACTGTGTAAAAATCCATCACCGTTCTCATGGAATTCAAACCGCCGGGGCAACGGCTTGAGGAAGTAGTGCCATACGTTTAACGGACGCTTTTTCCCGATTTCGGTATCTGTCCGTGTAAATTGCAGTTTCTCGTAAAACGCGTTCGCGGAGAGTGATTGGGGGCACTTGAGTCGAATATGTTCGCCTCCAGCTACGTTCACTAACCACGTTAACCTTTGTATAAGTCGCTTTCCGATTTTCTGCTTACGAAAGGGTTCGTCAATAACAATATCGTAAAGCGTGGCGTTGTTATCCTGACGGATACGAAAATTAGCGAAACCGATGACCTGTTCATCCTGAACGGCGACGAGGAGCCACTTCTTTTTTTGCGCTTCGTGTAGTACCGATGTCCGAATAAAGCCTAATTCCACCCGATGCCGGTCAGCGAGATCCTTTGCCCCGGTTACATCTGTTTCACGGGCATAACGGATCGTTACAGGTTGAATCTCGTTTGGCGTTACAGGTACAAACTTAGTTCGGGATGAGCTCTTCAAACTTCACCTCTTTCACTTCTCGTTCGGAGTTTGCCATAAAATCCCAGATTTCTTTGGCGGTTTCGGAGCCGCAGTTTTTCAAACATAAGAGTGCCGATATCTCACGGTACGCTACCAACTGTGTTTCCGATATACCAGCTTTGGCGAGAACATAACTGGCGCGCGTGCTGAGCCCATTTCGTTTCCAATAAGCTGCAAGTTAGGTTATAGATCGGGAATTTGACATCGGCTTATCCATTTGATAATCATTGTAAAAAATTTGACTAAAAAAGTCAAATAAAAAAATAGGACTTACGCAATTTTGACGATATGACGCTCCGTTATCAGGTAAACCCTCAAAGAACAGAGACGTTCTCAGTGCACAGGCTAACGGTTTCCTATGCTACAAAAGAGCAACCTGCGTAAGTCGTAAAAAATAAAAATACCGGATCTATCAAGAACCCGTACACAGCCATTCCGTTCACCACATCCAAAAATATCTAAATCCGAGTTCCTGCCCACAATGCGCCGCGCTGAATAATCGTCTGAAAACTTGGATTTTCGAGGACTGCCATATCGTGTCCGAGCGCGAAGTAGAAGACTCTGCCGTCACCATAGGTATGATGAAATGCCATGACGTGGGTCTGATCTTTCGTCTCGTCATAGGCGTGCATCAGATGGTGCGATGCGTCAGGGTTGTGCTTCAGGTAGTAGAGTTCATCTGTCGCTTGAAAATCGACTAACCCTTCGGTGATGGGGTGGTTGGGGGCGCTGACATTAACGGTGAAGTCCATATATGGACTGTGCCCGTTGAAGAACCCGTTGAGCATATCGTGGTAGCCTTCAGACTCGCGGAATGAAGCGGCGGCGGTGTGCAGTCCGAAGAACCCGCCACCTGATCGGATATAGTCGAGTAAACCTGTCTCCTGTGCTTCCGTGAGTTCCCCAACGTCAGTGTAGAAAAGCACGGTGTTATACTTTTCAAGTCCGTTTGCAAGGATACCGTAGTCTTGCGAGAAATCGGCTTCAATGGTATCGGTGTTGTTCAGCATGGATGTTAGGAACTGCCCGTTTCCGGCATGGTCGTGATAGATTCCTTCAGTTCCGACAAATACGAGTAATTTAAGAGTCTCCATCTTTATTTTTTCCTTATTATCGAGGACGCAAACTAACAGTTTACGCTACAAAAACGCTATGAATTGGGGACCACGAGCACTTTGACGGATCCGTGTTCGTCGCGTCCTGCGGCGACGGCGAATGCTTCGCCAATATCGTCTAAGTTGAATCGGTGTGTAATGAGTGGGTTCGGATCGAGTTTAGCAGCGGCGAGTAAGTCTATCGCGACCTGAAATTCTGTTCTTCCGCCACGTCTGCCGTAACAGAAGGACCAGATGACAGTGAGTTCTCGACTGCGTGCGAAGCGTTCTGAAAAGGTGAGCGGTGTTCGATGTCCACCGACCATACAGACGCGCCCGCGTTTCGCTGCGATCTCTGTTGCCTGTTCCAACGTATTTGCGGTGCCGCCGACCGCCTCAAAGACGACATCAGCACCGCGTCCGTCGCTCCAGTCCATGATCTCCGCGACAGCATCCGCCTTATCTACATTGATAGGCACAGCTCCTACGGCTTCGTGCGCAATCTGTAGGGGATCATCCGGTTTTCCTAACATAGCGATAGAGGTTGCGCCGGCGACATCTGCTACCTGTGCGATTGTCAGTCCGACGGGCCCGCTTCCGATAATGGCGACACGATCCCCTGGTGAGACCATTGCTCTGTTGACAGCGTGGACAGCCACTGCGTAGACCTCTGCCAATACACCCCCTTCAAGAGAGACGCTCTCTGGTAACGCGTATACGTTTGAGGGGCGTGTAACCATAAACTCTGCGAAACCGCCGCCCCCGTGTCGTAAATTGCCGCAGATATTGTAGTAGCCATTATAGCATTCAGGGCAATCGTTACACGGCATAATCGGTTCGACTGCTACGCGTGCCCCCTTTTCATACCCGGTAACATCTTTACCTGTATCAATAACGAAACCTGCCAATTCATGTCCACCGATGCGTGGGGATAACGGTTTCTCCGGTTGATGGTGGTATCCGTGCAAATCGCTTCCGCAGATGCCTGTCGCCTCTACTTGGACAAGTACTTGTCCTGCTTCAGGTGTTGGGTCGGGGACGACTTCAACTCTTATATCTTTTCCACCGTAAAATTGTGCCGCTTTCACAACAGTCTCCTTACAAGTTATAGCAAAGTTTAGAATTAATTGGACACTCTGTTTCGGTTCGGTTAGGAAACCGAACCTACCGGCGGATGAAAGTGTCTATCTGTTTTTAGGTTTCACTATAGTAATCTGCTTGAAATATAGCATAGGTTCGGAATTGTGTCAATTGGTAATCCAATGGTCCAATGGTTGTCAGTTAAGGATCGCGAGCACAGCTCGCTCCTACCAGAAGAGGTTGTTGATGCATCGCAGCCCAGAAATTTATCTTGACTTTCAAAGCAGAAATGATTAAAATCAAAAGTATACAATACAGAATGAGGAGAATTTAATGAGAACAGTTAAGTTAGGTTTGATTGGAGCGGGCGGTATTGCCCAGGCGCACTGCGGCACACTTGCTGATATTAAAGGTGCTGAAATTATAGCCGCTGCCGACCTTGTTCCTGCGAACCTCGAACGTGCTGAAGAAAAATGGGGCATTAAACGCACATTCACTGACTACAACGAAATGCTGAAAATGGACGAGATCGAGGCGGTCTACGTCTGTACACCTACCGGTGTGCATGCGGCACCGACGGTTGCTGCGCTGAATGCGGGTAAACACGTTTTCTGCGAGAAGCCGATGGAGGCGACCTTGGACGCTGCCGCGTCAATGTGGCGTGCGGCAAAAGAAAACGATAAGATTTTGATGGTCGGTTTAAAACTCCGGTATTCACCGCAGGTTATTAAGGCAAAAGAGATTGTAGACGCTGGCACGCTCGGCGATATCTATTACGTTGAGACCGTTGCGGACCGGCGGCGTGGAAATCCGGGTGGCAGTTTTATCCGAAAAGCGACTGCTGGCTTAGGTGCATCTGCAGACATCGGTGTTTACGCGCTCGACACTGCGCTCTATCTGATGGGACACCCGAAACCCGTTGCGGTCTCCGGTATTACTTCCAACTATCTGAGTCTGCACAATACTTGGAACCCCGCGCTTAAAGAGACCGAAGTTGAAGATTTTGGTGTCGGTTGGGTGGTCTTTGAGAATGGTGCACGCATGGTCTTCAAAACGTGCTGGTGCATGAACATGGATTCGCTCGGTGGAACGATCTTCCTCGGTAAAAAAGCGGGGCTGCGTCTCGGCATCGGCGAGGTCCGTGGACCACAAGAAGGTGTACGCGTTTATGGCGATAAAGATGGTGAAATTTTCGATCAAGAGTTCACGAAGTTTGAATCGGTAAGTGTATTTCACGAGGAAGATTCGGCGTTTATTGATGCTGTCCGTGAAGGGAAATCTTCGCCGATTGATCCGTACGGCGTGATGCTCACGAATGTTATTATCCAAGGGGTTATTGATTCCTCTAATGCGGGCGGACGCGAAGTCGCGGTGACAGTGCCAACACTGTAGCGAACACAATATCCGGTGCGAGGTTTCTGTGCTTCGCACCTTCTTCCGAACGCTATTTTGCTATCCTTTTCCGTCTTTGTTGACTCTACATATATAGGTACATATAACAGAGGTTTTGTAGAATGAAGTTTATTGAGGTAGCAGGGAAAAAATTCAAATTGGCATCTCGATTTGCGCGGTTGCTCGCGTTTTTCATAGATGGAATGCTTGTAGCAGGTATTCTATCAATTTTGGTTTTTCTGTTCGATGCAATGGGTTCTGGTATTGGTCCGAGTCTTATTCGGATTGGGTTGCTCAGTGCGTTGCTGTGGACACTGGGTCCTAAAACTGAAGTAAATGAAGACGCGTTCCCTCTGGTGCAAATGTCTATAATTGGTCTTTTCGGACCGTGGCTGAACTATGGTTTAGAGACTTTACTATGGGGCGGTACAGCGATAGGGGTGGCTATTCTACTTTTTATGGACGGCTTTGGTGACGGACAAGGTGCCGGCAAAAAACTGCTGTCGCTACAAGTACTTCGATTGAAAAATGGTAAACCGTGCTCCTTTAAAGATTCTTTTGTTCGCCGTCTGACAAGCATCTTTCAACCTCTGGATTCCTTCTGGACGTTTGGAAAACAACGGCAGCGAATGGGAGATAAGTTAGCAGAAACTGTTGTGGTAAAGCTCGATCCGGTGCCAGAAGTGTTGGAAACCGAAGCCGAAGATCCTGAGAAAATTTTAGAGAATGCTATCGCTGAGATGACAAACCGGCTTTCAGATGCGCGCCAGAAAGTTGATGCCGCTATCGGGGTCGAAAAACTGTTTCAGAATGCTTATGAAGGTGCTGTCGCCCAAGCGGAAAGATGGCAAGAGCGTGCTATTATTAACCTCAAGGCAGGACGCGAGGATTTGGCAAAGGAAGACCTCGGAAAACGCAACGAATACCAGCGATTGGCAGATCAGTACAAAAAGCAAGGCGAAGAACAGGAACAGGTTATCCAAACGCTTAGCGACCTTCTTGAGCATCTCCAGCAGCAAACCATGGAAGCGGAAGGGAAAAAGGCGACTGTCGTCGCCCAACACAGAAATATTGATGCCGAAGTGCATCTCCGCGAAACGCTGAAAGAGATACAAAACAACCCAGCGTTTGAGACACTTGCGAATATGGAGAAAAAAGCGACAGAGGCAGCCACTTTGGCAAAGGCGGCAACTGAAGCCGATGTCGCCTATCAAAATGCGGCACTGGCGCGTGAATTTTCGGGTCATGCCGAAGAAGCATCACTTGACAAAGACCTCACTGAATTGAAAGCGAAATTACAGGAATAAAAATTCATCCGGCAGGCACCGTTCAAACACAAAAGATTTTTAGGATTCAAAGATGAAGTTTATCGAAGTTGCAGGAAAAAAATTTAAATTAGCATCCCGACTGACACGGTTATACGCCTTTTTCATAGACATCGCGCTTATTGGTGCCGCACAATCAGTTTTAGGGATGCTTTTATCAGTTGTAGTCGTTTTTCTTGGTATAGGAGGGTCCTTCGGCTTACCTGAGTTGTTGTTAGGCATCGGTGGGCTTAGCATCTTTACCCTTTTGTTCAGTGCTGCCTTGTGGATATTTGGTCTATTTTTTATAGACGGCTTCAGAAAGGGGCAGGGCATAGGAAAGAAGTTGTTGTCGTTACAAGTGCTCCGTTTGAAAGATGGCAAGCCGTGTACTTTCAAAGATGCCTTTATTCGCCGATTCGCTGGTCTCCTCCAACCGCTTGACTTACTCTGGTTCCTTGGTAAGAAACAGCAACGCCTCGGCGATAAGTTCGCGGAGACAGTAGTCGTAAAATTTGAGCCGGAACCGGAACAGATTGAACCGGAAACCGAAGACCCGGAAAAGGTCTTAGAGCGTGCTATTGCTGAGATGGCAAATCGGCTTTCGGAGGCGCGCGAGAAGGTCGATGCCTCCATCAGTGTTGAAAAACAGTTTCAAGATGCTTATGAAGGGGCTGTTGCGGAAGCGGAACGATGGCAAGAACGCGCCGTTATTTCTCTGAAAGCAGAACGCGAGGATTTGGCACGCGAAGATTTGGAAAAACGAAACGAATATCGGCAATTGGCAGATCAATACCAAACACAATGGGAGGAACAGAAAGAGATCGTTCGATCTCTTAGCGACCTCCTTGAGCACCTCCAGCAAAAGATGACGGAAGCACAAGGGAAAAAGACAGCCGTAGTCGCGAAACACAGGAACGTTGATGCCGAAACGCATCTCCGGGAGATGCTGAAAGAAATTCAGGGTAACAAGGCGTTTGAAACGCTGTCAAAGATGGAGCAGAACGCGACTGAGGCGGCTACTTTGGCGAAAGCCGCAGCTGAAGTAGATGTTGAATACCAAGATACGAAATTAGAGCGCGAATTCGCGGGTTATGCGGAAGAAGCGTCGCTTGACAAGGATCTCGCCGAATTAAAGGCGAAGATATAATAAAATATCGAAAGGAGATTTTGTGGTGTTTATTGAGATCATTAATTCGGATGATGGGTATAAAAACCCTTACCATGGGATGGTGAATATTGAGTTTGTTCATCAGATCAAAATAATCAGAGGCAGACATCGCCAATATGAATTACATATCAATTTGTCGAACTCACCGAGCATAGAGTTGCTCGGCACAAAGGAAGCGTGTGAACAATTTTACGAGGAACTGAAACAGATATTAAAAACACATAAACAATTGTCGACAACCGATACGCTTGTTTTCCCACCGCGATCGCCATCAAAACCGTCAGCAGATGGAACTGAAGAAGAGGCATAATCATATTTCTTTTTTTGAAGCCGAACCGTAGCACTCATACATCATATTTTTAACGAGAACCGATCCTAATACAGAAGGAGTTCCCACCGATGTCCATTATTAAGGTTGCAGGGAAAAAATTCAAGTTGGCATCCCGATGGTCTCGATTGGGCGCGTTCTTATTAGACATAGGGCTGCTCGGTTTCTGTCAAGTCCTTTTAATGTTTAGCGGTTTCGCACTATTCAACATTCTTGATGGTTTTAATTTTGATGATGCATCGGGCATGACAACAGTGAGTATTGGGACCCTAAGTGTTATTTTATGGGGGTTTGGTCTGTTTTACATGGATGGATTCCAGAAAGGCGGTGGCTTCGGAAAAAAACTTTTATCTCTTCAGGTAATCCGGTTGGAAGATGGAAAACCTGCGAACTTTAAAGATGCTTTCGTTCGTCGCTTTGCGGGTATATTCCAACCCATCGACTGGTTATTCGCAACGGGGAAAGAGAGACAGCGGATGGGTGACAAACTTGCGAAGACAGTTGTCGTCGAATTAGACACAAAACCTGTTGAATTTGTAGAGGCTGCAACCGAGGCTGATGGTAACGCTATAACCGAAACAGCGGACCTGGAAAAGATTTTAGCGGATATTATCGGTGAAATTACAAGCCGATTCTCAGAGGCGAGACAGAAAGTTGATGCCTCTATCGGCGTCGAAAAACAGTTTCGAGATGCCTATGAAGGGGCTATTGTGCAAGCGGAACGGTGTGAGGAACGCGCAATCATTGCCGTCCAAGCGGGTCGTGAAGACCTTGCGCGTGAAGACTTAGCGCAACGTAACGAGTATCGGCAACTCGCTGGCAGTTACAAAACCCAATGGGAGGAACAGAAACAGGCAGTCGCCCATCTCACATCGTTATTTGAAACGCTTCAGCAGAAGACTGAAGCGACAGAAAGAAAAAGGGATCAGGTTATCGCGCAGCACACAAACGTTGATGCGCATGAACATCTCCGGGAAGCGTTGACAGAACTCGAAGATAGCAAAACTTTTGAAATTCTTAGGAAAGTAGAAGAGAATGTTACCGAAGCCGCTGCGTTAGCCAAAGCGGCATCTGAGGTAGATGTAGCGTTCAAGGACGTGAAATTACATCGTGAATTTGCGAGTGACGCAGAAGACGCATCAATTGACCAAGAACTGGCGGAATTAAAGGCGAAATTACAATAGGCGCGATATTACATCGCCAACCCCACTGAGGAGCTATCATGGACACACGCACTTCTCCGAACATTGTCTTTATCATGGCAGACGATATGGGATACGGTGATGTCGGCTGCTATAACCCAGATTCAAAAATTCCGACACCGAATATGGATAAACTCGCGGAAGAAGGTATCCGTTTCACGGATGCGCACTCCCCTTCTGCTGTCTGTACGCCGACACGCTACGGGGTCTTGACAGGACGTTACTGTTGGCGGACGCGTCTCAAGTACGGCGTGCTTTACGGTTACGAACCGCCACTTATTGAGCCTGAACGTTTGACAGTCGCGGGGCTGCTGAAAGATGCGGGGTATAATACAGCCTGTGTCGGTAAGTGGCATTTAGGACTCGGATTTTCGACGGTGCCGGGATACGATTACGATTTCGATGCGCCGCTACCGTGGGGTAATGCCAAACGCGAACTGGAAGAACATATCGACTTCACAGCACCGTTAACAGGGGGACCAACCGATCTCGGTTTCGACTATTTTTACGGTGCCTCCGGCTGTCCGACGTGCCAACCCCCTTATGGTTTTATTGAAAACGATGCTTTTGTTGAGATTCCGAGCATCTATCATGAAATGCCGGAGTTTACGAGTCGTCCTGGGATGATGGCTCCGAGTTGGGAACATAAGGATGCGGATCCAATTACTGCGGAGAAAGCTGTTGAATATATTGAGAGTCAAGCGGATGCTGATGCACCGTTCTTCCTCTACTTGACCCCCTCCGCACCGCATGAACCTTGCACAGAGGCAGTCGTGCCAGACTTTGCGCGTGGACAGAGCAGTGCCGGTGCCCGCGGTGATCTGGTGTGGTTAGTGGATTGGATGGTCGGTGAAGTTATGGAGGCGTTAGAACGTACCGGTAAAACTGATGAAACGCTAATCTTTGTTACGAGCGATAACGGCGCATTGCCGGGTGACAGGGTTCAAGGCGATAGGAGTCCGATGCCGTATCACCTCTACGACCATAAATCATGCGGTGACTGGCGTGGCTACAAGGCACACATTTGGGAAGGTGGACACCGTGAACCGTTAATCGCGCGTTGGCCCGGGGTCATCGCACCGAATACCGAAACCGATACGTTAGCCTGTCTGACAGACCTGATGGCGACCTGTGCCGCTATTGTCGGTACGGAAGTGCCAGACGATGCAGGGCAGGATAGCTGCAATATCTTGCCTGCACTTTTGGGTGAAGCGGTAGAGAGTCCGCTACGTGAGGCTATTGTACATCATTCCAGTACGGGTGCCTTTTCTATTCGGCACGGTGATTGGAAATTGATTCTGGACACGCAAGGGTCAGGCGGATGGCCCCCACCGAGTGATGGTCGTCCGAAACAGGGAACACCGGGACAGCTGTATCATATTTATGATGATCCGAGTGAGACGCAGAATGTATGGGATACGTATCCGGAGATTGTGGAACGCTTGACAGCATTGTTGGAACAATTCAAGCAAGATGGACACAGCCAGATGTAAAAGGGTTCGGGGAAATAGGAGGCTTAGCGTATGGAAACCTATAGTTTGTCACAACTGTCTTTTGATTCACTTTTCCGATTATCAGGTCCGTCGCAAGCGGATATAGATTGCTTTCACAACGATGGCTACATCGCCTATCCAGATGTGCTGACGGACGATGGCAGAGAAGGTTTGATTGAAGAAATCACCCAGCATTTTGAACCGACTCGCCAATATATTGAGGCGTTGAACAGCGGTGAGAAACCCGAACGCGCCTATTTCATTCGTCCGTGGAATGATCGTCGTGAATATAGCGATCGACTTATTGACGACCCTTTCATCACGGCATTGATATGTGCAACTATCGGCGACGCCTACCACTTCTGTCACTCCGCGCTCAACATAGCACCCCGCGGAGTTGGTCCTCTCGGGTTCCACCAAGACCACCACCATTGGAAACATGAGAATCCGGTTAATCTCGCTGAACGCGATAACTATTATGTGCAGATTCTGTATTATCCGAACGGATTTACACGTGGTGATCGAAACCTCAAAGTTATTCCGGGTAGCCATAAGATCGCGCCGACACGAGAGGCAACACCAGAACGGATGCTTGCAGGCGATTATGACCAAGAAGCAGGACGCAAATTAGAAGAGAAACGGTTGGAATTACCGCCGGGGAGTATGATCTACATAGACGCACGTATTTTCCACGCGGTTGAGGCGAAACCTGTGGACTCGCCGCAGCTCTATCGTATTTTCAATATCGACATTTTCAAGGAAGCAGGACCGCCGCACCGTTACACACAGGAGATCCCTGAGGAATGGTTGGCGGGCGCGACACCGTTTCGTCAGAAGTTATTTGGTCGCGAGGCATATACAGAGGGATGTTGGAATTCGTAATGGAAATCTGAATGACCGCATAGTTCTTTGCGATCCTATTGACTTAAACCACCGTTTGAAGTACAATCAGTACCAAAAAAGGAAACGAGTTTCCATGAATATACCAGATCGTCCAAACGTTCTTTGGATATCATTAGAGGATACGACACCCCGCTTCGGTTGCTACGGGGATACGCTGGCGCGTACACCGAACATTGATCGCCTCGCTGCAGGCGGTTGCCGTTTTCCGAACGCGTTTTCGACTGCCGGTGTCTGTGCGCCGAGTCGTTCAGCGATTATCACCGGTATGTATCAAACCTCTATCGGTACGCATCACATGCGGACGCGGCATACGAACGCGAACACACCAGAGATGCCGACACCGTATTCTGCAGTACCACCGCCTTATGTTAAGACCTTCACTGAATATCTAAGAGCGGCAGGTTACTACTGTACAAATAACAGCAAGACCGATTACCAGTTCACACCGCCGATCACGGCATGGGATGAAAGCGATAACCAAGCGCATTGGCGAAACCGTGATGATGGACAGCCGTTCTTCTCGGTTTTCAATCCGACTGTTACGCATGAAAGCGGTATGTGGGAACGAGATAATCGTCCACGAACGACAACTACGAATCCTGACGATGTCCAGTTGCCGCCCTATCTGCCGGATACACCGAAAGCGCGGCAGGCGTTGGCTCGTCAATACGACAACCTTGCCACCGCTGATGCGCGTGTCGGTGAACTGTTAGATCAACTCGAAGAAGACGGTCTTGCGGAGAACACGATAGTCTTTCTCTGGAGCGATCACGGTGAAGGACTTCCACGTGGCAAACGGTGGCCTTATGACGCTGGCATCCGTATTCCGCTGATTGTCCGTTGGCCCGGCACATTGAATCCGGGTAGTACGACCGAACAGTTGGTGAGTTTGGTTGACTTGGGTCCGACGGTGCTTTCGCTTTGTGGCGTGCAGGCACCGACCCATCTGCAGGGACAACCGTTCCTCGGAGCGGAGAAGGTAGAACGCGATTATATCTTCGCGACGCGCGACCGGTATGACGAATCTTATGATATGATGCGTGCTGTCCGTGATAAACGGTATAAATACATCAAAAATTATTATCCTGAAAAACCGTATCTGCTTTGGATCCCGTATCGCAACCGGCATCCGGTCATGCAAGAGATGTGGCGGTTGTATGTCGCTGGCGAGTTGGAAGGCGATCAAGCGGTGATGTTCCGTTCGCCGCGTCCAGCAGAAGAACTCTACGATACCGAAAACGATCGGTATGAACTCAACAACTTAGCAGATGATGCCGGACATCAGGATATACTCGAACGGATGCGTGGGGAATTGGCAGCGTGGCAATCCGAATTCGGCGATATGGGACATATACCCGAAAAGGAGATGGTTGCGACGTGGTACCCTGATGGTACAGAGCCGCAAACGGCAGCGCCGATTTTTATTCCGATTAACGCCGAACATCCGGGCAGGGAGGTAATATATGAGGTTGGTGAATGGAAGGCTCCGCTTGTTTTACAACTTCACTGTTCCACACAAGGGGCATCTATTGCCTACACAACAGAACAAGGGGAGGATGTGCATTGGCGATTGTATACTGACCCACTGCGCCTGGAAAAGGGCGAAACAAACCTACGAGCGAAAGCGATTCGCATCGGTTATCGTGAAAGTGAAGAGAGAACGATTCATCTCAAAATTTCGTAAGGAGATTATCAACAATGGCGCAACAAAATAGCCAGGACTATTTCGTTTATGTTGGCACCTATACGCACGGAGACAGCGAAGGGATATATGTCTATCGCTTAGATGGAGCGACGGGTGCTTTGGAATACAGCAGCAAGATAACAGGTGTTGAAAACCCGTCGTTTGTGGAGATACACCCGAGCGGACAGTATCTCTTTGCTGTCAATGAACTTGGCGAGTTTGAAGGTAAAGCCAGCGGTGCGGTCACGGCGTTTTACATTCATAAAGAAACAGGGGAGCTTAGTTATCTCAACCAGCAAGCAACTGGCGGTGGTGCGCCGTGTCACCTGAGTGTGGACGCGACCGGTAAATGTCTACTCGTTGCAAATTATGGTGGTGGCAGTGTTACTGCTTATCCGATAGGGTCAGATGGCAGGCTCGGTGAAGCCTCTGATTTTGTGCAGCATCAAGGTTCAAGTGTCAATCCACAACGACAGATGGGCCCGCACGCGCACGCAATTATGATTGATCCAGGCAACCGCTACGCCTTCTCTCCGGATCTCGGGCTTGATAAAATCCTTATCTATCAGTTAGATGTTAAAAACGGAACGCTCACGCCGAATACGCAGCCGTGGGTTCGGGTGCAACCGGGTGCGGGCCCGCGGCACTTCGATTTCCATCCAAATGGACAGTACGCCTACGTTATCAACGAGATAGGTTCCACCTTTACCGCTTTTCGATACGACGCGAGTGCTGGCACGTTGGCAGAATTCCAGACGATCTCCACGCTTCCAGATGACTTCGAGGGCACCAGCCACTGTGCAGATATTCACGTTCACCCTTCAGGGAAATTCTTGTATGGGTCAAACCGTGGACACGATAGCATTGCGATTTGCACGATTGATGCGGAGACAGGAATGTTGAATCCGATCGGTTATGAATCAACACAGGGACAAACTCCTCGGAACTTCGGTCTGAATCCGGAAGGCACGTTCCTCTTTGCTGCCAACCAGCAGACGGATACAGTTGTTACGTTCGCTATTGACGCTGAGACGGGTGAATTGAATGCGACGGGACATGTTACAGAGGTGCCAACACCGGTCTGTTTGAAGCTGCTGGCGTGTGGTTAATTTTTCACGGATAGGATGGTTAGGGCGGGGTTCCAAACCCCGCCTGCAGTGATAATTGCCTTGCATATTTACCGTTGCTGGCGGCGTTGTCTGCGGCGTTCTTGGAGTTGATCCCACGGGTAGATGAGACACCGATCTGCCCAGTCTTGGTAAAGTCCAGCGAGGTTTTCGAGTTTCTGTGGATGCTTATCAGCGAGATTGTTGATCTCTGTTCTTTCGGCCGCCAGATCGTAAAGTTCCCAATCGCCGGGGAATCTACTGACGAGTTTCCACTGACCTTGACGGACTGCACAATTCCCCTCGTGTTCCCAATGGAGTACCTCTTTCCCGTTATCCTTGTCATCAAAGATCGGTACTAAACTGGTGCCTTCTAAGGGTAAAATCGGTTTCCCGTCGTGTTCTTCAGGGTAGTTGGCACCTGAAACCTCAAGGCATGTCGCCATAATATCTGGGAGCTGTCCGGGTTGATGTCGGAGTTCTCCGGCAGATTTTATAGCCTCTGGCCAGTGTGCGATCAACGGGGTAGCGATCCCGCCTTCATGTACCCAGTGTTTGTACAATCGGAACGGCGTATTGGATAGGTTCGCCCACGGGACACCGTAGCTCTGATATGTCGTTTCGGGTCCTGGCATAATACTTGGGTCGTTGCCACGATAGACAGGTTTTCCATCAGAAGTCGTATCGGTGCTGATGAGTGACCCCTTGTCGCGTATTGCTGGCGGACCGCCGAGTTCTTCAGCACAGCCGCCGTTATCGGCTAAAAATAGGATGAGCGTGTTGTCGAGTTGACCTGTCTCTTCCAATGTGTCAATAATTCGTCCGATGCCGGCATCCATCCGTGTAATCTGTGCCGCGTAGACCTCCATCCGGCGTTGATTCCACTCTTTATATTGCGCGTCACTCCACGGTGGTTGTGATGGGTCTCTTGCCGTCAGTTGCCATTCCTCATCCAATATTTTCATTTCTCGCATCCGTTGAAGCCGTTCTTCTCGCAGTTCGTCCCATCCTGCGGCGAAGCGTCCGTTGTACTGTGCGATGTCTTCTTCGTGTGCGTGAAGGGGCCAATGCGGTGCGGTGTAAGCGACGTAGGTAAAGAATGGATTTTCCGGTGTCTTCTCATTATGGTTTCGGATATACGTCGCTGCCTGATCACTGACAGCATCCGTGAAGAAATAGCCTTCAGGGAGTTCGTCGTGCTGAATACGTGTATTATTACGCGTGAGGGTATTCGGTTTCCAGAAGTTCGCTGCCCCCGTAATAATACCGTAGTACTCGTCAAACCCGCGTTGACAGGGCCAACTGTGCTTAGGTCCATCGGGACCTGTATGACGAGAGATATGCCATTTACCGCTCATATACGTTCCGTAGCCTTCCGAACGGACGGCGTCGGCAATAGTGATACACCGATCATTGAGGTCGCCGCGATAGCCTTCAAGTCCATCGTCGCCCATCATGTGTCCGACACCGGTTTGGTGTGGGTGTAACCCTGTAAGCATAGAAGCGCGGGATGGACAACATCGTGCGGTGTTGTAAAATTGAGTAAACCGTAAGCCGCCGGTGGCAAGCCGATCAAGGTTCGGCGTGTGGACTTCGCCGCCGTAGCAGGCTAAGTCGGAAAATCCCATATCGTCGTTCAGAATGAGGACGATATTAGTTTTTTTGTTTTCGCTCATAGAATGACCTTTCTTTTTTAAAAAATTAATGTTGCTTTTAGTAATTGGATATGCTACTATTAAACGAAATCCGAACAGGACCGAGGCATACGAACAGTGTCCGACAAAGGAGTAAAAAATGATTGCGAATTTGATTACACTTTTCCGACTGATGCTTGTCTTTGTTGTGATTTCCCTCTTTGGATACCACATCTATTTAGATATCTTGCTCGTGGCACTGATCGGCTTGATTCTGCTTCTTGATGCAGTCGATGGTTACGTGGCTCGCAAACTGAATCAGACTTCCGCTTTGGGTGCGCTGCTTGATATAGTCGGCGACCGGATCGTTGAATGCGTCTTCTGGGTTTACTTCGCTGTTGTTGGATTGGTCCCATTCTGGATTCCAGTCATTGTGATTGCGCGCGGCTTCTTTACAGACGGGTTGCGGAGTGCCGCCTTTGCACAAGGTAAGACTGCTTTCGGCGAGAACAGTATGATGACCTCAAGATGGACACGTGCGCTGACGAGTTCACGGGCAAGCCGTAGCATCTATGGCATTGCCAAAGCAATTGCCTTCGTGTACCTCGGCGGCGTTATTGCCTTCAAAAATTCCGGCATCTACCCTGAATTAGTCGTTGGTTTGGAATTAGCAGGCGTAATCCTATCTGTTATAGCCGTCGCTATGTGCGTAATTCGTGGACTCCCCGTTCTGGTTGATGGCTGGAAGTATGTCAAGGGTTAACGCTGTTTAGTCGTCCGATGTGCTCCTGAAACTGCTTCCTAAACCCCCAAAAGTCGTCATTTTCGTGACATGCGATTGCCATCACCTGTGTTTAAGAGTAAACGCGCCCCATCTTCACTCGCAAGCGACATAAAGAGCGATCTCACTGTGGAATATGCAGCTGCCGACAGTATCCGATTTTTCAGGGTAAACATGAGTTTGTAAGTAATCATATTTCCGACCTGCTTGTACTGGCGAGTCAGTTCTGCACTTTCGACAACGTGATGAATATCCTTTGGTAGTGTTGCTGTCCATCCGTCTGGGATTTCAATGTGAATCGACTTTTCAATTTGCATCGGGTACCCCATATCTAACGAATAGGTGCGATGTTCATTTGCAAAGGTTTCAGCATAATCGGCAAATTCATCAATCGGTAAAGGCAGCAGCATGTCGTTTCCGACCTCCGTTGCGTAATTCTCAACATGGAATCCGAGATTAATTGTGAGTGGTACGTTTAAATCGCTAAGGTCAGATATATCGTGCCACGCTATCTGAATTCCGGGAAATTGTTCACTGAGTTCAGCTGCCAAAGTGTTTTTTACCAAACTCGGCTGTATCTGTTGATATGCCCACCGCGCATTTAGGGCATACTGTCCGTTCATCTGGATGTCCAGCGTGCCTTGTACACTTCCTTCGTTATTTAGTGTCAATTCCGTTGTGCTTACAAGCCGGTTGGTTTTTGGTGGCAAAACAGGTATCTCCACAAATTCACCGCGTGTATCGGAGATGAGGAATCCTGCGCGTCCCTGAACGTTGTAAGGAAGATTGCCATACCGACAGGTTGAGGATGTTGGATCCAGCCAAGTATAGGTATCTGCCCCGGTTGGAATTGCGGCGACCAGATGGTTAAACTGGCTGAGCGAAGGCAGTGTTGTATCAACGCGTTCGTGTGGTGCGACACTCACCAAGACAGGATATGCTTTAATGCCTACCAAATCTAACATCGAAATCAGGAGTGTTGTTTTATCTTTACAATCGCCGTATTGCATCCGAAAAACTTCGGTAGCATGAGAAGGTTGGTAAGCACTCTGTCCGAGTTCGATACCGACGTACCGGATATTTGTGGCGACAAAATGATAGATCGCCTGTATTTTCGCGTCTTTGGTTGGCAGATGGCTCGTGATTTGCTTGACTTTCGCCTCAATATGTGCATCCGAGGTATATCTCGCCTTCGCGAGTTCTTTATACCAGTTGTAGACACTATCCCAATCTTTAATTGAGGAATAACGCAAGCGGGGTACGACATTATTAACGTGTGGCATCCCGTCTTCCAATGTCAACGCAGGCATCTCACCGTATCTCCAGATATAAACAACGGTATCATTTTCTGTATAGGACATCTCAGGTTCTTTTGGATTTGCGTCGTTGGCGATTTTCCATTGCAGATGCCACATCTTCGGCATCTGAAGTGCATAAGTGGTTTCCAATGTCCCCTCTGTCCCCTGAAAATTATATCCACTTGTAATCCAGGTTTCTCCTCCAGGGATTTTATCTTCAAGTGTTACCTGATACTCAATGCAGACCCCGGGTGTGAGGCCGACCATGGAGATGACCTTCCACATAGCATCGGAGTACAGGTTCTGGGATAATAGCCCGGGCGGCGTTACGTCGTTAAATGCCTCGGCTGGTGGTTGTAGGACTGTACCATTCGGGGTAATTGTTCTTGCAATGTTAACGCCAATATTTTGTGCGATAGGTTGATAGGGGATAGCGATGTCTCCATACTTCTGAATACCTCTTTCCGTCAGGATTTTGACGACTTGGTGTGTTGTGTAACGGGACTGTCCATTGGGTAGTACATCATGGCTGAAATGATTGAACAGAATTAGGGTGTCAGCGTCAGGGTAGTCGCCCGCGTCTGGTGCGTTTGCGATGATATGCTCGACATCGGGATTCAGAAGATTAACAGGTGGTACCTCAGTGATCTGCCTGGGACTAAGGCTCAGTTGTGTGATTGCTTGAAGTCGATCCAAGGCGAAGAGATTGTCCGGATCAATTTCTAAAATCCGTTGGCATTGGAGTTGTGCCTCAAAGTAACGCTGTTGATCTTCATAAAGCGTGACGAGTTGTTCTCTCGCCCAAGTATCGTTGGGAAACAGACGAACGGATTCTCGTAATTCTGCGATTGCCTCACCGAGTTTGCCTTGTTCGAGATAGATGAGTCCCAAATAATTGTGCAAATTTTCGCTTTCGGGGCGTTCACATTTCGGATCGAGGGACAGTGCTTTGTGGAGTACCTCAACTGCTTCGTCAAAACGTTGTAATTGCCGATAAGCCAAGCCGAGATGATTCAAAGCATATAGATTGTCTCCTAAAACAGCGAGTACGCGTTCGTAGTATCTTGCTGCTGCTGCATAGTCCTTTAATTTTTCGGAGATATATCCGGCATAATTGAGGGCTGGGATATTGTTTGGTTTGAGTGCCAAAAAAGCGTCAAATGCGTTCCGTGCGTTTTCGTATTCCTCAAGTTGGTAGTATATCTGTGCTATCTTTTGTTGTACTTCGCTGGCATCAGATCGAATTACGAGTGCGGCTTCATAAGCGGCAAGTGCATCGCGTAGATTTCCGCGCTTTAATTCGCTATTACCGGTCTCAATCTGTATCTGCCACTGACGTGTTCCCCCAACGAAAGGGTCAACGACTGTTCCCGGAGCTGGACTTTTCGTGCACCCCGCGATGACAAGCAGCAGGCTTAATGACCAAAATATGCGGTTTCTATGAAATATCATCGTCTATCTCCGTGGTGTTCAGGTATCCGCTTCGGCGTTTTTTAGAAGTTTCGGGTTTCTACTGTGGCGTTCTTTATCTCGGTGTGTTTTCTTCTCCATCGATTTTTTGAATGCCGCTTCGAGATCAATTCCTGTTTGATTTGCAAGGCACATAAGAACAAATAAAATATCCGCCATCTCCTCACCAAGGTCTAAATCTTTTTCATTTTTTTTGAAGCTCTGCTCACCGTATTGACGCGCCATTATCCGTGCTAATTCACCTACCTCTTCCATAAGGATCGCGGTATTGGTTAATTCGGAGAAATAGCGGACTCCAACGGTGTGGATCCAGTCATCTACAAGTTTTTGACATTGTTCGAGCGTGTAGTCCATACGATTTATCTCCATTTAGGTGAGGGATTGTTCATAAGTTAGGTGCTTTAGCACAGCATCTCGTTAATCTTAAACGCCTCATATTTTAGCACCGTTTACAGCGAAAGTAAACCTTTTTCTGAAAGTGTTCGTTCAAGAAAACAATTTATAGTAAAACCTTCTGAATTCAACATTGTAAATCCCTTGATTTTTCTGAAGACTTGGTATATACTTTATAAATCCAATATTTTATTTAAGGGGAATTGTCCTACTTAGTGATCTCTCTGAGTGAACAAAGGAAAAAATCTTATGGGAATTACGAACGAAGAATTGCAGTTTTATGAAACAAACGGCTACCTTCTGAAAAAAGGTCTTGTCTCTTCAGAAGATATTGCGTTAATTCTGGAAGAAATTGACGATATACACAATCGTATGGCAGCGCAGCCGACCGATGGCATTGGTATTTCTTGGGAAGTCTACGATACGGAAGACCACCCGCCGCGGATTAAGCAATTAATGCACAGCGAGTTGGTGAGTCCGACACTTAACCGTTTACTCCGTTGTGATACGATGTTAGATATATTGGAAGCTCTGATGGGTGAAGACATTTCGTTGTATCATAGCAAATTGCTTCCGAAGGCTGGCGGCGATGGTACAGCGATCCCGTGGCATCAAGATTACGCTTACTGGAAAAATGATAATAACAAACCTGTTATGATTAACTGCCAGTTAGCTATCAGCGAGGCGAATCTTGAGAATGGTTGCATCCAGTTTGTTCCGGGAAGCCACAATTGGGGTTTGCAGGAACATGAGCGGAAACAACAGGCTTTCGGCGTTTTTTTACCCGGTCACTACCAAGAACGGGAAGATGCTGTGGCTGTAGAAATGG
This sequence comes from Candidatus Poribacteria bacterium, assembly GCA_022820835.1. Classification (GTDB taxonomy): domain Bacteria; phylum Poribacteria; class WGA-4E; order WGA-4E; family WGA-3G; genus WGA-3G. The sequence continues at coordinate 66,408 of JAJEET010000053.1, forward strand.
AACCGGGAGATGGTGTCTTTTTTAACGCCTTGATTATTCACGGTTCTGCTCCGAACAATTCAGAAAACGATCGGTTGATGAACACCTTTGCCTACAACGTAACCGGAAATGGCGCGACCCAATGCCGTGAAGCTCTACGCGGGATACCTATTAATGCATGAAGCGCTCAATGTCTAACAGTAGACATTTCCTAAAGCGGTTCTTGTCGGAATTCAGAAGATTCTGTCTGGAGAAAAGAAACACGCGCATGGAGGAAATGTCATGAGAATCAGAAAAATGAGTAATATCTGGAAAATCCTCTGCTTCCTACTCATAAGCGTTGGATTAGGCTGTGGCAGTGACGAATTGATTGACTCAAATCTCGCCCCTCGTATTATCACTTTTGAAGCCGAATCAGATATTGTGGATCCCGGAGGAGAGGTGCGAATCGTCCTCGAAGCCGTCGACCTCGAAAATGATGCTTTATCGTATACATGGTCAGTTACAGGTGGCGAACTTACCGAAAATGAATCTGGTGCACTTTGGCAAGCCCCCGAAACTGAGCGTAAATATCAGATTAAGGTCGCAATTAGCGATGGCAATAGCACGATAACAAGTACACTTGATATCCAAGTGTGGCAAACTCGTCCGGGCAATTATTATCCGTTGGCTGTGGGAAATATATGGCATTACAGCGACGAAAGCGGTAATGAGATTATCTTTGAAATCGTGGATACAATTCAGATTCAACGAGCTGGTGGAGAAACAATTGAAAGTTTTGTGCTTCAGAAGTCCAGCACCGACGAAAGTTTGGAGAACATTGTAAACTATACTTATCTGGGACCGCATCTTGATGAAAACGGTGAGGTATTAGGTATTGTGCAGCATGCACAGAACACTACGTCAGGGACACAGGACACGATCCTCTTTGAACCGTTTCTCCCACTGTACCAATTCCCGCTTATTCCGGGAGAAAAGTGGGACGTTAATTTTCAAGCGAAATTAGTGCCCGAACTTTTTCCGATCGGTGGCGGACTCGACGAATTTGAGGTGCTCTCAGAAGAAACAGTGGCAGTGCCAGCGGGGACATTTGAACACGTTTTTGCGGTTCAAGAATCGTTTCGGTGGGGCTTCGATATCGGGAATCAGGATTTCCCGCTTGATGTCACTGTTGTGAAAAAGTGGATTGCCCCAGATGTCGGCATCGTCAAGTTTACACAATCGCAGACGCGCGGTGATTTGACTGTTGACACGGTTTTTGAACTTGAGTCCTTTAAAGTTGGACAAAATTAAATCGGTGAATATGCTAATAAAAAAACCAGAAATTTTAACCACGACTGTCGGTTCCTATCCTGTTCCGGCTTGGCTTCTATCAATGCCGACAGAACAGTCGCTTCTGGATGCGACACGGGTTGTTGTGGATATCCAACGGCAACGCGGTATTGATCTGCCGACAGATGGCGAACTTTATCGCTTTGATCCGAATCATCCAGACACTAACGGGATGATTGATTATTTCATCCGTCCCCTCTCAGGTATCCGCGCGGGAGTAGGCAGGCAGGAATGGCACGAGTTCAGGCAGATGCAAACGATGCAGTTTCGAGCGAAACCTGCGGGTGTCGTTGAGGGTCCGTTAGGGGAAGGCACGCTAAACCTTGTTTCCGATTGCGAGCGTGCGGTGAGTGTTGCTGGTAATGATATCAAATTTACGGTGACAAGTCCGTACATGCTTGCACGAACCCTATTGGATAAACATTACGGCGACTTCGATTCCGTGCTGACTGCTCTGGCAGAGGTTTTAGCAGCACAGGTACGAGAATTAGACTGTGCCTGTCTCCAAATTGATGAGGCAAATATACCGGGGAATCCGCAAGATGGGCCCCGCGCCGCCGAGGCGATCAATATCGTTCTTGACGCGTTTGGTGGTGAAACGGCTGTCCATTTCTGCTTCGGCAACTACGGTGGCCAAGTTATCCAAAAGGGTGGTTGGGAGCCTCTCATTGACTTCCTGAATACGCTTCGGTGTGATCATCTTGTTCTGGAGCTGCAACATCGTCCACCTGAAGACCTTGAGGCACTCAAGGCAGTTACGCCAAACATTGTCCTTGGCATCGGTGTTATTGATGTGAAGGTGAATCCGGTTGAAACGCCTGACGAAGTCGCAGCTAGTATAGAAAGAGCCGAAAAAGTGGTAGGTGCTGGACGCATCGGCTGGGTACATCCGGACTGCGGCTTTTGGATGCTTCAACGTTCCGTCGTAGATCGGAAGATTGAGGCACTCGTACAAGGCAGAGACAAGTACTTAGGTCTTGCGTAACGGGAAATAGACTTTGCCAAGAGAGAATAAAGATGTTTGAAGTTCAACTGCCGGCATTGAGAAAATTGCAGAGTATCGCTGGTAACGCTGCAGGCGTAGGTTTTGTGCTTGGTTTATTGATTCCTTGTGTGGCTATTTTCGCTTTAAACTGGCGCTGTCCGTTCGGAGACGGCATCCTTCAGGTCGGAGGCTTTTTGGCATTGACGGCGATAGGAAGTGCTATTGTTGTCGGAAACCTTACGGCTCTTGTCTCAATCGGGGTTGCGAAATATCGTCGGGGAACCTCCGATTCCTCGAAAAAAAGGAGATCATAACACTCAAGTGGACTTCAACCTATTGCACACTGTTTTACTCTTTGGCACAGGCATCTGTGCTGGTTTTATAAATACGGTTGCTGCTGGCGGATCATTATTAGCACTGCCGATGTTAATTTTCCTGACTTCCGACCCAGTCTTAGCAAACGGTACAAATCGGATCGCTATTTTTTTCCAAAACATCAGTGCGATTATGGGATTCCGGCGTAAAGGGGTTTCTGATTTTCGATACGGTACCCTACTCGCTGTCCCTGCCGCTATCGGGGCGTGGATAGGTGCCAAAATTGCGATTGGTACAGATGCCGCGCTATTCCAATTCATTCTCGCAGCCGTGATGCTTATTATGCTAACTTTAACACTGCTGAACCCAACAGCAAAGTTAAAAGATAGGATTGAAAGCAGCGGTACAGGTTCTAAAGTCATTGCGATGGTTGTATTCTTCTTTATCGGGATTTACGGGGGGTTCATTCAAGCAGGTGTGGGGTTGCTTGTTATAACGGCTCTGCGACTTTTGACAGGTATTGATCTAGTTCGGACGAATGCGATTAAAGTTTTTGTTATCTTCTGTTATACCGTGGTTGCGCTTGGCACTTTTATCCTGAACAAGCAGGTTGACTGGACTTTAGGTGTGACGTTGGCAATAGGGAATGCTACCGGTGCCTGGATTGGCAGTCATTGGGCAGTCGAAAAAGGCGATAAATGGATCAAAGTGGTCCTCGTTGTAACTGTGCTTGTTTTTGCGACGAACCTTGCGTTAGAGCCTTTTAATTTAGATATTAAATCGCTTCTTGGACTTGGTTAGCGTAAAGTTTCTTGCCGGTTTTTGAACAGTTCTATAAGAGGGGTCGTCTCGGCATGATTTAGGAGTTCCACGATTGCGGAGGCGACATCTGTTGGATGCTGTGCTATTTTGACATTCTGACGCTCCGAAAATTGTTTCTCCAATAATCCCGGGACCACAATTCCATCACTCCATACAAATTCCAACATAGTATATTCAACATCACTGTTTTCGTCAAAGACAGCAATAATCGGATACGGCAGTCTTAGGAGTGCCAATTCGGTTTTCTGGATTGTCTGTGCGGCGGCTAAAGAGGTCCGTCGTTGTATCGCTGCGATATGAGCGACAGGCAGGTTCCACAAAACGAGAGGCTTTTTCAGGCGGTGTGCGAGTGTGGTTAGACGTAACAAACAGCGCCACTCAGCGGCACTGCTTAGGTTATGTAGGTCGCCTTGCACGAGTACCATCTTCGTGCGCTGTATCCACGCGAAGCCAGCAAAGTTGAAAGTGCCTTTACTTCCAGCTCTATCGCCATAGAGTGCGATTGCTTGGGTGAATGGAGGTTGTGGAGGGTATTTAGAGATATTTGACGACATAATATAAAAAAAGCAGGGAGGTGTCGAAACACCTTCCCTGCCTAAAAGGTGATGCGTTCTGATTTATTCGCTGCTGCGTCCACCGATTGCATTTAGAGCGAACCAGCCGATACCAGCTGCGACTGTTGTCAGGAACACCAAAGCGCGTTTACCTGTAGAAAGTTCCTCATGTACACCTTTGGCATTTTCAAGGATCATCTTGACTTCGTTGATTACCTTTTGATTGGTTTCAACCTGTGCCAAAAGCGTCTTCACGTCCGCTTGGATAGATTCGATGGCTGCGTGTGTTCCTGCCGCTTTCGTATTTTGTTCTTCAAGCATTGCAGATACTGCCCCAAGACGTTCATCAAGGTGAGCGGTCTTTTCAAGGATAGCAGCCTTATTCGCTTCGATTGCTTTTTTGAGGCCGGAGGAGACTGCATCACCGGAATCCTTCACCGCCGCCATCAATTTTTCTTGTGATTTCAGGCTATCCTCAAGTGCTTTGAGTTGTGCCTTGAGTTTATCCATACTCTCATTGAGGCCTTTAATTTCTGCCTCAAGTTTATCCCGTGTTGCTTCGGATTCAGCGAGTTGTGCCCTGAGGTTCTCAAGTTCCTGCTGCTGCTGAAGAAGTTTATCTTCAGCGTTATCGACAGCTTCTTTCGCCATAGCGATTGGAATCCGCAATTGTTCGCCGGGATAGATGAGATGTGGATTGGTAAAGTCGTTGTACTTACTCAGTTCACGCCACTGGAGTGGGTCTTTGAGATGCTCTTGGCAGAGGTCCCAGAGGGTATCGCCTTTCACAATAGTGATGAGCATGGTTTCGCCATCATCATCGGCGTGGGGTGTGATTCGTGCTGAGGCGGACAAGACATAAACGCCACTGAGTGCTGCGCAGATATACAGAATCAGTGCCAACTTCAGAGTGCCTCTTATGATTTTCATAAATAGTCTCCTTTAAAACATGTAAGAGAGGGAAACATAGTGAGTTGATCCGACGCCGTTGATTTCGATCGCCATGCCATCTTGGATAGCATAATCAAGCTGCAGCCCACTTATATTTACGCCAAAACCGCCGAAGAGGTTCTGTACGTCGCGTGATGCTTTGATTCCACCTCGAACTGAGAAGGCAGTAGATTTGTAATTGACAATCGTGTACTCAGCACCGAGTCGTAGGCTCGTGGCACTCTGGTCGAGATTGACGAACTCTTGCTCAAGATCTGCTGCGAATGTGACGACGTTCCCCATATAAAGGTTATAAGCCAAACCGACGTTAACGACCATTGGGACAATGTCATCGCCGAGGGAGGCACCGAGGTATTTAGCAGCGACACCGTAATGGAAGGTTGGAACCTTCTCTTCGCCGACATCTATGTGCAAGGCGTGTCCCATCAAACCGACATCTACACCCCCAAATCCGCTCTGATTTTCAACGCTTTCCAGGCCGAAGTTGTCAGCCAACATGCGGCCGGTTAGACCGACGTTGAAGTTTCCGAAACCGATGCCGTAAGAGAGGGAGTAGGCGTTCGCGCTGTAGTCGAACTCGCCGCCGTAATTTTCATTTGCGTCATACTGCTGGATACCGCTGACCCCTGCATTCGTGACAGCGATCCCGATAGACCCCGCGGAGCCGAGTGCTTTTGTTAGTGCAATGAAGTTGTGGCTTCTATCAAGATCAAGCCGCTGGGTCGAGAAGTTGAGACTTAGGTCCGCTGCGGATCCGAGGCCTGCAGGGTTCCAGACAGTTGCGGTGGCATCGTCAGCGATTGCTGTGAATGCCCCTGCTAAACCGATTGAACGTGCACCGGCACCAAGTCTTAGATGTGGCATGGCATCCACTCCAGCATAGCTGACCGGTGACACCGTTAGGATAAGTAAGAAAAGTGGTATTACACCGCATAGCAATTTTGGGCATTTTTTGGAAACCCACTTAGCAATTTGCTCTGTTATTAACATTATATCCTCCAAAAGACTGTCCACATCGGGAATTGGACATAACTGTCCAATTCCCGATATGTGGATTGCCATTTACTTAGCGCGTCAGTGCAAGTTTGAGAATGGCGTATTCAGGCTCGAAACCGTCTGCGACAATAATCTCACAGAAGTAGATACCTCGAGCTAAATCTTCACCACTGCTTGATTTCCCGTCCCAACCGATTGCATCTGAACCATTATCCTTACGAGTATAGTTACCAGCATCGAATACCTGATTATCTACAAGCACGCGAACCGGGCGCAACGTTGCATCATAAATGACGATGGAGACAGTTGCTTGGCGTGCGAGCGTGAATGAGATACGGGTATTGTCCTTGAACGGGTTCGGGTAATTCAGGGGTCGTGCTGCCAATATTGGACCATCGTTCAATTCAACAGAGAAGGTGAACTGATAAACAGCCATATTCGCTTCACGAGCACCGTCGCTCTCATCAGAGACATTACCCTCTTGGTTCGCTCTGTCAGACACTTCCAACTTAACCGAGTACTGCCCTGGATCAAGGTCTTGAGCAGGTTTATAGGTTACTTGAGAAGCCGACTTCTGCTGTGGTGTGAGTGTAATCAGGTTGTCATTGAAAACGAACCGGATGGAATCAACATCAATTCCACTTTCAGCATCCGTGTAGGATATTGCGATAGTGGGTCGACGCTCCTCACCTTCATCATACATCAAGCGTGCGTTGTTCGCTGGTGATGCCATTGTGATGATCGGTGCGGCGGTATCGAAATCAACCGTGAAAGTACCTTTGGATGAAGAGGAGTTGCTGTATGGATCCGTCGCTCGTACCTCAATCGTGTAGACTCCCTCTTCGAGTGGATCCGCAGGATTGAAGTCGAGTCTCGTGATACCAGAGACACCATCTTCGCCATCATCTTGGGTTTCACCATCAATCTCTTCACCATCACTATCCCTAACAACGATACTCATTTCAGCTACGCCTGATTCATCGTTAGCACTTGCGGAGATGACTGGAAGTCCCCCGCGGATAGTGCCAGACGGCGTAATGGAAGTGATTATAGGTTTGACGTTATCAACCATGAGTGTGAACGTCCATGTAATTTCCGTTGTTCCACCTTCGCTGGTTGCGGCGAGTCGCACCGTGTAGAGACCGTCTCCATTTGCTTCATAGTCCACTGGAGCTGTGATCCTTCCTTCGGTGATATTGACCCTTGGAACAGGAAGTTCCGCGGCACCATTAACACTGTATCTCACAGAAGAAACAGCCGATTGCTCGTCCGTTACGACGGCAGAAATCACGACTGCGCCTAATTTGTTGGGATCCGAATCTTTGATAACCCCATTAGGAGCGACTGCGGAGATAACGGGTGGTGTTGTGTCTCTCGGCGGCTCAGGTATATCCACCACGAAGGTAGCCGTTGTGCGCGCCGTATTTCCATCAGCATCAGTGACTTCAACAACAATTACGTAATTATCGTTGCTCAAGGCTTCTTCAGGCGTATAGGAAAATTGGTTTCCATCTACCTCTGGTTCAACGATGTCATCGTTGACTGTAAAGGTTGTTACTTCAACAGAGCCAGCACCGGAGAATTCACCACTAATAAGCGGTTGACCGTGATCGAAGGTCTGTCCTGAAGCGGGTGAATGGATCGCAACTGTCGGGAGTGTGCCGTTGACAACGAATTCTTGCGAACCGCTTCCGACGTTCCCGAGGATATCAATGACTTCAACAGTCACACGATATGCGCCCCCAGCGAGTCGCTCAGTACGGGTGTAGACCAAAGCAGCGTCGTCTTTCGCGAGTGCTTCTTGGTCGACTTCCACGTCAACGGCGTCAGGCGGTTGGAGACGTGCCAATGCGAGACTTCCAGTTTCTCCATCAACTCCGGCACCAGCACCATCGTGATAGGAGGCATGGAACGTCGGCAGGCTATCTACCGCTTCACCGTCCGTTGGCGATTCAATCATAACCATCGGACCGGTGTTATCCACATTAACTGTTGTCAATGGGAATGCGACCGAGCCGTTCCGTTGCGTGACCACACCGTCCGGTGTATAGACACCGTCTACCAATGATCCGACCTCTACCAGAAGTGTGAAGGTATTTTCTGGATCTTCATCACTTTCACTTGGCATTGACTGTCCATTCACTGCCCCACTGAGTTCTTCAGCGGCTAACGAACCGTTTGCGACCATGAAACTCACAGTGACAGATTCGCGAAGTGGAATCGGTTCTGTAGGTGCGTCTGCTACGTCCGTACCATCAACGGCAATCACTGCCAAGTCGCTGACATCAGAGACTCGGAAGTTTAGGACGTGCACGGTTATTTTCGGTGATTCATCGGTTTGCACGTTGCCGAATTCGTCAACAGTTAAAGCGTGGAACATGTAAGTTCCATTTTCAAGCATTCCGACATCAATTGTAATAGTGTCAAGAACACCGGCTTCGCCCATTGTAACAGTTTCGGTGCCATCCGCTGTGGTTTGCACCAAGTTCACGGACCCACCCTCGTAGGTGATAGGATCAACAGCAGCGTCCTGTTCAGTTGTAAAGATTGCTATCGGTGAAGGAACCGTATCATCAACAATTCCACCCACGGTATAACTATCATCTTCGTTTTTTGTGATCATACCCGCGACATCAGAAACGGCGACAATATGCGTTGGTCCTTCCGGTGGGACATCATCAACGTTGTCAACCGAGAACATCGCTGTAGCATTTGGAGATGCTTCAGGATCGGCAAAGTCGTCTGCTTCTTCAATTGGGACTGCCCGAACCATATATTGGTTATCGTCCTTAGAAGCGTCGCGTGCTGCTTCACTGTCAGCAGTAATGGTATCCTCAAGCGTTGTTGTATCAACATCAATCGCCCACATTTGGTAGGTTTGATTGATCGCTACGGGTTCGGTTTCACCCGCTTCCGTGGCACTAACTGCCGTATTTGCTAAGTCACTAACGAAATCGGTAAGGGTTGCATCCGAAACTTCGGTCGTCGCCATCGAATCGGTAGCAGTCCCGGCATCAATCCACTCTGCGTCGCCTGGACGTTTGACTTCAATGCGAACAGCCTTCGTAGGTGGTGAACTGATCTCGTGTGAATAAGCATGGACAGTAATTGTTCCCTGAGGTGCGCCACTATCCGGGTTCGTTTTCGTAATGCTTTCGGGATCCACTGCAAGTGCCAAAACTTCGGGAGCCGGACGATAACTGTTTTCAACCGTTACTGAGACTTTGGAGTCATCAGTGGGGGTTTCTACGTTGCCGAACTCATCATCAACAACATCCATGACACCATCATAGGCGAGTGCTTGGAACGTATAGGTTCCGTTTTCGAGGTATGTGTCACGATCAGCGAGTATGCCGACATCAACGGTTACCGTGAAAACACCACTGCCTTCGGCGGTTTCGGTTATCTCACCAACAAGAGCACCTTCAGGATACATTGTGAGTTTGACTGACTTGTAAGTGATCCGTTCCGCTACCGGTGTAATTGTAAAGGTAGCCACTGGTGATGGAACACCCTCAATGTCATATTTATCAACGAGTCCACCGACGGTGAAGCTGTCATCTTCAGCGGTTTCAAAGACAGTATCAACGCCATCAACACTTGTTACAACAATATTTGTGGGTTCAAGTGGTGCGACATCGTCAACATTGTCAACCGAGAACATCGCTGTAACGCCCTCTGCGGATAGGTTTGCACTTCCATCGGCTGTGGCACTTGCTGTTGCACGCACCATATACATGTTGTCATCCTTGGTATGATCGCGTGCCCCAGGATTGTCTTTCGTAATGCTATCTTCAAGCGTTGTTGTATCAACTTCAATCATCCACCTTTGATAGGTATCAGATTTTGCAACAATTCCGCCAGGAACATCTGCTACGTCCGCGATGGTTGCTGCTGCGAGTTTTGCATCGTCAGCTGCGGTAACCTCTTCTGGCGTGTCTGAAGCAGTGCCGACCTCAGTCCACTCTGTGTCGTTTTTGCGTTTAACTTCAAACATCACAGAGTTGGTAGGTGCCGAAGTAATCTCAGGTGTATAGCCGTAGAGTGCTATGGTACCCTGAGGTGCGCCACTATCTGGGTTCGTCTGTGTTGGATCACCGACAGTAAATGCCAGAAGTTGAGGAACTGGTCGACGCGTGTTGGTAACCATTACCGAGATTTTGGATCCATCCGTTTCGGACATATCCTCTTGCTCGTTGCCGAACTCGTCAAAAGCGAGGGCATAGAACATGTAAGTCCCATTGTCTAAGTACGTCTCACCATCGGCGAGTGTACCGACATCAACGGTTAATTCAAAAACGCCGTCAGCAGTTTCGGTTACATCCGTGATAACAAGGCCTTCAACGCCCGGTACGAACCTGACAGCGTCATAGGTTTCTCGGCGCGCTGTTGGTTCAATAGTGAAGGTAGCGACTGGCGAGGCGACAGCGTCGTCATATTTATCGACGAGTCCACCAACGGTGAAGCTGCCATCTCCAGCATCTTCAAAGACGCTGTTTTCAGTTGCCTCAACGCTTGTTACACTAACATTTGTCGGACCGAGTGGAGCGACATCGTCAACGTTGTCAAGCGAAAACATGACCGTAGCATCAGAAGGCCACTCTTTTCCACTTGCATCGACAGCAAAAGCGCGAACTTCATATGGATTGTCATCCAGAGATGCATCCCATGCGCCATGGGTATCTATGGCTCGTGCGCCCGTGCTATCTTTGGTGATGGTATCTTCCAATCCCAACGCTCTCGTGTCTACGGTAACAGCCCATGCATTGTAAGTTTCACCAATAGCGACAACGGACCTATTCCCTGCCGTAGTACCTTCATCAGCAACATCGACCAAGTGATCAAGCGCACTGGGGAGTGCTGCATCTGCCATGTCAATGTCAACAGGAGCACTGGCATCGCCGGTGCCGATTGTTGTCCATTCTGTATCGCTATCGCTTGTGCGTTTTGCTTTCAAGCGAATGGACTCAATAGGCGGCGAATTCTGCTCAAGGGTGTAGCCTGTGAACGTAAACGTCCCTTGCGGACCGCCACTATCTACGTTGGTATCTGTTGTGCTAAGATCCTTCGCTATCTTAAAGACAGCGGGGTCTGGACGTAGGTAATTTTTGAGAAGAACCGTGCTCTCTGGAGATTCACCATCCTGCCCGTTGTTAAATTTGTCATCAGCCAGGGCATGGAGTTTATAGGTGCCATTTCCTTCAATACCGAGTGCTCCGACATCAATGGTTACGGTGAAAATACCACTACCTTCAGCGGTTTCCTCGGGTCCTTCAATGATGACTGCAGGATCAATTTCGGGTTCGCTTACCAACATAACCGATTCGTAAGTTTTACGTTCAGCCGTCGGTTTAATGGTCAGCGTAGCGACAGGTGAAACGACTGATGAGTCATGCGGGTCAATAAGTCCGCGAAGCGTGTAGACACCTTGCGTATCGGCTTCAACTGGACCATCGGCATCGGCAATAACGGTGATGTTTGTTGGTCCGAGGGGACCGACATCATCAACATTGTCAACCGAGAGCATTGCTGTGGCATCAGAGGGCCACTCTGTTTCATCAGCACTGACAGCAAAAGCACGGATCGTATACGGGTTGCTATCATTGGGAAGAACTGTATACAGCTCATCATTCCCAGATCCGCGGGCGGCATCGCTATCCTTCGTGATGGTGTCTTCAAGTGTCGTCGTATCCAAGTGAAGCGACCACACCGTTTCGTCCGTATTGATTGGAGCGTCAGCACCTTCAACAGCGGCATCAACAGCAGATTGAACTGCATCAACGAGACCATCCTCACGAGTAACGGTGCCGAGTTCTATCGGTTCTCCATCGCCCAGTGTAGCGACAAACCGAACTTTGACAGTCTCTGGACCGGTCTGTGGTAGTGTTGTTGCGTTAATAGTGACCATGCCTTGTGGTGCTTCACTATCTGGATTACGCATCGTGATGGATGCTTCATCAACTGTGATATTCAACACTTCAGGCGGATAAATACCCCCATCCAACTCGATTGAGAAAGGCATCGGTTCAGGGTCTGTGAGTTCGAGTTTATTGGTTGCCACGGCACGTACCATGACAGAATTGCCTGCGCCAATCAATGCGTCAAAGTCAGTGACGTTCCAGGTGCCTTCAAAGTCTGCACCCATGACGGTGGCTTCACCGATGTTTGCCCAATTCCCACTTGCATCCATATATTGAAGCATCACAGATATGATCGGGTGTTTTAGGTTTTCAACGGTACCGGATATCATCACATTTCCTGAATTTCTGTAGATGATGTCGGTTTTGTAAACTGGATCAAGCATACCATCATTGTCAAAGTCGCCGTGCGCTTGCGCCAACGTAATGGTTGCGCTGTCAATGTTGGTGGCTGGGTCAACGATTCTGAGTTGTGTTGGGGCAGTATGTGAACTGACATTGAAGAGATTATCAATACCCATTGCACGGATGCCGTAATCGCCTACAAAGACATCTTTACCAATTTGTGCCAGCATCATCACATCATTATTCGGATCCCCGTAGGTGATCGGAATGTGGTTGATAAGCTCCACTGTTTCACCGAAGATATCAACGAGTAAGCTTACGGCTCCAGGATCCAACAGATCCTGACCTAAAAAATCACCCAACCCTTTAATTGCCGGGCCAAGCGTTGGATCGTTCTCTATAAATCCAAGCCCGAGCGGTGTTGCAAGAACGGGCAACACTGAATTCACGAGGTCCAAGGTCAAGTTTTCAGTAGGCATTACCCCTAGGCCTGCAGCGGATAAATCCAACTCCTCAGGGAGCTCGCCTTGACGGACAAGTTGTGCTATGGTTTGTTCCCATACCGTTGAGGCGAGCATAGTTGCCTCAGGGGTCAACGGCATCCAAGTGTTGGGACGTTGCAGTGATGAATCACCCAAGTAGGGTGTTCCGTCTGGATTCAACCCAATTATTTGATAAAGGAGGTACCCCTCAGCTTGTGCGACATAATTACTGCGTCCTGGTCCGGGTATGCCAGTGACCTTCAAGGTAGCAGGACCTGGGTTCAAGACAGTAGCCACGTAAACGCCATCGGCGTTCTCATAAGCACTTGTGTTGTTGCCTGCAGTTATTGCGACATCGGCTTCGGGTGCTTTGGTATCAACCGTGATATCGCTCCACATCTGATCCAACGGGTTCCCGTCTTCACCATAGACAACAGCACCGACGAAATAGTTGCCATCCTGAATATCATCAAATGAAGCAACCCAGAGCGATTGGGATTCCAGGTCAACTTTTGGAATACTGAAAACAGAAGACAACATCGGGTCGAATGCTTGCTCAAATCGCGTTGTCACTTTTTCAGCATTACCCAAGAGTATATTCTGAAGTTTCAACCGATCTTTTCCAAGCGCGTTGAGAAGTTCCTGTGCGGTAGGTAATGCACCGCTCCCTATGTTTGCGAGCAATGGTGCCACGGAACTGCCGAGAGCTATCCTGAAATTATCATCAAATAAAGCATCAAGAATTCCGCGATCTGCTAATTGGAGATTGCGTGGGTCTGGCATTGACCATTCGTTAATGGTATAAGTTTTCGTTGCGTTTAGGATATCTGATACTGTCGGGATACCATCTCCGCCAGATGCTTGTTCAAGCAATTCGGCGAGTTTTTGGCGATTCAGCGTCTCCAGCGTTAGCGGATTAGCAAGTTCAACATGATAATAATAAAAATTATTATCATGTGTGACATCAACATCTATCATAGTTTCCCAAACAACGCCATTTAGACCGAATTTAGGTTGCATGGGATATCCAGTATAGCCCTCATTCAGATTATATGAGTGGTAAAGGGTAACATTTTGGAAAAGTTGTTCAAGTTCATCTTCCAAAGCGGGCCATGCTGGCAAGTTAGTCGCAGCCAATGTCTCCTCTAACCGGAAAGTGTGACTAATGAACTCTCCACGGATGACCGTCGGGTCGCCAACCAATTGACCTTCTGCTTGTAGCGTCCCATCACTGGAGCCAAATGTAACACTGGCGACGTTTGTTGATGGCACACGTACGTAAAGGCTCAAGCTATTGCGAGTTAGATATTTGCGATTCGGATCCGTTGTGTCGCCCATCCTATCGTCATAGATAAGGTCAAGCGGCATCGGCATAATTGCGTTCCCAAAATTCTCGGCATCCAAACCCTGTGCCAAATCTTGCTCGGCTAATTTTTCAGCGAAAATTGGTACATTGTCGCTTGTTAAAATCTGCCGAATTTGATTTTTTGTGAGTGGAACTTCTTTTGGGATCAATTGGACCACCATCTCTACCAATTCGTCTTGCGTCTGCCCCGATAGAGTGGCTAAATCCTGGATAGAAAATCCTGTGGCTGCTCTGAGAAGATCCTGTAAAAATAGCCGTCCAGAGATTGGATTAAGCGAGAGTCCACCAAGCCGAGATTTGCCCGAAAGGGACGTGGGCGTTATTGGCTCAAACGGATCCGCCTGTCCTACCGGTGGTGGTTCAGGTGTTCCGGGATCCGGTGGTTCAGGTGTTCCGGTATCCGGTGGTTCCGGTGTTCCGGGATCCGGTGGTTCCGGTGTTCCGGGATCCGTTGGTTCAGGTGTTCGGGGATCCGGTGGTTCATGTGTTGCGGTATCAGTGCCTGAATCTTCTTTGGCTAACCTTGAGAGCTCTGAAATTCCTGCCCCAAGTTCCACACCCTTCAATCCGAGCAACGTCTGAGTTTTTT
>JAJEET010000115.1 GCA_022820835.1 Candidatus Poribacteria bacterium
AAGTCTGATAACATGTCTTCTAAGCGGGAAAGAGGATTCATCAAAAACATCCTTTCAATAAATGTCAGGTTTATTATGAAAGGATACCCTCTTTTCTGCTATTTGTCTGTAAAAAAGTTAAAATTGTCCAAACTATAGTTAAATTAGAATTACTGATTTATTTTCTGAGACTTCATAAAGTTTGTGCTACAAAATACGTACAACACTTTGGCGGTTTTTTCTTCAATAATTGCGGTTACGAGGTTTCCGCGGCTGTGATTAGAGAAACTGACTACCCACACGAACCCTTGAAAAGATGGGTGTGCGTGAACGCCGATCTGATTTTTCAAAGCAGCTTTGACTCGTGCATCCGATTTTGCGATGTGTCGTATGATGTCTGCTTTTTGGGCAGCGGAGCCTTCCTGAGTTTCGAGCGAACGCGCGATCTGTTTAGCTTCGTTCACCTCTTTGGGTAATCTGTTCGGGTTCTGCTGCGCAAGGGTCTGAAGCCGCTCAGTATGTCGTCGATATGCGTTTCGGTGCTTTTGATAACTTTTGAGTCCGTAGGCAATCGGAATTTTTTCATATTGTGTTGCGCACATTGTTGCAGCATCGGCTTCAAGTTGGAGTGCCTTTATATAATCGCCTTTCTGCTCTGCTAATTTTCGTTGTTGCCTGAAAAATGTCGGATAGATGCCAAACTCGTAAAAGCGATTTGGGTAGCGTGGCAGCCATATTGCCATAAACTTTGCGATATTTTCACGTTCAGCCTTTAGAATCGGTTCTGGGGTTTTTGATTTTTGCCATGCATTCTCGGCACGCGTGCGGTGATATTGGTGCTGTTTGTGAATCTCATGTGCTTCTTTTTTTGCTCGTGCCGCCCATTTTTCGTATCCGTGCCGTTCGTAGTAGTCGTGTGCAATCTCGTTCATGGGGACAGAGATACGTTTAAGGCACTCCGCGGCGGCTTCGTGCCAGAGCGCGAGCCTACCGAAATCTCCAGAGTGCTTGTAGCGTCTGATAAAGATGTCAGCAGTTGCTGTACCTTGACGGATTGCTACGCCCGGTTGCACAATTAAAAGGAATAAGAGAAAAAGCGATGGTGCAATAATTTTCATGGCAGAAGCCTGTAGATGGAAACCGATTGGGGTCTGTGTACTACTTTAGCATAAAGCGGACGGTTCCAGAAAAGGTTTCATCAGGTGTAAGCACAATCACACCTGCTGGAATTCCACGTGCCTCAAGATTGATAGCGTCTGTCGGACAGGTGTAAGGCTCGAAACAGATAGCGTCCCTGTTAGGCGGCGTATAGACGACCAGTTCCCTGAATTGTGCATCCGATTCCATCACCATACCGTATCCAGTATCCTGATTTTCAATGACGCAGCGACTGACACCATCAACCCATTGAACGTCTGTGAAGACGTGATCCAGTTTCAGTTCCGAAAACGGTTGTCCATTTTGTAGATCAAGTGTTCCGTTAACATCGTGCTGTTCTCCGGTTGGCACGAGGACTTCATCAAGTTCCCAATATTTAGCAGCGGGGACAGTAATGATGGCTTGCGATGCGTCCGCCTCGGTGCCGAGGTCCACACTGAAATAGGGATGGATACCGAAACCCACTGGCATATTTTGGTCGCCTGTATTGGTGATGGCAATTCGCATCGTCAATATCGCATCTTTGAGGGTATAAGTAATCTCAATTTTAAACGGGAAAGGGTATTGGCGTGTGATTTCCGGGAAATCTTGAGAGTTGAGCGAACAGATGAGTGTTGCGCCGTTTTCATCGGCGGTATGACTTTCGACCTGATAGGGTTGATTCAACAGCAGGCCGTGGATTGTGGTTGGTGATTCTGGTGCTTTGTCAAACTGATAGGTTTTTCCTTCAAACTGCCATGTGCCGTTCCGGATTCGGTTCGGGAACGGGAACAGAATCGGGTTGCCGTAAGCGGTCGGACGTTCTTCGAGTGTGGCGAGATCCGGTGGTGCGTCTATCAAATTGAGCCAAGTGTCGTCAACTGCTACCTTGAAGGTATAGCAGTTATTTCCGAGTGCAGGCACGATTTCTGCAACCGCTTTGTTATCTTGTTGGATATAGTAGACTTGAAAACCTTCGATTGTCTTTGCTGCGACTGCATAAGTTGTTTGTGCCATCGTTTCCCCTTTATCTGCATTTATGGGTATCGTTGAAAATAACAACAGAACACAACACGCGCCGACGCGGTGTGCGTGCCTCCGAAGTTCTTTGGATTGATAGAAAGAGAAGAGACTCATCATTTTTTAATTACGCTACGTTTTGGCACACCAGCGAATGCCGCGCCGTAGTACCTCCCGGAAGTTCGGATTAGAAAAGGTGACATCGTCGTGTCCGCTTTGGAGGCAGAAGACACGGGATTCTCCGTATTTACGCGCCCAACCGAGGACATCCATACTGTTCGGATGATCAACTGTCAGTAGGATTGCGCTATCATCGCCAGCGGATTTCATGGTATAGGTTTCGTCGCCCATCTCCCAGTCGATGAGCCCGTCGGTAATCGGGTGCGTTGCGTCAGCGATTTGCACGTTTAGGGTTTGGCGTGGATAGTAGTCGAATTCGCCGCGATCGTCAACGCCACATATTTCGGAGTAGGCGTCCCATTCTGGGAACGCGAGGATCGCGTGATGCAGAATCACCATGCCTTGTCCGCGTTCTGCTAATCCGAGAATTGCGTTGGCTTGCGGGTCGGTGGGATAAGGACGGTGGAAGTTGTAAAAGACGACAGTATCGTAATCCTTTTGTTCAGGATCATCTACAAAGTCGTCGAGATCTTCTCGGACGAATTGAACGTCTTGCATACTCTCAAAGACTGCGTCAAACTGTTTTTCTTGGAACCCGTGTTCACCTGTTACAACTGCGATTTTCATAACTTTTTTCCTCTTTCAAAGTTTCAGTCGCCTTAGAAGATTAAAGATAAAGAACCTTAATACCGCATCCATTGCCATAATTGCGCGATGGTGGGACGTTTGCCGTACATCAGAATGCCAACCCGATAGATTTTTGCACTGATAAGCGTGACAAGTAAGACAGTTGTGCACATCACTACAATATTCAATAGAATTTCCCACAAAGGCGGCATCAACACGTTGACACGCATGAACATAAGTATTGGTGAGAAAAATGGAACGTGAGAGAGCAATATACTGAGTGTCGAATCCGGGATTCTAAATAATTGAAACATCAGTACAAACGGAACAATAATGAGTATCGTAAGTGGTGCAGCAGTCTGCTGTGCCTCTTCTTCGCTGCTGCAAATCGCGCCGACAACGGCATAAAGCGTTGAATAAATGAAGAACCCGATAATGAAATAGATAAAGAAATAGATGAGCCCCTCGGTGCTACTTGCTTTGACTGTTCCAATTACTTGGCTGAGTTGTATCGGCAGGTTATCAACCCCGAAGATACCGAGTAGCGTTTCCATGTTCATAACCAATAAAACACCAAATACGACCCAGATAGCAAACATTGTCAAACAGACAGCGCAGACACCAACGAGTTTGCCGAGTAGCAGTTGATGCGGTTTTATTGAGGAAATAATCACTTCAACAATTCGGGTTGTTTTTTCTTCAAGTACACTTCGCATGATGGAGTTGCCATAAATGAGAACGAACATGTAAAGCACAAAAACGAGGATGTATCCGAGTCCGATGCGTGCGCCAGTCTCTAAAGGGCTTTCAATCGCCGTATCGCCGTCTTTCCCTTTGCTACTTTTAACGGCGTAAGCGTTGAATCTGACAGAACGCATAAGTCTACTAACTTCATTGCGAGGATAGCCGCTTTCAGCGAAGCGTTTGTCTCGGACGATGTTTGAAATAATACCACGGAGTGCACTTTGTACTGCGAAATTCGTCGCTGTTCTGGCATAGAATCGGACCTCTCCGTTTTCAAAAACATCTTTCGGAATTTCAAGATACGCGTAGAGAGTTTTGGTATTGAGACGTTCTCGGAGTGCGGTTCTTGTCTCCTGTGTTGTAACAGACTCCTCCTCAAGTTGATAAACCAGTTTGCCTTTATGTTGGAAAGTAGAATGTCCAGCGATACCGTCTTGCATCTGTGTGAAGATTTCACCCGTCCCATCAACAATTGCGATTTTTCTTATTTTTTCGGTTTTGCCCTCTATAACTGTGAGAAAACTGGACAATAACACCATTCCAGACATTAGGACAGGCATGAGAAACAGAGAGACAATAAATCCTTTCGATTTAACACGGGTCATGTATTCACGTTTGATAACGGTGATAATTTTATTTGGCATTCTGGACTGTCCCTCCGTGCGTTTCAACGCTCTGGACGAAAATCTCGTGTAGGGTCGGTTCCATCAATTCGAACCGTGTCACATCAATTCCTTTTTCAACAAGTTCTTGAAGGACGAAGCGGTAATCGTCTGGAGATTTTAATTTGACTTCAGCGTACTGTCCGAAATCGTTGATCCGTTGAATGTAATCGGAATCTCGAATCGGTTCAAGGCTACCGAGGTATTCAATCTCAACGGAATTTTTGCCGAACGCCTGTTTGACAGCCCGGAGTTCATCTTCAAGCAACACCTTGCCTTGATGGATAAGACAGATACGATCACATAGTTTTTCCACCTGTTCCATCACATGGGTCGAAAAGATAATTGTACTGCCGTTATCCCGCAATTCGAGCATCAAATCTTTGAGGAGTGTCATGTTAATCGGATCCAGCCCAGAAAAGGGTTCATCAAGGATAATCAATTCCGGTTTGTGGATGACCGTTGTAATGAATTGAATTTTCTGTGCCATTCCCTTAGAAAGTTCATCAATCCGCTTGTTCGCCCATTCCGAGAGATGCATTTTTTCTAACCATAGCTCAATCTCCGTGAGTGCTTGCTGCTTGTACAATCCTTTTAATTCGGCAATAAAAAGGATGACATCTTGCACCTTCATTTTTCGGTACAAACCACGTTCCTCTGGTAGATACCCAATCTGGTCTAAAAAATCTCGGGCCTGCCGATCGCCGCTGAATGTAATGCTGCCTGCATCCGGTGCGATAATGTCCATTATCATGCGAAGTGTAGTCGTCTTTCCAGCACCGTTGGGTCCCAAGAGTCCGTATACGGTCCCCTTTTCAATACTAAAGGAGATATCCGATACGGCTGTGAAGTCCCCGAAGCGTTTATAAACATTTTCGAGTTGAAGGAGATTCATCGTTTTATTCCAAAGATTGATGGGGTTGTTGGGTTTCACTCACGTTCACCCCAACCTACAAAACTATTCAGAACGTTTGTGGTAGATCTAATCAATAATTGACTGATAGGTTAGCACGCGAAATTGGGCATGGAACGGAGAATCGCCGATCAACTGCGTCATTAGGATACCGATTAAATCCTCAACCGGATCGATCCAAAATGTCGTACTTGCGAGACCGCCCCAACTGTAAGTGCCGACAGAACCGAGACTGTGCGTATCAGCGACATTTGTAACGACAGCGAATCCGAGTCCGAACCCGCATCCAGTTCTCTCAAGTGGATGCCAATCGTCTGCGATATGATTCATCCTGACGAGTTCAACAGTTTTGTTCCCGAGGAGCCGTTCTCCATCAAGTTCGCCATCGTTGAGCAACATCTGACAGAATCGGAGGTAATCGGCAGCGGTTGATTGTAGTCCAGCACCACCGGAGTGGTGGAAGCTCAACGGTCCGCTGGAAACAGGTGCTTCTTGAATCACCTGAATGCCGCCATCTTCTGTAGGTTCGTACAACGTTGCGTAGCGATCAGACTTTTCTTCTGGTACCGAGAAATCGGTGTCATGCATACCTAATGGGGCAAAGATACGCGTTCTCAAAAACTCCGCGAACGGCATCCCGGAAACGACTTCGACAAGGTAGCCGAGTACATCAGTAGACATACCGTAGTTCCACGCATCGCCCGGGTGGTGAAGGAGCGGAATATTCCCGATTTCTTGTGCCATGTGTGCGAGGTCGCCGCCGTAGAAATCGGCTTCATTATACCGTTCATTAATGGGGTGTTCCCAGTCCCCACCATAGATGAGTCCAGAAGTGTGCGTGAGTAGATGTTTTACAGTTACCTCGCGTTCCGCGTCAACAATAGCGCTGCCATCTTCCGTATAGACCTGCATATCTTTGAAAGCGGGGATAAATTCGGACACCGGTGTACCGAGTTGAAAATGTCCTTCTTCGTAAAGCATCATCACGGCGACACTGGTAATCGGCTTCGTCATTGAGTAGATACGGAAGATTGTATCAAAATCCACCGGTTTTTCAGTGGCGACATCTTGCGTGCCGAATTTTTCAAAATGGACGAGCCTGCCTTTACGCGCGATCATTGTCAATGCGCAGGGGATTTTTCCGTTGTCAACATAGCCTTGCATGACCGGTGTCATACGCCCTAACCGCGCGGTTGACATGCCCATATCTTCAGGGACTGCGCGCGGTAATCCTCCATATACTGTCATTAAGATCTCCTGTAGGATAGTTGTCAGTTATCGGTTCTCAGTTATCAGTTAAAGAGGTTTATGTGGATTATCATTACCCCCCTAAAGAATCAACGGTATGAATGCCTTATGGGCATTCCCCGCCCTTATCAGGTGGCCTTTAAGAACCTAATTAGAACCATTACTCCGTGAGTGCCTGATAGGTTAGGACTTTAAATTGTTGTTGAAAAGGGTAGCGGTTATTGAGGAGTTGCGTCATGAGTACAGCGACCACTTCCTCGTGTGGGTCAATCCAGAAGGTGGTTGCGGCGGCACCGCTCCAACTGAAGCTGCCCACGGATTCCAAGGTGTTCGGCGGATTTTCGTCTGTAATAATCCTAAAACCGAGTCCGAACCGATTGTTGTGATGCGGGTAGCGCATCAGTTCCACCGTTTTTTTCCCCAATATACGGACTCCGTCGAGTTCGCCGCCGTTGAGTAGCATCTGAGAAAAACGCATGTAGTCTGCGGCGGTTGAGACGAGGCCGCCACCACCTGATGGGAAAAAAGTGTATTCATCAACTTCGAGTGCTGGTCGTCGTGTCCGCTCAAGTCCATTCTCTTTAGTAGGTCTATAGAGTGCTGCGAACCTGTCCACCTTCTCCGATGGCACCGAAAACGCTGTGTCTACCATGCCGAGGGGGCTGAAGATTCGCGTCTGGAGGAATTCTTCAAACGGCATCCCGGAAACGACTTCCACAAAGTAGCCGAGGACATCAGTAGAGACACTATAGGTCCACTTTTCGCCCGGTTCGTGGACGAGCGGAATTTTGCTAAGTTTTTCGACCATATCCACTAACGTTGATCCGGGTTCACGTATTTTTGCCTCCCTATAGAGGGCATCGACGGGTTTATTGCCCCAACCATAAGTGAGTCCGGCAGTATGCATGAGGAGATGCTTGATGGTTATCTTCTTTTTCGCGTCCAAGACTTCGGTCTGGTCTTCATTGTAGACCTTCATGTTTTCAAATTCAGGGATAAACTGGGAGACGGGTGTGGTGAGTTGAAAATGACCTTCCTCATAAAGCATCATAACAGCGACACTGGTAATCGGTTTTGACATAGAGTAGATACGGAAGATCGTATCCGGTTCAACGGGTTTACTACCTTCAACATCTCGCATACCGATGGTTTCAAAATGGACAATCTTCCCATGTCGTGCCACGACTGTTAGGAATCCGGAGACTTGCCCTTTATCAACGTAACTTTGCATAACGGGTCGGATACGCTCAAGACGTTCAGCAGAGACACCGACCTTCTCTGGTACTGTCATCGGGAGTCCTTGTCCAAAAGCGAACGCAGTGATAAAGAAAAGTGGCAATGATATACGTGTTAATTTTTTCAATCCATTCTCCTTTTTTATTAGTTGTCGGTACGGTTTTTCTGTGAAAAACCTTTCGGTTGTCAGGGCTCGGTTAAAGAGATAGGCTGTGGCGGTAACAGAGCACATAACTGCCACAACGTATTAACCGAAAACTGAAAACTGCGTACCGAGTGCCACTATTCCGTTAGTGCTTGATAAGTCAAAACTTGAAATTGCTGGTGGAAAGGGTATCGGTTTCCGAAAAGTTGTGTCATGACCAAACCGACTAATTCCTCGTGTGGATCAATCCAGAAAGCGGTAGCGGCGGCCCCTGCCCAACTGAAATTCCCAACAGAATCCAAGGTATCTGGTGGATTTTTACGCGTAACAATACTGAAGCCGAGTCCAAACCAATTGTCATGATGCGGATAACGTATGAGTTCCACCGTCTTTTTTCCCAATATACGGACCCCGTCGAGTTCGCCGCCGTTGAGTAGCATCTGAGAAAATCGGATGTAATCAGCAGCGGTTGAGAGCAATCCACCGCCCCCGGATGGGAAAAAGGTGAATTCATCGTTTGCGAGTGCTGGGGTGTCAACACGTATAAGTCCATTCTGGTCAGTAGGTCCATACGCAGCTGCCAATCTGTCGCGTTTCTCCGGTGGTACCGAAAATCCGGTGTCTACCATACCGAGGGGTCCGAAAAGGCGAGTCTGCAGGAATTCTTCAAACGACATTCCAGAGACCACCTCTATCAAGTAGCCGAGTACATCGGTAGAGACACCATAGGTCCACTTTTCACCGGGTTCATGTGCGAGTGGAATTTCGCCGAGTTTTTTGACCATATCGGCGAGTGTTGAACCGGGTTCAAAAATATTTGCCTTTCTATAGTGTTCATCAATCGGTTTATTGCCGCCACCGTAAGCTAACCCTGCAGTATGCGTGAGGAGGTGCTTGATAGTTATCTTTCTCTTTGCGTCCAAGACTTCGGTCTGGTCTTCATTGTAGACCTTCATGTTTTCAAATTCAGGGATAAACTGAGAGACCGGAGTGCCGAGTTGAAAATGCCCCTCCTCATAGAGTATCATCACAGCAATGCTTGTAATGGGTTTCGACATGGAGTAGATACGGAAGATCGTATTTGCTTCCATAGGTTTGTTGTTTTCAACATCTCGCTTGCCGATGGTTTCAAAATGCACAATCTTCCCACGTCGCGCGACGGCTGTCAGGAGCCCGGGTAGGTTTCCTTTATCAACATAATCTTGCATGACGGGTCGGATACGTTCAAGACGCTCAGCAGAGACGCCGACCTTTTCTGGTACGGTCATGGGAAGTCCTTGTCCGAATGCGAATGTGGTGGCAGAAAAAAATAGTAAACACGCGAAGGTTAATCTTCTCAAATTGTTCTCCCTATTTCAGACGGGACTTACGCAAAGCACAATATTTTAAACCCCCTAAAGAATCAACGGTATGAATGCCTTATGGGCATTCCCCGCCCCTTATCAGGGGGACTTTAAGGGACAATGCGTAAGTCCTGATTATTATTCGTGTTTAATATATCCCCAGCGCGTTGCGAGTTTGCCACCGGGTTCAACGCTGAGAATTTGCGCCAAGCCGACATCCATCGCTTCCTGAATTTCATCTTCGGTGCGTGCGACATTGGAGATACGTATCTCATCAATGATACCTTTTAATCCGTTTGCGTTATCAAGGTTCGGTACACCGATTGTGATTGGGTCGTTGCTCTGAAAGGACTGATTGTTGGGTGCCTCGGTCTCCAAATCGCCATCAACGTAAAGTCGTCCCATCTTGCCATCATAAGTAAAAGCGAGATGATGCCACTTATTGTCTGTGATGACAGACGTGCCATCTATACTGAATGCACATGCGCCATTTGCGCCGATCTGTGCATGCAGAACGCTTTTATCTATCTGTACCCAGACCCCATAGTTTCGGTTGGTGCATCCTGCCTGCTGTTTGCAGACGATACCTTGCCACTTACCTGTACTCTCTTTCACTTTAACCCACATTTCGATACTGAGTGTTTCCAGTTCCAGTTTTTTGGTAGAATCGACGACGATATAGCCGCCATCATCGCCTGGGAACTCTAATCCAGTTCCAAATTTGGCATTTACCCACTTCAGGCTTCCTTTGAAGTCGCCACTGTGTCCATTCCCGGACGCGTCTTTGACGGTCTTTCCGTTGCCTTCCTCAAAGAGCCAAACAGCGACGGTGTGTTTATCAACGGCTGCATCCACTTGTCCAATGCCGATGAGGTTTGTAAGCGTAAATACGAGAAAAAAACAAACGACACTACAGAAAGTTTTCGTATCAATGATATGCATAACCATTTTTCATTCCTCCTTTACTTCGGTATTCTATCAAAAAAGGGGTTTTAAAGTCAAACGTTTTAGTGTAACCGGACGATTTAGTTTTCGGTTCCGAACTCTAAAAATAAAAAAACGTTGGGTTTCACTCGCACTTGGAGACTTCAAGGGTTTCGATAAGCCGTGAGTTGAATTTCTTGGTTCGTTTTTTAGAGGGCCCCGTTCAACCCAACCTACAAATATGGGACACTTCCGTTTTTTCTATGAGTTGACTATCAGTGAAAACTCGCGGAAAAATAGAAACAATCTTGAAAACTTGACCCGAAGTAGACAGAAATTGTCCAAACTTTTTTCACTCCATTGAATGGTTCTGGTCGCGACTAAGAAAAATGTTGACACGGGATTCCATATCGCATATAATCTCGCATATTCCGTTAGTCGCGTGAGACGCGCGAATCACGATTGAAACAGATAGATAAGGAGACTTAAATGGCAACCGAACGAATTAAAATGGGATTAATAGGATGCGGTGGTATGTCCGGCGCACACATGAGAGCCTATCGGGAACTCTGGTCGAAAGGGCTGAGGGATTTTGAGATCGTTGCTGCGTGCGATATAGCACCCGAACGCGCCGAAGAACGTGCAAATCAGGCACACGAATTTCAAGGCGGTACAAAGCCTGCTGTGTATACAGAAGTCGATGATATGTTGGCGAAACATCCTGATTTGGAATGTGTTGACATCTGCGCGCTTCATAGTGCCCATCATACGCTTGCGGTGCCTGCGCTGGATGCTGGAAAGCACGTTATTATTGAAAAACCGTTCGGTATCACTATGCGGGCATGCCAATTGATGATGGAAGCGGCGGATCGGAATGACAAAATTATTTCTGTGGCAGAAAATTATCGTCTGGCACGCATCCAACGCACACGGAGTTGGGCGATTGCCCAAGGACGTATCGGTGAGCCGCGTATGTTCTTCTGGATTGAAGTCGGCGAGAACCTCGGTAAATGGGGGTGGCGCAATTTTAAGATGGACGCCGGCGGCGGTTGGGCATTAGATGGTGGTGTGCATTTCACGGATCTGATGCGCTATATCCTCGGTCTTGAAGCCGAAGAGGTTTACGCAATCAATAAGGCGTATGAACCTTACCGTTACGATAATCCGGGTGAACGTGAAGGTGGCTATTCGGTTGATGTTGAAGATGCGATGATTGCGACTATCAAGTTTGAACAAGGCGTTACGGCGCAGTGGACCTGGGTCGGTTCTGCCCCCGCACACGGTTTCGGCCAACATACTGTTTACGGCAGTGAAGGGGCACTTGATTGGGGTAGAGGCTTGGTGCCGCGTGGTGGTGAACCCATCTCCAATGATGATTTGATGAAAGAATTCACGGATAGTTTGAGCGATTCAGAACGGGAATACTACTTCCCAGGTGGTGTTGAAGACACCGTTGCGATTGAGTTGAAATACTTCGCTGATGCGATCCGAAGTGGTGGCAAACCTGAAGTGGATGCCGTCGAAGGGATGCGGTCTGAAGCGATCTGTATGGCAGTCTATGAATCCGGATGGTTCGGTCGCCCTGTGACAATCGCCGAGATCGAAAATTGTGAACTCGAAGGCTATCAGAAAGAGATTAACGATAAACTCGGAATTGGTGTGTAATATAACCTCTACGATAGTAGGACTTACGCGGCATCCTTTGCAGGCGGGGTTTCAAACCCCGCCTGCAGTGAAAAGTTATCGTGAGCTCCACAAGTAATTTATGTTGAATCTGATTGTCTCATCGTTGCTGTCGACACCTTCAATCTGTATCTTTAGGTCTAACAGTTCGGCGGACTGGGTTTGATAGAAAAATTGAACACCTCTTTCGCCGTCGCCGCTAATGAATTGTGCGAAACCTGTTATATCATCATCACTTAGTTGGCTGCCATTTATGATAACCGTTACGCCGCTTTCACTAAGTGTCGGTGCATTGTTGGGATATGCCTCTTCTGGGTAGTATACCCAGATAAGCCATCCGTGTCCATCAACATTACTATTAGGTGGATTGTCGTTATTGCCATCATCACCATTCGGTTGGTCTGAGTTATCCCCCCCGTTGCCACCGTTATTATTACCGCCACCATTATTGCCGTTGTTATTACCGTTGCCACCGTTATTATTGCCGTTATTATTGCCGTTGCCACCGTTATTATTACCGCCACCATTATTGCCGTTGTTATTACCGTTGCCACCGTTAGGCGTTGAGGGATCATCACCATCTGTGGGTGCCGGTCCGATCTGGGCTCTTTCTGCGCGAAAAATAGGTGCTCCGTCATGATAAAGCATATAGACGCGTCTTTCCGGATAGATGTAGACGGCAGGCCGGTTACTTGCATCTGAACCGTTCTGTGCTTCAGGTATAAGCCTTAAACAGGTTGCGTCGAGATCATCCTGAAAGCAGACGGATTCGCCGTCCGTTGAGACGAGATAGCGGTTTACCTCGAGACCTGTCAGGTTTGATCCGGTATATGGCATATCGGAGCATCCGGTGATGGCAAAAAGGATCATTAGGGGGCCAATGATGAATTTCGCGGGTGCCGGTTTAAATTTTTTTTGTTTCCGGGCATTCATGTGTGATGTTTTTCTCACGATGCGGCTCCAGTCCTATCGAAGTTTATAGTGGATTTCAGAATTAATGAGACATTTTACGGCGGACGAGGGAACCTCGCCCCTACGAGGGGTGGTCTCGGCAATCACTGAAATGTCTTTTTAATTATTGACTTTACTAACGTGAGTTTGATAAAAGTGGGATGTTGGGTTTCGCTACCGCTATTTAGGCAGAAAGTGCCTTGAAAAGCGGCATATTTGTCTAAATTATACGGTTTTTAGTGTGTACTTACCGCTCAACCCAACCTACAGAACCCAACCTACAGATTTATTTTCAAGTTCACGTTACTATAAATTTCAGGCGGCCCCCCTACGCATAAGAGTCCTACTGTATTGGTTGTAAGCGGAGGATATTTTGGCTATCGTCGGCTTCTACGCTGTCTCCGTTGATATGGAAGGTTGCGATATTGGCAGGTACGACTCCATCTACCTGAATTGTTATCTGTGGTGCTTGTGTTTTGACGGAGAATTGAACGCCGCGTCTGCCATCGTTTTTGTTGATTTGTGTGAATTCGGTGATCTTCAGATCGTCTCGTCTGCTGGTTGAGATTGTTTTTCCTTCGACGATTCTGATGTCGAATCCGCTGGTTTCGGGTGTGTTGCCGCGTCTCGCTTCACGAAATGTGCTTGGATAGTATATCTCAATACTCCAACCTTCGGGTATATAGTTGGTGTCCCCACTGTCCAGATTGGCATTTGGTGGCAGTTCTGCTTTGCCTGCCTCTACCAACTCCTGGACAATCTGGCTGGTATCCATGAGTCGTTTTGCGTCTAATATGGTTCGCCCTTGATAATTAAACACATAGACGATGTTGGTGGGACGGACATGGACAGTTGGTACGTAGTCTATCTCTGTTGGTGCGATTTCTGTTTCATCCAACAAAAGTTTTACGCAGATTGCGTCGAACCCATCTTGCAGGCAGACGGTATCTTGTCCTTTTGTGTTAAAATACTGGTCCAGGTCGCCAGAGGTTACTATCGGTCCTGAGTAAGGGACATCGGTGCAGCCTGTTATACTGGCAAGTATAATGAGCAAGCTGCTGATTAGAAAGGTTATGTTGCTAACTTTTATTTTTTTATTTTTCATAGTGTTGTCCTCCGTGGGAAATACTGACGCAGATGACACATTTCTGCATACGGTCAAACGTTATAAGTAAACGATAGGTTCCGATGTTAAGTTTCACATTTATAGTGAGATTTGAAATGTCAATCACTCCAAACAGTCGCATATACTTTTTACACGAGCGACTTTTCTTGGCAAAGGCAGTTTTTGACGTGCTATAATATATTTGTGTAAAATACTCACTGGAGCACGCCTCCAATTTTCAAAACTATGGAAAGTGAACTTGATGCCAAATACGCTCGGTTATTATAGTAAAGCCCGAAGACATATGAGCACATCACGATAGGGAACCACACCGGATGCCTGTAGGGACTGGGCAACCCAGTCTGTACATCCTGACGCGGCGTATAAATGATTATGGACTTTACTACAAAGGCAGCGTATCACGTCAGCGATCATCTTTTCAAAAACGTAGGAGATACATTAAATGAAAAAGTTGTTTTTCACGAATATGATGCTCTCTACGATCGCTATCCTGTTAGTTCTGCCCATCAATTTCGCGTCTGCTCGTACGTTCAATAACGACTTCGAGACGGGCGACCTCACGGATTGGGAGAAAACAGGTACAGCGTTCGATTTCCAACCGACTTGGGGCGATAACCCGACAGCCCGGAATCGTGGACAACCTTCTGAGCATCAAGGTGATTGGTGGCTTGGACTTGCTGAGAAATACCAGGGTCCCGTCAAAGGGAAGGCACTCGGTCAGAATCCGGGTGATCTGGCAGATGGTGTGGATGCGCCTCAAGGTACATTGACCTCTATAGAGTTCAAGATTATTGGTGAGACAATGAATTTCCTTATTGGCGGCGGTAACCGTGCTTGGGATGTTAATCCTGAACCTTGTTGTGTTAACCTCGTAATTGATGGAAAAGTTGAACGGACAGCTACCGGTAATAACAATGAAACGATGACACGGAAAGAGTGGGATGTTTCGGATCTTCAGGGAGAGATCGCTCAACTTGTTGTTGTTGATAATAGTAGCGGTGGATGGGGACACCCGAACTTTGACGATGTCCATCAAGCGAGTGCTAACGGAAAGAACATACCGTGGGATCAGGTCCCGGCTGTTGAAGCGCGCGGAAAGTTAGCCGTTAGTTGGGCACAGATGAAGAAATATTACTAAATGTCGTAGGGCATCATTGTCCATTCAGACAGTTAGGGTGCGTGTTGCGTAAACCGCGCCCTTTTTTTATTTTTACCGATTCTCCAAAGCGTTTCAACCTCTCAGAACTGTGCGGGGAAGTTGCCGCGGGCGGCATCCATGACTTCGCCTGTAATTTCATCGTGTCCGTTGTCTTTGGCGAAACTTTCGATGCCCATCTTCGCCATAGGACGCACGAAAGCGGGGATCCGATCTAAGCGTTCAAGTGCTTCCGCTGTCCAGACGGGACCGGTCGGTTCAGTAGGTTCCGAATCTTCTTGAAACGCATCGGAGATAACGCCAGTAAAGGGGCACTTACCACCTTCAGTAGTTTCACCCGACTCCAGTTCAGTAGAAAGGATGTTTGGCATCGATTCACTCTTTGCGGTTCCTAATTGCGAGCGCAGGAGCTGCATCGGTTGTGCTGCTTCACTGGTTCCACCGAGTTTAAGGTCCAAGGATTTTAACATCTGCGTTTCCGAGGGGTTGAGAAACATCGCAATCTCTGTAAAACAGTCCGGACACTCAAAAAGTGCGGTTACAGAGCCTTGTTCAGGACGGGTTACATCTTTAAATTTCATTGCTGTATCACAGTCTGTACATAAAAATTTCATTTTTTAAATTTCCCTTGCGGTTCGGTTAGGTGGGTTCGGAACTTGAAGTATCTTGCCGTAGATCCGTCCTCCATTTCATTACGGACTACGCGCGTTACAACTAATACCCTTCCTATAAATTATTGTCTCATTAGGCGGTTATTAGAGTCGTTATTTTCAGGACACAAACTAACAGTTTGTGCTACAAAAAAGAGGCATTTTCAATTAGAAATGGTATAAGATACTACGAAAAAGGCACAAACTAAGAATTAAAAAAGGTTTGAATTTTTTCAGCGACTTGCATGAGTGCTTGGCTCGCCGGTGCGTCTGGGTATTTGTCAACATACGGGGTTCCGTTGTCGTTACAGCGTGTGAGTTTCGGGTCAAACGGAATGCTGTCGAGGATTGACTTCTGGAATGTCTCATCAAGCGTTTCGTCAACGGAAAAGAGCGGTCCTTCTTCACCACAATGTTGACATACATAGAACGCCATATTTTCGACGACCCCGATGATCGGAACTTTCAGGATGTCTCTCGCCATAGTAATCGACTTTTTAACAATCAACTGCGAGACTTCGGAAGGAATCGTCACAACAACGACACCGCCGAGATTAGGAATAAGTTCTACGACATTTGGAAGGCGATCAGTTCCAGGTGGCAGATCTAATAGAAGATAATCCAAGTTCCCCCAATCGGTATCGGCGATGAACTCTCGGAGTGCGCCGACCTCCATAGTGGCACGCCATGTGAATGCGTCCTTCTGGGAATGCGCATTCCAGAGTACAGGTGCGTCGTCTTCAGCCAAGAGTAAATCCATGGATATAAGCTTGGTGCCGAGTGCAGTCATTGCCGGTTTGACCCCTGTGGGCGTGTATTCCAGCGTAGCGTTCCGAACCCCCATCATCTTCGCAAGCGTTGGTCCATTGATGTCTGCATCAACGACACCTACAGTTTGCCCTTTTAGCGTGAGTGCAGTCGCGATATTCGCTGTGAGTGAACTCTTTCCGACACCGCCTTTGCCACTCATAATTGCCACTGTCCGTTTGACGGAAGCGAGGCGTTTTTGGAGGCGGTTTGCTTGTGCCGTGACCTGCCCGATAATATTTGAACCGGCATCACTCGGTAAATCGGCATACGTTTTCATTATTCTCCACCGATAGCATAGAGTGCTTGATAACTGCGGAGATAGAGCGTGCCGTTTGCGATGGCAGGAGATGCAGCGATGTCTTCCCCCATGGCATTGCTGGCGACAATCTCAAATTCACGTCCGGCTTTGACGACTGTAATTACGCCATCGCGGGCGGTCAGATAGATATGTCCATTTGCGTAGACCGGTGAGGCACGATGCCGGTGCCGATGTGTCCGTTCTTCATAGTATTCCTCTCCGGTCTCGGCATCAAGACATATTAGATTGCCGTTTTCTCGACAGAGATAGACCAAACCGTCGTGAATAAGCGGTGAAGGGACATCAGGGGTACCGCGTTGACGTTTCCATATCTGCCACTCACTATCGGTTATATCGCCGGGTGCAGCCGCTGGATTGATGCCCAAAACGGGCCCGTTTTTAGCGGAGGGGACGACGATAAGACCTTCTGTTGCAACAGGAGAAGCGACGAACCGGAGGGAGTGATTGTAACTGAATATTGGATTGAAACCGCCACATCGCCAGATTTCGCTGCCATCTTCCAAGCTGTGTGCAGTGACATAGTCTGCGCCGTGGACCACAAGGTATTCACGCTCGGCATCACGATAGAGAATTGGGGAGGTGTATGCCTGTTCGCATTCAGCGGTTGCGTCGCTGTCGCGATCATGCTTCCAAATCTCCTCACCGGTCATTTTGTCAAGTGCCAGCACGACCCATGCGTTGCTGTGGATAAGCTGGAAATAGAGTCGATCTTTATCAAGCAGCGGGGTGGTTGACATGACGAAAAAGAGGTTGAATTCTCCGTACCGGTCAGCGAGATTGGTATGCCAGACCTGATTTCCGTCAAGATCGTAGCAGGCGAGGTCTCCGGTTCCGAGAAAAGCCCAGACGTGTTCACCATCGGTTACGGGGGAAGGTGCTGCAGAGTTGCCTTCGCCGCCGCGGACTCTTCGGTTGCCGTGTCCTAAAGTCTGCTTCCAGAGTTCCTCACCTTCGGTGCTGATACACATCAACACAAGGGAATCGCTTTCGGCTGAAGTCAGGAAAATTTTGTCTTCCCAGACGACAGGTGTAGAAGCGGCTTCACCGGGTAGCGGTAAACGCCATTTGACCCTTTCGGTTTGACTCCACTGGATAGGGACTTTAGTTTCATTGCTGATACCGTCGTTGTGTGTTCCGCGCCACTGTTGCCAATTGTCGGCGAAACCGTTCGTCGTTACCGTAAACACTGCAAATAAAAATATTAATGTACATCTCAAAATCTGCCTTTGCATAATCTGCCTCCGTTTTGCGTCAACCTCACTACGATTCGGCACCTGTAGCAAGGTTTAACGTTTCTCGTCTGTCCATAAACCTCGATCAGGTTCCTTCCACTGATAAGGAACTATTTTCGCCAATTCACCAATGCTATACTCCAGAAATTCATGTCCTGCTTCTATCACATACCCTTCGTTTGTGAAAACAGGGAACTCTAATTGAGCGAGGGAATCAAAGGGTTCAATTTCGAGCTGGACATCCAGTTTGCCTTCCATTGTCTTGTAAAAAAAATCGGCAGAATGGCTTTCATGTTTCAGAACCATGACAGTACCGGACTGTTGAACCTCTCCGTTAGATGTGCAAACCTTCAAACCGACAACAAGATTGCTCGTTGGTGGTGGATCTGATTTTACTTTAAACCATAAACCTTGGTGTGAACCTTCCGCAACGCCTTCGTTTGGACCGAGTATTTGGAATGTGACTGTTGGAACATCGCTCATTATTTTCTTTTTCTTATCCTCCGCCAATTTTTTAGGCAACCAACATGAAAAAAGAGAGTCGCCAATTATGGAAGTTGGTGACTCTCTGGAGTCATAACACTATTTTTCTGATGGCTTTTTTCGCGGTGCCGGAGGAGGCTCTGTGAAGGGTTCACCTCGCGCCTCGGCTTGCTTTCTACGTTGATCCCAATCTTCGATCTCTTTGTAGACCTCATCTTTCGCCTTAGCGATAAGTTGTTCTTCTTTCTTGAGGGTATCTCTGATACGCTGGAACATGATGTCTATTCCTTCCTCAAAAATCGTCAACATCGTTGCGGCTGACATTATCTTTGAGATGTTATAGGCAACGGTGTAAAAAGCATCAACAACGCTGCTTTCCATGAGAACAAATTGGTGCAAAAATACTGCTATAAGAAGTGCAATAGCGAAAATACAGAAGGTGATCATCGCGTTCTCGGCATTACGGACAGTGAATATCGATGATCGTTTGTCTTTGTTTTGGTTTTGCACAAGGAGCCTTCTTTTTCACTTTTTATCGGACCCTCTCATAGCAGATATATAAAAGGATACCATATCCTACACAAAAATCCAAGAAAAATTGCTCAATATAGATTAACAAATGATTTAGAGAATATCAATCCTGATTTGGCTGTTGATAATACTGTCCGAGTACTTCATTGGCGAGGCTTCTGCCATCTTCAATGACGCGGGCGGCGAAATCAAGCGTAACCTGTTCGATATTGTTCTCCTGTGCGCGTTGCTCAATTCGGGTTTGCGTGATATTCCGCATAAACCCTGCTGGTACCAAGTTCAAACGCTCAATTGCCTCCTCAGTCCACTGTATTGGACTTTCAAAACCTTGGGCGACTTCAGTGTTTTCGGAATCGGAAGTCTGCGTTTGCATGGCTCTAAGTTCCGGTGCGTCTTCACGGACTGCGGCGGCTTCGCCCATGCTGTCATCAATGATTTGGGTTGCGAATGCATTCGTGATCGTGCCGATCTTTTGAGAACGTGCGGACTTTTCGATGCGCGCTTTGACGTTTCGGCGCATATAGCCGCGTGGAACCGTGCGGAGTGCTTTTTTCGCTTGTTCCGACCACTGAAGCCTGACACCATCAAATGTCTCTTCCTCAGCGGCGCCGCCTTCGTCTACGGCAACGTTCTGCAGAGAATCTTTATCGACCCTCTGGAAACGTTCTGCATCCGAACTACAGACGGGACATTTGACAGGTCGCTCGTTGTGGGCAGCGTAGCCACATTCACCACAGATATATGTGTTGACTGCATCGGATTCCAATACTTTCTGCTCGGCGATCTCTTTTGCGACACGAGTCAATTTTTCAGATGCGCGCTGGGGCATAATCGCTTCCATCGCCATATCAATGACACTCTCTGTAATGACAGAGTGCCCGCGTTCTATAGCGAATCGATGGACGGCTGTCTTGGCAATGCCGCGTACCAAGGGTGGTGCCTTTTCCATTCTATCTAATGCTTCCTGCGTCCAGACGAGTATCTCCTCGGCTTTGACATCTATCTGCGGGAAATAACGCTGGCTTGATAAGAGGACATTGCAAGGTGCAAGCCGTAACAGGTTTTCAGCGGTGCTACCGATGTCCGCATCCTCTTCACAGTGGACACCAATCCTTCCCAAAACGAGGAGCCAGGGATTTGTCTTTCGGGTGTATTGTAGGATTTTTTCATAAGCCTTACCATCAAGCAGCGTAATTTTCAGAGCGTAATCGTGTTCTTCTTTTGCAATGGCGCGTGCGACTTCGAGATGCGACTGATAAATTTTCGCTAATCCGGTATCAATGACTTCTTCGTGGAGCTGCTCCTGCTCTTTGAACCTGAAGGTTCTTGCGGCACGCTCGGTTAGTACGTTGACGACCGAATTGAAGACGATGTAGTGTAGATACGGATCGTAGACTCCGACAGCCTCAACCTGTTTGTTGAACTTCCGTCCGAGTTGTATCGCGGTTTTTAAACCTGAGAAAGATTCCGGACTTCCGTCAATCCCGACAAGGATATTTCCGTCATGCTTTTCAATAGTTTCAAGGTCCCGGACGATGAGAGTATCGGTATTAATACGTCGGACGACGCGTTCGCAGACACCACCGATGAGGCTATCCTTGACGGCTCCCATGCCGAGTGCGCCCATAATGACGAGGTCGTAATCGCTTTCCTGAATATCCTCAACGAGTTTAATATAGTGTTTGCCTTCCGGCATTTTCGCTTCAAACGGGATGTCCAATTCGGTGCACTTCTGCTTCATCACCTCAAGATAGGAATCAGAGATGAGCTGCAACCCCATAGTAATGAGTGTATCGTGAATTCGGCGTTGCTTTTCAAGTTCTACCTCGTCTTGATACTCTTCAGGAAGGGTGTACTCCATCTGTTTAAAGCGGACATCGTGCATCTTTGCGGCGTAAACGTGGGAACCGACTAACTGCGAACCGAATTTCTTTGCGAATTCAATAGCCAAAGCGATACTTGCATCCGAATAGTCGGAGTTGTCAACGGGTACGTAAATTTTCTTGATCATTTTTTTAATTTTCCTTGCGGGAGAACAACGTAGATTTCGGATTTCACGCGCCTTCCCCAAGAGTCGCCCTCCACTACGTTACGGGCTATGGTTTTGGTCTTTTAGTTAGGGGTTCCAACTCTTATCCGTACAGTCCATCCTGTTTACCTTTTCTATAACGAGCTCCCAGAAAACCGCCGAGTATATGTGCGATGAGTGTTGCTGGCCATAGGTAAACCATCGCGGTCTGCCATCCCCAATGTAGGATAAAACGACGGACGACGATATTAATAACAATCGGTATGTAGAGGCATCTGCTCCACGGTCTGCTGAACCTTTTGAATCGCCCACGAAAAAATCCAAATGTGAAGTGAACTACAAAAGCCGCGAGAGAGATTAAGAGATTTAGATTAAACACTCTCATTTTTTGAGTAGCGTTTTGACATCTCGCCGTAAGCGTAGCATCGCGGGTGGGCTACGAGTGTCGTAGTAGTCGTAGATATTCCCATCCGGCTTGACGAGAGCGAAACGTAAACTATGGAGTATCTCGCTGTCCTTGTGTCCCGCGGCTAAACTGAACCCGTGTTCGGCTAATTGGTAAATGGAATCCTTCTCACCGGTGAGAAAGTGCCAGCGTCTATCGTCTGCCCCGTAAGCGGTTGCGTAGCGTGAGAGTACATCCACGGTATCACGTTCTGGGTCTACAGAGAACGAGACGAAATAGACCGGATCGGTGCCAAATTCGGATTGTAGGCGCGCCATCTCCTGTGTCATCGCTGGACAGATCGTCGGACAATTGGT
Organism: Candidatus Poribacteria bacterium; assembly: GCA_022820835.1. Classification (GTDB taxonomy): domain Bacteria; phylum Poribacteria; class WGA-4E; order WGA-4E; family WGA-3G; genus WGA-3G. The sequence continues at coordinate 21,831 of JAJEET010000115.1, forward strand.
GAAGATGAAATCAGCGATCCAAATTTTGCCTGCCATATCGGATAATTGTACCGGCTGTCCTTGCTGGTTCGTCAAGCTAAAATCCGGTACACGGGTTTTAACGAGCTTAGGAAGATTGGGCGATCCCTCTAACTTCGTATCAAACGCCGACCACAAGTTAATCGCTGCGATGACGATAATGATGACACCGAGTGCTACCCAGATGAGGGTGCTTTTGTCAATTCTTCGCTTTTGGCTGTTGGTATTAGAGGATTCCGACATCTTTTTTACCGATTTAAGGCGGACGAGGAGACCTCGCCCCTACGAAAACATTGGTATTAGAGGATTCCGACATCTTTTTTACCAAGTTAAGACGGGCGAGGAGACCTCGCCGTTACGAAAACACAGGCTAACAACCTATGCTACATAGATTAATGGGACGATGTATCCACAACTTCTGCCGCCGGTTGGACGAGGCTGTCGAGTCGCGTGTCTAACGTGATGTCAGGCATCAGCATAATAACGAGAAAAACGCAGATCAGAAACGGCGTTATCACGATAGCTGCTAATGTCTTTCTTTCAAATTTCAGGTGCATGAAATAGATAGCGACAAGTGCGGCTTTAGAACATGCCAACCCGATGAGTAGTATCGCTTTTAGTACAATCGAGTACTCAGGGATAGCGACAGCCACCTCAACAATAGTGAGTCCGAGCAGCCACCAGAAGATATTCATATATTTCGGGTGATCTTTGTGTCCATCCTGTGCCATTATTCTGTCCTCCTACAATAGATAGATGAAGGTGAAAACCATGATCCAGATAAGGTCAACGAAGTGCCAATAGAGTCCGACGATTTCTACTTCATGGTTAAACTCGGCTGTATAGCGACCTCGCAAGCCGTGTATCAAGATAACAATGAGATAGATAACACCACCGGTCACATGTAAGCCGTGGAAACCGGTGATCGCGTAGAAAGTTGGACCAAAGAGGTTTGAACCACTAATTGCTTGATCTTTCAAGGCACCGTATGATCCGTGGTCGGGGATACCCGTAAGTGTCAACCCATGGTGAATCAGATGATACCATTCATAAACCTGTAAGCCTAAGAAAATGAACCCCCCAGCGATTGTCAGTCCAAGAAACAGGCACATACGCGAAGCATTACCGTTCTGGATGGATTCGAGTGCTTTCACCATCGTGACACTACTGCATATTAGCAGGAATGTCATAAAAGCTGTTAGGTTAATACCGAGGATTGCATCGGGCGGTACCCAACCGATTGCGCCTGCGCCAGCCCGGACAGCTGCATAAGCTGCCAACAATGCGCCAAAAGACATGGTATCGCCGACGAGGAAAACCCACATGCCGAGCTTACCGAGGCTATCCGGCGTAAGCGAAGGTTCGTATACGTCTTCAGTGTGGTCTAAAGTCGTAGCGTGTTCCACTATATTTTAACTGTTAGTAAAAAACTATGTTAATCTATGTAAATCTGAAAAACGCAGTTTTCTACGGGGTTCCTTAAGCCCCTTTGTAGACACCGTCGCGTCTAACCTGCCTGTATCCAGTGTTATCTATGCACGTCATAGAAGATAGCAGACGATTCGCACGTAGCAAAGGTTCACGCTACGTGGAGTAACCCTCAAAGTCAGTCTCGAAGACTGACGCTTTATCACTTCCGAGTGTCCTCACAAGTTCAAGGTTCGTCTCACTCGTGTATGAACCTTTTGCGTAGCAAAGACGTGGTTTTTGTCTCTTGTGCTTGGTTATCGCACACCACTACGTCATACGGTCGTGCGGAATTGAACCCCACAGAAACGCCTATCGTTTACCGTAACACAGAAAAAACAAGAAAAACAAAGAAAAAGAACTATTTAGGAACTACTCCTTATATTAGTTATCGGTTATCAGTTAAAGAAGCGTTTGGAATTATCAGAATCCCATTTTAAGTAGGGGTTGGGTTACCCAACCGTTACTTATAAATAAGTGATGACTTTTTCGATTATATGGTTTATTAATCCATCGGTTTCCTATTTGCGCGCCGGTAATGTAAGAAAACCGTGCCGCCGATGACCGTGAAAACCACAAATGGCATTGCCATCATAAAAAGGATACTGAAATTAAAACCTTTACCGATAGGATCATCAAGTGTTTTACAGCTGGGACACGCCTCAAGATATGTCGGTACGATGAGCGTGACGATTATCAAGAGGGTAACCCATAATAAAAATCTATACATTTCTGACGCTCCTTTCACAATACCTACGAAAAATAAACCAATACATAAAGAATTGGCCAGAGTGCGACAACAAAAATCCAGTAGATTGTACAGGTATCAACACCGGTGTAACGTTCTGCTGAGAACCGTCCAGCCATTGTCATACCGAGGACTGTGAACAACCAGATAACAGCACTCATCACGTGAACGGCGTGGCACCCGATCAGTACGTAAAAGATGCCGCCATAGACCCCGGATTGGAGTGTCAGTCCTTTGCGAATGAGTTGTACCCATTCGCTTCCCTGTATACCGAGAAAAAGTAATCCAAGAATCCCTGTGATTAAGAGCCAATTACGGAGCTGCTTCACACTGTCTTTCTGGATTGCGCGCCACGCTTGAAACATTGTGTAACCGCTGAGCAACAGCAGCGCGGTATTGATACCGGTCACAACCCGCGGAAGTTCAATCCCGATATGCGATGGCGGGGGCCAGGTGACGTTTCCGACGCGAAAGACCAGAAATGTCCCGATGAGCCCCGAAAACAGCATTGTTTCTGCACCGAGGAGGACCAATATCGCCAATCGTGCGTTGCTCAAAGGTCTGTGATCGGACTCGTGCATTTCA
>JAJEET010000072.1 GCA_022820835.1 Candidatus Poribacteria bacterium
AATCCGTCATCTGTTGGAGGGTCCCATGTTAGAATCATCAACTTACCGATACATCCTACAGCAAGGCATTGAACAAGGTATCGAACAAGGTATCGAACAAGGTATCGAACAAGGTATCGAACAAGGTATTGAGCGAGGCGCCCGAGAAAGTACCATTGAAGGTATCCTTGAGGCACTGGAGATTCAATTCCGCGAGATTGATGTGCAAACATTAAAGCCGATGCTTGAATCCATTGAAGAGTTACAGCGTCTCAAAGATTTGCGCCGTGCCGCGATGCAGGTAAATAGCCTTGATGAATTCAAAACCCTTTTGGCATCAAATGGGAGTTGAATTACGGGAACGCTTTGCTAAGGTTTCTCAAGAATTGCTTGATGCCCAAAAAGTCTAATAAACCGATGGATGATCTATGAGACCTCGGTTTCTCCTTGATGAAACAAGGAGCGAAAGAATTAGAGAACATATTATGGATAATGAAGCTTTTGATAATCGCTATAGCACAGCAAATTGTCCGGAGTGTGGTCAGCAGCGTTCCTCCGAATACGATTTGTGTGTAACATGCCATTACGCAGGCCTTCAACACGAAGGTATTGTAGTTGGGACAGTTCTTCGTTATTTCAAGGAGTTTGAAGGCTTCTCTATAGAGCGAGAATATAAGATTCAGATAGGAACTAGTAGTCTGTCACCTCTAAACTGAAGGGTATAGTTTCTTGAGTTTGATGCGTGCGTCGTCTGTCGTAAACTGCCACTTTACAGTCGCAGATTGCTCATTTCTTCGGGTTTGCCACGCCTGAATCTCAGACTTTAGGGTCTCTTGGTCCGGGATACGCCTACAAAGACATTGCCGGCTTAGCACGGAAAGTTCAATCTCTGCCATGTTTAGCCAACTGCCATGCTTCGGTGTATAGTGAAACTCAATCTTTTCAGCAATACGCCGCGCTTCATCGGGCGGAAATGCTTTATACAACGAAGCCGGCTTGTGTGTATTGAGATTGTCGCAAACAAGCAGAATCTTTTTAGCAGCCCGAAAATGCACATCCACAAGGTCTCGGCAGATATACGCAAAATCAATACTTGTGCGTTTGTCAGTGACTTCAACGTGCCGAAATCCTTGAAGGGGCGCGAAAATCATGAATAAATTGCTAACACCATTGCGTTCGTATTCCGTATCATATCGGTTCGGAGTGCCTTCAATAATGCCCAAGGGCTGCCGGATTTCTTTGAGATGTTGTTTACTCGTTTCATCAACGCACACCAAAGGATGTGCAGCGTCTTCGGGGCGATGATAGAGGTCTAAGACGTTTTCCATCGCAGCGACGAACTCCGCTGAGGCTTTAGGCGGAATACACCATTGCTGCTTTAGCCAAGGTCTAAGTTCGTTTTTTTTAGCGTCCGTCTTATCGTTTCATGAGAAACACTTGAAACATGGTTCAACTCTACCATTTTCTCGGCTAAGAGGCGCAGCGTCCATCTCGCATGTCCCTCCGGGGCTTCTGAACAGGCTAAAGCGATCAGATGTGCTTCTTTTTCGCCATCAAACTTTTTCGGTCTTGAAGGTTTTGAACGCTTTTTAGGGATCAGTGCGGCTTCGAGACCTTCAAGCGCAAAGGTTTTACGAGTTCTCGAAATAGTAGGTATTGAGACTTCAACGGAAACCTCTTTTATCTCCTTATCAGCGTAGGCGGGTCCAAGTTCGCCTTCATCGGCTTTCAGTAGGATCCTGGCACGTGTCAGTTTTCGTGCCGATTCAGTGCCCGAAGAGGTCAGATGTATAAGATAATCGCGTTGATTTGGGTTAAGCATAACGGGGTATCGTTTCGTTGGCATAAGCGGCTCCAAGTTATTAGAGTAATGGACTTGAGCCTAAGCATACCAGATTTTAGATTAAATATCAAACTAATTGTGACAGACTACTAGTCCATGTAGAGCAGATGTTGCGCTTTGTGATAGCGAAGGCGAACTTGCTGCTATTGCAGAATGCAAGAAAATTGGATACGTTGGGGAAAGCGGAATAACTCAGTTGAAGGACTACCTCAGACACAGCAGTGCCCAATTCGGTCTCTTTGCCGCTGATACAGACCCTTCTAAATGGATTTTTCTGAGAAACCTTCAAGAAAACACATTTAATCAGATTGACCGTTCCGAATTTGAAGCAGAAATTGGTGTCGCACCGTTACCGCAACTTACGAAAATTTCTCTAATTCTCCAAGGGGATATAACCCAAGCAAATGTTGATGCTATTGTGAATTCGACAAACCCTCGTTTCACGGTTTTCAGCGGTTTAGACGCTGAAATTTTCAGGGCTGGTGGTGATGTTGTAACAGAGGAATGCCAAAGAATTCTTACACAGCAGGGGCCCTTGCCACGGGGACATGCTGTCATCACAACAGGTGGCAATCTTCGCGCACAACATGTTATTCACACCGTAGGCCCCGAGTGGCAAGGTGGAAATGCAAACGAACCTGAGCAACTTGCTAATTGTTATAAGAACAGTCTTCAGTTAGCGATGAAAAACGAAATGCAATCTATTGCTTTTTCTGCGATTAGTACTGGTTACTACGGTTACCCTCATAATGCAGCTGCCTCTGTCGCAGTGACAAATACAGTGGATTTTATAGAACAGGCAACAAGACACGGTGGCGCGGTCCCGAGCCTCATCCAGTTTTTCTTACCAAATGAGAAATCTTATATTTGTTACGTGGAGCAGCTTTCACAGCATGGGCTCAATTTATCTAGTGATCCGCTCATAAGGTAGGAGACATATTATATCCAGTTTGGTAGACTTTCGATACTGACGATATCGCGGTCGGTTGAGATGATCCCATTATCATGTTCCCACGGTTCACCGGAACAGCAAACAACCTTTACTGGAGGTACAGGACATACAGGAACCTCTCATGCTTCTGAAGATCAAGACTTCATAGGTAGAGGTAAAAAGGCAGTAGGAGGTTTGGTAGAAAAAGGCAAAAAGAGAATAGAGAGGATAGAAGGCTTCATAAACAAAGGCAAAAACTGATCTTCAAAGGAGAACAAATGATCTCATTATCACAACGGAGTCAAAACGTTACACCATCGTCCACCTTAGCGATCACCGCGAAAATCAACGCGTTGATCGCTGATGGCGTAGATGTCGTCAAATTCGGGGCAGGCGAACCCGATTTCGACACACCCGACTATATCAAAAATGCCGCAATCGCCGCACTCAACGATGGGTTCACAAAGTACACACCCGTCCCCGGCACCCCCGAACTCCGAGAGGCAGTCGTAGAGAAATTCAAGCGCGATAACGGATTGGATTATAAAACATCCGAAGTTATCATCTCGTGCGGTGCCAAACATACCATCTATAACATCTTCCAAGCGATCTGCGATCCAGGTGACGAAGTCATCCTCGCCGCACCCTATTGGGTCAGCTACCCAGAGCAGATTAAACTCGCGGGCGCAGTGCCGAGCGTCATTGAGACCACACCGGCACAGAACTTCTGCATGACATCCGATCAGGTTGAAGCAGCGATCACCCCAAAAACGAAAGCGATCCTCGTCAACAGTCCGAGCAACCCGACCGGTACCACCTACGACGTGGACACGCTCAAAGCGATCGCAGACCTCGCCGTTAAGCATCAAGTCTACCTCATCTCCGATGAAATTTATGAGGCACTGCTCTACGACGGTGCAACGCACCAGAGTCCCGCCGCTTTCAACGAAGAGACGAAAGCACTTACCTTCGTTGTTAACGGTGTCTCAAAAGCCTACTCAATGACAGGATGGCGGATCGGGTACACTGCCGGTCCCGAAGATGTCGTCTCAGCGATGTCGCGTATCCAATCGCACAGCACTTCAAACCCGACATCCATCGCACAAAAAGCCGCTGTCGTCGCGTTGAACGAACCGCAGGACGCTGTCGAAGAGATGCGAAAAGCGTTTGAAGAGCGCCGAGATGTCATCTGTCAGCGTTTCGATGAAATCAACGGAGTCAGTTATGTCAAGCCGCAGGGCGCGTTCTACATCTTCCCAGATTTCTCTGAACATTATGGTCGGACGATTAACGGACAAAAGATCGAAGGTTCAATGGACATCACCGATTATCTGCTCAGTTCGGCAGGTGTCGGCGTTGTGCCGGGCAACGGATTCGGTGCGGATAACCACCTCCGCCTCTCCTTCGCAACCTCGCTGACAGAGATTAACCGCGGATTAGACCGCATTAAAAAGGCGTTGGCATAACGTTACTTTTTCTTATAGGGCGGGGTCCCTGTGCCCCGCCATCGTCTGAATCGCGGATTATACGGATTACAAGGAGGAGAGAACGGAGGCACAGTTAAAACGAAACCATTAACTGACACACCCTAACCCGGCGGGAAAAAATACAACGCGGATTTTTGCGTACAAAAAAAATTAAAGTGCCTTTATGACCAACTCATAATCCATGAACGTCAAAAACCGAACTATCTTCTCTAACGACAATCTACCTGTCCTGCGAGGCATAGACACAGAATCCGTCGATCTGATCTATCTTGATCCGCCGTTCAACTCCAATCGGAACTACGCTGCACCGATTGGCAGCGAAGCAGCAGGCGCAGCCTTCAAGGACACCTGGGCCCTCTCCGATGTAGACAACGCATGGCACGGCGAAATAGCCGACCGTGAACCCGCTTTGTATCAGGCGATACACGCAGCCGAACTCACACACGGTAAGGGCATGAAGTCCTACCTCATTATGATGGCAGTCCGGTTGTTAGAGATGAAGCGTGTCTTGAAAAAGACAGGGAATATCTATCTGCATTGCGACCCGACTGCCAGCCATTATCTCAAAACGCTTATGGATAGTGTGTTTGGAAAGAACAACTTTAAGAATGAGATTGTCTGGAATTCGGCAACGGGCGTCAAAAATAATGTTAAAACTCGTTTTGGCAGAGGACATGACATTATCTTGTTCTACGGAATGCCCAAATCTAAATTCAATGTTCAATATGAACCGCTGAGCGAAGAGTATCTGAAATCGCATTATACTTATACAGATGAAGATGGGCGACGTTTTCGAGCGGACAACTTGAATGCACCAAGCACAGGCGGACATCGCTATGAATTTCTGGGCGTTACAAGAAACTGGAGAATGACAGAAGAACAAGCACATCAATGGTTAGCCGAAGGGCGTATCGTACATCAAAGCATCACGCCAGGATCTCGTGTCAGGATTCCGAGTTATAAACGCTACGCGGATGAATCTCTCGGTCGTCCTGCCTTAGATAATTGGACAGATATAGGGGCCCTCAATTCTCAAGCAAAAGAATCCATCGGTTACCCTACCCAAAAACCTGTTGCTTTATTGGAGCGCATCATCAAAGCAAGCAGCAATAAAGATGACATCGTATTAGACCCGTTCTGTGGCTGTGCCACGACCTGTGTCGCAGCAGAACGGCTACAACGACAATGGATCGGTATTGACATATCTCCCAAAGCTGTTAACCTTGTACGTGTGAGGTTAGAAGCTGAGGTCGGAATCTTCGGAGACGTTATCCACCGTACCGACATCCCCAAACGGAGTGAGAAGCTACCCAATTACCGCACCCATAAGCATACGCTATACGGCAAACAGGAAGGCTTATGTAACGGGTGTAGGACACAATTTCCGTTTAGAAACATGACAGTTGATCACATCGTGCCGAAATCGCAAGGCGGCACCGACCACGAGGATAACCTACAACTCCTCTGTGGTGCCTGCAACTCCACAAAAGGGCAAGGCACACAAGCCGAATTGATTTCACGATTGAAAACACAAGGCGTTTTACAATGACTTTCATCAAAATGCGTTTATAAAAAAGAAAATAGACCTTATAACGATTTAAGAACGCGTTGTGTCACTTAACCATAATCTACGCAAATTGAGCAGAAAAGGATCATATTTTGCGCAAAAGTGCATTATAGTGAAAGTATTTCGTTTTTTTAACCCCCTAAATCCCCCTTATCAGGGGGACTTTAAGAGGGAATTCGTCCATCCTATAAACTATTATAATGTCTAATAAAGGAGATACCATCGTGCCACAGCAGACTACCCCCAACCTCGTTTTCGTCATCACTGACGACCAAGGCTATGGCGATTTGGGATGCACCGGAAATCCCGTTATCAACACGCCGAATCTCGACGCGCTCTCAGAACAGAGCGTGCAACTACAGAACCTACACGTCGGGCCCACCTGCTCGCCGACACGCGCGGGGATTATGACAGGACACTACTGCAACTCCACTGGCGTGTGGCACACCATCGGTGGACGCTCGCTCCTCCGCAGCGACGAAATCACGATGGCAGATATCTTCCGACGCAACGGCTATAAGACCAGTATGTTCGGGAAATGGCACCTCGGCGATAACTACCCCTTCCGTCCACACGATAGAGGTTTCGACGAAGCACTCTACCACGGCGGCGGTGGGATCAGCCAGACCCCAGACTATTGGGGCAACGACTATTTCGATGACACCTATTTCCGAAACGGTTCCGAGCAACCCTTCGACGGTTACTGCACGGATGTCTGGTTCCAAGAAGCGATGGCGTTTATCGAGAGACAGGTCGAAGGTGAGCAAAACCGCCCATTCTTCTGCTATCTCTCTACAAACGCACCACACGGTCCATTCAGGGTGCCTGACGCTTACAGTGAAGTCTATCGTAGGAAAGGGCTGCCACCTGACCGCTCGAATTTCTACGGGATGATAACCAACATCGACGATAATATGGCGCGCCTACGGCACCACCTACGAGTCCTTGGAATCGAGGAAAACACCATCCTTATTTTCATGACCGATAACGGCACTGCAGCCGGATGTGACCTCGGCGAAGGACAATTCGTTAAAGCAGGATATAACGCCGGTATGCGCGGGAAAAAAGGATCACCTTACGAAGGCGGGCATCGCGTACCACTCTTTATGCATTGGCCCGGCGGCGGTTTCTCCGAAAAACAAGAAATTCATGAACTCACCGCAAATATCGATCTACTCCCGACATTGATAGACCTCTGCAACCTTGAAATCTCCGAAAGTACGACTTTCCACGGCACAAGCCTCGCTCCACTATTGAAAAATGAGACGGACACATGGGAAGAACGGGTTATCGTTACCGATTCACAGCGCGTCGAAAACCCGATTAAGTGGAAAGATAGCGCAACGATGTCCCAACGGTGGCGACTTATTAACGGAAAAGAACTCTACGATATTCAGGCAGACCCCGGACAAAAACACGACATTGCCAGCGAACATCCAGAGGTCGTCGCAGAACTCAGCGAGCATTACGAAGCGTGGTGGAAATTGGTCTCAAGACGTTTTGATGAGGACTGTCCGATTGTCGTCGGAACCCAAAACGAGCCGGTTACCTGTATCACAACACATGATTGGCACGGTAAAGCGAATGCATGGAACCAAGGGATGATCCGCCGAGGGACGGAGTGCAACGGTTATTGGGCTATTGAGATCCCTGAAGATGGAACTTACAGCTTTGAGTTACGTCGGTGGCCCTATGCCGAAGATAGAGCAATAACGGACGGTATTCCGGGGGAGCATATCGATCTCTACAACGGTGGAAAGGCGTTGGCACTAACGACAGCACAAATTCGCGTCGGAGATCAGGCAGCAACACAAGCAATCGCACCCGATGCAAAGGGCGTGACATTTACGTTCAACCTCACTGCCGGTCAGACACGACTTCACACAGAATTAACCGATGAAACCGGTGAATTGGCAGTCGGCGCGTATTACGTGTACGCGAAACGGGCCATCTAATCGGTAAAACGTGGTGCCGTAGGAGAGAATAGACGTTCCAACTCAGCCGCTGATACACCGAGACGCTCTTCAACCGCTGTCTGCGTTAAGCCGAGGTGTTGAACGCCGAGACTTTCTTCAAAGTCATTTTGTGTTAAGCCGAAATCCTTGTATCCCTGAATGACGGTCTTTAGATACCATATTGCGGGTGACTCATAATCTCTATACGTTTCTTGCATCCTATAGAACATGATGCCGTCCTGATAATATTTGCCATAGAATGATGGATAACCTTCGTATCTATCAAGTGAGGCTTCACAGTCTTGCGTGATTTGCCAAAGTCCACCGTGAACTGTACATCCTTCCGCGGGAGCAATATCGGCATAGTACTTAAAAACAAGGCGGAAGCCACTGAGTTGGTACTTCCGAGCAGGAGTACTCTGTGGACATCGTTGTTGCATCTCGGAAGTGTTCATGTTAGATCCGTAAGCAAAATATTGCATCAAACGACTCTATCTATCATAGTAGATTTTGGAATTACTTATACACCTGTAGGGGCTGGGTAACCCAGCCCCTACGCCATCGAGTGTGCGGGGTAATTATGCGTTTTACCATAATGCGGTACCTCAACAAATTAGAGGGCCCGCAAACTTGCTATTCTGCTTTCAACTTTCCCCATAGGACTGAAAGTTTGTCCAACGGTTCCACAGCGTAAGCGGTATGATAGATACCGTCGTTCATGATACTCTGAACTTCATCTTCGGTGAGCCCATCGTTGAAGAGACCGACCTCGTCCATAATAACGGCAGAGAGGAAGTTGGTACCTTTATCAGTAGCGAGCCACGCCGTCTGCTCCTGGTCTTGGAGCTGGAACCTCGCGACATCTTGAGAGACTTCCTCTTCACCATTGACGTAAATTCTACAGGTTTCCCCGTCGTAGACATTGGCAACGTGATACCATACGTCCGCCTTGACGGTCACACCACTGCTAACATTCCAAATATTTGTCCAACTACGAAGAACGTTTGGCCCCTCTTTGTAAGGAACATAGCGATTGTTGCTCTGATCCCATATAGAGAAATAGTTCTGTTGACCGGCTATGTCGGTAAAGTTTAACCACAGAACGAAGGTCACCTTATCCTCAATAATCCCTGTACCAAGCGGAATGGTGACAGTTCCGCCTTTTTTGATTTCAAGAGCACCATCGAACTTGCCATCCTCCCAGTTGCTTTGCGTGATTGTCCCGTTACGTTCGTTTCCAGACGCGTCTTCAGCGACATCACCGTTGCCTTCATCTAATAACCAGATACCGACAATTCGGTCTGGATCAATCTTAGCGTCGCTATAACCGGCGATCAGAATTAACACGAGTGTTGCGCAGACCAATATCTTCAGTCTCATCGGATTTGCACTCCTTTTTATGTCAATTGATGCAATTACCTACCAGAAATGTGGTTAACGTATTAGGTGCATTAGACTTGTTACAGGTGCTTAAGTTTAACCTGATTCCTTTAAATTCGTTTGCCCTATTTTAATTTGACAAAAGACGAGAATTAGAATATACTATAATTATTCGCCGGGATGCTGGAATTGGTAGACAGGCTAGGTTCAGGGTCTAGTGTGCATTACGCGCGTAAGGGTTCGAGCCCCTTTCCCGGCATTTTATTCTCAATTAGGAGTCAATCGGTGGAGAAAACTCACCCCGATTCAGAACACGAAGACAAATATGTTGCTTTTCCGGGCGGAATCCCGAAAAAAGTGGTTGGATCCAGCGTTTTATAGTTTTGTCATTGTCTTCATTGGATATACTTCGTGGATTATATCCGGTGAAATACTTGCAGGCAGAAAAGCAGGCACACCGCCGCTGGAAATAGCAGAATCTATTGTAACGCACCTTGCCGCTTTCACTGTTTTATTAACAATAATTATCATCGTTTGTTGTAAAGGATTGGAACGCATTATGTATTATTTAGATGCCAAACGACTTGCAGAACAAGAGAGACAGCGCGCCGAGCAGGCCGAAAAACGCGCCGAACAAGAGAGACAGCGCGCAGAACGAGCAGAACGACTTTTAGAACAGGTAAAAAAGAACAAGTCTTAACCAAAGGTGTTCACTATCTTTCGTATGGGCATTTTCTTGCCTATTCTTGCCCATAAATAGAAGATAGAGATCGTCATTCTCTTTGCAACGTTTCAGGGACCAACCACAAGAAAATGCTCACTGCCAGATAACCGATACCGCCCAACGCGAAACCAGAATAACCCAATCCAAACAAATCAGCAATATTGCCGACGACAACCGGACCCGCCGAACCGCCGAAATCGCCTGTAAGCCGCCACAACCCTAAGAACTCGCCAGTCCCCTCTCGGGGTGCCAAATCCGCACCGAGCGTCATCATCGTCCCAGAAGCCACACCGTTGCCGAGGCGCATCAGAACCGCCGCAAGCAATAACCACGTAAATGTACCCGTGAACGGCATCAACGCCATCCCCGTCGCAAAGATGCATATCCCAGGAATCGTCGCATATCTCCTACCGAAACGATCCATCATAAACCCAGCAATCGGAAACATCGACATATCCACTGCAGAGGATACCATCACAACCGATCGAACCTGTCGCGTTGTTAAGCCAACAACCTCATCGGCATAGAGCGGAATGATGATATGACACCCCCGCCGTAGGGTCTGGACGCATACCTGTCCTATCCCAGCAGTCGCAAGGATTCGTATATGTTGACGTGAGACTTCGAGCAGATTTCTCAGATACGGTCGCTTCTTATCGTTCCTTTGACGGGAAGGACGAGTCCCCGGAATGAAGAAGAAACAGAGGATAAAGTTAAGCACCACGATTCCAGTATAGATAAAGAACGGCAAGCGTAGATTAACACCAAGGAAAATAGAACCGAACTGCCCGGCGAACGTCCCCATCCGATTCACACCACCGAACAGTGCAATCGCTCTGCCACGATTCGCTATCGGGATGACATCTGTCATATAGGCGTGCCGAGCAAGCATCCACAACGCATTTCCGATCCCACCGACCAACTGCGCGCCCATCAGTTGGAAGAGATTCGTTGCGACACCCATACCCACCGTTGACAACCCTATCATCACAAGACCAAGCAACATCGACAATCTACGACCAAGACGCTCCACCATAACGCCAGCAGGGACATTCCCCAACACACCGACAGCGAGTACAACCGTCGTTAATGTATAAGATAACTCAAACGATTTAACGTAAATCGAAAGTGTCGGCGAAACGATACCTATCCCTGTTGACAGTAAAAACGCCGGAATATAGATCGGTAGAATCAACGAGACACGGCTAAATTTCGGGGTATTCAATTTTGGGCAACTTTCAGCATTTCTGACTTTTTAGCACGTCTTATTTCGGAAAAACAGTGCTCAAAGCGTCCTCGTAGCAGGTATAAGTGACATCATCAAACAAAATAAACTGGATAGATGCCAGGGCAGGCGGGTCCCGCTCCACGAAACCTTTCACTGCAGTCAGTGCAACGACCGCCGCTTCCTCGGTCGGATACCCGAAAATACCCGTGCTAATAGACGGAAAGGCAACGCTCCGAACACCGTTTTCTACAGCGAGCCGCAGGCTCTCTTGATAACAACTCGCAAGCAATTCAGACTCTCCTGAATTACCACCTTCCCACACCGGTCCAACCGTGTGAATCACAAAGTTCGCGTGAAGATTACCGCCCGTAGTGATAACGGCTTTACCGGTCGGACAGCCACCCTCACGCCTACGGATATCCGCACACGCTTTCTCAATCTCATCACCACCGGCGCGACGTATCGCGCCATCTACACCGCCACCACCGATGAGCTCGCTATTCGCAGCATTCACGATAGCATCAACGTCAGCTTGGGTTATATCGCCTTGAATCAGTTCTAAGGCTGTCTCCTTAATAATCTGTTTTTTCACGAAACTGTCTCCTTATCTCTTAGCGATTCCTCCGAATGAAACCCGCTCTATGTAACTCCTCTAAAATAAACGATTCTATCGGTATATCGCTCTTGAGTTGCGTGTAACCGACACCTCGATCCGCACAGAAACGTTGCAGATCCTCACAAAATTTCTGCTGTTGATTTCGATATTGCGCCAATGTTTCTGCGTTGATTGTTACGGCTTTCGTTTCACCTGTCTCGGCATCCTCCACCAACCAATCACCGTCAGTCGTTGCGTTTTCCAAGTGCATTTGCGGGTCTATCTCCTCAGGACTTACGACATGAATTGCGATGACAGTAAAACCGCACCCAGAGAGTAATTTGAGTCCGTCAGCGTAACCACCCGGATCCAAAAAATCTGAAAGTATGACGACCATACCCGCACGACGCTGGTACATCTGAAATTGCTTGAGACATTCCATCAGACGTGTTTGCCCGGCACCTGTAATTGCCTGAAGAACGCTTGTTAGCCGGGGAAATTGCGATTTGCTTGATACAAACGGTAGAACAGGAAAGAGCCGTTCCGCGCAGGTGTAGACTGCCACACTGTCAGCGTATGTCAAAGCGATATAACCTAAGGCAGCCGCGACCTGTTTGACGCACATCAATTTAGTCGGTGATCCGAAGTTCATAGAGCGGCTATTGTCGATAAGCAATGCAAGTGGCAGCGCTTCGTCTCTATGGAAGAGTTTGATAAAAAGTCTATCCAAGCGTGCGTAAATGTTCCAATCGACGTGTCGCAGGTCATCGCCGGGTTCATAGACCCTATAATCGGCAAATTCCATACCTGTGCCGCGATTGAAGCTTCGCCGCTCGCCTCTAAATTTTGAACGAAACGAGCGGTTCGTACGAATATAAAACGGATCAAGTTGTTTCAAAAATTCGGGTGTTAGCAGCATCATTATAGAGGGCCGTAGTGTTAGAAAACACGGATATGAGGCATGGAAATCCCGCCCTAAAATTGTGCCAATATTATATCACACGCTACCAAAAGAACACAAGAATTATTTGTATTTAATTTGACATCCGCGAAAAAATAGTGTATAATTTATACGACTGAAAGAGAATATGAGGGCGACTTACTGATGTATGTTACGTCCCTCGTTAGCACTGCTAACAGTGGTGGTCCCACTTGAAAAGGAATACCGTATATACTTTTCGGGGCGTAGCGCAGCCCGGCTAGCGCGTCTGCTTTGGGAGCAGAAGGTCGGAGGTTCGAATCCTCTCGCCCCGATTCAAAATTGGACTCACATAACACGAACGCCTATAGCTCAATTGGATAGAGCAACGGACTTCTAATCCGTAGGTTGCAGGTTCGAGTCCTGCTAGGCGTGCTTTTCAGATCGCTGATAGCAGCGTCAAAACATGGTGGATGTAGCTCAGGGGCAGAGCGCTTGACTGTGGATCAAGAGGCCGTGGGTTCAAATCCCATCATCCACCCTCATGAGCGTCCGTAGTTCAATGGATAGAGCAATAGTCTTCGGAACTATAAGTTGGGGGTTCGAATCCCTCCGGACGCGAATACTTATGGATGCCGAGCACGCACATTAAAAGTAGGCGTTGGTTCACCCAACCCCTACGACAAAATGAGCAAGTGCGCCGTTAGCTCAATTGGCAGAGCATCTGACTCTTAATCAGGCGGTTGAAGGTTCGATTCCTTCACGGCGCATCGCCAAGAACAAACACAGAATTCGGGCGGGTGCTGGAATTTGGTAGACAGGATAGACTTAGGATCTATTGGGGTTACGCCTCGTGAGGGTTCAAGTCCCTCCTCGCCCATACCTGTATCTGATTAAACCGACAAGCAGAGCAGAACGGTTAAACAGCTAAAAAAAATGAGTGAGATTTCCGAATTTCAATAGATAGAATGCGAAACCACACTCGCCACAGAAGTGTGTCGGTTGGACCAATAACCGGATTGTGCTGTCAAAGCATAGTTCGTCTTTTTTTAACTTTTTAACAAGACGAGACATCAAAAGGTATCCCGGATTTGGATGCCCAGCGTGAGGACAAAAGTTTGAGAGTTCAAGTTGATAGATTAGACACCACGCAAGTCCGACTGGACATAGAGGTTCCCGTTGAAGACGTTAACGCAGCGTTGAAGGAAGCTTATGAGGCACTCCGCGCACAGGTCTCTATCCCCGGTTTCCGTAAAGGACGCGTACCGGTTGCCATCCTCAAATCTCGATTTCCTGATTACATCAGCAGCGAAGCCGTCAGATACCTCATCGCTCCGGCTTACGAAAATGCTCTCCAACGCGAAAGACTCAATCCGCTCTCCCAACCCACGTTCGCGCCGTCCCTTGACGAACTGCAAGTTAAGGAAAACGAACCACTCACATTCTCAGCCACGGTAGACATTCAACCCGATATAAATATCCCACCATACGAAGAACTCGTAACTGATAAAAATCCTGTCAATGTACCACGTGAAGATGTTGATACCTATATCACACGACTACAGGCACAATCGGCAACTTACGAACCCCTGGATGTCGAACGACCAGTTCAAGAAAAAGACTGCATCCGAATAGACTGGGAATGCTTCATTAATGGCGAACGGATTGAGGCCGAATCAATGACAGACATCGATGTAGAACTCGGTGTCGGTGGCATCCATGAAAAACTTGAGCAGGCAATACTCGGCATGCAGGTCGGCGAAACGAAATCCGTGGACATCGATTTTCCACAAGAACATCCAACCCCTGCCATCGCTGGAAAAACCGCTCAATATGAGATTACACTCCACGCTATCACACAGAAGCATCTACCACCCTTAGATGATGAATTTGCAAAAGACCTCGGCTATGAAAACTATTCTCAACTTTACGGCGTAATATGGAACAACATGGTTGAAGAAGAGACGAGTATACATGTCGATAAACAGAAAACTGAATTGCTGGAACAACTTATTGAAAAAATTGATATTACGATCCCGGAACCCCTAATTGATCAATACGTCCAACAGACGCTTCAAAATGTGAAACAGCAACTCACACGCGAACAGAGAACACCTGAAGAGGCTGGTTTTAATATGGAGACACTCCCTGATGAACTCAGGCGAGATGTCATCCAACAAACAAAGCAGTCTTGGATATTCAATGCAATCGCTGAAGAAGAAGGTATTCACGTATCCGACGACGAATTGGAATACCAGATCCGACGTGTCGCTGAACAAAAAAACCAAGATGCACAAAAATACGCTGACACGTTGAAATCAAGTAATCGATTGGAAAATTTTCGCGGGCAACTACAACATGAGAAAATTTATCAGTTCCTTATTCATCGAGCGTCCGCGAAACAGTCGCTCATAATCACCTGATCTACTCTGGCTCAATAGATACATACAACTGCTCCAACCTTCGTCCTTAAAAGATACACGCAAAATCGTAGTAGGGGCTGGGTAACCCAGTCCCTACAAAAGCAATATAAACGTCAATCGGATTGGGAAAAAAGATGAATCTTGTACCTGTCGTCGTTGAACAAACTGGTAGAGGTGAACGCTCTTATGATATCTATTCTCGACTACTTGAAGACCGGATCATCATGATCGGAACACCAATTGATGATGAAACTGTCGCAAATATCGTAACAGCACAAATGCTTTTCTTGGAGGGGAAAGACCCCGACGCAGACATCATCCTCTATATTAACACACCCGGCGGATCCGTCTCCGCAGGATTGGCAATTTACGATACAATGCAGTACATCAAAGCAGATGTACAAACTTGGTGTTTAGGTAGGGCTTACAGCATGGGGGCTATTCTGCTTGCTGCAGGATCACCCGGCAAACGCTACGCACTACCTCACGCGAAAGCACTCATTCATCAACCGATGGCAACCGGTATCGCAGGACAAGCCTCTGATATTAGCATTCACGCAAAAGAAATTCTACACGAACGAGATCGACTTTATGCTATTTTAGCCCAACATACCGGGCAAAATATTGAGAAGATCTCCGCCGATGCCGATCGAGATTTTTATATGACTGCCGACCAGGCTCGCAAATACGGACTCGTTGATCATGTTGTCGCACATAGAAGTTAACAGTTATCAGAGGGGATGGTTATCAGTACGGAATCGGGTACGATTCCTTTCAGTTATCGGTTATTAGTTAAAAGAGGGTTGTGATAGTTCCACAAGTCTCTTTCCGACAACTGAAAGATTTTTCGCAGAAAAATCGTACTGAAAACTGACAACTATTAAAACTGAAAGGTTTTCGCAGAAAACCCTACTGAGCCCTGTTAACCAGTAAAAAAGGAGAACTCTATGTCACAATCCGCCCATCGTGAAGTGTCCTGCTCGTTCTGTCAACAAGACAGCACACAGGTACGCCTACGCCTCCTTCAGGGACGGGATGCCAATATCTGTGCCGAATGTATCGTCCGACTATCAGCATCCACAGCGGAAAACGCTTCTTGTGCATTCTGTAGACGAAATAATACGCACATCGAAAGGCTCTTTAATGGACTTGAGGCGAACATCTGTGAAAGATGTCTTGCCGAGTGTATTGACTTGTGTAACGACATTCTCGTGCGAAATCCCGATGGCAGCTTTGCGCTCTCTGTTGCGGATTTTAAAAAAGCAAACACAGCAGACGGAGAACACGAAACCGAAAACAGACAACAAAACTCTGGACTCACACAAGAACACAGTGATCACGATCCATCGAAAACTAAGACCGCACGCGCAACGAACTCGGGAACAGAAAACGGACATACGACGCCCACACCTCCGCCTTCACCTAAAGAAATTAAAACAAAACTTGATGAATACGTTATCGGTCAAGAACACGCTAAAAAGACATTATCTGTCGCCGTTTACACGCATTACAAACGCTTACACCATGATGATACTAATGATGATGTTGAATTAGATAAGAGCAACATCCTACTCATCGGACCGACAGGCACTGGAAAAACCCTACTCGCACAAACCCTCGCTAAAGTTTTAGATGTACCTTTTGCTATTACCGATGCAACAACATTGACCGAAGCAGGATACGTCGGCGAGGATGTCGAAAATATCATCTTAAAACTTGTGCAAGCAGCAGACGGGGATATCGCACGCGCCGAAACAGGTATCATCTATATTGATGAAATTGATAAAATTACACGGAAATCCGAAAATCCGTCTATTACGCGTGATGTATCCGGCGAAGGCGTTCAGCAAGCACTCCTGAAGATCCTCGAAGGGACAACGTCGAGTGTACCACCGCGAGGTGGACGGAAACACCCCCATCAGGAGATGATAGAGGTGAATACAAGGAGAGTACTGTTCATCTGCGGCGGAACTTTTATCGGCGTGGAGAAGGCAATTAAGGATAGACTCGGAAAGCAGAGCATCGGTTTCGGATCGCCAATCCAACCGAAAAAGAAGACAAAAATCCACGAACTCCTAGCACAGGTAACGCCTAAAGACCTCATTAAATACGGATTTATACCAGAATTGATCGGACGACTTCCAGTTGTCACGACACTTCATGACTTAGACGCATCTGCTTTGATTCGTATACTTACGGAGCCGAAGAACGCACTCGTTAAACAATACCAGAGGCTTTTGGCTTACGAAGGTGTGCAATTCCATATAGATGATGGAGCACTTGCAGCCATCGCAGATGAAGTTATTGAACGCGAAACTGGTGCACGCGGATTAAGAGCCGTTTTTGAAAAAATTATGCTTGATACGCTCTACCGCCTACCATCGCTCAATGATGTTGAAGCATGCCATATTACTGAAAACACCGTGCGTAACGCTGAACCACCGCGACTTATCTATAAAAAGTCCGAAGAACTTAAAACTGCATAATAGTTAACAGTTAACAGTTACAAGAGATTTTTGATAATCACAAGTCTCTTTTTGATAACTGAAAGATTTTTTTCCGAAAAAATCGTACTGAAAACTATTAAAAAGGATTAAAAACATGAATTCGACAGCAACGCAAGAATACGAACCGGTAAATTTACCTATTATCTATTTACCCCCGGATTTCAATACGGTTTTCCCGAGGACGAAATCTTTCCTAAACGCCACTCGCAAAATGGGAATCAAGGCCGTCCATACTGCCCTCCGTTCAGATAGGCGGGTGCTCCTCCTCCATCAGAAAGTAGAGTTGGAAGAAACGGAAGAGGTCACGCCTGAACATCTCCACACTATTGGCGCTGTCGCTAATATCATCGAATCTTATGAACCTGGGGACGGCACCATCCGTATTGCTGTTGCTGCGGAACAGCGCGCGATTGTCCTTCGCTATACGAAAACCAAGGATTTCTTGGAGGCGGATGTGAAAGTCGTTCATGAAGAGATCGGGTTAGCAAACGCTGCAGCGGCACTCGTTAAAAAGACGAAGCAGCTTTTCAATGAGTACGCAAAGACCCGACAGAAGGAACAACGCCGCGACTCACAGTCTCAGAACCTGACATCCGAAGAAGTCAAACGCACGATTAAAGACCAAGAAGAACCCGGACACCTTGCAGATACTATCGCTGGATCCCTCGGACTCACAGCATCCGAACGCCAAGAAACCATTGAAGAACTCAATCCGATTAAGCGATTACAACTTATCATTCGATTTTTGAAAGAGGCGTTGGAACGGAACGAACTCTGGGACGATATCCACAATCAGGTACGGGAATCTGTCCAGAAAACACACCGAGAATTCTACCTTCAGGAACAGATGAAGGTGATACAGAAGGAGCTCGGAAGAGATGACATCGCTGAAGTTGATGAACTTCGCGAACAGGTAAAAAACGCCGGTATGTCCGAGGAAGCGGAGGAAAAGGCACTCAAGGAATTGGATCGGCTCGCGCAGATACCGCCGCAATCCGCAGAATCTGGGGTCATTCGTACTTATGTCGATTGGATACTTGCACTTCCTTGGAAAGAAAGCACTGAACACCAACTTCAACTTCCAGAAGCACAACGCATACTTGACGAAGATCACTACGGGTTGGAAAAACCGAAAGAGAATGTGCTCGAATATCTCGCTGTCTTACAACTCGTGAAACATCTAAAAGGTCCTATTATTTGTCTCGTCGGTCCCCCGGGAGTTGGAAAAACATCGCTCGGTAAATCAGTTGCCCGTGCAACTGGTCGAAAATTCGTGAGGATGTCGCTCGGCGGCGTTCGCGACGAGGCAGAAATCCGTGGACACAGACGCACCTACATCGGTGCTATCCCGGGACGTATCATCCAAGGGCTGCGAGATGTGAAATCGAAAAATCCGCTCTTTCTTCTTGATGAAATTGATAAGCTGAGTTCCGATTTCCGAGGTGACCCGGCATCCGCACTCCTGGAAGTTTTAGATCCGGAACAGAATTCTACGTTCCGAGATCATTACATGGATATCGCCTTTGATCTCTCCGATGTCATGTTCATCACGACGGCTAACACCCGTGTTACGATACCAGCACCGCTTCAAGATCGGATGGAAATCATTGAACTGCCGGGCTATACCGATTTTGAAAAGCATAACATTACGACTTTTACACCGAATGGGCTCATACCGAAACAACTCGAACGACATGGACTCTCAGAGGATAATATCACTTTCACAGATGATGCTATCTATGAAATAATCCATAAATATACCCGCGAAGCCGGTGTCCGAAGCCTCGAACGCACTATTACGACTGTCATGCGGAAAGTCGCCAGAGAGATTGTTACCGAAGATACCCTAGATCTCAACGTCGAAATAACGCCAAACAACTTGAGCGACTATCTCGGACCCGCTAAGTGGACCCGCACGAAAGCCGAGGAACGCGACGAAGTTGGTGTTGCTACCGGAATGGTCTGGACGCAAATTGGTGGCGATATTGTCTCGGTTGAAGCGACGACGATGCCGGGGGAAGGCAAACTCAGTATGACCGGTCAACTTCAGGAAGTCATGCGCGAGTCTGTGCAGACTGCTGTCGCCTATATCCGTTCGCGCTCTGAATCCTTCGGGCTATCTGACAAACAATTCGAGCAAGAAGATATTCATATTCACATCCCAGAAGGTGCAGTACCGAAGGACGGTCCGTCCGCAGGGATCACCGTTGCTACGGCCATACTCTCAGCGTTCACAGGTAAGTCCGTCCGAAAAGACATCGCTATGACGGGTGAAATCACACTCCGAGGCAGAGTACTACCCATCGGGGGCTTAAAAGAAAAGGCACTCGCAGCCTACCGAAACGGTATCTTCGACATCATTATTCCTGTGGACAACGAGAAAGATGAAGTGGACATCCCAACAGAGATTCGTGAAGGGATACGTTTCCATAAAGTCAACGATATGATGGAGGTCCTGGAACTCGCACTGACAGAACCTATCGTCGAACCTGAAGTCCCTGTAGAAATATCAGTCGCTTCCCAACCACCTGCGTAGGAGGGGCAGCAGTTTTCAGAAGAAATAGCCATCGGCTATCGGAAACCGGAAAAGAGCCATTTTTTAACGCTCGCGTCTTTGGTGACTGCTGATTGCCTCTTAACTGACAACCGAAAGATTTTTTGAAAAAAATCGCCCTGACGACTGATAGCCATAAAAAAATGCGATTAGATAAATTCCTACAAGTCAGCCGCCTCGTAAAACGGCGCACGATTGCCAATACCCTCTGTAGTAAAGGCACAGTACGTGTCAATGGACATGTCGCAAAAGCTGGGAAGACGCTCTCCGTAGGTGATGTAATTCGCATGCTGCATCCGACGAGCATTGACGATACACCTGAACCTGAATATGAAGTCCTTGAACTCCCCACCGGAAACGTCTCACGCGCGCGCGCTGAAACACTCTATCGTCAGCTAAAACCGTAGTTATCAGAAGAATGGCTATCAGAGTACTGGTTATCAGTTGTCAGAACGCTGCGCTTTCAGTTATCAGAGGGAATGGTTATCAGTACGGAATCGGGTACGATTCCTTTCGGTTATCGGTTATCAGTTAAAAGAGGGTTGTGATAGTTCCACAAGTCTCTTTCCGACAACTGAAAGACTTTTCCCAGAAAAATCGCACTGACGACTGACAACTTTTAAAATTGAGAAAATCGAAATGATTCCCACAGAACCTACCGTCGAATCCGAAACGATTACGTCCAAGATACACACGCAGCAGACCCTAAAGAGACCAAAGATTGGAATCACGATGGGGGATGCAGCTGGTATCGGTCCCGAAATCATCGTCAAGGCACTCGCACACAAAGACATATATTCATTGTGCCAGCCAATTGTGATCGGGAGCCCCGCGATCCTTGAGAAAGCGTCTCAACTGATACCAACCATCAATACGGAACGAAAAAAGAGAAAAATAAAAATTAACAGCATCAATTCTCCAGAACAAGCATCGGTAACCTGCGGGACAATTGATGTACTTGATGTCTCCTCAATAGTTCCCGAGGAAATCTGCTTCGGCACCATAGATGCTCGTGCGGGTGCCGCCGCTGTCAAATCAATTGAAACCGCAACACATCTCGCCATGCTCGGAGAACTTGACGCTATCACAACTGCACCAATATGCAAAGCAGCTATAAACCGTGCCGGATCCCCTCATCCAGGACACACCGAAATGCTTGCCGCATTCACGAATACACCTGACGTAGTGATGATGCTCTGCACACCTGAAGCGTTAAGCGCAAACGCCGATAGTGGCATTAAAAAAAAATATGTCGGTTTTGCCGTCTCTTTCGTTACAAATCATATCCCCGTTGCCGATGTCCCAAAGTCTCTCTCTATTGAAAGAATCGTGAAAGTTATACGTATCACGCAACAGGCACTGATACGCTGTGGTATTTCCGAACCGCGACTTGCCGTTGCCGGACTGAACCCTCATGCTGGTGAAAACGGTATGTTCGGAGACGAGGAAGAACGTTTCATCCGTCCAGCCATTTCACAAGTACAGGCACCAAACGCTACAATAGACGGTCCACTCCCCGCCGATGCACTTTTCGTAAAAGCGAATCAAGGACAATGGCACGCCGTTATCGCTATGTATCACGATCAAGGAAATATACCGATAAAACTTCTCGGATTCGGTGAACTGGTAAATGTCGCCTTGGGTTTGCCGATAATCCGTACCAGCGTGGACCACGGAACAGCATTTGACATAGCCGGTCAAGGTATTGCAAGCGAGAGCAGTCTTATAGCAGCACTAAAATGCGCAGCACAACTCGCAAATTAGCCGTCGGTCATCAGCAAAACTGAGTACTAAAAGATTTTTCACAGAAAAATCGTACTGTGGACTGACAACTATTATAACAAATTTTAGAATTAAAAAGACATTGTAAAGCAACAAAGTTAAAAAAGCACACTAACGAAGGTAATCTATTTTCGCTTCCGTCTGTTTATCCCTACAACTCACGAAAAAAGCACAAAACGCTATGAAAAAAACACTTATTTTTTTCCCCATTCTCTTTACATTAGCAACTGTCCCAATGCTGGCTGCTATTGCTCAAACACAATCGACACCACCGTTACAGGTACTTACAATGACGGCAGACACCTTTACCGCACGCTTTGTCCTGCCAGAACTCAAGATAAAAACACAATCTACTTCTACTGACGGTAATTCCGAAAACGGATCCAATGAGATACATTTTGCAGGTGCCGATTGGACACTCGACATAGGCAAACCGCGTCTACCGATTTATACACGATGCATTGGGATTCCGATCACCGGAACACCCGTCGTTACAGTCATTCAAGCGCGATCAAAAATTAAGAGGGTTGAAAATGTACCTATCACACCTGAGGATCCGATTTTCCCGACACTCGATCCTACAGACACCCCTCAAATTTTGTCTGGATTCTATCCAACACAACTTGTAGAAATCATCCCGGGCGGTTTTGTACGAAATCAACGTATCGGCAGCTTACAAATCAACCCCGTTCAATACAACCCGGCAACCAAGCAGCTAAAAATCTTTGCGACTGTGACCTTTCAGGTGCATTTTCCTACCTCTCCAGTAACCGGTGCTATCGGTAACGCTGCATCCATTCCGACTGCCCCCACCTCTTTCCGGGAATCATCACGCGTTTTCGAGAACCTATTCCAAGGGACGTTGTGGAACTATGAACAGGCGAAGCCGTGGCGAAAACAACGACGAACATCTTACAGAACCACAAACGAACAGTATGCTCCGGGAGCACCACCCCTGATAACTGCCAGCACGCGCCGTTTTAAAATTCCGGTCACCAGCACAGACATGTATCGGATTAGCTACAACAATATCAGGGTTCACGCCAGCGTTGAACCAGAGACTATTGACCTTGACACAATTCGATTGGAGAGCGGCGGTAAGAGGCAAGGCATCCATATTTTTGATGAAAACGGAAACAATACACTCGATCCTGGCGACCTACTTGTTTTCTACGGACGCGCCTTAGCAGACAACAAATTTACCGACGAAAATGTTTACTGGCTCCGATTCGGTTTGCGCGGAGAACCTGCTGCCGGCTTTGAAACATCTCGCGTTGAAGTCCGAAACGCGGCACTGCAAGGGCGAAACCTACCGACACCGAAAGCATTTTTAACGCGCACCCGGGTTGAAGAGAATCGGCATTATGACGCTTTAGAAGCCAGCGATATTAAATCTGAACTTGCAGACCACTATTTCGGGGTCGCCTTCCGCGGTGGTGAACTTAGCACAAGCCAAAAAGATTTCCCAATCAAGCTGCCCAAGGCAATACCACGAAATACAATCAAGCGCGACGCTAAGCTGCGTATCAAATTCCAAGGCGCATCCTATAAAGCGAATGCCGGACACGAAGCACGTATCAGTTTCAACAATATTCAACTCGGTAGGATTGAAAAGTGGAGGCGACAAGCATCCCAAACCGCAACCCGCAATATTTCGTATACGATTGTCCATCACGATGCCACCAACATCATGCGTATCAAAGCACTTGATGACAATGAGACATCGCCAGGCTCCTACGATTTCTATCTCGATTGGTACGAAATTGACTACTGGCGAAACTTTCAGGCAGACAACAATCGCCTCGAATTTAATACCAATACCGAACCTAACTACCGCGGCGAAGTTCGATACCGAGTCGGAAACATTATTGATGACACAATAGACGTATACCAACTGGATGAAAACGGCATTACGAACAAACTCACAGGCGGGACAGTTTCTCCAGAAGGTGGAAAACATCAGATTTTCTTTGAAGATACTGTCAACCAACACAGACGTTATTTCGTAATAGGTCGCAGCCGCTATCGAAGCATTAACTCGCTTACTCCGATACCTCCGACACTGTTGAAAAACCCCGGCAATCAATTCGACTATATCTTCATCACACATCCGAAGTTCGCTGAAAGTATCACACCACTCGTCGAATTCCGAAGTTCACAAGGTTTGAAAACCCTCGTCGTTGACATTAACGACATCTACGACGAATTTAGTGACGGTCTCTTCAACCCGTTTGCTATCCAAAAGTTTCTGCGGTATGCCTATCACAACTATCAGCAGCCCACCCCTACTTATGTGCTCCTCGTCGGCGATGCACATTACGACTATAAAAACGCGACACCGAGCACCTATAATATCTATCCGAATTTTGTGCCGACGTACCACGGTTGGGCACCCGCAAGCGGCGAAACTGCCATGGATCAACGCTTTGTCAATGTAAGCGGCGATGACCCACTGCCTGATATGCTCATAGGAAGACTCTCCGTACAAACAACTGAAGCACTCACAACTATGATCGAAAAGATCATCGACTACGAGGAAAATCCTAAGATCGGATTGTGGCAAGGCACGCTAATTCAGGTCGCTGATAACGAGATTGACAACACATCCGATATAGTTTTTGAGAACTCCCGTAATCAATTGATACAAGAGGTAATACCCATCGGATATGACACCCGCCAAATTTATCTCCGAAAGATTAGAGATCCTGATGCTACGCGGAAAAAAATCCTTTCTGAAATCAAGAGAGGCGCACTCGTCCTCGAATACGCCGGACACGGTGGAAGTCAAACATGGGCTGATGAATCAATCTTCCGAATCGAGGATGTCGTCGATTTACGGAACCAATACCTCCCTTTTGTCATTACAACAACCTGCCTCAACGGACAATTTGATAAACCACAACAATTCGGAGATTTCTGCCTCAGTGAACAATTCCTACTCGGGAGATACGGCGCGATTGCAACGCTTTCAGCGACACGATTAACCTACGGCTCAGCAAATGCAGCGTTTGATATTGACCTCTTTGAAGCACTTTTTCGGGTTACGCCAGCATCGCCAGAATTAGCAACAAACGGTGCTCTCTCTCAACCAACGATAGGACACATCATTGCCGATGCCAAAATCAACTTTATCACGCGGATACAGAACATAAGTTGGATCCCCGGGACCGAGCAATACACACTTTTCGGTGATCCGGCTTCTCGTTTTGCGCGCCCGCAACTTGATGTAAAGGTCGAACTAGAACGCATCGCCCTCAACAACACACACAAGATTGTTATCAAGGCAAATGAAGTCGGAGTACTCCGAAATTCTGGTATCGGAGGCGCGGAAAATGTGACTTTCACACGCGCCTCCGATTTCAGCACCGAAAACCTAAAGGCTTACGCAGCCTTCGCAAATAATTTTGACGATAACCTTCGCAACGACCTCACGCGACAAGCAGGCGGCAGGGCCTGGCAAGGAGAATACGGCACAATCCGGATTGATATTCCTAATAACGCCACACCCGGCGGCGGCTTTGCGCGCGTCTTCGCCCACGACGATACGCGCGCTGCCGTCGGCGGTACCCGATTCTCAATCGACACACCCGTCGTACAAGACATTCGCGAAACTCTTGATATCAAAGTCACGGACACCCTTAATATTAGTGTACTCGTCGTTGACGACAAAGGACCCGACGGCATACGAGATATCAGCGTTCTATGGGATAATACAGCTAACTTTGAAGATACGACAACTCCATTGATCCCTACACGCACACCACTCGGTGATGTCCCCCTCGGAGGACAGTGGTATGAACTTGAAACGCCTATCAGGTTGCCGACTATTGGACGGCAGATACGCTACAGGATTCTCATCACCGACAGCAACGGACACGAGGTCGCCATGCCATCGCAACTCGAACGCTACGTCGTTAGGGTTCCTGACGGACCGAATGTCGCCATCGGCACAGACAAAACAGACAAGGCTCCTATTCGGTATATCTTTGATGCAGATCAAAACAGCTACCAACTCGTAACAGAATTAATCAACAACGGGGACCGTCCTATCTTGGCTGATATCGAAATCGTATTTGCCAAAGGAGACCCTGATCCTGATGGCGATCTCATCATTGACGAAGATGCCGATATTATCGGGATTGTAACCGTTAAAGCCACAGATTGGGTGGAAGGAACTTATGTGCGGCAACGCGCAACAGCCACCCTCAACCTGAACGCGCCACTTGAGACAGGCATCCACAGAATTTATGTCCTCGCCGACCCAGAGGAACCCAGTATTGATGACAAAATCGACGGCAATGTTGAAGAAGCGCACCACTTCGATAACAAACACCACACCTCTTTGGTCGTCAACGATTTTAACTATAGCTCACAAGAAGAATTACTGGCTTTTAGTTTAGACAGAGTCTTCGACATCCATTTCCCAGCAGACGTACTTGAAACCAAAACACAAAATGCAGCGGGCATACCGCTCGCTGTTACTTCACAACTGCCCGCAGAGCCGACCCAACCTGATCTCCAATTCGCACCGATTCCACGTGTCGCCGCACTCCGACGCGGACTCACACGACAAGGAGAAGCGGTTGCCCAATACTACGAACCCGCATTTCGGACTGGCACCACAACACTCGCGAAACCCGCAACACTTAAATTCCGATTCGATGTCAGTGCTTTGGAAGATATTGTACAGAAAGAAACCGAAATTCCACGGGACAATCCGGTATTTGAATATGAACTTACACAACTCACAAATCAATTAGCGATTTATGCATGGCAATCAGACGTAAACCCAAACCTATCGCATGCATCAACAGCCACTGACGAAGAGATAGATGTTAAACTGTCGGCATGGAGACGTCTGCCATCGCAAATTAACTATACTCCGGAAGGCGAATTCCACTTAGAAAATTACGTCACTCCGACACAGCTAGAAAACGGAAGCCAACAGAAATTAGAAATCGACGCAATCAGTATCAATCCGAATCTTACACCCGCGGCAACTTGGGTTATCACTTTCCTTAATGACGATGAATACGAGGTGTTTTTCAAACGGAAGGGTGGAACAACAACGCAAAAGATTGATCGGATTGGGCAGCTCAATAATCCGTTCAGGGAGGATGTGTTCGGTTTAGAAATACGGATTCCACGGCAAGAAAATCCGCCTCCTGATGTTAACTACACCTTCGAATTTGGCGATGTTTTCGCTTTTGAAACCGACTATAATAGCGAGGGCAATATGGTTCTGAAAGGGATACGGAACACCAATCGCGGGAACGGAAAAGCAACCGTTAGCAACAGACTCGGAGCCAAAGGGGAATTCGAAATAGGCGACTGGTACCTCTTTTTCACCGATGCCTTCCACTATGAACTTCGGGACACATCTAACGAACCCTCATATTTTCCGAACGGGATCAAAGTCCGCGGAAGTGTAAACAAACCCTTTTTTCTTACACACCTCGGATTTGAAGTCCTAGTCACCGCCAGTTCCGAAGCCTTTCAATTCGGTGATAAGATTAAATTCAGTACCGCACGCGTCGCAACAATTACAGCCGAAGTCACTGAACTTACGCAGTTCGCGCTCATGCGTAGCACCGACACTGAACCACCTACCTTTAATCTTTGGGTAGATGGACTTCAATCGCAAACAGGGAGCGTTATTCCACCCAGACCTGAGATATCTATCGTTCTACAGGATACAAACGGGATTGATACGGAGTTCTTTACCTTTGAACAACAGAAGGACAATGGACCCTTTGAAACTGTCACCGACTACGAACTCCGCACGCGAGGCGGAATCGAGATAGTACCTATCGATTACCGACCAATCCTCTTCCCAGGTGAATATACCTTCAATATCAAAGCACAAGATTTCAACGGAAACGCCATCGGCGGCGATGACGGTGTTATTAGTTATAGATTCTTTGTCGTTGAAGCACCGGATATCACACCGCCTACCATTGACATCCAAGTTACCACGCCCAGCACAAGCGCAACAAACGGAACATTTGACGA
The DNA here is from genome assembly GCA_022820835.1 of Candidatus Poribacteria bacterium. Lineage (GTDB taxonomy): Bacteria > Poribacteria > WGA-4E > WGA-4E > WGA-3G > WGA-3G. The sequence goes on from JAJEET010000072.1 coordinate 27,887, forward strand.
ACCCCTAACAGACGGAGTCGTCCTCACGGAGCAACCGCACTTCACTATTAACCTCACCGACGATAGCGCACTTGACGAAACCAGCTTTCAATTCAATTTCGGAAGCCTATATGAAACACCTACACTGTTAGACACGAGTCGCTACACCGAAACTTTCGATCCTGCAGCCCCCAAGAACGCCGCCATCACCTATGCTCCTGACCTTGCTAACGGTGAATATCAACTCCACATTACCGCTGCAGACACCAGTGAAAACATAGCAGAACTCAATGTGTCCTTCACACTAAATGAAAAGGTCATGCTCAGCGAAGTTTTCAATGTCCCGAACCCCATGGTTGATACAAAGACATTTTTCACCTACCATCTCGCACAGGCACCGGACAGCGTTACCATCAAAATTTACAGCGTTAATGGTAGACTGCTCCGAACACTTGTCGATGCCAGTGCGAATCGTGGCACGAACGAAACCGGTTGGGATGGTAGAGATGAAACAGGAATACGGTGTGCCAACGGCGTGTATTTCTACCGCGTCATCGCTCATACCGATGATGAGAAGATAGAACAAGTAGGTAAACTTGCCATTCTACGGTAGGAACAAACTCCGCTCGCGATTTCTGAACTTCACTGCACTCGCGACCTACACCCTTTATTGCAATGGCGAATAATCTGTCGGTTCAAGAATCTTAGAACTCGCCACGTTGACCAGCGGACCACCAACCTCGGTCAACCGTTTCGCCGCTTGCCACTCTGGATCGGCAATAAACGCGTCCCACGCACGCTGATAATGTCCCAAATCCTTAAAGGCGAGCAGATAGACAAGTTCCGTCGTCGTTGCCTCACCAATGGCAGTCTCCCAAAACCCAATAACCTTCATGTTATGCTTCTCAAACAGTGGAAGCGTGATATTCGCAAACCGATCATTCAGGTTTTGCATCTTTCCCGGCACAACTTGATACGTTCGCAATTCATAAATCATTTTTTTAATTCCCTCGCGGTTCGGTCAGGCAGCTCAGCCACCAACATTCAGTAATCTCCGATAACCGTTACAGGATCCCGTATTTATCATAAACTTCGCGCAGCGTCGCACCAGCAAGGAGTTCGTCGCGGGTACGATTCTCGCCGCTTACCTTTTCCAATGCGGCTTCTATTACAGTTGTTTCCACCGCCTGAGGGACAACAACAACGCCATCGGCATCACCGAACACAATGTCACCCGGATTAACCGTAACACCACCGCATTCAATCGGAACGTTATAGTCAACGACATCGCCGCGCCCGTTAGAATCGACAGGTGACAAACCCGTTGTAAACACAGGGAACCCCATTGCCAAAATCTGCTTAGCATCCCGGATAAACCCATCGATAACAGCACCGCGCGCGCCTCGCGCACGTGCCGCCGTTGACAGGAGTTCACCCCAGAAACAGATACGCGTACTCCCGTTGGTCGAACAGACAAGAGCATCGTTCTGTTTGAGGCTATCCACCGCCGCAATTTCCCGCTGATACGGTTCCTCTGGAATCTCATAGACATCCACACACAATACAGGCATCGCACGCCCCACTACAACCGTCTGCGGATGAAGAGGACGAATGGTATGTCGCAGCACCTGTCCGCGGTAACCAGCCGCATCCAAGGCATCTGAAATCACAGCAGCGTATAACCGTTCTTCCATCAGATCAAACAGTTCTGTGTCATCGTTCCACTGATTCCGTCCGTTGGACATGTAGAAGCCTCCTCTCATTTACATTCAATAGTACGGCAACTACGTTGCCTTTCAGTAGGGACTGGGTAACTCAGCCCCACAGTCCAGCCCCTACAGCTAAAGAGGTATATAGTGGCAGCCTCAAAATACTCCCGACACAATATATTAACTGAAAACTGAAAGCGCAGCGTACTGACAACTGAGTACTTATTTAATAATTCTCGTAGCCGACTTCTTGGAGACGCGCTGCTTTCTCCGCAACACCGTCACTCAACTTCGCTTTATATGCCAACAATTTCTCTTCCAATTCAGGAAATTGGAGAGCCAAAATTTGCACAGCATATAGTCCAGCATTCCGAGCACCACCGGAACCGATTGCCATCGTCCCGACAGGAATCCCCGGAGGCATCTGGACTGTCGCGTAAAGTGCGTCAACACCGTTAAGCGGTCCGCCATCAATCGGAACACCGATAACCGGTAGCGTCGTGTGTGCCGCGATAACACCCGCAAGGTGCGCTGCACGTCCCGCACCAGCAATGATAACTTTTCCGCCTTCCGCCTTAATTCTTTCTGTCCACACCATTGTCCGTTCCGGCGAACGATGTGCAGATGAGATCGTTATCTCGAATGGCACCTCAAACTCTTCTAAAACCTTTGCGGCTTCTGCCATCTTCTCTAAATCGGAATCACTTCCCATGACAATACCAACAAGCGCGGTTTTCTGTTCTTGTAGCGACATATCTATATTTCTACCTCGTTTTGAAGTTACCAGTTTCCAGTTAACAGTTATCAGTTACAAGAGGTTTTGGGTATTACCAAAGTCTCTTTCTGAAAACTGAAAGATTTTTTTGGAAAAAAATCGTACTGACGACTGATAACTATTGATAAATAATATGTGAATTTCTCTCAATAATCAGCGGTTTGGGGGCCCCAGACGGAAAGTTGGATGCCCACTCGTTCGGATCGTAATCACGCGTAACAAAACAGGCGCGATGCACCGGAACCGCATGCTTGAGTCCGATCCGCGTCGCCATTTTGACGCACCCATCGTAGAACGGGAATTCACCCTCCGTCGGATGGTTCGTCAAGAAACCGATGTCCGGATTATGCGCAGCGACCGCTGAAACCAAAACGTCGTGTTCGGCGAAATTATTGATCGGATCGCCGCTAAAGTAAAGCACCACACCATTACCGACAATCACATACCCCAAGTGCGTAACATCCGGGGGGGCTATACCGGCAGAAGCATCGCCGTCAGGCGGTTTCGCATAGACAGCGTGCACCTCAAGACCGTTGAGCGTCGCCGATTCACCAGCGCGAATTTCTGAGAGGTTCGCTGACGCGACATCTGTTTCTCCCGAAATTTGACGCACACTCTCTTCGGGACCAACAAAGCGTGTTGCATTGGAGGTATCCCAAATCCGACGTATAGATTCCGGGCAGGTATGATCCCCATGGGCATGCGTTAGGAGAACAAAATCGGTCGGAAGTGCCGATTCATCAAGTGGTGGTTGCGTATGAATAAAACGCTCCGCGGGACGTTCCCGCGGAAAATACGGATCAATTTGGACAATCGTACCAGCAGAATCTTTCAAGGCGAAACTGCTCTGTTCAAACCAGTGAACAGCAACAGCACCTTCTGGTACCTCTAAATTAACAAGTGGATGCATATTTTTTAACTTTCCTTTTTCCTATAATAGAGATAGACTCCAAGAACACCGGCAACGGATCCCAGCATATCTGCCACCCAATCCGCGAGCGTAGCGAACCTACCGGGAACGAATGTCTGATGCCACTCATCACTCGCACCGTAGAGAATAGAAATTACAGCTGCCAAAACCCATATCGTTTGTGCCGGTACCACCGGCGGTTTCGCTTTCACAAATGCCCACGCCAGCAACCCACCGAGTATCGCGTATTCAATAAAGTGGTAAAGCTTATCAATCGTTAGCCACTCAAATTTCGGCACTGGAAGCGGCGGTTGATTCATAGACGAGATCGCAAAAATGAGTGCCATATACAAGAATGACGGTACCCAGTATTTCATAGTTTTAATAGTTGTCAGTACGCTGCACTTTCAGGGAATTAGTTATCAGTACTCAGTACGCTACGCTTTCAGTTATCAGAGGGAATGGTTATCAGTTAAAAGAGGGTTGTGATAGTTCCACAAGCCTCTTTCCGACAACTGAAAGATTTCTCGCAGAAAAATCGTACTAAAAACTGAAAACTATTAACTGAAAGGTTTTCGTAGAAAACCGTACTGATAACTGTTAACTTATAGCATCAAGGATTGCATCTACATCGTAGACGCAGCCGCCCCACGTGCCACCACCGACGGATTGCAACGCCGCCCAGAGACGTGTATCATCCGGCAAGGCTTCATCTGGTGATAGGTCTGCCCTCGGCTGTCGTTCCGCCAACACACGTTCACCGGCTGCCGCGCCGAACGCCTCACTACCGTGTCCAACCAAATTAATACTCCCTATGAGTTGTCGCGTATCAATCTCAATCTGGATGATGTCCCCGTCAAGCACCTTACCGATAGGACCACCAGCGAGTGCCTCCGGTCCGACGTGTCCGATACATGCGCCCGTTGAAACGCCAGAGAATCGCGCATCTGTAATCAAAGCGATGTTTTTACCGAATGAAAGGTGTTTCAATGCTGATGTAACTTGATATACTTCTTCCATGCCTGTGCCTTGTGGACCGCGACAACACAGCACCATGATGTCACCTGGTTGAACGTTATTTTCACCTTGCCCTTTAAGAGATTGTATTGCATCGGATTCTCGGACAAAAACACGTGCCGGTCCCGTCATCCGATACACGCCATCAGCATCAACAACGCTCGGATCAATGGCGGTGCTTTTGATAACAGATCCCTCTGGTGCGAGGTTCCCGCGCGGAAATGTGACAGTGCTTGTCAATCCCGCTGCTTTCGCGGCATCTGGATTTAGAATGACCTTGTCGGGGTCAATATTATCTTCGTCCTCCAATATTTGACGGACGCGCCCGCGTCGCTCAGAAGTCGCCCACCAATCAAGGTTACGACCCAGCGTCTCACCTGTTGCCGTTAGCACATCTTCGTTGAGGTGCCCCAATTCTCGCAGATGGAGCATCACCTCCGGCACCCCCCCTGCAAGGAAAACCTGAACTGTAGGGTGTCCAACGGGACCGTTCGGTAGAGCATCAACAAGACGCGGGACATTTTGGTTCACTTCTGTCCAACCGTCTATTGTCGGACGTTGGAGTCCAGCAGCGTGCGCAATCGCCGGAATATGCAGCAGCAGGTTCGTCGAACCGCCGAACGCTGCGTGTACAACCATAGCGTTCCGAATCGCCTCCGGTGTAACGATGTCTTTCATCGTCAATCCTTTCGCGGCTAAATTCACGACAGCACGTGCGGAACGGAGTCCCATATCCGACCAGATATTCTGACCCGACGGTGCTAACGCCGTATGCGTTAAACTCAGTCCCAACGCTTCACCAACGACCTGTGATGTCGCTGCAGTTCCGAGGAATTGACAACCGCCACCGGGTGTCGCACAAGCGCGGCATCCCATATCCGCGGCATCTTGCAGGCTAATCTCGCCATGTGCGAAACGCGCACCGATCGTCTGGATTTTTCCAGCATCTTCACCCGTCGTTGGCGGCAGTGTTACACCACCCGGAACGAGAACAGCCGGTAAATCCCGCATTGAAGCGAGTGCCATCATCATCGCAGGCAAACCTTTATCACAGGTCGCAACACCGACAACGCCTTTCCGCGTCGGCAAGGAACGGATGAGTCGACGTAAAACCTGTGCTGCGTCGTTGCGATAGGCGAGACTGTCCATCATGCCGACGGTGCCTTGCGTGCGTCCGTCACACGGATCCGAACAATAACCAGCAAACGGAATCGCCGCGAGTTCTTTCAGTTCATAAGCAACCGCCTGCATCAGAAGTCCGACCTCCCAATGTCCGGTATGGTATCCGAGTGCAATAGGCGTGCCGTCAGGGGCACGGATACCGCCCTGTGTGCTGAGAATCAGGAATTCTTCGCGTCGGAGTTCCGTCGGTGCCCACCCCATAGCAGCGTTGTGCGTCAAGCCGAATATGTCCCCACTCGGTCGATTGAGGAGCATCTCCGCCGTGAGCGGCAGGCTACCTTCTGGACCGGCGGCATGCGTCTCTATATCATAGATACCATCATCGCCGGTTTCTAAAATGTCACTGTAATTAATCGGTTTTGCCATTTTTTAATTTTCCTTGCGGTTTAATCAGGATTATCGCGGTCAGGATGTCGTTCTCTATTGTCCGTCTCCACTTCGTTTCGACTACTCGCTATCGCCAATTAGAAATCATCGCGGAACGTAGTGGAGCGATGCACAAAAACTTAATAGTTAAAAAACTTTCTATTCAAACAATTGCGCGACCGGACACGCAAATCCTTCAACGACATCCTCACCCGTCAGTGTGTCTTCACAACTCAGCAGCGTAAAATCTGTTTCAGAACGATAGACCATTACCGTCTTCGCAACCGGCTCAATAACCCAGACGAGTCGTGTTCCCGATTTCAAGTAGGCAAACGCCTTTTCCGTGACATCATACTGTTTGTCTGTCGGTGAGACTATTTCAATAGCGAGATCAGGAGCCACGGGGAATCCTTTTAATTTATCTTCCGACAACCGTTCTGTCGAGACAAACGCAATGTCTGGCTTCACAACCCTGTCATTCAATTGAAACGTCGTCTCAATTGTATACAAACGACCTAACTTATTTTCTCGAACGTATGAACCTAAAGGTATTATAATGTTAACACCTATTTCACCATGGACAATTGCCGCAGCTGCCATCGGTACTAATTCTCCTTTTACATATTCATACCCCTCTAAATCGTTTTCAAGAAACTCTTCCATCGTCATCGTCGTAGGGGAGGGTAGTTCTTGAATAGATTCAGGCTTCGTTTGCGCATTAAGCATCGGTTTCCACCTCCGTGTGTCGTGTCTATTTCTTATTCTGTTGCGTAATAAGTTTCACAACCTCGACTCTCCCTGCTTTTACCTCCGCCTCATCCACCTCAATTTGTAGCATACCAATTATGCCTTTAGTAAACGTCCAGTCCAACTTTGCACCATCTATCGCTGTGCTACCCACATTATTTCGCAGTGAGATGTCCGCGCCTTTCTTAAGAAGAAGTTTCACTGTTTCAACGCGTCCAAGGAACGCCGCTGTATGCAGTGCCGTTGCCCCGTCCCGACTTCTCACATTCACATCGGCACCGTGTTCAAGAAGCAGTGCCACAACTTCTGTATGCCCCATCAGTGCAGCAGTCGCCAACAACGTGCTACCAGATTGAGGGTCCATCGTATTCGGATCCGCACCCCCTGCTAACGCCTGTTTCATCGTTGCCAGATCGCCGGTGAACGCCGCGCCTGATAACGCCTGTGCTTGGAATGTGGCAGCTCCGTTGAACGTCCCTTCGGTATCAAAGAGTTTAGTAATCTCTTCCCTACCCATTTTCATGGCTGCAATATCTTCTTTCTCAACCGCTACACCTATCATACCGCCGATGAAGGCAGTCATTCGCCAATCAAGACGCAGGGCATCCACAGGTGTCCCGCCATCGTTATTGCGTGCATGCAGGTTCGCGCCGTTCTCAACAAGAAGTTTCGCGACATCCGCTCTACCGAAAACTACGGCACCGTGTAAGGGTGTACTGCCATTATCGTCTTCTATATTAACATCAGCACCGTTTTCGATAAGGAGGCGAGCCGCTTCAGTTTGCCCGTAAGACGCACTCCATGCCAAAGGAACTATGTTTAGATAGTCGTCCGGTGCGTTCACATCTTCACCTTCGGCGATATAACGTTTCATCGCCGGAAGATCGCCGGTGCGTGCGGCGTGCCATAAACCCTCTTCGGGCAATTGGACAAACCGCTGCATCGCTTCTCTGCCAAATTCACCCGTCTCGAAAACGAATGGCGGACGCGGTCTCCTACGCCAGATAGGCATTCCATGGGCAATCTCATCCAATAGATCGCCTTTACGGGTCCTGATGAAATCGCGAACTTTAGCAATTTCGTCCTCAAAAGTCCGTTTTTCACCCCCACCGCCCCATCTCTCTTCCTGCATAACGCGTTGCTCTGGTAAGAGATGCGGCGCAATCATTTCAGATATCCTATCCAATTCTGCTAACAATTCCACCTCATTCCAATGATTCTTAAGCAGTTCCATCATCGTTTCCGCATACCGTTGCCGTCCCACCTCAAGTTGATAGAGCCTGTACGCAACCAACCCTTGTGTCTTGACCGAGATCGGTGCCCTCGAATTCCGATTGAAGTCAAGCATGCCAAACTTCATAAACAGCGAATCCGCACCCCACGGCAGGAAATGAAACTTGTCCGTCTCGGGGTTCAGGTAAATAAAGAAGTTGTTAGTATTCCCAGAGTAACCATCCCAGAAACCGAGTAACCCCTCCACTGCCCAAAACCGGTAAAAACTATCCAAATCGACGAGTTCGCCGATGGCTTCTTCCGTCACCTTGTTATCTGCAAGCACATCAATGAGCGCGATAATTTTTTCCCTACCGAGCGTATCGTCGCCGCGTTTGTGTTCAAAACTGTTCTCCCACGCCTTGTTAAAATCGACGACAGTCCCTTCGTAAAACGTGCCTTCATCATCTCCGAAAGCGCGTCTCAACAACGGTTTACGCATACTTTCCACATGCGAGTAGATACCGAGACTTTTGCCGTTAACGGTTACCTTCGCATAGGCGCACCGCGGTGCAGGCGTTCCGATCACATTGAACAGCGCGTATCCCATAAACTGACTCACCTGGCTCACGTCCTGTTTATTATTATTAAGCGTTAGGTTCGTCAATCCTTCGATTTCAGCATCTTGGTCAACGTGATTTAATTTGATCTTGAGAGAAGGCCGTGTATGGCTCTGCGAACCGATGAACCCTTTTTTTCGGATCCCGACTTTCGGAAACACCACCCCGTCAATACTCACGCTTGCTTCAACATAAGTATACGGATGCTCGATCGGCGCAAACTGCCGCTTTTCATTCAGCGCATCCATAAAATTGCGGGACTGAAACCGAATCGTATTCCAATCCTTCTCCGAAACAGTAATCTGCACATCTATCACCCGATCCGTTGGGAATATATCGTCTAATGTGAGTTCTTTTGCACTGCTGTGAGCAGCAACCCCAAAACAGAGTACTATCGTTAAGCATATTATCCATTTTGTCATCTTTTGCCTCTATTAGTCCGTAGGTTGGGTTGAGCGATAGAAACAAATTCAGTGTTTACAACATAAGAGATTCCATTCTTTCAAGACACCAGAACACACCGAAAAATTAGCGAAACCCAACGCATCATCTACATATTTTAAAATAAATAACTGTCAAACGAAAAATCTAAATACTGAATGATCTTGGTCATAGTATAGCATATTTTGATTTTTTATGCTTGCTTATTTTGAACGGATTTGTTATCATAAAGGTCAATCCTTGTAGAAACGGCCTCCCAGTCGAGATTCATCAAATAGCAACACATCTCTAACGGTTTCCAGAAAGATAACGCAATGTCAAAAACCTCCCGTATCCGAGACAACAGTATGTACGGCACCATCGCCGACTTTCTGCGAGATAAAATCCAAGACGGTTCTGATCTCTCCATCGTCTCCGCCTATTTCACCATTTACGCCTTTGACAAACTCAGAGACGAATTAACGGGTATCAAGGGGCTCCGTTTCCTGTTCGGTGAACCCAGTTTTATCCACATTGATCCCGACAAAACCGAAAGCAAGGCGTTCCAACTCACCGAATCAGGGCTAAAACTCCAAAACTACCTACCCCAAAAAGAGGTCGCCAAAGCTTGCGCCGACTGGATTGAAGAAAAGGTCGAGATCCGATCCGTTCGTAAATCAAACTTCCTGCACGGCAAAATGTATTACATTGAAAACGGTAATAGCGAAGATGCAATTATCGGGAGCTCCAACTTTACCGTGCGCGGCTTAGGACTCAGCGAAACCGCAAGCAACATCGAACTCAACCTCGAAGTTGACAGTAAAAGCGATTGCACTGACCTGAAAACGTGGTTTGATAACCTCTGGGAATCGGAGCAGGTAGAAGATGTAAAAGCACAAGTGCTGCAAACCCTCAAGAATGCCTATCAGGACAAAGACCCCGAATTCATCTATTACAAAACACTTTACCACCTCTTTGAAAACATATTGGCAGATGCAAGCGACACCCAGTTCGCCGAAGCGAATCCTTCATTCCTGCAGACAGAAATCTGGCAGAAACTCTACGCTTTCCAAAAACACGGTGTTCAGGCATGCCTCCAGAAGCTCAAGGCACACAACGGCTGTATCATCGCTGATAGCGTCGGATTGGGCAAAACTTATGAAGCACTCGCGATTATTAAATATTTCGAGTTGCGAAACGCGAATGTCTTGGTGCTGTGTCCGAAAAAATTAGAAAAGAACTGGACGCTTTATCCGATACACTTTCGCAGAAGACGTAATCCACTGAAAACCGATCGGTTTCGCTATAACGTTCTGGCACACACGGACCTGAGCCGAGACTCTGGAGAATCCAACGGTATTGACCTTGCACAACACGAATGGGATGGATATGATCTTATTGTCATTGACGAATCCCACAACTTCCGAAATCGCGGCACACGTTACGAAAAATTGATGGAAGATGTCATCCAGAGTGGCGGCAAAACCCAAGTTTTAATGCTCTCTGCCACACCAGTCAACAATCGACTTACCGACCTTGCGAATCAGATATGTTTAATCACTGAGGATAGGGACGACGCTTTTAGAGAGACCGGTATTCCAAGCATTAGAGGGACGCTGAACGCTGCACAAACTCGTTTCGATACGTGGACAGCAGAAAGCGAGCAGCTGTCCGAAAAATCTGAAAAACAGGAAAGCCTTGCGGAAAGACTGAATGCCGACTTTTTTGCACTGTTGGATCGACTCACGATCGCCCGTTCTCGGACCCATGTCATAAACTTCTACGACAACGCAATTGAAGAGGTCGGTCAATTCCCAGATCGCAAACCGCCGCAGTCTATCTTTCCTGAGATTGATCTGCAAGGCAAATTCCCGACCTACCAAACCATTAGCAACCAAATTGATGGGTATCGACTCGCAATCTTCAATCCGTCAAAATACATCCGTCAGGAATGCCGTCACCATTACGGCGAGAGACTTCTCCAACAACGTGAATTCAACCTTATCGGTATGATGAAGGTGAACTTCCTCAAACGACTTGAGAGCAGCGTCCACTCCTTCGCATCAACCCTTGAACGCACCATTGAAAACATCAAAGAACGTGAATCTGAAATTCAGGATTTTCTGAGGGCAACTCCAAGTGCTGTAAACGAAAGCGGGTTCGATCCCTTTGCAGAAACAACAGAAGAATACGGAGAGGATGCCGAACTACAAGCTGGTGTACAAGCAGGAAAAAATCAGACCTATCTCTATAAACATATTGACCTTGACACTTGGCTTGAAGACCTTCGCGACGATAGAACGCAATTGGATAAAATTTACAAAATCGCACAAAATATTACGTCCGATCGGGATGCAAAATTGGAACAACTCAAGCAGCTGATCGCTGCCAAGGTGCAGAATCCCAGAAAAAATCGAGACGGAAAAGAGAACCGCAAAGTCCTCGTTTTTACTGCTTTCGCCGATACTGCCAACTATCTCTACGATAATCTATACGACTGGGCAAAGGAGACGCTTAATATTGAATCCGCTGTCGTTACCGGTGGTGCAAGCAGAAGCGAACTCGTCCGAAATGACTTTGACGAAATCCTTACCAATTTCTCACCGATATCCAAAGAGAGAGACGACGGTGAAACCGAAGCAGATGATGAACTCCCAGAAATTGATCTACTTATCGCTACCGATTGTATTTCCGAAGGACAAAACCTACAGGACTGCGACTACCTCATCAATTACGACATCCACTGGAATCCCGTCCGGATTATCCAACGTTTCGGACGGATTGACCGCATCGGCAGCAAGAACAAGAAAATCCACCTCGTCAACTTCTGGCCCACGCCTGAACTTGACGCATACATCAAGCTCAAACCTCGTGTTGAAGCACGGATGGCACTCGTCAATCTCACTGCTACGGGTGATGATGACCTACTTTCATTGACCGAAAAAGCGAGTATGGAACAGGTCTGGACGCACCGCGACGAGCAACTCCGCCGCATGCAAACCGATATTCTCGATTTTGAGGACATCGAGGAGCAATTGAATCTCAACCAATTCACGCTTGACGATTTCCGCGCGCAGCTGCTCAACTATCTCCGTGAAAACGAAGCGAAACTCCGAGACGCGCCACTCGGTTTATACGCCGTCACCGCACCGCTCACACACGATGGGGATCCTGTCAACATCAAACCCGGGGTTATCCAGGGTCATTCAATTGTAGGGTTTCTCATTTTATGATGTTAACTGCGAGTTTAGGTTTCGCTGCGAAATATTGGAGTGCGTCCGTGATTTTTGTATGTCCAGTGAATCGCAAAACAGAGAGTGCCGTGTTTCGCATCG
>JAJEET010000105.1 GCA_022820835.1 Candidatus Poribacteria bacterium
GCGCGAGTATCGTTTAGACGGGTTCAGCAGCGGAAATCAAAAGAGGTTATTTCTGATGAAAACTGAATTTAAAACAGTATACCGGTTAAGCGTTGTGCTTGCGATGTGCGGGCTGATGCTTTTTATCTACACGGGCTGCGGCGGTTCTGATGATGCTGACGAAACCGGGTATATATATACAGAGGAGGACGCTACGCAGGGAGGCACATCTTTTGGATTGCCGCCTTCAAGTGGTGTCGCCTATGACGGTGCCGTCTTTAAGGATTACGGCACGAATCAATTTATTAATACAAGAGATGATCACCTTTCGACATTTGGTATGGATGTTGATACCGCCTCCTATTCCATCACGCGAAACTATCTGCGGGATGGATACCTTCCGCCCCCGGAAGCCGTTCGAGTAGAGGAATTTGTTAATGCTTTTGATTACAATTACCCGCCGCCATGGGGTGAAGCATTTGCTGTGCACATTGAGGGTGCACCATCGCGATTTGGTGGGGGCGAACGACTCCGAGAGCAGCGAGATGGCAAACGACGCCGGTTTGCTCAAGGTGACGACCAACTCCAGTTGCTCCGAATCGGTATACAAGGTCGCGTGGTTTCCGACGAAAACCGAAAGGACGCGATGTTGACTTTCGTCATTGATGTTTCCGGTTCAATGGCTATCGAAAACCGGTTGGAATTGGTCAAAGGTGCCCTCACGCTTTTGGTTGAAGAGCTCCGTCCGACGGATAAGGTGGCTATTGTCGCTTACAGTAACCAGGCGCGGGTCGTCCTTCCGCATACCGGTATTGAAGGACGTGAGGGGATCCTGGCGGCGATTCATTCGCTTGTCCCGGAGCAGGCGACCAATGTTGACGAAGGACTCCGCCTTGGGTACAGCCTCGCCTTGCGCAATCCAAAGATTGGCGGCATCAACCGTGTGATTCTCTGTTCCGACGGTGTTGCCAATGTTGACGCAACGGACCCTGATGTCATACTCAGAAAAGTTCGCGGGCATGTTGCAGAGGGGATCACGTTAACAACCATCGGGGTCGGCATCGAGAATTTCAACGATGTCCTTCTGGAGCAACTCGCTGATAACGGCAACGGTAGTTACGCTTATGTGGATACCCTTGATGAAGCAAAGCGGGTGTTTGTTGAAAACTTAACAGGGACCCTACAACTTATCGCTAAAGACGCAAAGGTCCAAGTTGACTTTAACCCGCAAGTTGTCAGTCATTTTCGGCTGCTCGGCTATGAAAACCGGCAGCTTGACCATGAGGAATTTCGGGATGACAGGGCAGATGGCGGAGAAATCGGTGCAGGCCACAGCGTCACAGCACTTTATGAAATTAAACTCGCTGAGGGGGCAAGAGGACATTTGGCGACTGTCTCTATACGTTACAAGGATCCAGATACCCATCGTCCGTCCGAAATTACCGAAGAAATTTTCACAACACAGTTGAAGAGGACATTCCAAGCGGCATCCGCTGAATTTCAACTCGCGGCGATTGTAGCGGAATTCGCAGAAATTCTCCGCGAGAGTTTTTGGGCAGAAGATGGAGATTTGGCAACCGTGTCGCAAAGCCTTAGAGGTATCGCACCGCATATCCACAATGAACAAGTCGATGAATTCAGGCACTTGGTAAGCAGAGCCGCTCGCTTTAAGGGATTAAGCATTGAATAAACGATAGGGCTTACCGGAATCGGTGGGGCACCAAACTTCGTCAATGGTGTATGGGTTGGCCTCCGAATTTCGCGTAAGCCTTAAAAAATAAGACGCACGGTGGCAATAGGAGCAAACATGAAAGTCCTTTTGAAAAGCCTAACATTCGGCATCATCTTCGTTCTTGCAGTCGGTTTCGGCAGCGCAATCTATATCCTTCAGGCACCACCGATTGAGCAGAAGAACGCCCCTAAACTGAAAATTCACACTCGGACAGCAGTCCGCGGAAGACCAACAGTCAATTCTAAACCGCTCGCTTATACCAAAGATGTGTACCGTTTCAACCTTGATCGGAAATATATTAGCAACCTAAACAGTAGTACACTGGAACGTGAGCATCTATTTAGCGCAGCGTTGACACATCGCGCAAAACTCAAAGGTAAAGAACTTGATAACGCATTGGAAAAAGAGATCAATTGGCAAAAGATGTTCGCTAATATGACAGAAGATATTCGCTTCGGCCCGAGTACACCTACCCTCGAAGTATTGTTAAGTGGCGAGGAGTGGGTACTCAAAAATGCACCGGGTGCTGGATACAGCATCGTCAAGACGGGGCATCAGGTTGATGTCTACCTGCCGGACTTAAAGGACGCTTTTGACCAAAACAACCATCCGCTCTCCAAAGATTTAGAAATCTCCACTATACAGGTAAACAAACAGTGGCGCATCACAGATAAAGGCGGACAGCAGACGTATCGCATTGAGAGCGACACTGAAAAACTCAACGTCTATCAACTATCGAAACCAGAAATTCTGACGTTTCTGTTTCAAATCGATTTAGCATCGCAGACCGCTCTCGCTGAAAGCAAGTTGACGCAGGAACTCAGGCGAGAATTTGATGTGTTGAAGATACCACTATCACGGAAAGCGAAAGTATCAACACGAGAAGACGGAGGCGGTTGGCACATAAAAGATGTGTCGATGGCATATAACATCCGAAACGAGGACAACCGGTTGAAAGTCTACCTTGACCTTGACAGTGCATGGCTTCGTATTCAGGCAAGCGACGCGATAAAAGGCTGGGTGCAAAAGGAGCGCGGGACGATCTTTGAACCGCCACCACCGATACCGAGTTCACGCCAGAGAGCGAAAGAACGGTTGCTCGGACTTATTGATACACTAAAAGAAAAAATCGGGGTATTCGGTGATGAAAATCAGACCCAAGATACTGCAGCCCGGTAGCCGTATCGCAGCGATTTCGCTCTCTTGGGGTGGTCCCGGCACCCTCCCTTACCGTTATGAAATTGGTAAACAGCAATTTGAAGAGGAATTCGGTGTAACGGTTGTTGAAACCACACACGCTTTGCGCGACGCGGATTGGCTCGCTAATAACCCGGAAGCGCGTGCCGATGACTTGATGACGGCTTTTGCCGATAAAACAATCGACGGTATCATCTCTACAATCGGCGGCGAAGATTCCATTCGCACACTACAGTATCTCGATTTGGAACTGATCCGGAAGAACCCGAAAGTCTTTATGGGGTATTCCGATACAACCATATCGCATGCCGCCTGTTTCAAAGCCGGTATTGGGTCCTTCTACGGACCCTCGTTTATGGCAGGATTCGCCGAAAACGGTGGAATGTTTCCCTATATGCTGGATTCTGTCCGACGCACACTCTTTTCTGCCGAACCCATCGGTGTTATTCCACAGAATCAATCCGGATGGACCGTTGAACATTTACCGTGGGAGAACCCAGAAAACCAATCCATCCATAGAAAACTGAACCCATGCACCGGATGGAGATTTCATCAGGACGCAGGCATTGCCGAAGGACAACTATTTGGGGGCTGCCTTGAAGTGCTGGATTGGCTTCGCGGGACAGACTATTTCTCCGCTCCGGATCTTCAAGGTGCCGTTCTCTTCTTAGAGACTTCCGAAGACGCACCACCGCCTTCGTTTCTAACGGAATTTGTGAGATGCATCGCAGCGATGGGTATCCTTGAAGGACTCAACGGTATCCTACTCGGACGACCCGGCGGCGGTGTTGATCCGCAGACCTTTACCGAATACGATGAGGCACTCTGTAAAGCCGTCCGTGAGGAGCATGCGCTAAACGACATGCCAATTGTCACCAATATGGACTTCGGACATACCGATCCGATTTTCGTCATTCCGATCGGGATGATGGTTCGTATTGATTCCACCAAGCGGGAAATCGCCATTGACGAGGCGGCGGTTATTGAAGACTAACACAAAGAATCAACCAAAGCACGTAGCACTGCCACAACGGCGCAGTGCGGGTACGATATGACACACGTATTTGCCAGAGGCGTCTGATTGCACGCTTGGTGTTAATTTAAAAAATATGAAGATTCTTTTTCTTTCGCCCACCGTGCCGTTTCCACTCACCGATGGCGGACGCATTCGGGTTTTTAACCTTCTCAAACAAATTGCAATGCAAAGCGATATATCGCTGCTTGCACTTGAGACGCAGCCCACGGATAAAGAAGGGATCGCAGAACTCCAGCAGTTAGGCGTTCAGGTTCACCTCGTCCCGAATGCCCCCACACTCCCACGCGTATCGCTCTGGACACTTATCAACGCTTTCTTCAAAGGACAACCTATTACTGTCGCTCGGTACGATCTACCCGCCTATCGTCAGAAATTCAAAGAATTGCTCGCGACCGAGAACTACGATCTCGTCCATTACGAGATGTTCCACACAGCACAGTTCCACACAGAGACCAACCTACCCGGTGTGCTTTCACAACAGAACGTCGATTCCGAAATCTGGCGGCGGCTTTGTCGTGAAACGGCTAACCCGTTCTATAAATTCGTATATTGGACACAGCAACTCACTTTTCAACGTTATGAACGGGTGCTAAGTCCGAAATTCGATGCCGTCACCTGTACGTCCGATATCGATGCCGCCATCTTTCAACGGTACTGTGCAGCAGCCACCATCACCATAATCCCAAACGGCGTTGATGTAACGCATTTCCAACCCGATTTTACCACCGAAAGGCCAGCACACCTCATCTATATCGGGAGTATGGACTGGTATCCGAATGAAGACGCAGTCGCCTTCTTCGCTGATGAGATCTTACCCGGTATCCAAAGCGAGGTGCCGGATGTCCAATTCTCGATTGTCGGTGGGAATCCGTCGGCACGCGTCCAAAAGTTAGCAGAGACGGATGGCGTTGCTGTCACGGGACGTGTACCTGAGATCAAACCCTACTTCGCCGAGGCGACGGTCTTTATCGTGCCGTTACGTATCGGGAGCGGCACCCGCCTGAAAATCCTTGAAGCCCTGGCGATGGGGAAGGCGATCGTCTCTACTTCAGTCGGCGCAGAGGGATTAGACCTCAAAGACGGTGAGGAAATTTTTATCGCCGACGAACCGAAACCCTTTGCAGAAGCAGTCACACGACTGCTGACAGACCCAGCACTCCGCCGCAGCATCGGCGAAAACGGACGCATCCGCGTCGAAAAGGATTATGACTGGCGAAGCATCGGTGAGAAACTCCATCAACTTTATATTAAGATCGGTAGGCGCGCTTCATAAACGCACATAAACGCACCAAAAATTGATTTTTTTTATCGGATGTGCTAATATATGATTCGGTGTAGATAAAACTTTTCAACCTCTAACGTTTGGTTTGAGTTCCTATATTCTATCGCTTCGATAGACGTTGTAAATACTATAGGGCTTGCGGCACAGCCCTTGCAGGCGGGTTTTGTAACCCCGTCTGACCTAGGTCATACGTAGCAACTTGCGTAAGTCCTATGCTGGATATAATTTCAGAAATGGTACAACAAAATGCTTAAAAGGAGTTATTCCGATGAAAGCCCTTACGTTAATCTTGTCATTCACCTTTTTACTTATGACCGCCACCTTAGGGATTACCGGTGAAGATCCAGATATGGTGGCATACTTCCCGTTTGAGGGTAACCCCGAAGATGCCTCTGGAAACGATAACCACGGCGAAATTACAGGCGGATCCAATTGGGTTGCTGGCAAATTTGGAGACGCGATTGAACTTGATCCGGCTGCCTATGTCGAAATGCAAGTCTCCGACTCCCTACACGGTGACATTTTCAAATCAGATCCGTTCACAATTTCGGCTTGGATTAACCCCAACTTTGACGGCACCACGTGGGAACACATCTGGCGGAGTCTACCGGGGGCTTCTGGACACAACACCTTATTCATTAACAAAGACGAAGGACTCATCTCTTGGCGCGGACGCGTCGGTGGATGGACAATCCTGTGTCAGACCGATCCGGGTATCGTCGAAGCGGATAAATGGATGCACGTAGCCGTTACTGGCGATGGTGATAAATTCAAAATCTATGCTGACGGTGAGATGGTCGCCGAGACCGATTTCCAAGAAACCGCTGGGGCGAACGTCACTTATCGCATTGGTGGTTCCGGTGGAGAGACTTTCGCCGGTTTGATGGACGATGTCGCAGTCTTCACCCGTGCTTTGGACGAAGACGAAATCAATCTAATCATGGAAGGCGTTGAAGTGTTCCTGCCGGTTGAACCCAAAGGTAAACTCACAACCCAATGGGCAGACCTCAAACGCTAATTCGAGAACCCATAGGCGCGGTTTATCCGCGCCTACTGGTAAATCCTGGCGAGATGTCCGATTCAGGCATCTACATCTCAGACGAATAAGCAGTCATCCATCAGCTACCAACTGTCAGTGTTTCCGTCGTAAAATTTCATAGCAACTTCCATAGCAACATTCGATAGAACCGTTAAAACCTACTTGTAACATGGATTCATAGCATTTCACAAAATTCATAGTCTCCTGATTTACTGTGAAAACTGTGAAATTTCACACCCACATCCTTCCACCCTTAGCAGTTCTTCGTGAAGCAGAATGTGATGAATCAAATACCTCTTAACTGAGCACTGAATCCCGATAACTGACAACTATTAACCGAAAGGTTTTCGTAGAAACCGTACTGAGTACTGACAACTATAAATTAGTGCTAACGGAGAACGAAAAAGAGTAGATAGGAAACAACGAACAGGACGTTCACAATGATCAGACACCACCGCGCGAGTCGGGTCTTCAGTCTCCGGTAGAGGTAGATAGAGGCGATGAGAAAAACGACGCGCTCTATCGGGGCGAAGATGCCAGCATGGTGATTGCGATCCCAATAAGAGATCGGACTCTCAAAGACGTAAGCTGAGAGCGGGAAGAGATGATGGTGCCCATCGTCGTGGTGCGTCAGGAAGTCTAAAGCGCAGTGGATGAGCAAACTCCATGCGAAGACGGTTATCCGCTCTGAGTTCAGGAGGTAATACCCAATCCCTAACAGAATCAGGATGAGTGGGACGGCGTTGAAGATGTCAAAGAAATTCTGCCACGACTCTGTAAAGTATAAGGAACCCCAGAGTTCGTTTCCTGGCGTTTTGCGAATGATGCTCTCAACGATGAAGAAGATGAATATCGGTAAGTCGGGTAGCACCGCGCCGATGAAGGCGTAGGTGTTGAGGAACGGTTTGTCCCGTTTTGAGAGGAACGCCATGTTTATGATGGCGTGCGAATGTGTTGTCATATTGTGGGTATTTTCAAATAAGGTGCTGCGTGCCTAAGAAACCCCTAAATCCGCCTTGTTAGGGAATTAATCTGTATTATTATAGCGTACATGCCATCGGTTGTCTATTAGAATATTTTCCGCGATATGGAGCGTTGGCAGGCGTTAAACACAATGTACGGACGGACTAAAGCCGTGTTTGAAGTGTCTAAAACTTGTGTGTAAAATCGCGTTTCTGAACGATAGCTGTTGTTTTTACCGTTTTTAGGAACGGGGATCAAGTGTATTTGAAAATTGAAATATTAACTTGACAAGACATTTTCGATAGTGTATAATATATATGGACAATTGATGCAAAGCGCACATCATGGTGGGATGGCTGAGTGGACGAAAGCGGCGGTCTTGAAAACCGTTATGGCGAAAGCCATCGTGGGTTCGAATCCTACTCCCACCGCCACATTATGGAGAGGTGCAGGAGTGGTTGAACTGGACTGCCTGCTAAGCAGTTATGGCGAAAGCCATCGTGGGTTCGAATCCCACCCTCTCCGTTTTTCTCTGAATAGACCCGTGTAGGAAGAAACCCGTATCGGGTGCTTCAATACCGTACCGTAGATATGCGCCTGTAGCTCAGTGGATTAGAGCATCTGACTACGGATCAGAAGGCCAGGGGTTCGAATCCTCTCAGGCGCTTTTAATATGTAATGACTGGACAGAATGTGGATCGAGACCGTTTCTGGATGGCACAAGCACTTGCGTTAGCACGGAGAGCGTTCGATGAAGGTGAGGTACCGGTCGGCGCGGTTATCGTTCGTGAAGATGTCTGTATTGCTGAGGCATATAATTTACGCGAACACTCTCGCAGTCCGATCGCTCACGCAGAAATGCTCGCGATACAAGAGGCATCCAAAACAATCGGGAACTGGCGATTCACGGATACAACGCTTTATGTAACGTTAGAACCATGCGCCATGTGCGCCGGGGCAATTGTGTTAGCGCGTATTCCGAAAGTTGTTTACGCAGCAAACGACCCGAAAGCCGGTGCCGCTGGCACACTCTACAATATCCTCCAAGATGAACGGTTGAATCATCGAGTCGAGATTGTCAGTGGTGTGTTCGCAGACGAGAGCAGCGCACTCCTGAAATCTTTCTTTCAGCAACGCCGCCGTCCACCGGATAAGTGAATCTTAAACGCGTACCGCATCGTTATAGACTTTATAGGACTTACGTGCCTCCTTTCAGGCGGGGTTTCAAACCCTGCTAAATATGGAGAGATGCAGGAGTGGTTGAACTGGACAGTCTCGAAAACTGTTGTGGCGCAAGTCACCGTGGGTTCGAATCCCACTCTCTCCGTTTTTGATATTTTTGAATTGGACGCTATATAACCTTCGGGGCAGTAGCTCAGTTGGGAGAGTGCATCCCTCGCACGGATGAGGTCACGGGTTCAAATCCCGTCTGCTCCATTATGCAATTTGCGTCGAAAGTTAGACCGGAATTTTTTGCTAACGATACTATTCTTTCTGTGCCGTTAATATGGCAGGACAGTTTGTTATACCTTGATCCGGAGAGATGCAGGAGTTGGTTGAACTGGCATGACTGGAAATCATGTGTGCTGTTTTGCAGTACCGTGGGTTCGAATCCCACTCTCTCCGCCAGTTTTTTTTACATATAATTAAGCCTTGACTATGCTAGGTGGGGAGGTAGCGGTGCCCTGTATCTGCAATCCGCTAAAGCAGGACTGAATCCCCGGTATGCGGCGTGTTTCTGTGGGGTCTGTCCGGTGCACGTAGTGTTGATGGTTGGGTCTTGAGCAACGAGCGCTTGTTGAACCCCGTCAGGTCCGGAAGGAAGCAGCGGTAGATGAGTTGCGCGTGTGACGCAAGGGTGCCTGACCTGAGCCAACGACGCTGGCAACGCTTGGAGGAATTTGTCAACTCTGGGTGCATAGTCATTTTTTACGAATATTGACACGGCTGTCCACGTCCGGTCCCCCGACCTAACCCCTATAAGAAAGGATTGCACAATGTCTTACGAGGTTCTCGCCCAAAGATGGCGACCGCAAAACTTCAGCGACGTTGTTGGACAGGAGCACGTTACCACAACGTTAAAAAATCAGATTCTGTCTGAACGCATCGGACACGCATATCTTTTCTGGGGACCCCGTGGCACCGGGAAAACGACTGTCGCTCGGATACTCGCCAAAGCCGTCAACTGTCCCAACCGTATTCAAGAAACCGAATTCGACACCAGCCAGACCGCAGAACCTTGTAACAAATGTGTTTTCTGTGAAGAAATTTCGCAAGGCAGAGCACTCGACGTATTTGAGATGGATGCCGCCTCTAATCGCGGGATTGATACGATCCGAGACCTTCGCGAAAACGTAAAACTCTCCCCTGCTACCTGTACCTACAAAATCTATATCATTGATGAAGCGCACATGCTCTCGCCGGAGGCATTCAACGCCCTCCTCAAAACGCTTGAAGAACCCCCCCCACACGTCATCTTCATCATGGCGACAACGGAACACGCCAAAATACCGAAAACAATCAGCTCTCGCTGTCAAGACTTCGATTTCCGACACTTAGAAAATGAGAAGATTATCGAAAGGTTACAACTCATCGCTGAAACCGAAGAAGTCGCAGCCGATCTCGAAGTCCTCACGCTTATCACACGTCAGTCGGAAGGCTGTTTACGCGATGCTGAAAACCTATTGGAACGCCTCGTCTCCTCCGCAGGGAAAGAATTGACCGTTGAGGCAGTCGAACAGATCATCGGCCTCGGTTCAAGCTCGCTTCTACGAGAACTCACAACGGCGATTGTCGCTAGAGACCTCTCGAAAAGCCTAAAAACGCTCAATAACCTCGCAAAACAGGGGACAGACCTATCGCAATGTCTGGATCAATTGGTCGCCTATTTTCGAGACCTGCGCTTATTGGCAATTGACAACGGATTAAGTGACCTGATTCAGAGCCCGAAATCAGACTTGCCTGAACTCAAGAAGAATGCGGAACAGATGTCCGTAAACCGGCTCTCACGGATTATAAAGATTTTGATGCAAACCGACCGCGACATCAAAACCTATGGCTACCCGCAACTCCAATTAGAGGCTGCGTTTATTCAGATGAATTCGATTGAAGAGGGGATTCCGCTCCAAGATATCGTCAACAAACTCTCCGAACTTGAGCAGAAACTTGATACCCCTGCAATTTTGGTACCCCAGCGACAACAGATGCCACTCCCGGATTTACAGCAACCCGATGGGCAGAACACAACAGAACAGACATCCGCTCCGAAAAATCAAGTACCCCCAATATCACCGCGACCTAATCTTAAAAATAGCAATACAAGCACAACAGACGAAGAACGCATTACCGCCTCCGATACCCTCTTGGAAACATCCACTGCAACCACCCCACGTGTCCAGACAGCCATCCGGGAACTCACCGATCTACCGCTCTTTTGGGAGGATGTCAAGTCAAAACTCCCAAGAGGAAAAATCAGAAACGGCTTGTTGGATAAGTCTGTGCCGACTGTTAACGGGACAGACACAGTTACAATCGCATGCTCACGTTCATTTCTACCCATGGTCGAAGATGGAGACAGAACTCTGATCGCCAATGTTATCAGGCAGGAAGTCGGTGTCCCTGTCAATATTGAACTGGTCGCCTTAGATACTAATGCGGAATCGACATCTTCAGAAGACGCGACACAGAAAGAAGAACGAAAGACACCACGCATGCGAAAGATTGAAGCACAGAACGATTCGCAGCTCAAAACGGCACTCGATCTTTTTGATGCTACGGTTCTCGAAACCCAATAACAACTGCTTTCCGAATTCGGGAAGCGTATACCTTACAAGGAATAAGGAAACTTTATCGCACCAAGCATTTTGTGAGAAAATAGATGGGACATACGCGCCCGCTCGCAGGTGGAGTTTGTAACCCACCCTATAACGTGGCAACTAATGCAAAAATGCGGAAGTCCTAAATAGAGACGGATAACCGCTTGGTGACAGGACAAACACTATGAAAATGAATGACCTGATGAAACAGGCACAACAGATGCAAAAACGGATGCTCGAAATCCGTGAAGAACTCGCAAACCGAACCGTTGAAGCAACAGTTGGCGGTGGAATGGTAACCGCCGTCGTCAACGGGCAACAAGAGGTGGTCTCCCTCCGAATTACACCGGAAGTCGTTGACCCGGAAGACACCGAAATGCTTGAAGATTTGATTGTCGCAGCTGTGAACGAAGCACTGCAACAATCCCAAGAATTGATGTCTGTGGAAATGAGTAAATTGACCGGTGGACTAAAAATTCCCGGACTCCCGTAAGAATAGCCGTCAGGGGGAATAGTTAACAGTTACCAGTTACGAGTTACCAGTTAAGAGTGCAATCTGGTTCATCAAGTTTCCTTTCTTTAACTGGCAACTGGCGGCTGGGCACTGGCAACTGCTACATAATGCAAGAATACCCGAAACCACTGGCGCGGCTCATCACTGAGCTCCAAAAACTCCCGACAATCGGGCAGAAAACAGCACAGCGTTTAGCTTTTTTTATGCTGAAACTGCCTGAAACTGAAACCGCACAAATTGCGGAAGCCATCGCACAGGTAAAACAGCAACTCTGTTATTGCGATGTCTGTGGTATGATTACCGATACGAACCCGTGTTATATCTGTACCAGTCCGCGCCGCAATCAGCAGTTAATCTGTGTCGTTGAGGAATCCGACGATCTGTGGGCAATTGAAAGGACTAACGGATATACCGGACTATACCATGTACTCGGCGGCGTTCTGTCACCGTTAGACGGCACCGGACCCGAGGAACTCGGAATTAATAAACTCTTTCAACGCATTAAGGATTCCGTTGAGGATGCTCAGCCAGTGCAAGAGGTAATTCTCGCAACGAATTGGACGACAGAAGGACAAGCGACGGCTCTTTATCTCACGCAACACTTGGAGATGTTTGATATCGCCGTCACGCGTATCGCTTACGGTATCCCTGTCGGCGGAGATTTGGAATACATTGACGAAGTCACCCTTGCAAAAGCATTGGAAGGCAGGCGAAAAGCATGATGAACGCCCGACGGCTCCTACTACTTTTAACCTATCTCTGTTGCAGTGTGTTGGGCATCGCATGTGCAGAACCGGATTCTGATAGCCGAAATGTAGAACCGAGAGACGCAGCACAGACCAGAGCGGGAACGGCGCGCGAGGCAAACGTTGCCTTCAGCGCACAACGCGCATTTGCCTTATTAGAAAAACAGTGTGAATTCGGACCGAGACCCCCGGGTTCGGCAGCACATCGAAAAACACAGGATTATCTCTTTACGGAACTCCAGAAATATGCGAACAGCGCGGTGCTGCAACCGCTCGAATACAAGGTTGGCACTCAAACGCTGCACCTGAACAATATTATAGCGGAGTTCGGAGCACAGACTGGAGAAACGGTTTTACTCGCTGCCCATTGGGATACGCGCCCGATCGCTGACCACGACCCGAAACCTGAAAATCGGGAGATGCCGATCCTCGGTGCGAACGACGGTGCCTCCGGTGTCGCAGTACTGCTCGAACTCGCCAGAGTCTTTAAGGCGCATCCACCACCGCGGCGGATCGTTATCGTCCTTTTCGATGGCGAAGATTACGGCAGAACCGCCGACGATATGTTTATCGGATCCCGCTACTTCGCACAAAATCTCGGAAAATGGAAACCGGATTACGGGATACTGTTAGACATGGTAGGTGACAAGGATCTAACGCTCCCCATAGAGGCGAACTCTTGGAACGCCAACCCTGAATTTGCCACAGCGATATGGAATCGCGCAGCATCGCTCGGTTTAGCACCGTTCCAACAACGCCTGGGGCCCGCAATTATGGACGATCACGTACCGCTCATCAAGGTCGGGATACCGATGGTGGATATTATTGACTTCGATTACCCGTATTGGCACACGATTGAAGACACGGTTGATAAATGCAGTCCGAAAAGCTTAGAAGTTGTCGCAACGCTCGTTATTAGCATCATTTACGATGGACTCTAATCAACTTATTTTTATTTTCACTATTCTCTCAGTTCCTTGCAGGCGGGGTTTGTAACCCTGCGTTCTGTAAGTGTATCGTTAATCGTAGGTTTTACTTTTTATTTTGACTATTCCTTCAGGGTATGGTATGATACTACACGCCACCTTTCGTTAGCCCCAATGGGGTGTCATCTTTATAGCGACTAAGCCCTGTAAGGGCAGCGTGTTTACAAAATACAATAGCAGGATAAAAACATGAATACGTATAACAAACATTACGATGTTATCGTAGTCGGTGCCGGTCATGCCGGTTGTGAAGCCGCGCTCGCTGCTGCGCGAATCGGGTGTGAAACGCTTATTGTTACGATCAACCTCGACACAATAGCGAAAATGTCTTGTAACCCTGCTATCGGTGGACTTGCGAAGGGACACCTCGTTAAAGAGATTGATGCACTCGGCGGCGAGATGGCAAAAAATATTGACAAGACAGGAATCCAATTTCGGCGTTTGAATACGAAAAAAGGACCGGCAGTCCGATCAAGCCGCGCACAAGCCGATAAGAAAGCGTACCAAGATGAGATGAAGCGCGTTCTCGAAACGCAACCGAAACTCGATATTAAACAGGTACTGGTCGAAGAACTGCTCGTGGAAGATGGACGCTGCATCGGTATCCTCAGCCAGACAAAGACGGCTTATTTCGCGGAGACCGTAATCCTGACGACAGGCACTTTCCTGAAAGGTACCATCCACATCGGTGATGTCTCGTATAGCGCTGGTAGGGCGGGCGAAGCCTCCGCTGAGAAACTCTCGGAAAGCTTCTTAAACCTCGGATTCGAGATCGGTCGCCTCAAAACGGGAACACCCCCACGTGTCAATGCGCAAACCGTTGATTTCAGCCAGATGGAAATCCAACCCGGAGACGACGATCCGCTACCATTCTCGTTCACTA
This sequence comes from Candidatus Poribacteria bacterium, assembly GCA_022820835.1. Taxonomy (GTDB): domain Bacteria; phylum Poribacteria; class WGA-4E; order WGA-4E; family WGA-3G; genus WGA-3G. Next base: position 14,173 of record JAJEET010000105.1, read on the forward strand.
CAGAGGAAATCACGCAGCCACAACTCCCTTGCTATTTGACTTATACCAATGAGCGGACCCACGACATCATTCGCGATAACCTCCACCGTTCGGCGATGTACAGTGGTCGCATTGTCGGCATCGGACCCCGTTACTGTCCATCCATTGAGGACAAAGTCGTCCGATTCTCAGAGAAAAAGGAGCATCAGGTCTTCGTAGAACCAGAAGGGCGAGACACCGACGAAATCTATCTGAACGGTATCTCTGCAAGCCTCCCAGAAGATGTACAAGTAGAGATGGTGCTTAGCATCAAAGGGTTAGAGAACGCTGAAATTATGCGGTTCGGATACGCCGTAGAATACGATTTCGCACCGGCAACGCAACTACAACCGACACTTGAGACGAAAAAGGTTCACGGTCTCTACTTCGCAGGACAACTCAACGGTACGACGGGGTATGAGGAAGCCGCTGCACAAGGACTCATGGCTGGTGTCAACGCCGCTTTGAAGGTCAAAGGTGAAAAACCGCTTGTTCTCGATAGAGCACAGGCTTATATAGGCGTGCTGATCGACGATCTGGTTACGCTGGACATCCGCGAACCTTACCGTATGTTCACATCACGTGCCGAATATAGGTTGGCACTGCGCGAAGACAACGCCGATCTACGACTCACCGAAATCGGTAGACGGATCGGACTCGTTGATGACGACAGATACCACCAGTTTGAAAGGAAGGCAGCGGACATCCAGACGGAATTGACACGGCTGCAGGGTACACTCCTGAAACCCACAGCACTTAGTAGGGGCGAGCTCCCCTCGCCCGTAGAAGAAAATATCCTTAAAACGGGGGCGCTAAAGCAACCGACATCGCTTGCAGACCTCTTGAAACGACCAGAACTGCGGTACGAACATATAACAGAAATCGCACCACCAACTAAGATATTACCGACAGCGGTGAAGGAACAGGTGGAGATTCAGATTAAATACGACGGATATATCCAACGGCAGCAGCGACAAATTCACCAATTTAAAAAGTTGGAAAATTTCCGAATCCCAGATACGTTTGATTATGCTAGCGTTCGAGGATTGAAGACCGAAGCACGGGAAAAATTAGCGAAGATTCGTCCGAATTCTATCGGTCAAGCATCGCGCCTGCCAGGGGTCTCGCCTGCTGATATTTCGATCCTGACGGTCATCCTTCACCAGCAGAGAGCGACATAATTTGGCAAACCAGAATTCTGTCTTAAATGAGACGTTCAATCGCTACGGATTCCCGCTGACGGCGCATCAGGCAGCGCAGTATCAGCAGTATCGAGACGAATTGCTCCGGTGGAACAGACACTTCAACCTGACCGCAATCACAGATAAGGTTGAGATTACGCATAAGCACTTTCTCGATTCGTTAAGCGTTTTAGAACATATCACACTCAAGAGCGGTGACACCGTGATTGACATCGGGACCGGGGCAGGGTTTCCCGGCCTTGTTTTAAAAATCTATGTCCCCGACATTCGGCTCACGCTTGTTGAAGCATCGAAGAAGAAAGGGAGTTTTCTGAGATTTCTCAGCGCGAAACTGAACCTTCATCAGAAGGCAGATGTCGAAGTACTGACGGAACGAGCGGAGAATTGTGTTCAAAATCCGAATCATACCGGTGCCTACGATTGGGTGTTCACACGCTACGTCGCAACACTCCGAGATTCAGCGGTGTACTGCATGCCGTTCCTTAAACCGACAGGAAAATGGGTGGCTTACAAATCACGGAAAGAGATAATAGACAGAGAAATTAACGAGAGTGCTACGAAGCTTAACGCACTCGGCGGCGGCGTTGAAACCGTTTTCACAACCCCGAAACTCAATCGAAGTTATGTTGTGATACATCGTGTGAATGCATAGATGCCGACAGTAGACCGCTTTCGTACACCCGCACCCCGTATTCGCGGAAGGAAAGTTTTGAAGTTACAAAGTGTACTCACTAAAATCTGTAAAGTTAACAACTTCCTAACTTTAGAACGCTTTAAGGGTAAGACAAAAAACTAATAGGAATACTAAGGACATGTTCTATGAATTTTGAGATAACGATTGCACAAGAAAACATCTCTATCCTCCATATAGTAGGAAAGATTCTTGGGAATGCATCCGATGCCTTTCGCAAGGCTATGGAATCGCAACTTCAGACCGGACACGATAAATTAGTCGTTGACCTGACGCAAGTTCCACTCATTGACAGTAGCGCGTTGGGGGCAATTGTGACGACTTTAAAAGGGTATCAGCGCTCCGGCGGAAAACTCGTTTTGCTGAAACCGCAGAAGGCAGTCCAAGAGGTATTAGAGGTAACACAACTTGCAACCGTTATTGAAATCTATGACACGGAGGAGGCTGCACGCGACGCTTTCAGGTAATCACAAAAACGGAATCCATTCGAGAACTCGGTTTAAGGGTTACCAACTTTAGTCAGAAAGCGCGCTTCGCAGCTCTATGCTTGGAACATGAAAGACAATCATCGTCCGGCGGGGTTTCGGTTTAAAGTCGGGTTACGCGGGCAACAGGTTGTGCTGTTCTTGTTGGTCGCGCTCATGCCCTTGTTCGCCGTTTCAATAGCGATCAAGGTGTTGGGTGAAAACGCACTCAAAGGGACTGTCGGTGAAAACCACGTACTTTTGGCACAAGAGAAGCTCGCCCGTATGGATAACGCTATCTCGGAAAAGATCGAAAAAATTCGAGGTGAACTTCCGAACATCAGAGAAGCTGTCATGAGTTCAAATACGGTTGATGGCGATGTCGTTGTCTATTTCAATGTCTGGATAAGTCTTCTCGACAGTATCCGATTGCTCGAAACTTATGCTGGAAATAGGAGACGAGGAAAGAAAAGAGATGTAACAATTACAAACGCATCCGGATACGTCCTGCGCTCAAACAATCAGATGTTGGACTACAATACGATAAAAGAGATACCGGAGCGGGTAGATAATGAGATCTGGTGGAAAAATGCTTATAACAACGGGATAGGATACCCCTTTGCTGAAGATATTCGCTATGATACCGTAAGGGAAGTGCATCTGTTACCCATCGCACTGCCGATAAGTACAGGGCGTAGAAATAGGCGGACAGCCGGTGAAAATAATACGATAGGTGTCCTGAGAATTGAACTCTTGCTACCTGAACTTAAGAATATCGTTGAATCCAGCTTGGAGTTGGAGCAGACGCACACGATTTTAACGGACGCATCCGGTAGAGTCATCGCCGCCTCAACCGGAAGTGGCTACCAAATCGATGACGATATAGAGATGAACAACGCATCGGTAGAGGCAATTATTGAGGCAAAAAAGGGGAGAAAAGGGAAATATTACGACTACGAACCCGTAGGTGAAAACGATGCTTTCAATGAATCACGGGTATACGGCTGGGCACGAACCCAACTCTCACCCAGACAACGCTGGAAGGTTCAACAGAATTTCAGCAACTGGATCGTCTTTGTTTCACGACCGACATCCTCGGCATACGCGGGGGTTAGAAAATTAAGCAATTATATCTTTTATGTTACCATCGCTTCAAGTTGTATCGTTGTATTCGTTGCATGGTGGGCTGCACAACGGATCGCAACACCGATATTGAAAGTCGCAGAAGCTGCACGGCGCATCGGACAGGGCGAATTTGATAGTGAAATCGTCGTTGATAGTGATGATGAAGTCGGAACGCTCGCTGAAGAATTCAATGTGATGCGCCGGAACCTGAAGACCGCAGTTCATCAACTCACGCAAGAGGAGCGAAAACTTACCACTATCGTTGATAACCTCGGCGAAGGGTTGATCGTCGTTGAACCCACAGGATATGTACTGTACGTTAACCCCGTGGCTGAACGGCTCTTGAATCTCGGCGACACGTCCGGTTTCAACTATATCGCACTTGACACGGAAGTCGGCGAAATCCGATGGACGAAAGTATCTGGCACTAACGACCGTGAAATCACTGAAACGAGATCGTCGGACTTGAAAATCCTTTCCGCTTCACAACGTGAGACGGCACAACATCAAACGATGATCGCGGAAATCAACGTTGATGGAGAACTACCTGATACCAGTAAACATTGTATACTCCGAATTATAGCAAGTCAGTTCCCTGATGAGAGCGGCAACGTCGCTGGCACCGTTTATGTTTTCGATGACATCACCAATGAACACGAAATAGAGCAGATGAAATCGGAGTTCGTCTCTCTCGTCTCACACGAATTACGGACACCCTTAACGTCTATCGTCGGTTTTATTTCTTTGATTCTTGATGGAAAAACCGGCGAAATCAATCTAAAACAGAAAGAGAGCCTCAGCCGCGCACTGCGACAGTCGAAGCGACTCGCCGAGCTTATCAACGACCTGCTTGATATTTCTCGCATTGAAGCAGGACGCATCGAAATGAAGCAGGAACACGTGCAGATAGACGCAATCGCTAAACGACGGATTGAAGAACTACGACCACAAGCAGATGAGAAAGCCATATCCCTACTTTTGGAGACACCAGCGGATATCCCAGAGATGGTCGGCGACGCAGACCGGATCGGACAAGTGTTTATTAATCTTATCGGGAACGCTATTAAATACACCCCGAATAACGGGAAGGTGACCGTCAGGATATCAGAATCTTCACGGGAAAGTAGCCCTCAGCCCTCAGCCGTCAGCAGTCAGATAGAGAGCGAAACTTCATCAGAAACTTCTTTGCTGAAAGTCGATAGCCAGAAGCCGAAAACCAGTCAACGTAACGGCTTTCATGTTGAGGTAATTGATACGGGGCCTGGTATCCCCCTTGAGGAAAGAGAAAAGGTTTTTGATAAATTCAGACAACTCGGAAGTGTCCAGACCCGGCAACAGGGCGGAAGCGGTTTAGGCCTCTCAATCGCCGCTGGAATCGTTGAAGCACACGGCGGAAAATTGTGGGTCGATACTGGAGAGGATGGACATGGAAGCAATTTCCAGTTTTTTATTCCTATTGACGGTGAGACTGAGCAGCAGTACGGACGAGATCACCGCGCCCCTACAAACCGAACAACGTGAGGCTTGGATTCTGAAAAAGGGATTTTGAAAACCCTTCCTGAACGACCGCAAGGAACATTTAAAATATGCCTGAAACGATCTTAGTCGTCGATGACGATCCAGATATACTCGAACTTCTAAAGATGAATTTGGAGCCTGAAGGTTATACCGTCCGGACAGCAAGCGATGGCGATGGCGCGGTGAAAAGTGCCTGTACAGAGCCGCCCGACCTCATCCTGCTCGATGTTATGATGCCACATAAAAACGGCTTGCAGGTCATCGAAGAACTCAAAAATATAGACGAAACGAAAAGTATCCCTGTCATTCTCGTTACAGCCCGCGGCCAGGCGGATGATAAAGTCCTCGGACTCGAAACCGGTGCCGACGATTACATCACCAAACCCTTCGATTTACGCGAGGTGACAGCACGCGTTGAGGCAGTACTCGGTCGGACGAGACCGATCAAATATATTAATCCACTGAAACGGGCTATGGGAATAGGGTTCAGCGAAGAGGGATTGCAACAACTCGCCGGGCATCTCGAAGCCGCCGCTGCAATTCAGAAAAAATTGCTACCCGATCAGGCTCCGAGCTTTGACGAATTCGACATCGCCAATTTGTTACAAAGTTCTACTTCCGTCTCCGGTGATTTTTACGATTACATTCCATTGAATGAAACACAGGTCGGGATTGTTCTAGGCGATGTAAAGGGGAACGGTATTCCAGCAGCACTGCTAATGGTAATGATACGCACAGCGCTCCGATTGCTCTGTCATGATGAAGATACACCGGCCGCAATTCTTAAGCGCATTAATGATTTGGTGGCACGCGATACTGAGGCGGATCTGTTCGCTACCATGATTTACGGGATATTAGATACACACGATTATACATTCACCTACGCAAATGGTGGACACTGTTATCCGTTTCACTATAACAGTCGTAACGGTATAGATGTTTTGAAGACGGGCGGTATGTTGATAGGTGCATTTGAAGAAGCAACGTTCACTTATGGGACGTGCCACTTCGCGCCGGGCGATATCATCGTTTTCTATACCGACGGCATCACCGAAACTGAAGCTGCGCAAGACACGACTTCTGAAGTCTCTACTCACTGGGAGCAGGATACGAGCACTCTGTTCTACGGTGGTGATAGACTTGCTGGCTGCCTTGCCGAAAACACCGAACTGTCAGCTTCGGCGTTGTGCGAAGCTATCCTTAACGATTTAGCAGAATTCAGCGGAAGCACTCAGACGCACGACGATAGGGCTTTAATTGTTATAAAACGCGAAATTTAATCAACAACAACGAAAGTTGTCAGCTAACAAACAGTACTCAGTTTTCGGCTAAAGAGGTATCTTGTCGTCGGAATATGAAAGATAACCGCCACACTGTGTTAACTGAGTACTGAAAGATTTTTCGCAGAAAAATCGTACTGAAAACTGATAACTTCTCATAACTTGTAAACACACTTGGAAAATACCAGCGTGTGCAGAGAAGGAGCTTCAAACGTGGGCGAGAGAACTGAACAGGTTATTACGCTTTCTCTCCCAAGTTCAATGCAACAGGCTTACCTGCTCAAGGTTGTCGTCGCTGAGATCTTGAAAGAGACAGATTTCGCTGAAGACACCCAAGAGCAGAGTAATCGTGCTGCCATTGAAGCGGGTACAAACGCGAATAAGAACGACAATAGAACGGGGCAGAACACATATACGACTTTCAAGTTGACGCTCACGGATGATCAACTGACGATTGACACCGTGACCGATAGCGATGCATTTAAGCATAAACCCTCCGAAACCGAACGGGCACTCGAGCTTTCTCTACCGAGTTCAATGCAACATGTTTACCTACTCGATGTTGTCGTTACCGAGATTTTGAGAGATACCGATTTCCCTGAAGAAGTCCGAGAACAGATTAACCTTGCCGCTATTGAAGCAGGCACGAACGCAATAAAACACGGAAATAAAGAGGATCCAAACAAAAGAGCGATTATCTTGTTCTGTCTTGATGACGATAAACTAACGATCATCATTGAAGACGAAGGCGACGGATTCACGCGCAAAGAAGTTGCTGACCCACTTGATCCAGAGAATTTACTCAAAAGCAGTGGTAGAGGCATTTTTTTGATGGAAGCCTGCATGGATTCTGTGACTTACGAAGCCGATGGCACGATTATCAAAATGGTCAAATATAAGGAAATTGTCAGTTAACAGATGACAGTTGAATTCGTTATCGGTTATCAGTTAACAGTTATCAGTTACAAGAGTCCTCTTAACTGAGTACTAAAAACTGAAAGGTTTTTCGCAGAAAAACCGTACTGGAAACCGTAAAGGAAATACTATGCAGGTTAATGTTCGGCACAAAGGTAGCATCACAATCTTAGATATTGAAGGAAAAGTAATCGGGACGGACGCTTTAGCACTTAAAGAGATCATCGATCAACAAATTAAGATTGCAGAGACCGAAGCAAAAAATGGCGAAAAGCTCAATCTAATATTAAATTTAGAACGCGTTCAGATGATGGATAGTTCCGGTTTAGGCGTGATTATCGCTGCTTATACCACGATTCGGCGGAGTGATGGACGCGTCGTGCTCCTTAAACTCGGGGGCAACGTCAGAAGTCTCATCGTTATGGCAAAACTCATGACGATTTTCGACTGCTACGATACCGAAGCAGAAGCTATCGGACACTTTCTGTAGTTTTAACCACCGCAAAGCATAAAGGAAATTAGTTAACAGGACGCAGTACGGGCTGTGCCCTTTCAGTTATCAGTTAAGAGGTCCGTTGGTAACTGATAACCGAGTACTGAAAGATTTTTTCGCAGAAAAATCGTACTGAAAACTATTAAAAATATGGAAGCACGTCCCCCTACTGATACAGCACAAAGCATTAATTTATGGTATAAATGCACCGGATGCCAAGAGGTCGTTTTCAGAGGTGAACTCGAACGAAATCTCTATATCTGCTCCTACTGCAACGCACTGTTTCCTTTACTCGCTGAAAAACGGATCGAATACCTATTAGACGAGGCATCCGTAACAAACATCAGAACGACCAACGCTGCAGGTCTTACGGCTGAAGGAACGATTTCAGGATATCCAGTCTGTCTCTTCATCGCCGATATAGACGTAATACCCACCGAGATTAATACCTCGCTTTTTCTCGCAGCTATTCAGGATGCCTTAAAAAAACGTATCCCACTGATTACGATTGTCGCGTGTCAACCGGATGGATATAAGGAGACGCTCGCGGAAACGACATACTTGACGATGCAAATGGAACAATTGGTGGATGCTGCTCTACCACATATCACTGTCCTGACGGAAGGAGAGATACGGCCCATCGCTACGCATCTCCCACTCGGCGAACTCGTAATCGTAGAGGGGACAGCGACTATCCAAAAACCCGCACCGCCGAACCTACAACCCGCACCGCACGCTCCGGAAGAACAACTCCTAACGCAAACGTCAACTAAAGTGGAAAAAAAAGAACCTGACATCAGCGTTGACTGCTATATTCCGCGCGAAGCGTTATCTGAGATGTTAGGGCGGTTTTTGAAATTTTTTTCGGCGTAATCAACCAATTGCCGGCACCCGTCCGTTTATAGTAAAACAAAAAAATAAATGGACACTTTAGCACATAACAAACCTGCTGGTTGCAGGGTTTTTGCTTGGGTGTTTCTTCAGGGTTTGTAACCCCGTTTTCTATGGGTGCCTCGTTAATTGTAAGTTTTACTATAGATGTAAGGTTTAGTAGGTATCCGGTTGGAGAGACAAAGGACAACACATTTTGAGTGACGAACTGGGAACACAAATCACCAACACCAAAAATTCTGCTCACGTATCTTCTATTACAGAGAAGTTTGACAAGACCTTCGGCAGGCCGCCTACGTTCATCGCATCAGCACCAGGGAGAGTGAATCTCATCGGGGAGCATACGGATTACAACGACGGTTACGTGTTTCCTGTCGCAATTGATAAATATATTAACATCGCTGTGCGTCAGCGATCTGATCGTCGTGTTGTCACGCACGCCTTGGATGTAAATGAGTCTTGGGATTTTTCTCTTGATACACTCACGTCTATTCCGGCCCAAGCACCGGCATGGAGTCGTTACCTCATAGGTGTTGCGGCACTACTACAAGAATCTGGGAAAAAAGTAGCAGGCATAGACGCTGTAATTACAGGTGATGTTCCTATCGCTGCTGGACTTAGTTCTTCGGCAGCACTCTCAGTCGCTGCGACACTCGCCTTTTTGACGGCTGGCTCCGAATCCGAAGTACCTATATCAGAGCAGGATAAAACGAAACTTGCAGCATTGTGCCAACGCGTCGAACACGAATTCGCAGGCGTTAAGTGTGGCATCATGGATCAGACGATCTCACTGTTAGGACAGGAAGACTGTGGACTGTTCCTTGACTGCCGTTCGCTTGCGTATGAACACGTCCCGTTCTATCTTGCAAACCACGCGATCGCTATTTGCAACACGAAAGTTAAACGAGAACTCGCCGCCTCAGAATACAACAAACGGCGAGCAGAATGCGAAAGAGGCGTCGAGATCCTTAGCCGGTGGCTGCCAGGTATCACTTCACTTCGGGATATTACGTTGGCGGATTTCAAAAAACATGAAGAAGAGCTACCGACATTAACACAAAAGAGATGTCGGTACGTGATAGAAGAAAATACGCGCGTGGTAGAGGCTGTCTCTGCACTCAAGTGTACGGACAAGGTCACCTCGCACCTACCAGATGAATCACTCATAGCATTTGGGCATCTAATGAACGCATCACATAATGGACTGCGTGACGATTATCAAGTCAGCTGTATGGAGTTAGACTTACTTACCGACATTGCACGCAACATCACAGGGGTCGCTGGGAGTCGTATGACCGGCGCAGGGTTTGGCGGCTGCACAGTCAGCATTGTTCATAAGGACGCTTTGGAGGCGTTCCAGGCGCACGTAACAACGGAATACCACGAAAAGACCGGTATTCAACCCGAAATTTACCTCTGTCGTGTTAGTGACGGCGCACAAGTTTTTTGGAGTTAACGATCACCTTGACAAACTATAGAGATGAGACGAGATATAGCATCGGCGTTGACCTCGGTGGAACGGATATCAAGGCTGGATTGGTTTCATCAGCAGGCGATATTTTTTCTCGTGTGGTGCTCCCCACAAATGTAGAATCAGGCGGTCCAAAAGTTGTGGCGGCACGGATTGCAGAAGCCGTTCGTCAAGTACTTGTGCACGCAGAAACTGCCAATATTGACCTTATCTCAAAGAACCCCGGAAGTACGGACGAGGGGACCTCGCACCTACTGACCGATGATCGACACGAAATCGGGGTCGGACTCGGTACACCTGGACTGATTATTGCTGAAACGGGGGTCGTCCACTTTTCACCGAACTTTCCAGGATGGACGGACATCCCGCTCGTCGCTTATGTCAACGCAGAACTCGAAAAACTACACCACACAAAACACGCTGCGGAGACTGGCACGCATAAGAAATACAAACCAATATTACGCGGTATGGATAATGATGTGAACGCAATGACTTTAGGGGAACTTCATCACGGTGCCGGGGTCGGATACAGAAGCCTTGTCGCGCTGACGCTCGGTACAGGCGTGGGCGGTGGTGTCGTGATTGGTGGAAGGGTATATCACGGGAGCCGGAACACCGCTGGCGAATTAGGACACACCATTGTCGAACCGAACGGACGGGTCTGTGGTTGCGGCAATCTGGGGTGTCTTGAGGCGTATGCCGGTGCTAAAAACATCGTAGAACGCATCCAAGAGAAGATAGCAGTTGGACGGCGTTCAAGTTTAAACAAAGCAATGCGGGACGGTATCGTATTAACGCCGCGAATGATAGCGGAGGCAGCGCAAGCAGGGGACGAGCTCGCAATTGAGATTTTTGCTGAAACAGGGCGATATATAGGCATTGCCCTCACCTCAATAGCACATATCCTCAACCCACAAATAGCCATCATCGGCGGCGGCATCGCAGAAGCCGGTGAGAAACTGCTCTTTGAGCCGATCCGAAAAGAATTCTCGAAACGTGCGATGGATATACCAGCGCAAATGAAAATTGTAAAAGCACACCTCGGAAATGACGCTGGCATTGTGGGTGCTGCGATGCTTGCACTCGAAGGTTTTTTTTAATGAACTGTTATCTCGTTTCTCGGCTATTAAAACCAACAACTCGACTCCGTTATAAATGTTAAGGCACGAGTTGTTGGTTTTGGAATAAAATCTGCCAAGTTTCATAACTTGTTTGGACCTATGGAGGCGCACCATGAAAAACGGATTTATCCTTTCCAACTTTTTTTCTCTTACAGCTATCCTCAGTCTCCTGATCTGTTTCGGTTGTGGAGACACCGAAGACGAGCAAGAAGTAATCAAACCGAACTATAATACGTTCGATGAATACCCCCTACAATCTGATGATCAATTACCACAATTGACAGACATAGACGGCATAGACTTGAAAGACGCTAAACAATGGCTACACTTAACGCTCAAAGACTGGGGAAATTTAAAAGACGAAGATTGGGAAAAGTTGAAAGATGAAGATTGGATCAGGATAACAGACGCGGAAGTTAAAGAACTCAGGAACCTTAAAGTTCCCCAAAATTGGGCCTTTGCAGATGTAGATGAAGCGGTACGTAAAAAATATCGCGAAGCTCAGTTTTTCCAACAGTTCGGAGACATCCCACAGGTTCGTTACATCGTAGAGCTTAATCGAATGCAGCGAGGCGGAATTGTAACACTTGAGCGTGCTATACAAACGGTTGCTAAGTCGGCAGCAATGTATTTTCTCTTTCCGGGTCCTGATAATCAACAGGCATTTGAAACAACAAGAAACCTGCTACAGGCTATAATAGAACAAGAAGAACGCTGGGGCTAAAAAGAAGAACTTCGCCTCTTAGATCAGCTCAGAATAGAAGCCCCTGAAGCTTGGGTTAAAAGCATGCGTGCCTTCCTTATTGAACCCATAGCGAGTAAGAGGTAAGAATTCAAATCAAATGGGGATCTGAGGCGGAGAGAAAAGGACACAAATGGTCTCCCTTTCGTTCCCTATCGGACTAAATTCTCATGTTTTACTCAATATGACTTCAATAAAGGAACTGTAAAAAAATGAAAAATGAGATACATTATCGAGTGCCCCTCTTACAAATTTTAGCAGTCATCTGCCTCTCCTTAATTCCGATCAGTTGTTCAAAAGTCCCGGATTTCCTAAAGGACACTTTCCGACCAGAACTGATCGTTCCAGTGTTCGACCCTGATGCTTACATTATGCCGCAGACCGGGGCAGTCGGTTATCTGGAAAACGGTATTAAGGTGATGGCTGTCCCGCTCAACGACGTGAAGGCAGTCGATGCATTTGCTATATTTATCTATAACGGGACGAACCACTGGATATCCTTCAAAAAGAAGGACTGTCAGATGCTTGATGGGACAGGCAACGTCACGAAAACGATTGACAAATCGCAAGAATCCTTCTATCTAAAAAAGAATTTCAAACCGACGCTGCCCCCTGAATTCGCAGCGGAAGTGTTCCGATGGGATAAGTCCATTCGGATACAGGGAGACCCGGCTGTCCTACCGAGGGAAGATATCGAACGAACAACGGTGATGCCGAGACAACATGCACGATTCTTCCTCTACTTCCGTAAACGGAGTATCAACTATAGTAGATTGCGGATCATTGTGCCGAGAGTCACAAGTGAATTTAATAACCAACAATCGACCTTCGTCTTCAAATTCAGGGTACAACGCGGCTAACCTTGGGGCCCCGCAGGTTGATGTAGCATAGACGATTAGCCTGTGCATCCCAAAAACGTAAGCCGTAATGTAATGGAGGCGACTCTACGGAATGGGACTTCAAGCACCAAACCCACCTAACCGAACCGCAAGGAAATATAAAAAAATCTGTTTTCTTCTCTTTCTCCTCTGTTTGAGTTGTACCCTTCCGGAAAGTGAAATCACGCAGTCGGGGGCCCCACCCGTCACCGGGAAAGGAACCATTGAAATCCTACTGTCTAACCGCGAAAGGGAACCGTCTCCTATCGTTGGTATCAACTATGTGAAGGTGCTTGGTCGTGCGGGGCAAGGCGTGGTTGAATTTCAGAGACCGTTGGGACTCGCAATAGATGAAGAAAACAGAATCTACATCGCCGATGCAGGGAACAATAGAGTACAAGTTATTGACTCTACCGGAGGCTTCATCGCTGAATTCGGTGGACGTGGATGGCAGAGAGGAGAGTTCGATCACCCGACAGATATAGCATTGAGTATCCAACGGAGTTACCGACACCTCTATGTCGCGGATACAGGGAACAATCGGGTACAATACTGCAATTTTATTGATCAGATTTTTTATGCGCTCACGGAAACTATCGACGACACGCCGCTGGATCAACCCGAAGGTATCGGTATCGGACGAAATGGTGAAGTTTATGTCGTGGATACCAGAAACCATCGCTGGATTGAATTCAATGTCGTGGGGGTACCGGTTGTGGCACGCGGGAGTTTCGGAAGTGGGACCGAACAACTCTGGAATCCTACTGACCTCGCCGTTGATACCCAAGGCAACATCTATATCGTAGATGCTGGCAACCATCTCATCAAAAAATATGACTTCAGCGGCAATCCTATCAGCACCTGGGGGGGTGAAGGAGACGAACTCGGTCAACTGCAAGAACCGAAGTGCATCGCTTTAGACGGTTGGAATTACCTCTATGTAACCGATAGCGGCAACCGGCGCATCCAAATTTTCGCACCCAACGGCAAGAGTATTACCGAATTCAGGACACCCACACTCTTAGAACCGGCAGGCATCGCAGTCTCGAAAACTGGGCGGGTCTATGTGAGCGACGCTGAGGCGAACGACATAAAGGTGTTCCAAGTTTTTCGTATAAGACTTACGCACCTTATCAAATACCTGTTGTAG
>JAJEET010000091.1 GCA_022820835.1 Candidatus Poribacteria bacterium
TATTTTTGCCCCCCTATTCGCCGGAGTTGAATCCGATTGAGAAGGATTTCGCCAACATCAAACGGATACGTCAGTACAAGGCTGAGGCTTCTATTGATGAAATCATAAAAGTGTATAAATAATTACGGGATTTACTATAAATAAATATTTCGGTAATTGTTAAAGATCGCGAGCCCAACTCGCTCCTACCAAGAGGTTATTGTATTACCGAATTAAATTCTTAAACTTCATAAAACCCCGCCACTGCAAAGAGGTTTGGGTAAGTGCTGAAAGTTATTCGCCTGTGTAGAGTTTGCCGAAATAGGGTCGGTAGCCTGCGGGTCCGGGGTAGCCGTCCCAGTAATTGGCTTCGGCGGGGAATGCGTCTTCGCCGCCGCTTCGGAGCCATGCTATGAGTGCTGGATCTGTGCCGCGGCGTTCGATTTCGTCAATAGCAGCAGCGTGGAGTTTTGCGACGATGTCGGGGTGCTTGTCTTGGACATATTCCAACTCGCCGAGCCCGACGAGTTTTGAGTTTTCGGGTTTTGCGGCGACTTCTAAACTCCATTCTTGGCTGAATGCGGTGAAGAGGACCGCGTTTTCGTTCTGTGATACTTGCTGCCAGCGTTCGATGCTTCCACCTGACAGCGCAAGTTCTCTGTCCCCGGAGTTTCCGTCGCGTGCGGGTGTCAGGATGTCGTGTCCTTCAATGCCGTCGGGGCGTTCTTCGCCTAAAATATTGAGGATCGTCGGGAAGAAGTCCTGCGGTTGGACGATGACGTTGCTCCGTCCGGTATCGCCTTCGGGTAGACGGATGAAGAGCGGGACGTGTGCTTCCTGTTCACGGACAGGTTGTCCTTTGCCGAACCTACCGCGTTCACCGACATTTGTGCCGTGGTCAGCGGTAAAGATAACAGCGGTATTTTTGTCGAGTCCAGTGGATTCAAGGGCATCGAGGAACTGTCCGAAGCAGTGGTCCATCCATGTTGTTTTAGCGGCGTATTGGTCTTTAATGTGTTGTCTCGCTTCATCTGAAAGTTTCGCGTTGCCGCGTGCGCCGAGGCTCCGTGGATCGACGCGTCCGTCATAGCCGGGTCGCTTGTCGTATTTTTTCATGAACTCAGGGGGTGAGTCCCACGGTTCGTGCGGATCGAAGCAGTCTACCCAGAGGAAGAAGTTGTCGCGTTTGGCGTTATCTTTGAGGAATTGCGCTGCTGTGTTGAAGAGTTTCGCGCAGTTCCAGTCTTCCGGTTTTTTGCGGTTTCGGTTTGCGCGTGCGTAGCTGCGGAGCATCCCGGATTTTGCTGCCTGGTCATCAATGCAATCGAAGAGTGATTGGCGTGTCCAGTTATCGGGCCACGGGTCGGTATCCATAATCCAGTCTCGATCCACCTCTGCGCCTCGGACGAATGTCCATGCGTGGAAGGGCCAGTCGAAGTTGTGTCCACCGTTAACGAGGTGCGGTGTATCGTGGATGAGCTGTGTTGCGTATCCGTTTTGTGCGAGTGTCCAGGGTAAGGTCTGACGCTCGTGTCGGAGCGGTTTCCAAGCGTGGAAGGGGGCACCGTATTGTCCGGTGATGACATCGGTACGGTATGGAATGGTTGGGAAACTGGCGCAGAAAGCGCGATCATAAGCCCAGGCTTTGGAAGCAAATCGGTCAATATTCGGTGTTTCTATCCAGTCGTTACCGTTTGCGCCGATGTAGTCGTAGCGGAGTGTGTCAATAACAATGTAAGCAAGGTTCATATAGCGTTCTCCATTGGTTTGAAATCGGGCGAGGGGACCTCGCCCCTACAATTGATATGGTTCAAGGGTTTACCATTTAGGGATTGCACCGAGCAAGAGTTTTTGTTGCGGTGTGCCTTCTTCTCGGAGTTTGGTGACTTTCGGTCCGTCGAAGGGTTCTCGGGATTTCATCCACGCATTCTGATAGCACATCAGACAGACGCGCCGACGTTGCGAGGAGGTGTTCGCGGCACCGCGATGCCACGTCCAACCATCAAACATAACCGCTTGCCCAGGCAAGACGAGTACGCGTTTTTCGTCGGGCAGTTCAATCGGACTCGGTGGCGGGCGGAAGGGTGCTCTGTGGCTCCCGGGTTGGATGACCGTGGGACCGTTTTCGTCAGTGACTTCATCGAGATAATAGCCGCAGTTAATCTGTGCTGGGAGGCTTCCGTAAGGTGTGCCGTTCGGTGCGACGGGCCAAGGACCGTCTCGATGCCAGTTCTGGTCAGGCGTTCCGGGTTCGGAGATACGTGCTGTGGCACTGTGGAGTTGAACGCAGGTGCCTAATATGGCTTCCATTCGTTTTAGGACGGGCGGATTGTCTAACAGGAACGCGAAGCGGTCGTCTTCCTCAAGCAGTTCGCCGATGAATTGGTTCTTATTGTGGCGTTCGTAGCTTTCATCGAGTGCTTCTCGGAGCGACTCAATTTGTTCGGGTGTCGCGGCGTTATCAACGATGAGGTATCCCCAGTTGAGGAAGAAGTTGACCTCTTGCTGCAATTGGTGATCAAGTTCGACGTTGAGCGTTGCTGGTACGACAGGGTTTGCCATCGGTTACGCCTCCTTTATTGCATTGCGATCGGCGGTCGCCCATTCTTTCCAGCGTTCCTCGTCAGACCGAAGGAATCCGGAGTTGCAGCGCGGTTGAAGTTGTTCATCGACACCGAGGAGGCGCATGTGCTGGTGGTTATTGGCAGCCTTCGCGGTTTCCAGCAACTTTTGGGTGTTCGGGCCCGTGTGGTGATCGGTGTGTTTCAGCCATGTCAGGTTATAGTAGATGCTGAAGAAGTAGCGTAACTGTCCGGAGGTATTCGGTGTGCCGGAGTGAATGAGTCCGTTGTGCGTGATGACGACATCACCGGCACCCATGTGGATGAGTGTTTCATCGGGATGCGGGATGCCGCGTTGTGTGTCCTCCATCGTAACCGGTTTCCGATGTGAACCGACAATGACGCGGAGCGGTCCGAATTCGTCGGTCAGGTCTTGCAAGTAGGAGATCGCGTTGATGGCGTTCGGACGGTGATACGCGTCGGTGAAGGGAACGTGTGCCCATCGGTCGCGGTGCCAACCGGATACCTTACCTTCCGCTTTCTCTTTTTCCATTGGTGGAAACGCGGCGAGCGTTAGGTTATCCAATTGTACAAACGGGCCCATCACCTTTTCTATGAATCCGAGGATCGTCGGATGCGAGACAGCCGACCACATCAGTTCAGGTGCCAATTCGAGGGTGTTTCCGAACCACGTCTGTCCGTTGTTGGCGGCGGAGAGTTCTGCGTGTTTCTCTCGCCAACTTTGCATTTGTGATTCGTCAAATACCTTCTCAAAAATCGTAAATCCGTCGGTCTTGTAAGCCTCAAATCGTTCATCAAGCGTCGGCATTTTTTAATTTTCCTTCAGACGTGAGTTTGAGAATTGTAGTAAATCCCACAGTTAACTTTACATTTCCAAAAGGCGGGGTTCCAAACTCCGCCTGCAAAGGGGCCTCCGGTATTGAAAGGTTGCGGGTACGGTTCCATCCTTCCGAGTTTTCCGGCGGACATGAATTTTCTCAGCGCAGTCCGCTTAGAATATCTTCAGCGAGTTGCATCGTTTTAACCGCTTCATCAAGATTCGCGGCGGGGAACGAAACCGGTGTATTGGATTTGACGCAGTCTAAGAAATATCGATTCTGCTCAACGCTGCCGCCGCTACCGGCTTCGGTGAGTTTGTGCTGCGTTCCGTCGCAGAAAACGGTACCGTGGGAAACACCTTCGAGGTAAGCCGAGATGTCTCTACCATGAATTTCGTAGCGTTCGAGGCGTGCATCCGTTGTATAGTTAGCGATGTGTTGTGCGACGCAGCCGTTGTCAAACAGGATCAGTGCGGCGTGTACGTCCTTGTAATCCGAAATGGTACGTTGGACGACACTGTGTACCTCTTGGACATCGGCTTCAGCGATGGCACGGATCGTATCGAGTGCGTGGATCGGCGTTTCGAGGAACATGTTGTCCATCAGGTGTTCAGGAAATTTGCCGGATTGCGCTAACCGATTGATACTCTTGTGGAATTCGCCGACGATTTGTGTCACGGGACCGCGCTCGGTGATTCGACGTTTCGCTTCAACGATGATCGGGTGGAAACGCCGGTTCCAACCGACCATTCCTTTCGCGCCGGACTGTTCCGCTGCACTTTGCAAAGCGATGGTTTCTGCGACGCTCATACCCGGCGGTTTTTCCAAGAGCGTAGGCACACCACGTTTGAGGCAAGGGAGTGCTGCTTCGCCGTTAAGGTGTGCCGGTGTGGCGACAAAAATAGCGTCTAAAGTTTCGCTGTCGAGTAACGCCTCAATGCTCTCGTAGCGGTTTGGGACGTTGAACGTATCTGCGGCGTTGTTTCGTGCCGCTTCAACGGGATCACAGACGGCAACGATGGTGGTGTCGTCAAATTCTGAGAGGATTTTTGCATGGCCGCGACCTCTACCGCCGCAGCCGATAACAGCAACGCGTAGTTTTGACAAGGGTTTCTCCTTATTTTTAACCCCCTAAAGAATCAACGGTATGAATGCCTTATGGGCATTCCCCGCCCCTTATCAGGGGGACTATAAAAGAAAAATTCGAGATTTCTAACCCCCTAAATCCCCCTCATCAGGGGACTGTAAGAGAAAATGCGTAAGTCCTGAACAGGTTTAGTGTCGGATGTGGGGTGCCTCCATGACATCTCGCTGTTCGGGGGACATCTCCTCAATGTAATCGGGATATGTGATCTGATGCGCGCCGGCACTGTATGCCTGGAATCCGGGACTGAATTTATAGAGCAATGCGCGGCGTTGGTGCTCACCTTTCCAAGGGAGCGTGCCGTGCGTCAAGGTTTCCGTGAAAATCACAGCATCGCCAGCTTTGGCGTTGACTTCAAGTACCAGATGCTGGTATTGCTCGTACCGTTTCATATTGCTCGGACACGGGAGGTTTGCCTTATGGCTGCCTGGGATGATCGCTAAACCGCCATCGCCGGGTCCCTCGTCAGCGAGCATGTATTCGACGACAGTCAAACCTGTGTATATTCTCCCGTATTTGAAGAAGTAGGCTTCGGAGAAGTTAGGACGCTCAATCCCGCCGCCGTGCAATGTTCCGCCCTCCGTCCCATTTTCCATAGCGATTAAACCCGGACCGTGGTCAAGTCGGTATTTTTTTCCCAATACCTCTTCGAGGTAGGGTTTAACGTTGGGATGTACGAGGAGGTTTCGGAACGGTTCGCACCACGGTTTCTCCCATGCGAGCATACCGCCCATGTCCATCCGGTGCGCTGTGCCGACGAGTGCGGGTGAGCCGCCTGCCAATGAGTTCTCGCGCTCTCTGAGTGCCTCAATGTGGTGGTCAATAGCGGCGTTGCATTGTGCGACTTCTTCAGGGGTTAAAGCGTTTTCGACGATGAGAAATCCGGTCAAATCGAATAGATATTTCTGATCTTCGTTCATCGGTGGTCCTCCTGTTCTGGCATCGCTCATTTTTAGATTCTCCCGATTTTGTATGTTAGCAATATCGCAAAGGTGTGTCAAGGAAAAAGTGGGGATTGGAATTCGTGCTTGTCTTTTTTTCGTGTTTGCTGTATAATAGGTTCGATTTAAACGAGCGACATAACAGACGACAATTGGACTGCCTGAAACAGTGGAAGCGAGAGGGAAATGGATACCACACAAATTAAAAAACGACTCAATGACTATGTGCCGGACCTGGATGTATCTTTTGAGGCGTTGCAGAAACAGCTCGCTGCTTTTATCCAATCCGAGCGGGAGCAGTTAAAAACCCGTATCTTGAAAGGAGAGAGCGGATTTGGTGCCTGTGAGATCCACGCGCAGGTCTGGGATGCTGCCATTCAGAAGGTTTATGAGGTTGCCTCCTTTCAGATTCTGGATGAATTCCAGAAGCAGATCGATGTCCTGAGCGAACTTCCAGACGTTGATACCAGCGACTTAGCGGCAGAATTGGAGGGATGGGCACCGGATGTCGCACTCTATGGTGTCGGTAGTTACGGTAGAAACGAGCTCTGCTATTTCTCGGATGTAGATGTCATCTACACCTCCTCCGTAGACTTAGAAGATATTTACGATGAGAGTACACTCGAACTGATCCGATGGTTTTACGATTTTTTTGATAGTCTACACTCGGTGATTCCGGGTTTTGAGTTCAGTTTTATCTATCGTCCGCTTGCGGATATCGCGAAGTGGAACTATCAGGATATGACTGCGTTGATTGATATGCGGTTTATTGCGGGTGATTCGACGCTGACGGAGCGTTTTCAGAAAGCCGTACACTCCGAGAAATCGGACATCTCGCTTGTGCTGGATCTCCTGAAATCGAAAGCGGATGCTTTCAAGGCTTCTGAGGATACGATTTATCTGAACCAACCGAATGTGAAAACCGGGCGAGGCGGGTTACGGACCCTTCAGTATGCGCTCTGGATATGTGGACTTCCGGACTTCACGTCGATCCCTGAACTCTACGAGCGTTACGGTGACGAACAGTTGATGCCTTCGCTTGATTTCATGTTCAAGGTGCGAAATCTTCTGCATGTCCTTGCCGATGCGCCGCATGATGATCTTTCGTATCATCCTGAAAAGAGCGATACACTGCAGGCAGAGATTGCGCGGGTGCTCGGATTAACAGACGAAACAGACGAAGGTCGTTATGCGTTCATGGCTGAATATTACGCCAAAGCGAAATATCTACATTTCAAGGCGGAGTTGTTGATTCGGAAGATGCTGGCGAACGGAATTCCGATTTCGGATGTCCTTGCGGCGAGTACCGACACCTTGTATTGTATAGATAACAATTTCGGTGAGCTTGATGCGGATCAACTTTACATACTGTTCAGTTACTTCCAACAATACGATTTTGAGATTGATGCCTCGCTTTCTACCTTTATTTTCCGCTATGTTCACGCGTTTGATTGGGGTTCCTTTCAGAAGCGGATGGCAGAGTTGATAAACGTCCCGGGTGATGTTGCGAAGACCCTTACACGCTTACATAGACTTGATATTCTTTCGCATCTCGGAGAAGGGGGTGCGCTTTTTGAAAAAGCGATGATGACTCGGAGCGAACGCAGCCTTGACCCGTATACGGTTGGGAAGCATACGCTCGTTGCGATTGGTTACCTTGATGAAATCCGTCAAACGGAACCGGACAGTCCGTTTGGTGGTGCGGGGTTCGGGGCGCCGGTATCGCCGTCCCCGACTTCCGAATTGGAGGAACTGAATACTGCCTTTCGCTCGCTATCGGATTCGAGTCCGCTCTATATGGCACTGTTTCTACACGATATAGACAAGCCGGATCCAACGCATCCGGTGACCGGTGCTGAAAAAGCGGAACGTATTGCGCCCGAATTCGGGTTCAACGTGCAACAGACCGACGATATCTGTTTTCTCATACGCGAACACCTGACGATGATAGATTTGGCACGCTATCACCATTGGGATGAAAGTGTGATCGCCGAATTCTGTAAGAAAGTTAACTCGTTGGAACGTTTAACTTCGCTGTATCTCCTGACTTATTGCGATTCCAAAGCCAACGGCTCACAGAATTTCAGTCACGTTGTTAAGCATAACTTGAAGAGTCTATACGAGGCTGCACGAACGCGTTTTGTCGGTCAAGAGGAGACGCAGTGGGGTGCCTTCGCACCGGTTGAAGAATTTCAGCAATTCCTTCACCACATGCCGGTTTCCTATCGTATCGGTGTCGCGCCTGAGGAGATCGCCATGCATATAAAGATGACGACGCAAGCAGAGGCTGCTGCCGTAGAGGAAGATACGACCGCGATTACGGGGATCGTGCAATTCGTGGATCGTCCAGGGTTTACAGAACTGCATCTCTGTAGCCCGAGCCGAATAGGCAAATTGCACACAGTAAGCGGTCTCTTTTATGCGAACGGCATAGATGTTCGCGATGCGCGCGTCTATACAAAACAGGATACGAATATTGAACTTGAGATTTATCGGCTTGTTCACCAACCGCCGCATCATCGCGGCGAACCGATGCCACTTGACGAAGAACTCAAAAGGGACATCGATTTTGATGTCCGGAGCCTCCTTGCGGAGGAAGTAACACTTGAACAGGTTTTTGAGAAGCACTACGTAAACCTCAATGAGACGTGGGAGGTAGACGATGTCACTGTTGAAACAGCGCGCAACTACTCGGAGATTGTCGTCGTTGGCGAGGAAAAAGTTGGGTTCCTCCATTACTTCAGTGGTATCTTAGCGGAACTCGGATTGAACGTTGAGATGTGTAAATGTTCGGGGTTAGGTGGACGAGCGATTGACCGGTTCTACGTCCAACCGGTGGCAGACCCGAAAGCGGTGCACGCTGATATTATGGCGGCATTGGAATCCGAGAATGGGGAACCGTAAAAAATTTAGGTCTCACGTAGGGAAACCGAGTGCCCCAGTCCCTACGCATCTTTTCTGTGGAAAAACAAACGGGATTGACCGCAAGGAACATGAAAAAATGAAGCAGCGTGTATTGATGACAGGTGCAGCTGGCACTGTCGGCACCGCGCTCTGGAAAGCGTGGGAAGAACAGGGTTCCTACACATTAACATTGATGGATATCAACCCGATTGCAGAGGCGAGTTCACGTGTCGTACAAGCGGATATTCGGGATTACGCTGCGATGCAAGAATTGTGCCGTGACCACGACGTGTTGGTGCATCTTGCTTATATCCGTCAGGATTCGCTGGGGAAGGTTAGCGGTGAAGTCAGCGATATTGGTGCCTCTATGACGCTATTTGAAGCGGCACGAGAAGGCGGTATCCAGAAGATTGTGTACGCCAGTACGAATCACGTTTCAGGGTGGAATGAGCGGTTGGACTCGCCACCCCGGTTCTCAACAGGCGATCAGTTCCGTCCAGACGGTTGGTACGGTGCGATGAAGGGGATGGCAGAAATCGCCGGACGGTATCTCGTTGACGCGCACGGTCTGCGATTCATCAGTATCCGTATCGGGAGTTTCAACGGTACTTCTGAACCGAGCGGGATTCGACACTGTAGCACACTTTTAACACCCCGAGATTGCGTCCAACTCTTCAGTTTGGCTGTCGATTACGCTGGAGCGGTCAAGTATCTGATTACTTACGGACGCTCGGCGAACACTGACGGGTATCAGCAGAGTTACCTTGATATCAGCGGTGCCGTTGAGGTGTTGGGGTATCAACCGCAGGACAATTTGGTTAAAACGCACCTCCACAAGTTTTTGTCGGAGCCATAATCGGATGTAAGTTAGACGACCTATGCGCGAAAATCCCAATTACAACGAGATATACTACCAGCATACGACTTCCCATTCCCAAGTCATTGACATCGTAACAGAACAGGTTGTTCCGCTCAGCGAGTTAGACGCACCGATTGATTGGGAGCGACTCTTTGGGAACGCGTATCCGGTGGAGATAGAGATCGGATCCGGTAAAGGACGTTTCCTGCTTGAAGCATCAAAACGGCATCCGAAGGTCAACTATATCGGTGTAGAGCGAGCACAGAAATATGTCGAACTCACGCGGGAACGGTTTGAAAAGCACATCCGACATTTCGGTGTTGATAGAACGTCCGGCGCATTCTCGAATGTCCGACTCGTGCGGACGGATGCCAACTACTTTTTGACACGATATGTGCCTGAGATGTCCGTGCAAGCGTATCATATCTATTTCCCGGACCCGTGGCCCAGGAAACGACAGCGGAAACGACGGATCTTTCGGAACCGAGACTTCTTAGAAGCCTTGACGCGTACACTCACCTCAGAAGGTGGTAGGCTCTATATTGTGACGGACCATGCGGAATACTTTCAAGAGATTCAAGAACGGTTTACGGATTTGTCGACACTGCGTTCTGTTGATGCAGCTCTCAGACCGGATAGCGATATTACCACGCACTATGAAATGAAGTATGTTTTGGAGGGCAGACCGATCTATCGAGCGGTATATGAGAAAGTTATGTCTTAAGAACAAATGAGCAGACCACACATCGAAAAGGACGTATAGATGAAGTCAGAAGAACGCGAAAACACCAGAGAGACACAGGCACTGCCTGAATTGTGGCAGTCGCTTCCGAATGTGCCCGGGGTGTATCTGATGAAAGCCTCCGATGGCAGCGTCATTTATGTCGGCAAAGCGATCCGTTTGCGGACCCGGGTGCGCTCCTATTTCCGAGAAAAGTCGGCACACGCCTTGACATCACAGATGATGCGGTATGTCACAGAGATCGATTATATTGCTACCGAGACGGAAGTGGAAGCCCTGATTCTGGAAAACAATCTTATTAAGGCGCACCAACCGCGCTACAACGTAAAACTGAAGGACGATAAACGCTATCCGTACCTACGCGTTACAACGAACGAACCGTTCCCACGTATCCATATTACGCGTACTGCCGAGAACGACGGGACACGGTATTTCGGTCCATTTGTTCATGTCCGTTCAACACGACAGGTGCTTAAACAGTTGACGAAGTTCTTTCCGATCCGTACCTGTACCCTGCCACTGACGAAGACAGGCAACAAGTACCGTGTCTGCTTGGATTACCATATCGGTCGGTGTCCCGGTCCTTGTGCAGATAAAATAGAGGTCTCAGATTACGACGACATCGTTCGGAAGGTGTGTCAGTTTCTGAGTGGGAATACGGATGCTTTTGTTAAAGAGTTGACGGAACAGATGGAAGCCGCGGCAGAGGCACTCGATTTTGAAACAGCGGCTAAACATCGGGACATGCTTAAAGACGTTCAGCAGGCGATTACAACTCAGAATATAGATAGTGTCTCTGCTGCGGATGAGGATGTCGTCGGTATCGCAGCACGAACGGACATTGCGTGTGTTCAACTGTTGCGGGTGCGCGATGGCAAACTTCTTGAACGTGAACACTACTATCTTAACGACGCAGACCCGGAATCGCTTGCGACAGCGTTAGATGCTTTTATTTCGCAGTATTACCAGAATGCGGTGTTCGTGCCAAAGACGATCGTCTTACCGATGCAGATTGAATCGTTAGCACTGATCGAGAATTGGCTGAGCGAAAAACGGGGGAGTCGTGTCGGTTTACACGTGCCGAGAGCCGGTAGGCTCCGGAAATTACAGATTTTGGCATCGAAGAATGCCGAGATTCTCCTGACACAGCGTGAACAGAACGTGGTCTATAGCAGCGGTGTGGAACCTGCACTCGTTGAACTACAAGAACTGCTTGATTTGAAGCAACCGCTCAGACGGATAGAGGCGTACGATATTTCCAATCTCGGTGATCGGTTTGCTGTCGGGTCGATGGTTGTCTTGGAGGACGGGAAACCGGTTTCATCGGAATACCGCCGGTTCAGGATCCGAACGGTTGAAGGTCAGAACGATTATGCGATGATGCGAGAGGTGCTTGTCCGCCGTTTCCGGCGCGCCCTTGACGACGATGAGAAATTTAATAAGTTGCCGGATCTCATGCTGATTGATGGTGGGAAAGGGCAGCTCAGTGCGGCGCAAGCGGCTATGAAAACCTTCGAGTCCTCTCAACTTCCGGACATTCCGATGATCGCATTGGCGAAACGGATTGAAGAGATTTTTGTGCCCGGTCAATCGGAACCGATTGTGTTGCGGGCGGATAACCCGACCTTACATACGATTCAACGTCTACGGGATGAGGCGCACCGGTTCGCTATTACCTACCATCGACGCCTCCGCCAGAAGTCGCTGAGTGAATCGGTACTCGACGAGATTCCAAATATCGGTCCAAAGCGTAAACAGGCACTGCTTCAGCGTTTTGGCTCTATTGATGCCATCCGTGAAGCGAGCCTTGACGGTCTGCTCTCCGTGAAAGGGATTCCGCGGAGTGTCGCTGAGAATATTCGGAAGCATCTCTGAACGTTGCACACTGTAGAGATTGTACCTTTTTCTGCACAGATTTGGGCAATGTTGTTACTGAGGCTGCACCGATTCGTGCAATTGCAATGATAGAACTTAAGCAGACCCACTGCCGGCGGAGTTTGTAACCCCGCCTGAATAGGAAGGGTTTTATTATAATTGGCATGTTACTTGCAACAACATAGGAATTATAGCAATGTGCTGTTCAACCCAACCTACGATGTTACGAGGATTGTAAGTTTTTGAGGTTTTGAGCATACAAGAACAGGGAGGCGCGCATGTCAACGCTTGCAGTACAAACATATCTGACACCTGCAGAATACATTGATGTGGAACGCAAAGCAGTTACCAAAAGCGAGTATCTGAGCGGACAGATAATCGCGATGTCGGGGGCGAGTAACGCCCACAATATTATTACAATGAATACAGCTTATCAACTTTACGATCAATTACTCGACCGGGATTGCCTCGTCTACGGCAGCGATATGCGCGTTCGTGTACAGGATCCTGTTTCCTACTTTTATCCAGACGTTACAGTTGTTTGTGGGGAACCACGTTTTGAAGATGACGTTTTTGATACGCTTCTTAATCCGACTGTCGTGATAGAAGTACTTTCACCGTCAACAGCAGCCTATGACCGGCGTGAGAAATTTGCACGGTATCAACAGATCGCATCGCTGAAAGCGTACATCCTTATTTCGCAAAACCGAATGCACTTGGAGCATCATCTTCGAGAAGAAAACCAGTGGCGGGCAACCGAATTTCAAGAATTTGACGATGTGGTATCTGTCCCTTCAATTGAATGTGAGCTCCTTTTGGGCCATGTTTATAGACGTGTCACATTCTCGAACTGAACAAAAAATAAAACATGCGAGAAAGAAACATCAAAATCATCGGCATCGTGCTTATCCTACTGAGCGTCGCGGTGTTGCATGTGAAGCTTTATCGGTTCTCGGACGTGACGTACGACGGTGCGTTACAGGTTCTCGTCTGCTTAGGACGTGTTACCGGTATAGATACGAGTGATGAAGCCGATCAAATCTTGTCCTTTCGCATTCTCTCTGGTCAGTTTCGTGGCGAGACGGTTCAGGTGAACAACGTCTGGACGGGGCGCGCTTTTGGGGACCGGGTGTTGCACAAGGGGGATGTGCTATTCCTCGATATCCCGATTCGCGATCCGAAGAATCCGATTATTGACAAAGTATCGATGCGTGAGTACTTCCGTACGCCGTTTCTGCTGTATCTTGCTGGTGCGTTAGGTGTGCTGATGATCCTTGTCGCCGGGATGAAAGGTGTGCGCTCGATCTTAACGCTGTTCGTTACTGCGCTCGCCGTCCTTTATCTTTTGGTCCCACTGACGATCAGCGGTTATAACCCGATCACTATTGCTCTCCTCATCGCTGCCTTACTCACATTAGCGACCTTCCTTCTGATTACAGGGTTTAGTTTCAAGGTTATCTCTGGCGTACTCGGTACACTCGGCGGATTAGCGGCTGTCGGTGTCTTGTCTGTCATCAGTCAACACGTCCTGGCACTGACCGGTTTAGCACAAGAGTTCGGTTTCCTTGAACTCGGTATTGCGTTGTGGCGGACCCCCGAGTCACACCACTGGAACTTCACCGGAATACTGTCTGCTGGTATCATCTTGGGTGCAGTCGGTGCGATGATGGATGTCAGTATGTCTATCTCCTCAAGTGTTCATGAAGTCAAGCAGGTGAACCCGAACATCACGGTGCGGCAAGCGGTTCGTGCGGGGTTGAATGTCGGACGCGACATTATGGGAACGATGGCAGACACGCTCATTTTCGCCTATCTCGGTGCGCACATGATGACGATGCTGCTTCCACGCATTGACTTCCCGGAAGTGGGTACCATCTATCCATTTCTCCGCCTCGTCAACGATGAAGCGACAGCCGTGGCGATTATTCAGGCGGTGGTTGGTACTATCGGATTGGTGCTGACAGTCCCAATCGCTGCGTCTGTTGCGGGGTTCCTCACACAATACGCGAAAGTAGATGCCTCCGAAATCCATGAGGACCTACCTTCGGAAGAAGAATTAGAGGAATTGTTCCGTGCTGATCCGCCTCGCAGCGCGGCACGTATTGCGGTCCCTATTGCGATGGTTTTTGTGCTGCTCGGTACAGCCTTCGTCTATTTCCGGACGCATGAACTCTCGGCGACCGTCTCGGAGCAGGTGGATGTAGACGGAAATCTCGTCAACAAATCGGAATACGCGAAGGGTCGAGTTCTCCGACTGCTTGAATCGAATGCGAATTTCCTCTTTAACATCGACAGCGGTGCCATAACCGATTTAAACAACAGTGTCGTTCCTGCTGCGCTGCGTGAAGCCTTCAATGACAAGAATATCCCTTTATCTGACGAAGTTACTGTCGCGATCAAACCGTGGAAAGACAGTCGC
The DNA here is from genome assembly GCA_022820835.1 of Candidatus Poribacteria bacterium. GTDB lineage: Bacteria > Poribacteria > WGA-4E > WGA-4E > WGA-3G > WGA-3G. Next base: position 14,264 of record JAJEET010000091.1, read on the forward strand.
TGGCTTCTTTCGGATAAAAAATACGAGCAGACCTATAGTATTCGTGAAATGGCGGACGACGGGAAGAGCGTTCTCGGCGTTTATGAGTCGAAAACTGAGCATCATATCCTTGAGGTAGAGATGCTCAGCGGGATGTATAAAGGCAAACGCTTCGTGTTCCGAAACATTGTGAATCATAACATGCCGTTGTTGAGCATCCCTGCGGAGCCGGGTGCCGTTATTCTCTGTCGTGTCGGTGGAGACCCTGAACAGGTGAGCCTCAACATCGTCCAAGAATATGGGAGAGACGGATTCCTGATTTGGATGGTAGGTGGGATGCTGCTACTGATTATCCTTGTCGGTCGGATGGAAGGCATCCGGACGGCGTGTGCGATGTTAATCTCTGCTGCGGTTATCTATTTCTTTATGCTGCCGTTAATTTCGGGGGGTGCGAATGCAGTGTTCATTGTGACGCTGACATCGGGTGCTGTAGCGTTTGTGTCTCTGGTATTTGTTATTGGTCCGAGTCGGAAAACGTTTTCAGCGGTGCTCGGTACGATGGGTGGTATCTTGGTTGCGGGTCTGATTGTCCTGTTTGCACAGCAGCATCTCCATTTCTCCGGTTTAGAGAACGCGATTTCGGCGGACATTGTAGAGGCGACGCGCACGCCACCGTTCGATTTTGTTCAGATCCTTTTAGCAGGGATGTTGATGGGGGTATTGGGTGTCGCGGTTGACGGCGCAATTGAGGTGGCATCGAGCATGGAGGAGATCCGAAAAGCGAACCCGAACATGCCGACCTGGCGACTCATCGCCTCTGGTCTCAACGTCGGTACGGATATCCTCGGTACGATGGTGAATACGTTGGTGTTTGCGTATCTCGGTGCGGAGTTGTTGCTTGTCGTCACGATTGTAGCCCCGGACTTGGATTTCTTCAAATCGCCACCTGTGCAGCTCCTGAGCATCGGTGTCGTATCTGCCGAGATTGTACGGTTACTGGCAGGGACACTCGGTTTAGTGCTTGCGATTCCGATTACGGCAGTGATTTGTGCGTTCTGGAACCCGAAACAGAGGCGGTGATAAGGCGTTGGGTTTCACTCGGTTTCCGTTTGATGTAACATACATGTAAAGAACTTCATTTTTTATGACTTCTCAGTGGTTTGATGGAATCCGTTCAACCCAACCTACGATGCTCTGCTTGCGAACTATCCGAATCCGTTTAATCCAGAGACTCTGACGCTGATTTGGGCATCACGGGGTACTTTCCTTCGGCGATCAGTTTTTGTCGAGCTGCTTCTAAGCGTTCTTCCCAATTAATCAGGGTAGGGGTTCTGCCATACGCTTCTATGAGTTTCCCAGCTTCTTCATCCATGAGCCTTTCACGTTCCAAGTAGACCTCCACTTCCGCCTTGTTGGCAAGGTAATAGAGGATAGTGGCGTAGATTTTCTCCATGGACAAAGTTGGGAAACGGCACAGCAGCTCATCAGGTCCCTTGCCCTGCCGATACTTGTTCAACACGTGTTGAATGGCAATCCGATGTCCTTTGATGCGGATATCGATTTCGCTGTTGAAGTCGAAGTAGTCTTGCAGTTCCATTTTTTTCTCTTTTTTTAGGGTAGATATTGTATAACATCTTGATATTGCTCAGGTGCAAAGGAGTTCCAAACCTTACGCAACTCGCTAATATAAGTCCCGATTGAGGTCCGCTGTGGGAAACAAAGAATTCCGGGGACATGTCCGCCAGCCTGCAAATGTTCAGTAAGGTGCCTTGGCATAGTCGTCCGGTTGTTAGTAACCAGGATGTAGTTGTTGCGTTCAATCCACGTCAGAATGTCTGGATCAGGCGTTGCTAAAGGTGGTACGCCCGCGTCTCCAATGCGTCGAACATGCATTTCACGGAGTTGTTCCTGAATCGCGCGTCTGAGGTGTTCGTCAAGGAGAAATCGGGGTCTCATGCAGGTTCGTCCCAAAGCGGGTCGAACTTTCCTGAAGCGATTTGTTCTGCTCGCTCTTTTCGGCGGCGTTCTCGCTCTTCAATGAATAGAAGCGTAGGTCCCTGGGTTCGCTGCCATTCCTTTTCTGATTTTCTTTTGTGTTGTTTCACGCGTTCTAAGTAAGCTTCCACCTCGGTTTTGTTCGCCTCATAGTAGAGGAGCGTAGCGTAGATTTTCTCTAAGGGCAGTCTTGGAAAACAGCACAAGATTTCTTCGGGTTCTTTGCCTTGTAAGCGTTCTTCTAACACCTCGTCAATATAGACGCGGTGCCCCTTGATGCGGATGCTGGTTTCATCAATAAACTCAAAATAGTCTTGCACATCCATCGTCTATCTCCTTTTGTGTGATGTTTAAGTTTAACACAAATAGCGGCGGATGTCAAATACTACATCGGACACCACGCCATCACAGTTCCGAAACTGGCAAATATACTGTTCTCACCGCTTGTCAGGATACGGGAGCCTTGGACGACGACGCGTGCGTCGCGGCTCGTAATCTTGTAGCTGACAGGGGCATCTTTGGCGATCAAGGGTTCACCGTTTTCGTCCTTGAGTTTATCGAGTCGGTAATGCACCGAACGATGCGCAGGCACGTCAAATTCACAAGAGACGTTCACCAGTGTCGTATCCTCATATAGCACTTCAAGGAGGCAACGGGTATCGATATCGGCGGTATTGGAGATACAGATAGATTCGTGCGAGAAATAGCCGCCACCGTGTTGTTCCCACGCCTGTTCTGCTGGTGTGAGTGCTGCCATGTAGCCATCTGGAATAACCCAGACGTACGCACCGTCACCCTCTGAATTATAGCATTTGAGCGCATCCGCTATCGCCTCGGGATTATTATGCACCTCATCTCTGTCAACGACGAAAAACCGATCATACAATTTAATTCCCGGTACGGCTTGTGCTTGTTTTAATTCGCCTTGCACAGTGAACCACAACCATTTAGGCGACAGTAGGTCAACACGGCTAACACCTTGCGAAATGAGCCAATCACCAAATGTATTATTCAACAGTGCTGTCAGCGTGTCCAGATGTACAAGGCCCGCCTCTCCATAATTATTAATTGTCTTCATTAAGGTTTCAAATTTCATCGTACTGTCCTCTCTTTCTTTTTTCCAAACTGTATCATACAAATTATACCATCCATCGTTCACTAATACCGAGCAGTGCCATCAGTGCTTGCAAAAGCGCGCTCTCGGCATCAGGTCCGACGAACTGTCGATGCGTATCAATATAGGTGCCGTAATCGGCAGCCCATTCACGAAAATAGGTCTCGTATTCCCAACCGTCTGCGGTGCGTTGCAAAACCGACCGATCCGGGTACGGGAGTTTCTCTGTTAAAAGTTGCTGGAGTTGTTCGAGTGTCGGTATCCATACCTTTTTGGTATTCTCTGTTTCGGGACGAAGTGCTTGGATTTCAGGGTGCCGACACTGCTCTAAGTATTCTTGCGGATATTTCTGTTTCTCTAATTGATCCATGCGGTGTATGCTTTTATGCTTCTTCGGTTTCTGTCGTTTCTGTAGGAGCGATCGGGATATCTGGGTTGAGGCGCGAGTGATGCATCGCCCAATAGATCGCCGCTGTAACGACACCCCCAAAAAGGGTGGCTATACCCCATATCATAGGTCCTGCGATAATCAGCGTTCGCGTCTGATCTAAACGGACAGCATCTCGGTAGACTGCTATCGCAAAGATGATATGTATCAGAATTGTTAGGATTGCGGTTCCTATTGCCCAAAGCGCGGCTAATTGGCTCCATTGCGACAGAAAAGTAAGTAAGTTTGGGCTCATAATGTCAAGGTCCATTTTTACGTTCTCCACGTTGATTTTAAAGAGTATTATAAGGCGTGAATACTTAATTGTCAACACTTCTTCGCATGTGAAACAATAATTAAAAGTTTGATATTTTAGATTAAATATGTTATCATACATATTGTATTAGCGACCTTTTGAAGCGCACTTAAACCAGCAGAATCCGCATTTCAGGATGCCGATGCAGTTTCGTAGGTTGGGTTGAACCGTGTCGAAAATCAAACACCAGTACCCGAAAATATACCGGATCTAACATATACGCATGTATACCGAGTAACATAGTGAAATCCAACGCATTATGATACCGACACGGTTTGGGATGTTGGGTTTCGCTATCTCTTTGACTGATGCAACGGCACAGTTCCAGAAATGTTCTTGGGATCTCCTCAGCATCTTCCTCAGTTCCGCTCAACCCAACCTACAATACTTTTAGCTTGTGATGTATTGTTACATTCAACTGAAAATTGAGTACTGAAAACTGACAACGAATCATGCCAAACCTCAACATCAAAACGACCCACAAACCGATCAAAAACTACTATACCGAGCTCGAAAGATATGCACAACTCGGTGAGGAAAACGAAGGCACCGTCCGCACCGCGTTCCAAAACCTGCTCCAGTATTACTGCCACCGCTCCGACCTCACACTCCTCTGTGAAAAGACACACTACACACCGGAGAAAAGGCGAATCATACCCGATGGTGAAGTCGTTGATGCGTTCGGTTTACCGCACGGCTACTGGGAAGCAAAAGATACACAGGACGACCTACATGTTGAGGCGGATAAAAAGTTCGCCGCAGGCTACCCCTCAAAAAACATCGTCGTCCAATCCCCGACACACGCACTCCTCTATCAACACGGGCAACTGCAACTTGATCTCGACATCACCGATCCGAGGAATCTCGTCCACGTCTTGCAGACCTTCTTCGCCTATCAGGAGGAGAATATCGCGGCGTGGCATACCGCAGTCGCTGAATTCAGAGAGATGGTGCCAGAACTCGGTGAGAAATTGGCGGCACTCATTGAAATAGAACGCCGAAACAATTCACACTTTCAGGAAGCGTTTGCCAGTTTTCATCAACAGTGTCAGACCTCCATTAACCCGAATCTCTCCGTCGCTGCCGTAGAGGAGATGCTCATCCAGCACCTACTCACGGAGCGCATCTTCCGCACCGTCTTTGATAATCCGGACTTCACTCGCCGAAATATTATTGCCCGTGAAATTGAGACTGTCATTGATGTACTCACAGAACGGACACTGAATCGTTCCGAATTTCTCCGTCCCTTGGAACCGTTCTACGCTGCGATTGAAGAGACTGCCAGCACAATTACTGACTTCTCACAGAAACAGGCGTTCCTCAATACCGTCTACGAGCAGTTTTTTCAAGGCTTCTCCGTCAAGGTTGCGGACACACACGGCATCGTCTACACACCGCAACCGATCGTTGATTTCATGGTGAATAGCGTTGAACACATCTTGCGGACTGAGTTTGAGCGTTCACTTTCGGATAACGGCGTACATATCATCGACCCATTCGTTGGCACCGGCAACTTCATCGTCCGCATCATGCAAGCACTCGACCCGATTTCACTGGAGCGGAAATATACTGCCGACCCCCCGGAACTCCAGTGTAACGAGGTGATGCTCCTACCCTACTACATCGCCAGCATGAACATTGAGCAGGAGTTCTACACCGCAACGCACCGGTATCTCCCTTACGAAGGTATCTGTCTCGTGGATACTTTTGAGATGATAGAGGATCAGCAGCTGCAGCTCCTCACACCTGCGAACACGGCACGCGTCGAAAAGCAGAAAGAGACCGATATGTTCGTCGTCATCGGCAACCCGCCTTACAATATGGGGCAGGTCAACGAGAACGACAACAACAAGAACCGGAAATATAAGACCATGGATCAGCGAGTTGCGGATACTTATGTAAAAGATTCTAAAGCGACGCTCAGAACTGCGCTCTACGATCCCTACATAAAAGCGATTCGATGGGGATTGGACAAGATTGATGACGAAGGCGTTATCGCTTTCGTCACAAACAACAGTTTTCTCAGCGGTGTGGCGTTTGATGGCATGCGGAAACACCTCGCCGAAGACTGCGACGCAATCTATATCCTCGATTTGGGTGGAAATGCGCGGAAAGGGTTAAAGGTCTCCGATGCCAACGTGTTCGGGATTCGCGTCGGCGTGAGTATCAACCTATTTGTGAAGAAAAAGGAAAACCTGTCGGAATTGCCGCGTATTTTCTATCATCGCACCGACGATTTGTGGAATAAACAACAGAAATTCGACTTTCTGACTGAATGCCAACATACGGGCAGTGTTCCGTGGCAACCGATTCACCCCGACACACGGCACGCTTGGCTTACTGAAGGACTCCACGCCGAGTTTGAGACCTTTATTCCAATGGGCACTAAAGAAGCGAAGGCGCGAAAAGATGAAGCAACGGATGTGATTTTCAAAACCTACAGCAATGGCGTGAAAACCAATCGCGATGCATGGGTTTGCAACTTCAACCGAGATGCACTCACTGAAAACATAAAAAGGATGATCCAAACTTATAACGCTGAAGTTGCCCAATGGGGACAAAGAACAGATCGAGAGGCTAACCTTGATGATTTTGTAGTTGCTGATGATACGAAAATTAAGTGGAGTCGAGACTTGAAAGTGAAATTGGAACGGGGAGCAACGTCCGAATTTACCGAGCACAAAGTGAGAACATTTCTCTATCGTCCGTTTACGAAATCAAACCTATATTTTGACAGAATAATGAGCGATGTCGTATCTGTATTTCCGATTATCTTTCCCACACCAGAAACAGAAGTAGAAAATCGGGTGATATGGCTTAAGGTCGGAAGAGACTGGCCGATGTTTGGACTAATGGTCAATCAACTTGCAGACCAATTACCACAAGGTGGTTCTCAATGCTTCCCGTTCTACACCTACGACGAGGACGGAAACCCAAACCGACGTGAGAACATCACCGATTGGGCATTGACAGAGTTCCGAACACACTATCAAGACGACACCCTCACCAAATGGGACATCTTCCACTACACCTACGGACTCCTGCATCACCCGGAGTATCGCCAGAAATACGAAGCAAACCTCAAGCGCGACCTGCCGCATATCCCTTTTGCCACGGATTTCCGAGGGTTCGCAGCGGCAGGCGCACGCTTAGCAGATCTCCACGTCAACTACGAATCGCAACCGGAATACGATAAACTCAAGTTCGTCCAAACGCCGGATAAACCCCTCGATTGGCGTGTCGAGAAGATGAAACTCTCCAGAGACAAAACGCAGATCGTCTACAACAATTTCCTGACGCTTGACGGCATCCCCTCAAAAGCCTTCGACTACCGACTCGGCACGCGTTCTGCATTGGAATGGATAATCGACCAATATCGTGTGAAGATAGACAAGCGGAGCGGTATTGTTAACGACCCGAACTGTGCGGACGATCCGCAGTATATTGTTCGGTTGATTGGGAAGGTGATTACGGTGAGTTTGGAAACGGTGGAGATTGTTGATGGATTGCCTGCGTTGGAGACCCAGTAGTCCGCGCATGCTGTGGGTACTCTGTAACCCCATAACTACAAATCCTATTTTTCTTGATTCGTTGTGTCAAATATGCTACGATTTGTTCAGTGTGGATTATGAAGACACCATAGGTATCAATTTGGGGGTTTTTGCCAGCATTTTGTAGGCGTTATTATAGACATGCCACCCCTATGGGGTTCAAGAGTTGGTTGAGACGTTTTTCTATAAACATAGCGTTCCTACGGAACTCAAGAGGTTTTTGATGTCTGAAAGGTTTGTGTCTAAGTTCCGGTTCGGTTGCAAACCGAACCTACCGGGCCTGGGTCCGAGATGAAAATTCTAACTGAGGATTAATCCAATGAATACTGCAATTATCATCATAAGTTCAGTCGCTGCAATAGTAGGCATTGGTTTTTCTATTTGGTCCATCATAGATACGAGAAAACGGTATTATGAGGACTATAAGCGGAGAAAACGCGGCGCAGAAGATTAAAAGTTTCAGCGAAGAAGGAAACCCTAACTTACATGAAAATAACTGAAATCCAGCGTGAACTGGCAGAATTAGATTTAGATGCGTGGCTTCTGTACGATTTTCGAGGGATCAACCCGATTGCACAGAACGTCGCTGGCTTGGCGGAGGCGCATATCACACGTCGGTGGTTCTGTCTTATTCCTAAACACGGTGAACCGCGATGGTTGGTCCATAAAATAGAAACATCAAACTTTGTCAATGTACAAGGTGAGGTCTCGCTTTATGCGGGATGGGAAGAGCTTAACGATGCAATCCGTTCCCTGCTCGCCGATGTCAAAACCGTTGCGATGGAGTACTCGCCAAACGCCGAAATCCCTTATATCTCACGCGTGGATGCAGGCACATTGGAATGGGTCCGTTCGTTCGGGGTTGACGTGCAAACGTCTGCGGAACTGGCGCAGCGGATAGAGGCACGTCTGAGCGAGGCACAAGCCACGGGACACCAACTTTCCGCAAAATTAGTGCTGCAAGCGAAAGATTACGCCTTCAATTGGATCGGTTCGCAGCTTCGGGACGGTAAAACGATTACAGAGTATGACGTTCAGCAGGAGATCCTCGGACAATTTGCGGCGATGGATCTCGTCACAGACCATCCACCGATTGTGGCTGTGAACGCAAACAGCGGCGATCCGCATTACGCACCCTCCGCAACGAACACCCAAGAAATCAAAAAAGGCGACTTCATCTTGATTGATCTGTGGGCAAAGCAGAAGGATCCAGACGCTGTTTTTGCGGATACGACATGGGTCGCTTACGCTGGAAAGACCGTACCGGCAGAATACGTTGAGATTTTCGATATCGTCAAAGGGGCGCGGGACAGCGCGATTCGATTCATTCGGGAGAGGTGGGAGGCAGAGGCACCGATTCACGGCTATGAAGTCGATGACTGTGTCCGAGGATATATCACCGAAAAGGGATACGGGGAATACTTTATCCACCGCACTGGACACAATATCGGCACGGTTATCCACGGTAACGGCGCGAATTTAGACAACTTAGAGACTCGCGATGGGCGAGCCTTGATCCCCGGTGTCTGTTTCTCGATTGAGCCGGGTATCTACCTTACCGCTTTCGGCGTTCGGACTGAAGTCGACGTTTTCTTAGCCGGTCCAGGGAGAGACGGCGTAAAAGTGACAACCGCTCCCGTTCAAAATCAGGTATTGCCATTGCTGTGACGTAATAGTTCCGCTTTTTTAGGTCCGTGAGGATATGGTTCAGATAGAGCCGCGTATTGAGAATCCACTGCTCGGCGTAAGCTGCGGCGAGTAATGGGAGTGCTATTGTTAAGCGCGGTGAATCGAGTAGCCATCGCTCTGCGTATTCAGCAAAGTCTGTGTCTACCAATCGATTACTACCCAGCGAATAGACGACATAGCGTTTGTCGTCCCGAACTTCCTCTCTTGGATTGAGTGGTGTATTGAGCGTAAGGCGTTTTGTGCCATCAATCTCAAAAACCCAGAAAAAATAATCTTCATTATGTCCGAGGTAGCCGAGTTCTACATCAAGCCGATGTGGGTTTTCAGTTGTGAGTGGGATTATCGCCACGTCTCGTCTAACTAACACAGGATAGATCGCAGCAAACAAGATTTGTTCGAATCCGAGTGGATGGTGCGCGCTATTGAGGACATCGAGAAGTACCTGTTCCTGTTCAGGACGTTTCAGTTCCAAGCAGCTTTTGATGAAAACTTCATCTCTGAGGGTCCGCATTTCAGGAGATGCGTTTTGGTGCAGCGGTTGAAGTTCTTCTACCAACCGAAGGATGCGGCGGCGTTTCGGTATAGCACGCCAAAGTACCCAGTACAACAGGGTTTGCCACGTCTCCAGTTCGCGTATCTGGCTAAAAAATGCCGAGGCACCCATAAGGAGACGTTGGAATATACTTTCGGTTGCGAGATTTCTTTGTTGATTTGCCATGGTTTTATAGTTGTCAGTTATCAGTTATCAGTTAAGAGGGCGATCTGATTCATCAAGTCTTTCTCTTAACTGAAAACTGAAAGGTTTTGAAAAAAAACGCGCTGATAGTTGATGGCTAATTAGAAAATTTGACTTTTTGCTGAGAGTGTGCTATAATATATGTTGCTAAACGGAGCCGGAGTGGTGAAATTGGTAGACGCACTGGACTCAAAATCCAGCGGGCCCTAGGTCCATGTCGGTTCGAGTCCGACCTCCGGCATCAGGCGATGGTTTCTTGTGGATCCATCGCCTTCTCTCTTTGCGGTTACATCGAAACGATCTGACGCATCCGTTTTGCCAAGTCGATTTGGGTATCTCTGTCTCCACCGACTTCGTGGATAACGTAACCGTCATAACCGATAGCACGGAACGCCTCCATCACTGCCTTCCAATCTGTATCACCGTCTAAGAGATTAACGAACCGATGTGCGCCACGGTCGAAATCTTTGAAGTGTACCCGTTTGATACGGTGTCCGAGTTCACGTATCCAATGCTCTGGATAGCCGTAAGCCATCATGTTCGCTGTGTCGAGATAGGTGCCTACCCATTCGCTATCTATCTCATCCACAATATCACGCATCTCTTTCGGACTGAGCAGAAATTTGTTCCAGACGTTCTCGAGACCGATTGCGACCTGATGCGTTTCAGCGGACGGAGCTAATTCTTTGAGGATACCGACAAGATTGTTCCAAACCTCTTGATACGTCCCTTCAACGGTGAGTTGTCCTGGGTGCAATAGGATTCCACCGACACCGAGTGCGCCGGCGACTTCTAAACCTCGGGCAAGAGAGACTGCGCCTTTTTCACGCTGCGTTGCCTCCAGGCTGAGAAGGTTACCACGATCCGAATACCCGGCTGTGATGCTGCTGATTTCAATACCTGCTGAGTTACATTTCGCAGCGATGCCTTGAAGTTCCGAATCACTCATATTGATGTCGGTGTCTTTTCCTTCACCGAAAGTGAGTTCAACGGCATCGTATCCGGCATCTTGACAAAGCGAGAGCGTATCGTCTAACGACATGTTTCCGAGTATAATTTGGGTGACACCTATTTTCATTGTTTTTCCTTTTCGTTGTGAAATTCCTACGTATTACCTTGATCAGTCGGGGTTTGAAACCCCGACTGCAACGGGTGGTGCTTGTTTTCCTTTTCGCTATGAAATTGTGTAGCAGTTAAAGATTGTATACAGAGGTAGCGGATCTCAAGACATTGTGGACACCGAATAGCGACGTAGTAAGCGTCGTTGAAAACGGCATCAATTGGGTTGAGCGAGGCATCTCCCAACGGACTCCCCTGAAACTGATCAAGCACCTCATATTTCTTATTGCAATCTGGACAGATTTGCAAGTCGTGTCCGATGTCGGTCTGGTCGAGCCATCGCATCTGATTTTACTTCCTTTCCTTCAGGAAGAGACCAAAAATTCGGAAACCGATTTGAGGTATCGGTTCGGCATGCGTGCCTTGACCTGAATAGCGTCTGCTGTGTATTCAGCATTAAGCACGGTGCCGTGTTTATACAATAAATCGAGTGCTTTTCCATCCGTATACGGAATACTCAGTGATAGGTCTGGCCCGATTTCGATAAAACGGTCCGACAACGCCTCCATTAACGCTGCAATCCCATCGCCGCGATGTGCGGAGATAAGGTGTGCGTCAGGATACTGGCTCCGTAAGATTTGTAGACCGTCCTCTGTTTGCAGATTATCAATCTTGTTGAAGACCATGAGCATCGGAATATCGGTAGCATCCAAGTCTTCAAGGACTTCGTTCACAGCGGTGATTTGTGCTTCCGCCTCTGTGTGACTCACATCGACGACGTGAAGTAGGAGATCCGCTTCAACGACCTCTTCAAGTGTTGCCTTGAATGCTGCAACCAATTGGTGCGGTAACTTCTTGATAAATCCGACGGTATCGCTGAGCAGTATCTGCTGCTTTTGTGGGAGATCCACCTTTCGGGTGGTGGAGTCTAAGGTCGCGAACAGTTTATCCTCTGCTAAGACGCTTTCGCCTGTCAATAGATTGAAGAGTGTCGATTTCCCAGCATTGGTATAACCGACGAGAGAGACCTTGATTTTTTCCGAACGATTTCTCCGCTGTACAGTACGTTGCTTTTCAACGGCTTGAAGTGCCTTTCTGACGCGTCCGATGTTCCTGCGCACCCAGCGTCTGTCCATTTCGAGCTGCGTTTCACCGGGACCACGGATAGGGCCGCCTCCGCCTCCGCCACCTGTTGCGAGTCGGGAGAGGTGTGTCCACATGCGAGTCAGTCGTGGCAGTGCGTATTCAAGTTGTGCGAGTGAGACCTGTAGCCGAGCCTCTTTCGTGAGTGCGCGTTGTGCAAAGACATGAAGGATGAGACCTGTTCGGTCAATTGTAACGGTGTCGAGTACACGTTCGAGGTTCCGCGTCTGTGCCGGTGAAAGTTCCTCATCAAAGATGATTGCATCCGCGTCAAGTTCTTCAACCAGCGGTTTGAGTTCTTCGACCTTCCCCTCGCCAATAAAATAGGTCGGGTTCGGCATGTTTCGGGGTTGAATTGTCTCACAGACGACCTCAATCCCGGCTGTCTCTGTGAGTTGCCGGAGTTCCTGGAGCGATTCTTCTGTTTCGTGCATCAGGTTGTTTCGAAGTTTGACACCAATCAAGATCGCCCGTGATGGTGGATTCGGTGCACGTGTATCATAAAGTTCTTGCATCAAAAACTCCTTTCTCAGTTTTAGCGCGCGGGCAAAGCACGGTGATTTGTGCTTCCGATGACGCGGTGTTTGTAGTATAGTATATCAGATATGTTCTCCATTTTCAACTAAAATCCTGTTTCGACAAAAAACTTCAAATTTTCGACAACTATAGTGACCTGGAAAAATAATAGGACACATTTTGAAAGACGGACGAGGGGACCTCGCCCCTACGAACCGTTTTTTGCTAAAGGGAAAGTGTCTCTTTAATTGTTGGTTTCACTATAATTTGGTTTTCAGTCAACCTTATGGGGGTCACCGTCGTTTAATTGTAGTAACATCTAAAGAGACAGGATTCACGCGTCATAGTAGCGATACCAAAGGACGGAAGGATCGGCAATTGGATGCTTTTGGTATTTTTGTGTTTTTTCTTGCACACGTGATTAATTTTGTGTTATACTTTAATTCGCTATGAAGAAAGGTGCCAAAGATTCTACAAACCCAACGATTACCGTGAATCGGAAAGCGCGGTATGACTATAACCTACGCGATCGGTATGAAGCCGGTGTCGTTTTGCAAGGCACCGAAGTGAAAGCGATTCGCGCCGGACGCTTGAACCTGACGGACAGTTACGCGCAGGTAACAGATGGCGAAGTGTTCCTGATTGATGCGCACATCGGTCCGTATGAACACGGCAATATTGCCAACCACGAACCGAAACGGAAACGCAAATTGCTGCTCAATCGTCGGGAAATCACGAAGCTTGAACGCTCAATCCGATCAAAAGGGATGACGATTGTACCGACGCGTGCGTATTTCAGCAACGGCAAGGTGAAGTTGGAGTTGGCGGTCGCGATGGGTAAACGGTTTTACGATAAACGTGATAAGATTGAACGCGACTCCGCCGCCAATGAGTTGCGAGCGTATAACTAACGTGTCCGCACCTTTCATCGTTGGAAGTCCAATCCGACGGGTATAAATTCTGTGTACCTGTTGATAATCTGGGGGTGTACAGGTTTCGACGAAGGTAAATGATATATAGGTTGCATGTCGAGGTCTCCGCAGGCCTCGTAAAATAGGCGGAACATTTATAAATGCTGATGAAGAATTAGCATTAGCCGCTTAATAGCGCGGCTACGCTTGACCGACCTGTTGCCCGTCAGGGAAGTTAAAGCGTCGCAATACGGGCTAGCCGCTCGCTCATTCTCAAGGGGCGCGCCGCGAATTACTTTTGAGATAGTCTATTCCGAATCCTGCACAGGGGAGTCCGATAGGCAAATCTTAAAGCCTGTGATAAGCATGTAGTAGCCTCTATTGAACTGCCTTCGGACGCGGGTTCGATTCCCGCCACCTCCATTTCCACGTAGTCTGTCTGTTCTCACTAACAATACACCTGTTCGACAAACAAAATGGCTGAATTTGCCAAAATGCCGCCTCGTATCCAAAAAACCGTGCACGCGCACATACGCGAGGGTGAAAAGGTCTTTCTATGCATCCTCGGACGTTCGAGTCTGCTGCGCCCAGATTTCGTTTTTATCACGACGCAACGGGTATTGGTTTTAGATGAGCGGTATATAGGCAGCCTCGCAGTTTCCTATGCAAATATCCGGTGTAACCTACTGTTCGCCGAAATTCGTGAAGTGAGATTAATCCGACATTTTAGGCACCGGTTACTCAGCCAAGCGAGGCTCGAAATTAGCGTTGTACGTAATGTTCACTGGATTGATAATATCAACTTCCGATCAGCCCGATGTGCGTACATGTACATCACTGAGCAGATCACAAATCGGAAAGGGATGCCATGAAAGAATTCCTGACTTATTTCCTCGCCTCATATAACGTCTGGTTTACGGCACCATTGGTTATTGTGTTCCTATTTGCACTCTTTCGGCTTGCGACAGGGGCAATGGATTTCGGTGATGCAGATGTTGACGCGGATGTGGATGCCGATATAGATATAGACGCGGATGTAGACATAGATGCCGATATAGATATAGACGCGGATGTGGATATAGATGCAGATATGGATGTAGATGCAGATATAGACGCGGATGTAGATGCCGCTGATGCCGGTGCACAGACACCTTCTTTCGGTGATGTGTTTGGGTTTTTGAACGTTGGCAGGGTACCCTTGATGATTGTGCTGATGTCGTTATTTGGAACATGGGGTATCACTGGACTTATTGCCAACGCGTTCCTTAATGTACCAGAAAAACCGGAGTGGGTTTGGATATCGTGCGCGATCGCTTTTTTCTTTTGTATTGTCTGTACGCGCTACATCTCTCTCGGACTTTCAAAGTTATTCCCAGAAAGTGAGAGAGCCATCAGCGATATACATCTGCTCGGTCTAAGTGGCCGCGTGATTAGTGGACAAATTACCACAACTTTTGGGACGGCACGTGTCCAAGTTCCAGACGGTCCGGAATTAACTGTCAGCTGCCGTGCTAAATCCGATGAAACCGCGCCCGTCAAAGGTGATACCGTAATTCTTGTAAACTATGATCACACAAAGCGGATCTTTGATGTGAGAAAGAGTGAAATAGATTAGCGTCAATTCACCGTTTTTTTTACTTTTTTGCTGAATCAACTTAACCTGGAGAGGAGAATCAAAATATGAATCCGAATTTGTTTATCACGATTATCGGCAGTGTTGTTGCTTTAGTCGTAATTTTCCTATTAGTCTATCGTTCCTTCTACAAAAAAGCACCGGCGGATGCGGCGTTAGTTGTCTCCGGCGGACGGAAAAAACGCGTCGTCTTTGGTGGTACGCTTATCAACCCAATTACGAACACGCACCAACTCATTTCTTTAAATACGCTCCAGTTACCTGTTGAACGCACCGGTCAAGGCGCGCTTATCACAAAGGACAGTTTACGGGTTGATATAGAGGCGCAATTTTATGTCAAAATTGAAGCAAATGAGCAAGATGTACTCAAAGCTGTTGCGAGTCTGGGCGATAAAACGTTAACGCCGGACGCGGTGAATAAACTCCTTGAAGGCAAACTTGTGGGTGTCCTACGAAGTGTCGCTGCAACGATGGACCTCCAAGAGCTGCACGAAAAACGACAAGAATTTTCGGATCAGGTTCAGGAAGCGTGTCGCGACGACCTTGAGCAGAACGGTTTCAAATTAGAGAGCGTCGCTGTCACGAACCTCGACCAAACCCCACTGGATGCGCTTGACGAGAACAACCGATTTGATGTTGTCGCTATTCAGACGATTAAACAGGAAGTCGAAGATAAACAGACGCAAACCGCTCGGATTGAGCATGAAAACAAGGTGAAGCGCGAAGAAGACCGACTCAAAGCCGAACTGGAAATCAAACAACGCGAAGAGGAGACGGAAACAGAGGGGTTAGAAGTCGATAAACGGCTCGAATTCGCACAAGAAGAGCAACGAAAAGCGATCGCCACTAACAAAGCGGAGCTGGAGCGCGAGGTTGAGGCGCACAAATTTGAGCAGCTACAAGCGGTTGAAGAGGCGCGCATCAAACAGGAAGAGGCCGTCAAATCTTCGGAGATCATGCAGAAGCAGCGGTTAGAAACGGCTCGGATTGAACAGGAACGCCAGGTCGAAGAGACGGAAATCTCGCAAAAGCAGGCGGTCGAAATCGCACGTGTTCAACAGGAACGGACGGTTCAGGAGGCAGAAATTGAGCGTGATCTCTCCGTTGAAACTGCTAAAATTGAGCAGGAACGTGCTGTCGAGGAAGCGAGCATCGCCAGTAGAATCGTTTTGATTGAAAAGGATCGCGAAGAGAAAGAGGCACAAGCCGAAAACGCCATCCAGGTTTCAATGAAAGAGAAGGAACGTGAGACGGCACTCATTGAGCTGTTGAGCATTTCCGCTGAAAAAGCGAGGGCCGAAGCAGCTGTTTTAACCGCCGAGGCACTCGAAGAAGCGGAACGTAAAAGCAAGATCGAACTCATCCGTGCCGAGCAAGAAGCGGATGAGGAACGCATCGCCAAAGAACGCAACGCTGATGCGGAGGCTTATGCTGTTATTGAAGCTGCTAAGGCAGAACTCGAAGCCTCCGAGCTTCAGGCACAAGCGCAACGGATTCTCGCTGAGGCACTACTCGTTGAGGCGAAGGCGATAGCGGATGGCGAGGAAGCGTCTATTGCTGCGAAGAATCAGGCGGAATCGAAAGTACTCGTTAGTGACGCGATTCTGGCACTCGTCGAATCACTGCCCGAAGTGACAAGAGAGTTGATGAAACCGGCGGAACGCATCGAAAGCATCCGAGTCCTTGACCTCGGAAATAATGGCAACGGCAGCAACGGTATGAACCGTATTCTTGGTTCAATCGTCAACGCTGGCGCAGCAGTCCCTTTACTCAAAGAGATTGTCAGTTTCAGCGGTCTCGATACGGATAAAATCGCGCGCACCGTTCGGGATTACGCTTCCGGATTGGCGGTGGATACACAAGTGGATTCGGTGGATACGCAAGTGGATTCAGGGGATACACCTGATGCCGATTAATTGATCTAATAGTTATCAGTACTCAATCCGGTTTTTCTCCGAAAAACCTTTCAGTTTTCAGTTAAAGCGGTATCTTGTGAAAGTATCAGAAAGTGTTCCAATCACAAGTTGTTAACGGATAACTGGGTACTTTGACCAACAACCCGTCTACAGGTACGTTTGCTAAGGTGCGAGTTGTTGGTCGAAACTAATGAAGGATGGACAAAATGGATGCAGAAAAACAAGAAAGAACCGAGGTTAAGGTTCACTTTCTCTCAATTGATCGGAGTACTGGTGCCCCCATAGTTGTACTAAAAGAGAGAGAACGCGAGGAAAATCGGATACTCCTGATTTGGATCGGAGAATCGGAAGCAGCGGCTATTCAGATGCATTTAGAAAATATCGATCTCCCGCGCCCTATGACCCACGATCTGCTGAGAACTATGATCGAAACGCTTAACGCGAAGGTTGCAGATGTCTGTGTGAACGCGGTCGAACAGACGGATGAACGTTGGACGTTCTACGCGTACCTGACCGTAAATATGAACGGTGAAACGGTGCAGGTCGATTGTCGTCCGAGTGATGCTATTGCCCTTGCGATCCGCTGCGAGGTCCCTATCTATGTCGCCGAAGACGTAATCGCGGGTCACGGATTCTCTGAGCAGGAACTCGGTACGGGACAGAAAGACGACACGAAAGACGTTTTAGA
Source organism: Candidatus Poribacteria bacterium (assembly GCA_022820835.1). Lineage (GTDB taxonomy): Bacteria > Poribacteria > WGA-4E > WGA-4E > WGA-3G > WGA-3G. The sequence continues at coordinate 31,937 of JAJEET010000091.1, forward strand.
GAATTTGGACGACGACACGCTGAAACAGTTTACGGTGTAGTCATATTTCCGCCAGCCGCCTTCCTCTCACCTGTCATGTAGAGCTGCGTTTTTCCGGTACATCTACATACTGACACGGTATCCTCACGCTTATCTGTATAAGGAAAACAGCGAATGGCTTCTAAAGCGATTAAGACAACAGTTGAACTCTTTGCTGGTATAGGTGGGTTTCGTTTAGCTGCTGCTCAGAATGGCCTTCAGACGTTGTGGGCAAACGATATTTGTCCGAAAGCCTGTCAAGTCTATCAAAGCCGATTTGGAGATGCTGAAATCCGTCAAGGGCAGGGATGGCGCAAGGTTCCGGTAATTCGGTAGGGTAGGGACAGGCTGAAGCCTGTCCCTATGGTTATTCGGGAGAAGACTTTACTCAATTTCGTAAACGATGGTGACGTTTATGGTGACGGTGAGTTCACCGGCTTGGATCGGTGTCGAAGTTCGCGCACTATCGTCAGCGAACTCGGCAGCTTCAGCATAGGCGATCGGGGGCCCCGCAGCGTACGATGTCTCCGTAATCGTGATTGGCTTCCCGAGTGTAACACCACCCGCTTCAGCTAAGGTTTGCGCTTTCGCTTCGGCATTTTTCACTGCTAAGGCACGCGCCTGTGCTTGTAGGGGTGTGGGATCCTCGATCATAAATTGGATAGAGTTGACCACGACGATATCGCCACCGGCTGTGGTGGCATCGTCAATTATATCGCTCAGGCTATCTAACTCTCGTACCTTCGCGTTGACGGTATTGTTCACCCTGTAACCCCGAAGGACGCGCCCCTCTTCCGTGTAATCATATTGCGGATAGATACTGAAATTCTCTGTCTGAATATCTCTTTCAGCAACATCGTTCTCTTTCAGAGCGTTGATGACTGCAGTCATCGCGCTGGCGGCTTCTTCACGTGCCACCTCGACCGTCTCTTTCTCAACAGACACGCCTAAGTAGAGCGTCGCGATGTCTGGTTCACCCGTGACCAAGCCGGTGCCAGTGACGTGGACACTCCTACCCTCTGGTGATGGTAGAACTGGTGTCACAAACTGATCGCATCCGGTGAGCACTATGGCAAACAACACGCTCAACCCCAAACACAAAAATTTAAAACACTTCAAAATGTATCTCCTTGGTGCGACATAGTTTTGACTAACAACTCGACTCCGATACTTTTACTAAGGCACGAGTTGTTGGTCAAAGTTAACAGTACGATTTTTCTATGAAAAAATCTTTCAATTAGCAGTTGTCAGTGGCCAGTCGCCAGTGCCCAGTTAAGAGGTGTGCGGATAACACAATATCTCTTTTCAGGTAACTGGTAACGGGTAACTATTCCCGTGGTTCCTCTGCTTTAAGGGTGTCCGATTTCTTTATGAGTCTATCCACATTCGATTTAAAGAGCCTGAAGACCGTCTCCGTGTCGTCGCGTTTGACGTAAAGTTTGCCTTCTTCCTCTTTTCCGATGTGTAGTGTCGCCGTTGTGCCGTCATTCAGCATAGCGGAGATCGTGGATTGTGGGACATCTAAACCGTACGCAGCGAGATCATCATTTGCTGCGGCGAAATCGTCTGTGTTCAACCCGCTGAGTGTTGTCAGTAGGTTATCAACCTCGGTGGTGTTAGCCGTTGCAGCGACAGGTTTCAGCATCTGCCAAATCCCGTTTTCATCCAGATGCAGTTCAATTGTTTCTTCCGATGAAGAGATGTTAAGTTGGGTGGTAATCCCTTTATTAAAATCGAAGATGGTTCTATCTTTCCAAGTACGTGTGCCTTTGTTAAAGACGGATTGTAGAGAGCCTTGTGCGACATAAACATCGTTGGCGTCAGCTACGCGCACGTAGCTGCTCAAGAATCCGGGTGTCATTTTTCCGACGAATAGATGTGCTAACAATTTATCGCTTGCATCCATCAGTTTCGCTTCGACACCGGTGCTGTCTACCTCGAATTCCGGTTGCTTTTCGGGGTTAGTAGAGACGCGCTGGGTATTCTTGAGTTCCCCGACTTTGGTCAACAATTGTGCGATCCCTTCGCTATCTGCAGGATAGTTGTCCATTGAGGCGACCGCCCACTCACCGTTCTGTTTTGAGAGCGTTGTCGTTCCATAGGGGGCGATGATTTCTATTTTTGCAACCTGTTCTTTATCGAAGTCAGGAAACAGGGGGGCAGCTGTCTCAAGTTTCTTCTCATGCTCGCTTTTCCCAAAAGGGTTCTCAAAAATCAGGACGACGAGTAGTAAGAAAACAAAAACGCTGCCTAAAATCAGAAGTTGTTTCGCTTTCATTTTGTCTGTTAGAATCTCCTCTGTTTGTTCTTAATCCGTAGTCATAGCTCGCGTACTAAAGGCTTCAACCATCCTTTTTGCTCGGTTTCTTAAAACATACCGAAGGAGTCCAAAGATGACAACTAATAGTGGGATACCTGCAATACATAGATATTTAATAATGTTTTTCTCAATTTCTGAGACTTCACGGAAATCGCCATCGCGTGTCTTTATTTGAAGCGGACGGTTCGTTATCGTTTGTGAGCGGATACCGATGAGTGCGTCCCCAAGCGTCAGCCAATCCACGGTATTTAAGAAAAAGTCAATACCATCTGGTCGCATCTGTGTTAGAAATTGTGCGTTACCTACCACAACGATTTGCGTCTGCGGACTTTCGGTTATCGTTGTTCCTGCTTCGGTGTCTTGTGTTGCCACAGATATTTCATTGTCCTCGGCAGCGGTAACGTCGTCGCTTGCGACCGGCGGTACCTCTTTGTCGGCGTAGAAACTTTTAAATTGTCCTTCCAATGCGACAGCGACCGGATATGCCTGTGTCTCTGCATCAGGAATCTGGAAATTCGGCATCAGATTGTAATAACCTTGGAATGTCTGCCCGAATTCGCTTGTTTTTGCTAACGTCGTTGCGGTGATGCCTTCCTTTGCCATCGGTTCTAAGGAGCTCGTCCAAGGTAACGTCAATACCTCCAACTGGCTTGTGACAACGTTTTCCACCGAGAAATTCGGCTTTCTGATTTGGACAAAATATGGATACGGTTGGAAGACAGTCATAAAACCTCGTTGGAACCGGGCATTGTCGTGGAATCTCCTATCAATAAGCAAATTATTGCCGAGTTTAACACCGTAATGTTCCAGAAGGTCATTGAGTCCTGTACTTAGCGGTGTTGCCTGCATTGTCCCGGGTTGTATTTGAATCGGGTCAACTAAAAAGACCGCTCTACCGCCACGCATGATGAACTGGTCGAGTTCGTATTTTTCACGTTCTGTCAACGGCTGCTGTGCACCCGCGACGACTAATGTTGCCACAGTTTCATCGACGGCTTTTCCATCTTGTAGACTGACAGAGGTGACATTATATTGTCCTTTGCCGTTTATATCCAAGAGTTGGCGGAATTGTTGATAGTTTTGAGCGTTGATATCTAACTCGCCGTGTCCTGTTAAAAAGCCGACGGTTTTTGCCGCTTTCGTAGTAACCTTAAGGATCGTGGAGGTCAGTTCATATTCGAGATTCGCCGTTGATTGCACAAGTGGTAAAGCCTCTTCCTTACCGCTGTAACCGATTGAGATCGCCATGTAGACGTTCGCTATTTCCGCTTTGTCTTTTTTCGTGACGTTGATCTGGACTTCATGGATACCTTTAAACTGGAGTTCCTGTTTCTGGGCATCGTCAAAGTTTGCTGGGTTCACAAAATCGATCTGAAGATTTTTTGAGAATGCTTTGTATTCGTCAAGTATATCTCTCACATTGCGTCCGATTTGTGCGACTTCGGCTGGCGATGTAGAGAAATAGACCGTAATTGTAACGATATCATCTAATGTTCCTAACACCTCTTTGGTTGCCTTCGAGATGGTATAGCGTTTGTCCTCAGTGAGGTCGGTCCGAGCAAAACGGCGTGTGGATAGAAAGTTAATCAGCACGAGTATTCCGAGGATGATTGCGACAAAGGCGAGGGTGTTGCCACCGTGTGTGATCCGTTTGTTAGCCATAACAGTTTACCTCCTTTCCTAACGCCATTTACGGCTTTCGACTGCCAATGTGCTTAGGTAAAGAAAAAAGCCGATCACTGACAGGTAGTAGATGATGTCGCGAGAATCAAGCACACCGCGTAGAATGCTACTATAATGTGAGCCGAGACCGAGGTAGCTGAAAATAGGGAACAGCCAGTCCGGTGCGTTGTAAAGCACAAAGTCTGTACCAATAATGAGCAACACGAAGCAGGTGAAAATTCCGAAAATAAAGGCGATAATTTGGTTCTCAGTCAGCGTTGAGGCGCATAACCCGATAGCGAGATACGCCCCCCCCATCAGCAGGAGTCCGATGTATCCGGTGATAATAATACCGCCATCCGGATCGCCGACATACATGACTGAAAGCGGGATAACAAGTGAGAGGAGGACAGTCACGGCAAGGAGTGCGAAACTCGCGAAGAACTTCCCTAAGACGACCTCATAATCTCGAATCGGTAGCGTCATCAGGATTTCTATGGTACCGATCTTCTTTTCTTCAGCCCAGAGTTTCATCGTAACAGCAGGGATGAAAAACATGAATATCCACGGCATAAATACGAAGAAGTCGCGCATTTCAGCCTGATTGCGAAGAAAAAAGCCACGGAAAAAAAGCCATGAAGAGAGACCGAGGAAAAAGGTGATGAAAATATACGCGATAGGCGAGTTGAAATAACTTCTGAATTCCTTTTTAAATATAGCTGCTATGTTCGTCATAATCTTTTACTACGCATCATCATTATCGTTAATATCGTCCGCTTGTTCTGCGGATTGTTGGCTTTGGGTTTGTGTATATTCTTTATCAGTCAAATTAAGGAAAACGTCTTCTAAATCTGCGGATTCCTTACGGAGTTCTGTGAGGCTCCACCCGTTTTGCACAACGACGTGAAAGAGTTCCTCTGCGGCGTTACGCTCTTGGGTCGCGTTGATCTGGTAGGCGGCGATACCGTCAGTCGTTTCAGCGTGCGTCCACTGTGAAACGAAGTCTAATTCGCTGAGTTGTGCTTCAACTTCCTCTTGGGGGCCCCGGATGGCGATATGAACAATTTCTTCGCCTTTTGCCTGGCTAACAAGTTCGTCTGGCGTGCCGTTGGCGACAATCTTTCCGTTGTTGATAATCAAAACCCGATTACAGGTGGCGGAGACTTCTGACAAAATATGTGTGCTGAAGAGCACAAGTTTCTCCTGCCCGATGTCTCTAATGAGGTTCCGAATCTCAATAATCTGGCTCGGGTCTAACCCGGAGGTCGGTTCATCTAAAATGAGGATCGGTGGGTCGTGGATGAGGCTTTGCGCCAATCCGAGCCGTTGACGGTAACCTTTGGAAAGTTCGCCGATGTCTTTTTGGATAACCCCTGCAAGTCCGCAAGTATCAATAACCGATCGGATCCGCTCTTTCCGTTCGCTCTTTGGGAGCTGGCGCACCTGTGTCATGAAATTTAGATATTCGAGGACACCCATATCGGTGTAAAGCGGTGCACTTTCAGGGAGGTAACCGATCCGTTTTCGGACTTCAACGGATGCTTCAAATACATCGTACCCGGCAACGGTAGCACTTCCAGCATCGGCGGAAAGATAACAGGTGAGGATACGCATTGTCGTCGTCTTTCCCGCACCGTTGGGACCGAGAAAACCTAAGACTTCGCCAGCGTGTGCATCAAAAGAGACCTTGTTAACAGCAACCGTCGGACCATAAGATTTTGTAAGTTCTCTAACTTCAATCATATTTTTAATTATGGGCCCGTTGTTCGTTTTTCTGCGTTGTCGAAAAACGGTTTCCTTTAAAGTTGAGCCCCGTCTTTTTTAAGGAATAATTAGGAGGCATAAACCTACCTCTCAACGTGCCTTAAAAAAATAGGATGGATATTTGTTTAAAATAATAGCATAGAATTTGCCGGATGTCAAGAAAAAATTTAGTTATAAAATTCCAGCGATTCGAGCCGTTGAGACGTTAAATCCAACTATAGACCGCCGACCTCAGCACAAGGCTTAACAGGGGCCAGAAACACCCCATCAACGCTTCACCTAATACCAACCCGATGAAGAACGGCACCGCTTTCCGATAGGCGTTGATGCCTCCGTGCTTCAAAATGAGCCACTTTGCGACCATGGCGATCAGGAGTGGGAACCAGATAACGTCCGTTGTCCCTGGCGCGACACCGATAACATATCCTGCCGGATGCAACGGACACCAGACAAAACGCGATCGTAAAAACATGATCCCTAAATTCGCTACAAACGCTAAACCTAATACCGAGGTCGCAAGCCAATCCGTCGGTTTCGGGTTCACTAACCACGACGAAAGGAAGTTATACGTATCGGCACCACCGGCATGAATCTGTTCCGACCCTGCAGCCACACCTTCCCGATAAATTGCGTACGGATAGAGAATTAGACTGGATAGGATACCGACGAGACTCGCGATGACCAAGACAGCGAACATCGTTCGGTTTCGGATGCCGGTACGTTCTGCAAGTTTGAACGCCTCTAACTGATCTGGCATCGGGTGCGTCCGAAAAGAGGCATAACTCGCGCCGCTGAGCCAATTCAGGAGCGAGAGCATCGTTAGATTCCCGGCTCGTAAACGCCGGGTACCGAGCAATGAGATCATCATATACTGGGGTGTGAGATAGCCGATGGCGTGTATCGGCGGTCCCAATTCGGCGCGCATGCGTGTTAACCCGACCACAATCATCAGGTAGATGCAGATGAAAATCGCAAATGCCCACAGCGACATACCGCCACGGACACAGAGAACCGCGAGGAGTAGTAGGCAGACCCCGAGCGTTATCACTGCACTCCGGTGCGAGATCGCCTCGGTTTGTGATGCAGCGCGATTTGGACGAATCACCTGTCTCATCACGGAGGCAAAGTGTTTCCGGGCGGACCAGCATGCAATCGCCAGTAGTGCTAACAACGCACCCGCGCCCTGTTCCCCCAAAAATGGGTACCCTTGTAGGGTTACGATGCCGACGGTACTTCCGAACAGCAGCTGTGCCTTCTTCATGAGATAGAAAAACGTACACGAAAACGCCAAGTCCAGCGGTAGAATGAACGAGAAACCGATCAGATACGGGTGGAACCGGAGCGGCGTGCTGCCCATGGCGTTCCACGGTTTTTGCGTGAAATAGATATTCAGATTGTATTTTCGGACGGGAATCTCTGGAAGCACAGGAAAGAAGAACTGTAGTCCGTTGAGTAGATTGATACCCATCGCGATCCCGAACCCGATCCAGAGCAGACGGTTCCTGAAGATGTGGCGGTTCGTGGTAATCTCTAACGGAATCTGGATGATCGGATACGCCAATTTTTCGTTCTCAATCCACTGCTTGCGAAGGAGTGATGTTAGACAAAGAAAGATGAGCATCAACAGAAAGATGACCGCGGACCAAGCGAGGATCGGGACAACCCAATGCTGCACATAGCCTTCCGTAAAGAAGTTTACCTCGCCTTCATAGAAATCGTTGACGGTTTTCGGGTGTTTCACCACAAGCCATTCGGGGAGGTGGTGGAAAAGGAGTGCCTCCCAATCGTTTTCGGGTGTCGCGAAACGGAAGGCGTACGGGATGAGTCCCATCAGGCGTGGGATACAGTCGTGTCCTGAAAAAGCACTGCCGACAGCGAGCATACTATAGACGACAAGCAGATCGCGCGGTTCCAAAGCGATCCGTGGAGAGATACGCCGGACCCCCATATTCAGCAGCGTCATCGCCAGAATGCCGAACATGACGTTGACCGACATCGCGACCGTTGTCAGGTGCGCTGTGTGCCAGATCATCTCGACATAAGCGATCCAGTAGCTATTCGCGATAATAAGGACAGTGCCAATTAGCACTGCCCGTTTTGCGATTGTCGGCGAGGCGCGTAAGTCCGTAGTCTGCATATTTCTAAGGAGAAAGGCGATACCCATTACCGGTTTTATCGTTTTGGGTGTGCCCTATAGAAAACGGAGGTTTGGTCTATATGTTGGTTAGGCAACTTGGGTTGTAAATAGATGCGGTATTACAGAGTATATCTCGGATTGAAAATTGCAAAAGTTTCCTTTGCGGCAATCAACAATCATCATGAAATATGCTATACGAAATGGGGAGGCTTGTCAAGGTTTTTTTGTGAAAATTAGCCGCTGAAGTGGGGCCCCAATGTTCCGAGGTGTAGAGGAGGTATTATGAGTGGAGCGCATTTTATTGTTGACGTTGCTTTTCAATATGTTCCGCGATCTCTGGATCCGACTCCTTCAGTCTGCGAAGCCCTTCTTCGGGACCGTATTGGTTTAATATAGACAAGGCGCGATTGAAACGTTCTACCGAAAAATGTTCGCGCAAGGCTTTTTCAAAATCTGCTTCTGTCGGTATATCGGGAATGAGTTGCTTTTCGATTTCTGCCCTAATTTCAGCGTCACTTTTTGTTAGGTTTTCCAACATTTTTTCAGTGTTCTGCTGTGCCTGTTCCATCTGTTTCTGTGCGTTCTGTTGTGTTTCGTCCACAGGATTTGGCGCGTCAAGTTTACGATAGTCGGTGCTTTCTTGTGTGGTGATGTCCATTTCAAAATCAAGGGGTGCTTGCTGGCTAAAGTCTTCGTTGAACCACTCTTCAGGGGGTGGTGTTCCACCGGTATTGAGAATATCTTCGCGTGTGATGAGCGGCGGAGATTCAGACAGGACGTTCCCTTTGGCATCAATGAAGACAATATCATAATGCTCTGGGACAATGCCTTTAAATAAGAGATTGAACTTCTGAATTCTATCAAGTTTACCCCCATAAAATGTTGCTCCGGTGCCGTGTTTCTCTACATAGATTCGGTTTGGGGTCGTTGGGAGGAAGACATCTTGATTTTCGCCGACAAAGATTCCACCTGTAGAATTGATGTCTGATTTCATTGCATTCAGGATGATCTCGTGTCTCCATAGTGTTTTATCTATGTAGGCATTTTTATAGGTTTCCCAATCGTCTGTAGGTGGAATACCAAAGGCACCGGAACTCCACCAACTTGGGTCCTTTTCCATCCGGATGAGTTCACGGCGCGGTTCTTGGTACCAATAAAAATCTCTTTCATCCTCTATTCTTATCCCTCTATCAAGGACCATCTGTATCCATTCGTTTTGCGGATATTTTTCGGCAATTTCGGAGGTTTCCCATGTCGCATTATACTTATCTGCAAATTCAGCGAGAATCGCTTCAGTGGTTTGGGTACCTTCATACTTTTTGGGGTGCACCCTTTTTGTTGTAATTTTGACAGCAGAGATATCGGATGGGTTATCAAACTTTTCCTTGTACGAAGGTAATAGTTGGAGAAGAGCATCGCGTATCCAATCCCTCCGGTGTTCAATCTCTTCAGTACTTAAAGGTTGCAGGTTGGGGGCTTTAGTTCTATCTGCCAACATCTGCTGAAGGCCGATTTCAACTTGTTCTTCGATCCAGACATCCCATGGATCTTCAGATTTTACCTCGTTTTGGCTTCCAGTTTCCGACGTTTTCGACACGAAATTGGTGGTTTCCTCGGAGGATGTTCTTTGTTGCGGTGTGTTGTTAACATCGAATGCTGGTTTCTGTGAAAAATGAATAAGGTAAAGTCCGGTGAAGATTGAGAGGGATACAATTGCGAAGACAAGCAATCGCTTTCTGTTTTTCACCTGTCATGTCTCCTTCTCGTTTTGGCTTGGGATGTGTTGCTGATGCGATTTGAAGCCGCACCAGCAGTGGACATCGTTACGAAGCGCGGGAAACTAATCCGTTTCTACGCCTGACATCTGTTCCAACGCCAACATTAATGCCTGTGTGCCTAACCTACCGTGTCCTTGTGCTTGGACTGCTGTGTAGAGTTGATGCACTAACGCGAGTCCAGGCAGACTCAGGTTCATCTTGCGTGCTTCGTCTAAGGCGATGCTCATGTCTTTGATGAAATGTTCTACAAAGAAGCCGGGGTCGAAGTTCCGCTGAAGCACCCGCGGGGCGAGGTTATCTAAGGACCAGCACGCCGCTGCGCCACCACTGATTGACGACAGCATCGTTTCCAAATCCAGACCGGCTTTATGCCCGTAGATTAACCCCTCACAGACACCGATCATTGTCCCGGAAATCGTAATCTGATTACACATTTTGGTGTGTTGCCCGGCACCCGCGCCGCCTTGGTGGACGATGTTCTTTCCCATCGCTTCAAAGAGCGGCATCACGGCTTGTACGGCAGCTTCGTCTCCGCCGACCATAATAGAGAGGCGCGCCTCTTTCGCACCGACATCACCCCCTGAGACAGGCGCGTCTACCGATGCGACATCTTGTGCTTGCGCTGCGGCGTAAATCTCTTGTGCAAGTGAGGGTTCCGTCGTCGTCATATCGACGATGATACTCCCGGATTTCGCACCCTTTAGGATGCCGTTATCGCCGAGATAGACCTCTCGTACATCGGGCGGGAATCCGACGATCGTGAAAACGACATCGGAAGCCGCTGCGACTTCGCTGGGTGAATCCGTCCAGGTCGCCCCTGCTTCCAAAAGCGGATCCGCCTTTGATTTCGTGCGGTTGTAGACCGTCATTCCGTATCCGAGATCCATCAGATGTTGGCACATCCAGCGTCCCATCACACCGGTGCCGATCCAACCGAGTTTTGTTGTTGTCGGGTCAAGTTTTAACGTAGTAGTTCCCATAGTGTTCCTTTCTTATGTCCGTTTATCCGGTGATTTTCGGATAGATCGGGACAGATTTGATGGCATAGTGTTTATCGCTATGTTTTTTTCGTTTGTCTAAAATCTTTGGCGATTTGTAAACCGATGACGACACCACCAACAACGACCGCACAGTAGATGCTGAAGAATCGCGTCAACAGTACAAAAAGTGGTATCAACTCTTTAGAGATCAGAGGTCCCATGAGTGCAACGGTTACGACTTCGGCAACGCCGCTTGCTCCCGGACTCGGTGCGAACAACACGACGAAGTTTAATACCAACCCAATAACACAGAGTTCCCACAATGTTGCGTCCCCGTTGAGTGCTTGGACGACGATGTAGCTGCCGACGATTCGTGCGCCCAAGAATCCACAAGTCAGCGGTACGCTCAAGACACAGGTCAATTTGTGTTCACGGAGGAACATCGTCGTGAATGTTTTATGTTCGGTAATCAGTTGTTCCACGCGTGATGTTGCCCGTTCTAAGATCGGTGCAAGGCGAGAGAACCTTCGCTGTGCGGCATTGCAAAGCCAGTTAAAAAAACGGAAGATGATTTCCGGCTTGAAGATCAGCAAGAGGAACGCACCGAACACCAAACCGAACATCAAGAAGCTGAATAGACTGACCCACGTCGCCCCTTTGGGTAGAAATGGTGGATCCAACCAGAGAATCCCACCTGCACTCAGGATAAGGGTGATCAGTGTTGCGAGGAAACAGATGATACCTGATGTTATCGCGCCTGATAACGGGACGCCTGCGCGAGCATAGATATAGAGATGCCCGACACCACCTGTTTGAAACGGCGTGATGGCTGAGACACAGAGCGTCGCTAAATTCGCACGGAGACTGTCCCAGAATCGGATCGTCGGTGTCACTTTCCGAATGAAAACATGGAAACGGAGTGCACCGAAGAACCAATCCACAAACATGCATAGGCAAGCCCCGAGGAGCATCTCAACCCGCATCTCGCGAAAAACTTGCTTTATATCTTGACTACCGCTCCACAAAAAACTGAGAAATAATCCAGCGAATGTGCACAATATGAAAAGGATTGTACCGCGAACCGCATTTTCTCGATTTAAGGAGCGGCTCAAGAATTCCTGCATTGCGAATTAAATTTCCTTTATTCGGCAGCTGCCTGAGTCGTTTCAATCGCAGACGATTTTGCGTTCTACTCGATAGTGAGTGTGAGGGTCAGACTAATATCCATCGGCATTGCCGAGTGTGTCAATGCCCCGACAGAGATGAGGTCTACGCCTGTTGATGCCACGGTTTTCACGCGATCAAGTGTAATCCCACCGGAGGCTTCCGTTATGGCTCGGTCTCCTACCTCTTGCACAACACGTGCCATAATACCGGGTGGCATATTGTCGAGGAGTAAAATATCCGCGCCAACGTCTAACGCTTCATCCACCTGTTCGACGGTTTCGACTTCGACTTCAATTTTTGCTGTATGCGGAACGACTTGCCGTGCGCGTTCAACAGCGTTTCGGATGCCACCGGCGGCGACGATGTGGTTGTCTTTGATCAATACGCCGTCGTAGAGACCGAATCGATGGTTTTTTGCCCCGCCGATACGGACGGCATATTTCTGGACCGCTCGCCATCCGGCTGCAGTTTTGCGGGTGTCCACAATTTTGGCATCGTAATCAGCGACTGCCTCCACAAATTGTGCCGTGAGTGTCGCGATCCCGGAGAGCCGTTGCAGAAAATTGAGAGCCGTCCGTTCGCCGATCAGGATACTCTTGGCACTGCCTCGAACCTCAGCGATCGGTGTACCAACGACAACCGCGTTACCATCGTCAACAAGCGGGTGAAACACCAACGTCGGGTCTAACTTTTCAAACACCCGCTCGGCGATCGGCAATCCGGCGACAATACCGTCACTTTTGGCAAGAAGAACCCCTGTTCCCTTTTGCGAAGGTGGTACCGTTGCGTCTGTCGTTATATCGCCGATGCCGATGTCCTCTTCAAAAGCGAGTTCGATTAAGGGGTCCAATGAACGCAAATTCAGCATATTTAGTGGTTCTCGGTTTTCAGTTTTCAGTTTTCAGATAAGAGCCACTTGTGGCAGATGAGGAAGATCACAACCGCTACAACGAGTTAGCCGAAAACTGACAACCGACACCTATGGGACTAATACCGTTCCAGATAGGGCGTTAGGAATTTTTTCGCGTCTTCCGTGACGTCCCATGCGTTGGGCCAGAAGCAGAGATCGATGGAAAACCAATCGCCATCGTACCCGGTTTCGTCCATGATGACCGGAATGATTGCGTCGAAGTCCAGCACACCATCTCCGAAAGGCGCGTGCGTGCTTGTTTCATCGCCATGGAGCGTATTGTCTGAATCGATGAGGTGGAAGTGCCCGATTTGCCCTTTGAGCTGCCGTGCGAGATCAATCACACCGTTATCGCCGAGTGTCTCCTGTTCCCCGGGTTGCCTCGCACCGACGACTGCACACATCTGTGCGTGGCATGTATCAAACATCACTTTGAAATTCGGATGATCGACAGCCTTTGGCATATTGATAATGTCGCTGGGTTTGTTGAACATGAATCCGGGTTCAAATTCCCAGAGCATCAGCACACCGTGGTCTTCAGCGACTTGTGCACACCGTCTCCAAACGGAAGCGATCCGATCCCATGCCTTCTCGGGTTCAACGCCTGGGATTCCTTTTTCGGGATCATCCACTGTATCTACTCGAATCGCAGGGGAACCGAGATCCAAGGCGAGTTGAAGATTCTGTTTGAACAGTTTGAAGTATTTATCGTCCTCTTGTGCTTCGTCTGTACCGGGACCCGGATGCGACCAGAAGTCGGCAGCCAAGCCAGAAACTTCGAGTCCGTAATAGGCGATTAAACCTTTAACGGCATCCCGATCGCTTTTCATCGGGTAGTCGTTGATGTCAATATGCGGTTTAAACGCACCGATTTCGATGCCATCGAATTCGAGTTCGCTGAGCCGTTTAACAACATCATCAAACGGGACCGGGTTATCTTCATAAGGGCCAAATGCATAAGCCCAACTTCCAATTGACAATTTTTTTGCCATGTTTTTCTCCTTTTTTAATAATTCGCAAGGCGTTAAATAATATGATTTTATAGGTGCCGTTCTTCTGGGACCCACCGTCTGCGCCGTTGTTGCAGACTATCATTTAGACTGATTTAAGACATGTATTACCAACGCTCTTTTGTATTCTTGGCTTCGCTCCATAGGGGATATCCCCTATGGTTACTTACCGTGATTCTCGGTAGCGTATATTTATGATGCCCTCGTCACCAGTGTCTGCACTGCTGTTTCGAGTTCGAGGGTTACCTGCTCTACCGTTTCTCGTTTTTTTGTCTTATAGGTATCGTAGCGATCTCGGAGATTTATGGGTTCACCGACACGAATGGACGCGACCCGGGGTCCCTGTTTTTTTGCCCTACCAAAGACTTCTCTCTCGATACGGGTAATCACGTCAAGGAACCGTTCTGCCGATGGTGCTTCGGCGACGTACCCGTCCGAAATCGCTATAAAATTAACCAACCGATTCAGATCCGGATAGAATTGTTGGAATTTTTGTAGCAGTTCCTCATGTATCTTCCGTTCGTATTCGGTCATCTCGTCGATGTCCTTATAGACTTCGGCATCAACAAGGTTTTTCAGTGCGCGTACCCGTGTGAGTACATCGCCATCTGTGTGGATGCCCATAATTTGTTCGGTGTGGGACAATATCTGCGCTTTGAGTTTCTGAATATGTGCATCAAATGGCAAACTGTCGTCCAACTTGTATTGATATTCCGTTGCAAGCGTTTTGAAGACAGCGACACCGATCCGCCGTAATCGTTCGTAGCGTTCTACCGGCGTTCGCTCGGTAGAGGGGAGGATCGTCTCTTCTAACGCCGTGAGCGCAGCATCAATAGCGTTCCACATGTCCTCTGGATATAGGTACTTGATGCCGATAGGGACAATGTAAAGCGGTTTGCTGACGCTGGTTTTTTGCATATCATCTAAAGCCCAAAAGCAGAGCTGCGTAGCACCTCTCTCAAAACGCATGACGGTATCGTTCTGCCGTGAGATTTCACCCTCCCCGAAGATAACGAGGGGTCGGTCGCCTTTATATAAAATCTCGCGTGTTGTACGGAAAGCGTTTCGATCTGCCGTACCCCGGATAATCGAAAACGCGCCGCACCGTTGCATCAGAAAACTGCGGAGACCACCTAATCTCCCTATGTCGAAAATTTCTCGGGCAGCCATATAATAGTAGTATGGCTGAGCGTGGTGTTTCGACAAAAGAAACACCACCGCTGAATCCGCGGATGCCGCATGGTTCGGAGCCAGCACAGTCGGGCACCCGTCCGTCGTTTTCAGACGCGTAATGGATTCGGCATCGATATCTAACGTTAACCCTTTTAAATACAAGCGATTAACAAGCGGCATAACGGCTCCGACGAACTTAATCACAAGTGTATTGGGTTTAGGGGGTTTAAAGTCTAACATTGCGTGCTACCGCTTGCGTCACACAGCAAGTCGTTACGGCATACAGCGTACGCCTACTACTTTAAAGGCTTGGTGGATAGCAACAGATGATTTCCATCGGCGTATCGCTGGTGCTAACGATAACGTAGCTCGACAGGCAACGTGGGATGAAAACGGACTTACCGCGTTTGAGCGGAACATCTTCAAAATCGCCGCGCAGGACACCTTCACCGCCCAACGTCACGAGTGCGTAGAAGCCTTTACCTGCTGGCATACGCAACGTTGAATTCACTGTCAGACGCGAGCATCCGAAGAACTTTAAAGCCTCCTCTGGCACGATACGGTCTTCGCGGTTATCGCCTTCTGCTCGGACAAGTTCCGGGGTGCGTCGGATGTAGTTGTTAAGATAGTCGAGTTCCAATTTATCAAACTCAGCGGCATCGACTGCCAGGTCCCATCCGAGACCGAGGTGTCCGTCATCTCTTTCAAACGGAAATCCTTCCCATTCCGCGAGGATGTTCCAGTCGGTAGGTTCTTGCGGTTCGAGAATGCAGAGACCTGTACCGAGTGAATGGACGATCGGTGTGCGTAAGAAATAGGCTTCACCGACTTTCGGTTCAACGACGTGCATGAGACTTCGGAGGGTCTGCACATCTTGTGCCTCCATCAGACGACGGAACTCCGCTTTGTCCATATCTTCTTTCCAGCCGATCCAGGCTTTCGCGCCCGGACGTGTGCCGATGACGATCCACTCCTCGTTTTTACCGAAGGGTGAGTCGAGATGTTCTTGTGCGAAATCGGGGTTCGGGTGCCAGTGGATCGGGATATGCGCGCCTTCACCGACATCGAAAATCTTGAGGAGTACACCGAGTTCAGTGCCGTATTTAGCGACGTGCGCGCCGCCGAGTGTCTCTTCGGGGAACGCGTCGAGTAATTCCTTCAACAGGACGACCTCGCCGCTTGGGAGTTCGACGCGGCTGAAACCTTTATCGGGTGGGTTATCTCTGCCGGGTGTGATTGCTCGGTTTGTGGAAAAAATCCATTCTTCGGAGTAGAAGTCATCTTTCGGATCGTCTTCACCCATAAACTCAGCACGGAGTTTCCCGCCATTATAGAAGTGTAGGTAGGTGTTCGGTGCTAAGCCGATCGGTGCGTTTAACATTGACTTTAGTTCGTTTTGTGATGCCATATTGTCATCCTTTCTTTGTCTTTTCGGACGAAGTGCGGAACTTTCTTGTTTCCGTTGTTTGAAAGTAAGTTTACCATTTTAGACAGGTTTTGTCAAATCATTTTTTATGTTTAACCTACCGCCATTTTTAAAATCTGTTTGTTCGTATCTGTGTGATCAAACGGACAGACACATCACAAAATTCCGTCCTTTGAGTGTCCAATGGCATCACGAAATTAAGAACCTATAAAGGACTTAACATCCCAGAGGAGGGTGGTGCAGTCAAAGCTACCGCTTGCCAGAAGTGTGCCATCTGGCGAAAAGGCAAGCGACTGAATGTCTGTCGGATGTCCCCAGAGGGTAGCGATGTTTTCACCACTTGCGACATCCCATAACCGAATTGCCATCTTTTCCATTCCTTTTTCCCACCAAGTGCCCGATGCAAGATATTTACCACACGGCGAGAATGCCAAAGCATACGGTTTCCGCGTCTCTGGTTGTGGTATTGCAAAAAATGTTGTTAGGCTTTCTGCACACCATAAACGGAGTTCGCCATACATCCCGCCCGCAATCAAATTGCCACACGGGGAAAATGTTATCTTCATCGTCCGAGGTTCATCTAAAGGGAATTCCGCAATCTCTTCACCAGAAGCGACATCCCACAGACGATTGGTGTCATCGCTTGAACCGCTTGCCAGTCGTTTGCCATCGGGCGAAAAGGTTACCGACCAGATGAAATCTGTGTGCCCTGTGAGGGATTTTAACCTTTCTTGAAGTTTGAAGTCGTATAGATAGATTGTGCCTTCTCTGCTGCCAACCGCGAGCCGATCCCCTGTCGGTGCGAATGCTATTTTCCATACCAATCGGACCGGATCGGTTTCAGTGAATTCTGCGATCGGTGCGTCAGGTTTCCGGGCATCCCAAACTTTGATGTTATTGTTTTCGCTATGAGCAGCCAGCATATCCCCAGAAGGTAAAACAGTAAAAGAGGTGATACGTGTATCCTTCAGTAATGTTTCCCGAACCTGCTTACTTTCAACGTCCCATAACACAATACCGTTGCGATATCCCCTCGCTGCCAATGTTTTTCCATTCGGCAAAAACATAATAGGATCTGGGAAACAGGCAGCTTCACGAATTGTTGAGAATGTATGTATGTTGGCAGACTGAGGTTTTTTGTTCAGTGTAGTGTTGGTACGCATGTCAGCAAGAGCCAACTGCGGAAACTTTCTGAACCATGCGGCATTAATACGCCTCGGATGTAGGTCCGGAACCCCTATTTTTTCATGGCGCTCCATATTCCAGACTTCAATGGTGTCTTGCCCATCTATAATCGCGAACAACTCTCCTTCTGCGGTATAAAATGGCACTGTCCGAGACGTTCCAAAGTTTTCATAACCCCTCTTTTGTACACCTTTTGCCACATCCCACACGCGTAGGCTTTCATCTCGACTACTCGACGCAAGGAATTCGCCACACGATGAGAAGGTAATAGCATCTACCCAATCGTTATGTGCCGCGAAGTGAGCAATGCGTTCCGCCTTCGCTATATCCCACACTGAGATCCATCGGTCAACGCGATCGTCATCAATGAAGGATTCACCGGGAGTCGCGCTCGCTAACAGACGACTGTCTGGAGAGAACGTAAATCTACTACCTGCAAATTTGACAATTGGCACCCCCGTTGTCGGGTGCCAGATATGGATTTGCATGCCTTCTTTAGGGTCTCTTCCAATAGCGGCGATGTACTGTCCATCGGGTGAAAATCCAAGTTGGGAAATATCAGCCCCTTTCGCTTCACGGTCCCCTCGATCCATCTGCGAGATGCAGACCCCGCGATGGACATCTAACACTTCAACGATGCCGTGAAAATTCGCGGTGGCGATCCACTTACGATCCGGAGAAAAGTTAATGTGCCAATAAACATTGTGTTCTTCTGTCCGCTTCATCTGCGCGATATTTTCACCACTCTGAATGTTTATCACCTTAATGACACCGTCATAATTGGCGATAGCGATCCATTCGCCATCTTGTGAGAAATCGGCAGCAGAGATCATTCCGCGTTCTGTTTCCCACAGCGCAATAGGCGACTTTGACGACATTTCATACCACCAGAGACCTATACAGGTTTGAACGCCGAAATACTTACCATCCGGGGGGAGTGCTAGTCTTGGCCCCCCACTGGACAATCTAATTCCTTTCCCCAATCGAGCGATTGCGCCTTCTGGTAATGCCCATGTAATACCTTCGGGGTCATCTGGCACGACATTGAATGGTGCCGGTCTTCTACTTTGTTTCATGTTTACTCCTTGGTTATAGTTACGCGCGTCAACTTGAGAATACGCGCGCTTGCTGAAGTGCTAAGCACCTATATAGGGTTTCAAATCCCAGAGAAGAATGGTTTTATCATAACTACCAGTTGCTAACATTGTCCCGTCTGGTGAGAAAGCAAGGTCCTGAATATCGCTGCTGTGTCCGCTGAAAGTGGCAATATTTTCACCATTTCAACATCCCACAACCGAATTGCCATTTTCTCCACTCCCTGTTGCCACCAGCTGCCAGATGCCAGATACCGACCACACGGTGAGAACGCTAATGCAAATGGAGTTCCCCAACTATCTTTCGGCTGCGGAATAGTTTTTATCATTTCACGAAAACCAATATCCCATAATAGAATTTCTCTTTCTCCACAACAAGCAACTATGGTGCTGCAAGGTGAAAACGCGATGTGTGTCGTTTTATTTGGAAACGTTTCAATTGCTTCGCCACTTTCAACATCCCACAGCCGGGATTCGGGGCCGGCATACCTGATACTCACAAGATGTTTTTCATTCGGGCTAAATGTTATTAGACGTATCCACCCAGTATGTGCTTTGAACGTGTGTCGTACATTCTGCTGCTCCACATCGATCACATAAAGTGTACCTTCATTATCGCCGCATGCGATCAGGTTGCTTATTGGTGCAAATACTGATATTCCCACGGCTACCCGGTTTTCTTGCTCAGGAAGCGGGACAGTAGCGATTGGCATTTTGTCGTTTCCAACTTCCCATACCCTCGCAGCGTTGAAGGAATTGAAGGAGGGACCGGCACCGGTGCCAGCTGCATAAAATTTACCGGGCGATATAGAGATAGTAAAGTCACCCCCGGGCGGATTGAAACGGCTTAGCGGTTCGGACAGATTGGCAACATCCCATAACATCACGCCTTCTCCCCAGCAGCCACCTGCAAGGGTTTTGCCATCTGACGAAAAGACGACAGAATTAGGAACACCGATATATGAATAACTAAACGTCTTGGGTTGGGAGTTGCCGGCATTCCGCACCGTAAATTCACGTTCGTTTACCGAGACGAAAGGGCATTCCTTTGGTAAATGGCTGCCTTGAAGGCCGTGGTGTGTTTGAAGATAAATATTGGACTTTTTCTCACGTTCTACGTCCCACACAGCGAAGGTATCATCAGATACTTCAGCAGCATACAGTATACCTTCCGGCGAATAGAAGACTTTCTTTGGAGTTGTTCCATAAGTGTGGAATGCTCGGATCATTTCCCAAGTGGCGACTGCCCACACCCGTACCGATCCCTTCTGACCACCGGATGCGAGAAACTGACCGCACGGTGAAAAGCAGAGGCTCTCTGCAAAATCGGTGGGTTCTGTAAGAGAGACGACCCGCGCTCCAGTCTTCATATTCCAGACCGCAATATAGTTAAAAGAGTGCTCAGGGGTTCGGATTCTGCCTGAGGTGTCTGCACACGTCAGTAAATTGTCATCAGGCATTGTGCATGCCAACAGAATGCCGTCGCTCGAAAAGGTAATAGGACGTGTGGATACACCGGACCATCTGAAATCGGTATCACTGTGAAATTTGGCAATCTGTTTGCCGGTTTCTGCATGCCAGACATACAGAATATAATCCCACTCACAAGAGGATGCAAGGTGCCGACTGTCGGGCGAGAAGACTAAATGGGAAACTGAATCGTTCTTCGTCTCATCTCGTTCCATCTGGGAGATGCAGACCCCGCGCTGCGCATCCCATACTTTGACAACCGCTTCGCTGCCGCCAGTGGCAAGCCATTTTCCATTTGGAGAAAAGGCGACAGCAGTAATCCATCCCCTACCTGTGTCCCACAACGCGACAGGAGTCATGGTAGATAGATCATACCACCAGATGCCTATACGATTGCCAATGACGAGATACTTTCCATCTGGCGAGGGCGCAATCGGTTGCGGTGTGCTATCTGCCATCATAACTCCTTGTCCTAACCGCGCAATTGCACCTTCAGGAAGTACCCAAGTCGTTATATCACTGTTTTCAGGCTGCATAATAGCAGGCGACCATTTTTTACTGTTTTGCATAGGCTTGTCCTCTTCGTAATTTCTGCAATTTGGGTTTGAATAATTCACCTATACACATTCTTGGATGCACTTTTACGCGTTCTTGTGGGGTCGCGAGCACAGCTCGCTCCTACCAAAGAGAGATTGCGAGCGCGAGCGCAGCTCGCTCCTACGAAAAGGAGATTGCGAGCGCGAGCGCGGAAGAGACCCCAAGCGAAAACACGCGCGCCTACAGGAGAGCGTTGTTGACCTTCGCGAAAACTTGATTAAACACATATCCGACATTTACGTCAAAATAGGCAATAATGACGCGCGGCAAGACGCACTCGCCGGAAAGGAGTCCTACCATACGTAGTCTACTCGGTCTCAAGAAATATGTCATTCGGTATCGGTACGCCATTATCTCGAGTTTCTTCCTCGTGATTGTAACAAACTTGCTCCTGCTGATTAATCCGAGGATCCTCAAGATGATTTTTGATGAGCTGGAGCGGGCGTGGAGAAACCAATACGACCCAACTTACGTGGGTCCAAGTTTTACGGTGTCTCCGGAACGGATCCTCTTTTTTGCGCTGCTTATTTTTGGAGTCGCGCTCGTTGGTGGGATTCTGCGCTTCGTCCAACGGCACACCATCCAAGGTGTCGCGCGACAGATGGAGTTTCACCTTCGCGCTGACTTCTTCCTCCATCTTCAAAAACTCTCCGCTGCGTATTACGATAACGTCCGCACAGGTGATCTGATGACGCGCGCAACGAGCGATCTAAACGCCATCAGAATGGTCCTGAGTAGTGCCGTGATGTATACCGCCGATGCGACAGTATTTTTTGGACTTGCACTCATCATCATGCTCCGTATTGATGCGACTTTGACCGTTGTCGCACTCCTGCCCTATCCAGTGCTCGCTGTCTTGATTCGTTTCCTTGGGAAACGGTTACATGCCCGATATGAGAAAATCCAAGAAGGGTTCTCAACGTTAAACACAAAAGTTCAAGAGAATTTGTCCGGTGTCCGTGTTGTTAAGGCGTATACACTTGAGGCGAGTGAAATTGAACACTTCCAAGCATTGAATGGAGAATTTGTGGACCGTAACCAGCAGCAGATCCGATTGATGACGTTCTTTTTTCCGCTCTTCCGTTTTTTGCCCGGTATAGGGCGTGTCGTTCTGCTTTGGATGGGTGGGCTCCATGTGATTCAAGGTCAAATTACGCTCGGGGATTTCGTTGCGTTTAACGCTTACCTCTTAATGCTTGTCCGCCCGATGATCACGCTCGGTTTCATTGTCAACACCTTTGAACGCGGCGCAGCGTCTATGGGACGCATCCAAGCGATTCTTGATGAAAAACCGGAAATCTCCGATGGTGAGCAGGTGAAATGGGGGATCAGAGATATTGAAGGTGAGATCGAATTTAGAGATCTTAATTTTGCGTATCCGGATGGAACGCCGGTGCTTAAGGACATCAACCTCAAAATTGAACGCGGTAAGACACTCGCGATTGTCGGCGGGACGGGGTCCGGGAAATCTACACTTGTTAATTTGATTCCACGCATCCGTCAAGCAGAACGCGGCACAGTTTTTGTAGACGGTATAGATATTCAGGATATACCGCTGAAAGTTCTCCGCTCCAATATTGGGGTCGTCGAGCAGGAACCGTTTCTTTTTTCCGACTATTTGCAAAACAACATCGCCTACGGTCTCGAAACACCAGATGAAAAACAGATAAAAGATGCAGCGCACACCGCGGATCTTCTCCAACAGATTGAGGAGTTCCCCAACGGGCTGGAGACCTTCCTCGGCGAACGTGGGATGACAATTTCAGGCGGGCAACGCCAACGGACTGCGCTTGCGCGAGCGATTATTATTAAGCCGAAAATCCTGATCCTTGACGATGCATTCGCAAATGTGGATACGCAAACGGAAGACACGATTCTCAGTCGGCTTGCAGAAATTATGAAGGATCGGACGACAATCCTGATTTCGCATCGTATCTCTACCGTCAAGGATGCCGATCACATCGTTGTGCTTGATGAGGGCAGCATTGTTGAAACAGGTACGCACGAACAACTCGTCGAACAAAACGGGATTTACGCTGGTATCTACGAAACACAACTCCTACAAGAAGAACTTGAGGAACTGTAATGAAGGGGGAATCCACCTATGTTTGGCATGGGCAGCGACCTATACGAATATAGCGATGAGGAACAAGACTTGGGGAAAGTCTATGACCGGGTGTTGATGAAACGCCTGCTTGCGTACCTCAAACCGTACAAATTCCAGCTGCTCATCATCGGATTTCTCATGCTGGGGAATGCGCTCGCGCGCTTAGCCGGACCGTTCCTGATGCAGCGTGCGATTGACAACCACATTACCCCTGGTACATTAGAGGGGTTAAGCACAATTGCGATTTTCTTCGTGTTGGCATTGGTCGGCGAGTTCGTGTTTAGCTACTTTGAAGAGTTTCGCACGCAGATGATTGGGCAACACGTGATGCACGATCTCCGTCAGGTGCTTTTTTCCCATTTACAACGTTTGGACGTACAATTCTTTGATAAAAATCCGGTCGGCAGATTGATGACCCGCGTTATGGGCGATGTTCAAGTCCTTAACGAACTCTTTGCCTCCGGTGTGATTACTGTTTTCGCGAACCTAATCAACATTTTAGGAATTATTGTGGTGATGCTCCTCTATAATTGGAAGCTTGCACTCGTGACGTTCACCGTGCTCCCGATTATCTTCGGCGCGACGCTCGTTTACCAGATCTATTCGCGTCGCGCGTTTCGCGAACAACGTAAGCAGCTTGCGCGTATCAACGCCTTTTTGCAGGAAAACATCGTCGGGATGACGACGATGAAGTTATTTGCACAAGAACGCCGGAGCCATCTCCGGTTTAATGAACGTAACCGGCGATACCTCGCTGCGAACCTGAAAAGTATCTTCTATTTTTCGCTATTTCACCCGCTCATCGAAGTAACCGCTTCTCTCGCGACCGCCGTAATTATCTGGTATGGCGGCGGACAGGTTGTGCAAAACGCGTTGACTTTCGGGGTCCTTGTAGCATTTATCGGTTATGCCGAGCGATTCTTCTGGCCCATCCGTGAGTTAAGCGAAAAGTATACTATCTTCCAAAACGCGATGGCATCTTCGGAACGCATCTTCCAACTGCTCGACACGCAACCGTCTATCATTTCCACGGCACCTAAAAAGGGGACGGAAGGGCTGAAAGGTGAGATCGAATTCAAAAACGTCTGGTTCGCCTACAATGACGATGACTATGTGCTGCGGGATGTCTCATTCAAGGTGAAACCGGGTGAGAAAGTCGCACTCGTAGGTCACACCGGTGCTGGGAAGACCTCTATTATCAATCTGCTCTGTCGATTCTATGAAATCAATAAAGGACAAATCTTGATTGACGGTGTTGACATCCGAGAGATGAACTTAGAGGACCTACGCGGTGCGATCAGTATTGTGCAACAGAATATCTTCCTCTTTTCTGATTCAATTGAGCGGAATATCACGCTCGGGAATCCGTCGATCTCACCGGAACAGGTGCAGTACGCTTCAAAAAATGTGCATTTAGACCGGTTCGTGCAGAAGATGCCGGATGTCTACGGCACGGAAATCAAAGAAGATGGTGCAGGGTTATCTGTTGGGCAGAAACAGTTGGTCGCCTTTGCACGTGCGTTAGCCTCGGATCCGAATATCCTTATCCTTGACGAAGCGACTTCAAGCGTTGACACTGAAACCGAAATCCTGATTGAAGATGCGGTAAGCCGGCTGATGGAAAATCGGACCTCCGTGGTCATTGCACATCGGCTCTCGACGATCCAAAATGCGGATAAGATTATTGTCATGCATCGCGGCGAAATCCGTGAAACCGGCACGCATAACGAGTTGTTACAACAGGGGGGCATCTATTATCGGTTGTATCAGCTGCAGTATAAAGGACAGGAAACAAAGAAGCGTTTGTAGAAGGATAAGCGAGAGGGACGGTTTCACTCTGTTTCAGGATTGAAAATATCACCCTCTTTGCGATAGTTGTTAATCCATCTATCCCAATCCGCAGAACCCCTTTTTACTCTTATTCCGTACTCTATAGTTTTATTTTCTTTTAAAGCTTTTGGAGTTCCATGTGCGGGAGTAGCTTTCAACCTTTCCATTTCTAACATCATTTCTGCGTGTGTTAAAACAAATGTGGTCGCCCTATCATCAGAGATTGACTGAATAATGTAATCACAATCCTGCCACGGTCTAATTTGAAGAATATTAACGGAATTATTCTGATTGTCGCCAGAGCTTTTATACTCATAGTATCTGCCGTTCTTTTTAAAATCCCCTCTATCTTCATTTCTTTTCACTCTCTCACAACCATGCTTTTTTATGAAATAGTTTTCCCACAGAGGACTCCTTGATTGTGTGGACAGAACGCTACTTATTTTGTAAAAGTCTTGTTCAGAAATTTCTTGTTCAAAGGTTAAATCAATTAATTCATCCTTAACACTTTCCACACTTTCCTTTAACCTCCTACTTTTATCTATGCTGTCTAAGATGACACGTATCGTTTTCTTTACTTCTATCCGGTTCATAATATTTGGCATGTTTAACCTAAAGAAGATCAAACAAGTTCCCCTGACTTTCTTCAGTTCTATTTGGTTCATGGCATTTTATATACTGCTCCAAAAATTCAAATTTTGTTAGCCAATACACACCGCCATTTGCGCAAGAATTTCCACTCCAATCAACTGCTTTGATTCTGGATATTAAATCTTCTACTGGAATTTTGGATTTAAGAAAATATCCTCGATTGTTGGGTGTCGGCGTTTTTGTGATTCTTCTTGGGGAAGCACCAAACACAAATATGTCAAAATCGTCTTTATTGGAGAATTCAAAATCATTCGTTTCTGTGTAGGCATTCGGATTAACTCTTAAATCTTTGCCTTCTGATTTATCAAAAATGAAGAAACTTGCAGGCACATGGTATGCCTTTCCTTCCAGTGTAAAACAATCCCTCCCTAATTCAGTGATGGAGACGATTCTCCAATTATACGGCAATATTTTTTGCCGTGTATGTTTTCTATAAACATCTGGTAAAATAAAAGCAATTGTTTGGACATTCCTAAATGAGAGGGCATGCGATATAAATTTTGAGGATAACTTTTGATATTGACCAAACGGCGGGTTCCCTATAACCAATACGCGCTTGTACATTTCACTAATATTGTAATGGAACCAGTCGCCTTTGATAATTGCATCATGTTGCGGATCAATATCAATGCCTATCTTGGTGTCATGTTCGATATTTTTATAGAAAGCACCATCCCCCGCAGATGGTTCTATCACACAATCATAACTGTAAGGTAATTTATTGACTTCATCTAAACACCTTTTGACGACTTCCTGTTTCGTGTAGAATTTATCAAGAATTCTACTGCTGTTCTTGTGTTTTTTTCTCCAAACGTGAGCCATTCTTGTATCTCCTTATTTTTTATCGGCAAGATCCACAGATGGATATGTCTCCCTACTCCTCCGGTATTTCAAATACTACACCATCCGACTTTTTTTCGTAAAAAATAATTTTCACCTCTATCGATTCCGCTAAAGTTGGCATGGCATCATAGGTGCTGGGTTTGATAGAATACGCTTCACCATAGATTCTGAGGCGTGCTTGAAATCCCAATCTTGCGGTTCCGTTGAATATACAACTTCAAAGCTATTATCTCCATACCCTTGGATCTCTTTTAGGGTATTCAATAGAATAAACTGCTCTTGGCTCGTCACCACCGGACAACCGTAATACTTGTTTGTATATTTTAACGCTCCCGAATTTTGGATCCTGTTTTCGACAAACGCATAATGTCTTAGCAACCTATCGTGCAAATAACCGTTTGAAAAATCGACGATATGGTGTGCAATCGGACAAATAACTTGTTGAAAACTCTGGTCTATCTCGACACCAATACTGTTGCGCCCTGAGGTCATCGCAGCTGCAGTCGTGGTGCCGGTGCCCAGAAACGGATCAAGTATTACATCGCCTTTCACGGAATACATATTGATCAGTCGATACGCCAAGTCGAATGGAAATGCTGCGCTCCGCAATCGCGACATCGCCTTGGGGAGTTTCTGACCTGCTCCTTTGATGTCTGTCCAAACATCCGAATACCAGATATTCCGCTCTTCCCAGAACAGTCCACTTTCACGTCTATTTTCTTTTTCGGCTTCCGTTTTAAATTCTCTTTTCGATCCTTTCCTGACGATTAAAATGTACTCGTGTTCCAGCGTCACATAAGCTCCTGCAGGCAGCATACCCGATCCCATAAATTTGTTCGGGGTGTTTGCCTGTTTTCGCCAAAGAATATCAGGTAATGCTGAGAACCCGATATTTAAAAGGTGTGTCAAGACTCTCGCGTGGTTCGGATACAAACAAAAGTTACCGTTTACTGTCCTTGTTGCATCCCCTATGTTAATGCACGCAAATCTGCCATCCTTTAAAACCCTGAACACTTCATCCCATACAGCGTCAAGAATCTCGTGCATCAGCGCATACGCCTGCATCCCATCGCCATATACTAACGCATCCTGAATCTCTGGGTTCTGATGACTAAACATTTCATCCCACATCTCAATCATGGGGTATGGCGGTGAGGTAACGACAAGGTCAACGCTTTCTGAAGGAATTTCTTTCAAATCTCGTGCGTCTTGAAAAAGGATATTGTGAGTAGTTTTCATATTGATCCGTTCTGATGGTATCTTCACCTATCAGAGGATTTTTATTCTCCATTCCCCGTCGTGTGCCGGATTATAAATCAATCCATTTTCTATATCAACACAGAGGTCAAGTGCTTCTAAGATCATGTGTCCAACGAGGGCAGGTGCATCCTCAGGCAGGTCTGTTACTTTGATCGAGTCACTTCGTTCCAAGACGGTATATTGCACCTCTGAATAAATGGTGCGTTCCGCGATGCCGTTTGCGGTTTGCGCCCTTGTTGTTCGGAGCGGAGTGAGTCCAAGTTTTTCAACGAGTGATTTGGGTAAACAGAGACCTGTTGCACCCGTATCGACGAGCGCATCCTCAATAGTCAGTTTGCGTACATCTTTAGGGGCAATAACGCCTGCTTCTGCTAAATGCAAATCCTTTAGATTTTCGAGTTCAATGCGGGTTGTATGTTCCATTTTTTTTCTCCTTCATTTTCTGAATTGTAGCATAAATTTGGACTGAATGTCAAGCAGCTTACATCAATGCCACACAATGTACGTCGGCATTTGCAGCGCCAACCCGATGAGGCTCCAAACGCATCCAAGCGTATAGTCCCCCAAGATTAACCCTAAGAAGAACGGCACGGCTTGCCGATAGAGTTTCACACCGCCGAGTTTCAGTATAATCGCTTTCGCCAGCCAACTGAGGAAGATCGGAAACCACAAGCCCCCCATCCCTGTCCCGCTTACGAGTACATAGCCGCCGGGATGCAGGGGCCACCACAGAAACCGGATCTTCATAATCATCAGGAAAATCGTGAACAGGAAGCTGCTACCGATAACACCGAGTTCCGGTCCGCTTGTCTCCCGTGGACTGACGAGCCATGTTTGCAGACGGTTGAAGGTCTCCCATCCCATATAAACGATCCAACCGCGCGCCTTGCTTCCCGCGCCCATATCGTAGAGGACATGTAGGTACGCCCAAAACGTTATCAGGATACCGAACACAATCGCCAAGATCATCCCGATAAGGAGCTGCCGATAGCCGATGCTGCTCCGCTCCGCCAAGCGGAACGCCTCCAATTCACTCGGTGTCGGATGTGCACGAAAGCAACGGACAAACGGATAGAGGAACGTTAAACCCGTGAGGTTACCTGCACCGAGTCGGCGTGTTCCGAGTGCAAGCACCATCGTCCGGCCGGGGTCAACGAAGATGAGTTGATGCAGTGGCGGTCCGATTTCAGCACGGATGCGCGTGATCCCGATAACCAACGGGAAATAGAAGAGAAAAAAGAGTCCGATTGCCCAGAAGGTCATCCCCATCTGATAACAGAAAAAGAACAGAAACAGCATCCCGACAGTGAATAGTCCTGCCGCAGTGCGATAGCGCATCGGTTCACCGGAATCGTCGGGATCGGTTTCACCTCGGCGTTGGGCGATGCCGAAAACTTTACGGATAATACGACCGTAGTGCCGTCGTCCCATCCACAACGGGATGCATCCGAACGCTATCCATGCCCCTGTCTGCTGTTCGAGGTGGTAGATGTTCCGTGCCCCAAACGCATCGGTTACAATCAGTTGGATGCGACTGAAAACCCAGAAGAACCAGCACGAAAATGAGAGATCCAACGGTGTAAAGAACATCAACCCGATGCTAAATGGATAGAAAGAGATACGAATCGGACCCATCGCGCTCCACGGTTTTGAACTGAATTGTCCGATCGTTTTGCCTTTGATCGGTAGCGCTGGAATATCGGGGAACAAGTAGTTCAATCCGTTCAGCAATTCTGCCCCGCCTGCGAGTGCGAAACCGAGCCACATCCACGGCGAAGTAAAGAAGCGTTTCGGATTGCTCGTCAATGCTAAGGGAAGTTGGACAATCGGATAGTTCAGCCGCTCGTTTTCTGTCCACTGTTTTCGGAGAAAAACCGTTACCGCCAGCAAGGTCAGCCAGAGCGCAATCACAAAACTGGACCAAGAGAGCACCGGTGGTAGCCATGCGTTTAGCGTAGCAGAATTGTAGAGCGTCGAATCGCCGTTGTAGAATCCCTCCAAGATACGCGGACTTTTGACAGCGATCCAACTCGGGATGTGATGTCCAAAAAGCGGGATCCATTCATTCTCTGGTGATGCAAACTGGAAAGTATGGGCGAGAACAGGGATGAGGTACCCCATCATCGTGTGTCCACTGATCGTCGTCAACATCACGACCATCACGTAGATAGTTTGTAAATCGGCTTGCGACATCGCCAGCCGGGGCATAAATCGCTGGAGCAAGAGGTTGACAAGCACAAAGACCAAGAGCGTAAAAACAGCGTTAAAGAACAGGGAGGCGATCGTCAACTGTGTTGAGTGCCATACCTCTGTTCCCATCAGGCACCAGTAGCTATTGAAAGCGACGAGTATCAATCCAATCAGTAGAATATGCGGTTTAACGATGTTCTGCTTCCCGTTTCCGTTGGTTTCCATTCCGGCTCCTGCTGATATGTTGTAACGCTTTCTGTAGCACTGCTTCGTTGCTATATTTTTTCAAGATGTCTTGAGTTGTGGAATCGGTGAGTTTCCGAATTTCTTCACATAACAGTGGCAATGCTCGGACGACGTTGTCCACGATCGTGATGCTCGCCTGCTTCGCGGTGCGCGACATCGGGTTCAGATCGACGGTCACGACATCTTTGCCCATCTTTCGGAGTGCTTCGCATCGGTCGCCGTCCTCAAGTGGCACAAAAATGACATCCGCTTTAAAGATGCCCTCTGGATGCACAAACTTCCGATTGGAGTCGATGTAGGAGAGTTGCGCCTCGGTTGTAGGCATCAGTACGTTCGATGCGCCGTGTTTTAGAAGATGCTTTCGGATTCTCTCTTCGCGTCCGGTTTCTGTGTGGAAAATGTTGACTTCGAGCGGTGCGTTCAGTGCCTGCCCCAACGTAACGAGGGCATCTGGCACCAACGCCGCCACATTCCCGTTGACGGAGATGACGGGGTGTTCTGCCAGACGGAGCATCGCTGCGGCAGCATGAATCGCCTCAATCGCGAACGGCTGTGTCGCCTCTCCGATAAGGTAGTCAAACGCTTCGCCCCGTCCATGCGCGATGAGTCCGTGGATAGAGGTAATGCCTTGTTCTACGCCTGCAACGATGGTATCTCTGAGTGTGAGTGAAAGGTATCGGGGATGTGTTTTCGGAACGTCGCTCAATTGGGTAACACCTCAGCGGAAGTTTCCGTTTATTATACCGCGTTTTGCATAAGTTTGCAAGGGAAGGTGTGTGTAAAGGATTTAAAGCGCAAGAGTCGTCTTACGTTATCGCGAAACACTCTTCCAAAACTTGAATCCTTCAATGCCACACAATATACGTCGGTATCTCCAGCACCAGTCCAATAAGGCTCCAGAGACATCCGAGTGTGTAATCGCCTAAGATCAGCCCTAAAAAGAACGGTACGGCTTGTCGATAGAGTTTCACGCCGCCGAGTTTCAGCACAATCGCTTTCGCGAGCCACCCCAAGAAGATTGTAAACCATAATCGTCCCATTCCTGTGCCACTGACTAATACGTAACCGGCAGGATGTAACGGCCACCATAGAAATCGGAGTTTCATGATCATCAGGAAAATCGTGAACAGGAAACTGCTGCCGATAACACCGAGTTCGGCTCCACTCGTCTCGCGCGGACTCGTAAGCCACGTTTGTAGACGGTTGAAGGTCTCCCATCCCATATAGACGATCCAGCCTCGCGCCTTACTTCCCGCGCCCATGTCATAAAGGACGTGTAGATATGCCCAAAACGTTATCAAAATACCGAACACAATTGCCAGGATCATCCCGATAAGGAGTTGTCGGTATCCGATGTTGCTGCGTTCGGCCAGCCGGAAGGCTTCTAATTCACTCGGTGTTGGATGCGCGCGGAAACAACGCACAAACGGGTAGAGGAACGTTAGACCCATCAGGTTGTCTGCACCGAGTCGACGTGTTCCGAGTGCAAGCACCATCGTCCGTCCTGGATCGACAAGGACAAGTTGATGAAGTGGTGGACCAATCTCAGCGCGAATACGGGTGATACCGAGAATCATTGGAAAGTAGAACAGGAAGAAGAGTCCAATCGCCCAGAACGTCATCCCCATCTGAAAACAGAAAAAGAAAAGGAACATCAACCCGACGGTGAACAGGCCGGCAGCAGTGCGATAGCGCATCGGTTCACCGGAATCGTCGGGTGGCGGTTCGCCTCGGCGTTGCGGGATCCCGAAAACTTTACGGATAATATGACCGTAGTGCCGTCGTCCCATCCATAACGGGATGCATCCGAACGCTATCCATGCCCCTGTTTGCTGTTCAAGGTTATAGATATTACGCGCGCCGAACATATCTGTCACGACCATCTGAAGGCGGGTCAGGAGCCAGAAGAACCAGCACGAAAACGAGAGGTCCAGCGGTGTGAAGAACATCAACCCGATGCTAAACGGATAGAAGGAGATACGAATCGGTCCCATCGCACTCCACGGCTTTGAACTGAATTGTCCAAGCGATTTGTTTCTAATCGGGAGGGAAGGAATCTCTGGAAATAGGAAACTCAATCCATTTAGCAGTTCAACACTTCCCGCGAGTGCGAATCCGAGCCACATCCACGGTGAGGTAAAAAAGCGTCGCGGATTGCTCGTCAACGCTAATGGGAGTTGGACGATGGGATAGTTCAACCGTTCGTTTTCCGTCCACTGCTTACGGAGAAAAACCGTTACGGCTAATAACGTCAGCCAGAGTGCGATGACAAAACTTGACCACGCCAACACTGGCGGTATCCATGCGTTTAGCGTTGCGGAATTATAGAGCGTAGAATCGCCGTTATAGAACCCATCTAAGATACGCGGGCTTTTGACAGCAATCCAGTTCGGGATACTGTCTCCAAAGAGCGATAGCCACTCATTTTCTGGTGATGCGAACTGAAAGGTATGGGCGAGGACAGGGATGAGGTACCCCATCATGGTGTGTCCGCTGATCGTTGATACCATCACCACCATCACATAGATGGTTTGTAAGTCTGCTTGTGACATCGCCAGCCGCGGTATAAATCGCTGTAGCAATAGGTTAACAAGCACAAAGACAAGGAGTGTGAAAACCGCATTAAAGAACAGTGAGGCGATCGTCAACTGCGTCGAGTGCCATACCTCTGTTCCCATCAGGCACCAGTAGCTATTGAAAGCGACGAGTATCAATCCAATCAGTAGAATATGCGGTTTAACGATGTTCTGTTTCCCGTTTCCGTTGGTTTCCATTCCCGTTCCTGCTGAAACCCAAATTTGCGTCTATTATACTGTGTTTCGGGTAAGTTTGCAAGGGGAGATGTGCTGATTTTTTTCTAAAACGGGAAGATTGATAAAGTTCCACCAGTGAAACTATGGATTATTGGTGTCCATGCAGAGGTAAACGTAGAACACCACGTTGTCTTGTACCGACATAAAGCGCATCATCTGCAACCACGAGTGATGTCACGCCTCCAGGCACTTTTGGGGCAATCTGTATCCAAGTGTTTGTCTCGTTGTTCAAGCGATACGTGCCTGTCTCGGAGGTACCATAAAGGGTTGTCCCTTTAACGGCTAACTCGGAGAGGGTGATCGGTCCAGATTTTTCATTTGTGAATGGCTGCCAATTCTCACCATCGTTTGACATGGCACCCCCGTTGTTTGTTGTGATATACACTGTGTTCCCCAGATAGACGATATCCTTAAAATGCGGCAATTTGCTCATCATCTCCCCGACCTCCGACAATGTGAATAACGGTAATTTTGGTTTATCCAGTGGAAATGGAAAGGTTGCAGTAATATCGCGCCAGGTATCTCCGCCATCCGATGACTGAAAGAGGCTACCGTCGTTTTTCCCGAGGTAGATAATTTTCCCTGAGACAGCGAATTGGAAACCGTTGCGAGGATAGTAATCGACGAATGCGGGGACATCTTGCATGCCGGTATCGTGCCATTTGTGTTCACCACGGGTCCATCGATAGAGTTTCCGTTCGTATTCAACGTAGAAGGTATCCCCGCTGATGGCGAATTCACCAGTTCTTGGGATCACTCTTTCTTCAACTTTGACATGGATGCGGGCAGCTTCGGCGTTTGGCAATCTCTCCACTTCTTTGTCGTGGTTCTTCACATCTACATAAACTGGCATGCCTTCAATAGGCTGCAGCGTATCTGTATGGGGTTGTAGGCGGAACAAGCCGTTTGTGGTGTCGCCCTTGTCTGCTCTTCTGGCTCTGAAATAGAGCGAATCTCCCACCACAGCTGCGGCTGCTAATGGAAATGGCAGTGCTGATTGGATATATGCCCACCGTTCGCCCCCGTCAGTGGATGTCGCGATACCTTTATAGGTTTCGGCGTAGAGGACGTTGTTAACCTGTACCAGATTTTCGATGCGGGTTGCAGCGATGCCTGTTGTGAACGGCTGCCAACTTTTGCCCGCATCGTCTGAACGCATAACACCTTGCTCCACCCAATTGTTGAGAAAAATGGTATTTTCGTCCAAAGCAACTGGGGCACTAGAACTGACAAAGAATGCCCCTTCATGGGGTCCAAGGTCTTCCCATGTATTGCCGGCATCCGTTGAACTTAAGATGCCAGCCCCAGCCCCGATTATCCAGAGCGCATCGCCTATCGCCACAAGTTTGACAAACGGCGGCAGCTGCTCGGGTGTTATGTCTGTCCAGGACTCTCCGAAATCGTTTGAGACGTAAACCGAATCGGACCAGTTGCCATTCTGCTTTCTGGTACTGAAATAGATCCTATTATCGGCAACTGCCAACGATTCAACAGGTTGTGACGGCGCGATCGGCAATTTCTCCCATACACCGGTATTGAGCCGATAGAGTCCCTGTTTCGTTCCCAAAAAGAGTGGATTTGTACCTAAAAAAAGCGCGTTGTCAATGACGGCAGCAGCTTGTATCTCCGTTGTTGTCAAACCCTCATTAAACACGTGCCACGTCTTACCAGCATCCGTTGAACGGAAAACCCCTTGGGTGAGGACGAGATACATTTCATATTGTGCATCCTGTGGCTGACGAACTTGACTCGGATCTGTGATTAGCAATGCGACAGCGCGTCCCTCTGGCAGGGGACCGACGGGTGTCAGTGTCGCCCCGCGGTCGGTTGAGACGAACAGATGTTTTTGGGTGGCAATATAGAGCGTCCTGTTCCGTTCTGCTATTAGTGTGCTATGGGATGGGGGCACAGCGTTGTTGATGAGCGTCCATTCAGTGCTATTGTCGTCTGTTAATCGGTACAGCCGGGAAGTATCAATGGCATAGAGCTCCTTTTGAGATGTTACAAAGAGGTTGTTGACGGTTCCACCTTCCGGTCCGTTTGCTGGTATCCATCGCGGTTTCGTTTCCGACTGATTTGTCGTATCTGCTTGTGCAGCTGCGAGCAGTCTCTCGTCGGTTTTAGTGCCTGTACCGGTGCCGCTTCCGACGTTGCCAGTTATCCCATACTGGTTTCTCAAATCCCGTTTTCGTTCCAAAGCGATCAGTGCAGGGTCCTCGACTAACTCGATTGTCATCTCCGATGTTGCGTCTAAGTTGTAAGGTTGCTGGAAACGGGATAGCGCCCGCGGTCCCATCCCGACCATCAGGATGACCAAGAAGGTTGATGCGACTGAGAGTCCCCACGGCAACCACGGTTTGCTCACAGATGGTGCAGCAGGTTTGATGCGTGCGATCTCGCGCGTGATACTCTCGGTTAGCGTGGGTGGCACTTGGAAAATACCTGAGATACTGTGAAGCAAATGTGCTTGCGCCTTCAATCGCTTGCGGGCACGGCGAAGCCTGCTTTTAATTGTATTC
>JAJEET010000026.1 GCA_022820835.1 Candidatus Poribacteria bacterium
TAATACGCACACCCCGATGTGTGATAACTTGAGCATATTTTCCAGATGGATAGAACTCAGCGGTGTCTCGCGCGGCACAAGAACAAGTTTACGTCGCTCCTTAATACACACATCCGCGGCGCGTTGGATAAGGTTACGTGAGATACCACCAGCAATAGAAGCGATGCTCCCCATGCTACACGGCACCACAATCATCCCTTCAGTCCGAAAAGAGCCGCTGGCAATCGGTGCGGCGATGTCCGATTCATGGTGATAAATAACCCGCGGTGAAGAAACGCCAATGAGCGACTCCAACTCGAAATTGTTGAGGTCAACTTCAATCTGAAGTTCTTCCGATAAGGCGCGCGCACCCGATGCCGAAATTGTTAAATGGACCTCTATAGCCTCATGTTCCGTAAGAACCTCAAGCAGGCGAACCGCATAGACACCTGCACTCGCGCCTGTTATTCCAACAATCAGTCGTTTCAATGACTACATTCTCCTTCGCTTAAATTGCACACAACCGTTCGACGAGTAGATGTTCTCATAATCAACTCTATTATAGTTAGTTATGCGAAAATTACAAGGAAAACTTAACACTCCCTTGACAGAAAAGCGTGCAACAGGTAAATTATGCGTAAGTCTATCTGATGTCATGTGTTGCTCGTAGACGCATATCGTGAGGAAATTATGAACATAGATGCCTTAGACACGCCGACGCTTGTTGCGGATCTGGATGTGCTTGAACAGAATATCAACGGGATGGCAGCGCATTGTCAGCAACTCGGTGTCCCGCTGCGTGTCCATACCAAAACGCATAAAGTGCCAGAAATCGCTAAAATGCAGATCGCTGCCGGTTCGCGAGGTATCACCTGCCAGAAGTTAGGCGAGGCCGAGGTAATGGTAGATGCCGGAATTGACAACATACTGATCCCGTACAATATCGTTGGGAAACCGAAACTGAAACGGTTGACTGCGCTTATCCAACGCGCCCGAATTATCGTTGCCCTTGATTCCGAAGAGACCGCGACCGGCATCTCTCAACAGGCGATTGCTGACGGTTGTGTTGTGCCTGTAATTGTGGAACTCGATACCGGCAGTGGACGTTGTGGTGTGCAATCCCCGCAATCGGCACAACGCCTTGCACGACAAGTTATGAAAATGCAAGGCATTGATTTCCAAGGTATCATGACGTATCCGAGCAACGTGCGAGCGAAGCCGTTTATTGAAGAAACGCTTGATCTGCTCTCAAGCGACGGGATTCCTGTAAACATAATTAGTGGTGGCGGCACGGGTTCGGAAACCGCATCAAAGGAGATCGGCTGCACAGAGACCCGCAGCGGTTCTTATGTCTATGAAGGCATGACTCGCATCGGTAATTCGGAGATGCTAACACCTGAACGGTGTGTCTTACGCCTAATCGTAACCGTCGTTAGTACGCCAGCACCTGACCGGATTATCATTGACGGTGGTCAAAAGACGTTTACGAGTTACCCGCCAACGCCTTATGGACATATTATTGAACAGCCAGACGCGAAGATTTACGGGATGTCGGTCGAACACGGGCATGTCAATGTCAGTGAATGTTCACACCAGTTTAAGGTCGGTGAACGGCTTTCGGTTATTCCACTCCATCAAGGGATGACGAGTAATCTGCACGACACACTCGTAGGTGTTCGCGGCGATGAAGTTGAGGTAACTTGGAAAATCGCAGGTAGAGGTAAAGTATTTTAATTTGGTGCGAAGCGTGCAAAAATAGTTTTTTATTCTAACACATCAAGAGGGGGAAATCATGATTCTACCGACATCCGAACAGAAAACACAGTGGGAAGAAGAGGGGTATCTCGTTTTTGAAAACGCAATTCAAGGTGAAGATCTTAAGCGGCTCCAAAACGCTTTCGATTATTGGGCAGATGCGTGCAAAGAAGAATGGCTGGATAGAGTTGAAGCGGGGGATGCTGTCGCAACCTTCTATGACATCCCGAATCCGCTTGAAAAGGATCCGATTTTCATTGATATTATTGACTATCCGAGTTATTACGGTGCGTTGATGGCGTTCACCGACCATGACCTAATTTTATTGGGTCCACAGGTTCGGACGGTGGCGCCGTGGCCTGTGAGTTACACAGGGTGGCATCCTGATGTCGGACAGAGTAACCCGCTCCATATCAAGGTGCAAATCTACGTCAATGATGTTGAACCGGGAGGTGGCGAATTCGGCTTTGTACCGGGCAGTCATAAACCGGGCGCGGGTCCCTATACGCGTCCGATGCGACAAGAGAGTATGACGGGACATAAGACGTTCCCGGGTAAAGCAGGTACAGCGATTATGTTCAATTCCTGTGGATGGCACGTTTCGATGGACAATCATTCCGATACACCCCGTAAATCGATTATCCTGATCTACGAGAAACGAACACCCGGACGCATTGGACCAGAGCAGTTTGCTTCCATCTCAGAATATTGCCAGACCCCAGAACGTCGTAAATTGTTTAGCTTGGACGGTTAATCAAAGGAGGGCACTATGCCACGCATTGACGCGCATCTGCACGTATTCACAAAAGCCTCCGCTGAGTTTCCGAGGGAGATATCGGACGTTTGGCCCGCTGAACGGGAAGAGCCTGTCGAAAAGTTGTTAGGCGAAATGGAGAAACACCAGATCGATCAGGCAGTTCTTGTCCAGATGGCTGGTGCGAGTATAGAAAACCATCGTTACCTGTTGCGATGCCTCAAAGAATATCCAAACCGATTTTTAGGGATTGGATTGGTTCCAGAGGGACATCCAAACCCTGTCGAACACATGGCAGCACTCACAGATGATACGGGGATTATCGGTTTTCGGTTCTCTACATTTGGGGGACCGCGTGATATTTTTGCGAAGATGGATGTCCGCGAGTTCGCGGCGTATCCGATCTGGGAGTGCGCTGCTGAACGCGATTATGTCTTGTGGCTTTATCCGAACGCTATCAATGCACATCTTCTGCCATACTTGATACAAGAATTCCCGCAGGTACGGATTGTGTTAAACCATCTCGCCGTGTGCCCGGGCGCAGGCAAATTCAGTTGGGATGAATTCGGGAGACCCCAGGTTCAGGTGACGGGTTACAACCTTTTTATGCATACGACCTATCGGCTCGCGCGCTTTGAAAATGTTAATGTGCATCTCTCTGGTCAGTACGCCTTTAGCAAGGAAGAATTTCCGTATAAAGATTTGGCAGGATGGCACCATGGTCTTTTGGGTGGCTTTGGCGCGAAACGATTGATGTGGGCAACCGATTTTCCATGGATATTAGAAGAACCGGGGTATGGTAAACTTACCACAGTTATAGAAGAATTACTACCCAATCTATCTGAAGCGGAGTTGGCGGATATTATGGGTGGGAATGCGAAACGGATTTTAAGGTTTCCTGACCTGTAGAGAGGAGGCAGTTCAGAATCCGACGTTGGCTTGAAACGCGAAGGCGTTTTCAATCTGTTCCAGTTTTAGTAACTCTAACTGTGGAGATAAATGGATTGCGATAACATCGAAACGGCAAGGTGCATCGAATCGGTTATGCGCCTGTAGATAGCCCATAGCGACTTTGGAAATCTGTCGTTGTTTCTGTGTCGTTACAGCTGCTTGTGGAGCCCCGAATTTGAGGCTACGTCGCGTTTTAACTTCCACAAAAACGATGCAATCACCATCTTGTGCGACAATATCTATTTCACCACGGACTGCTCGGTAATTCTGCGCGAGAATTTTATATCCGCGCGTTTTAAGATGCGTAGCCGCAAAGGACTCACCCGTTTTTGCGATGCTCAAGCGTGAATGATCCATCCGTGTTTTCTCTTTTGCGAAATCCTGTATACGTGTGTCAGGTGGGGTTACATGAAGTTTAAGAAAATAAATCGGTAATTGGGCGAGGATACAATCCTCGCCTGCATGGAATTGTGTAAGTCCTATCAATTATCGGGCAGTAGTTTGAAGGTCTGACGGTGAATATCCGATGCCCCGGACTGAGCGATTGCTTGCCGATGTTGGGATGTTGGGTATCCTTTGTGTTTTTGGAATCCGTAATTCGGATAGGTTCGATCGAATTCCATCATGATCCGATCTCGGGTGGTTTTGGCGATAATAGAGGCAGCCGCAATGGAATAACTTCGACTGTCGCCTTTTGGGATTGCTTCTGCTTGGATGTCTGTTGTCGGGAGATTTATACCGTCAATGAGGAGATAGTCTGGTTGAGGTGTGAGTTTTTCAATTGCCTTTTGCATCGCTAATAAAGTTGCTTTGAGAATGTTCAAACGGTCAATGACTCGGTTGTCCGCAGAACCGATCCCTACGGACAGAGCGGTGTTATGGATTTCGTCAGCTAATCTGTCGCGTTGTTTTGGTGTTAGCTGCTTTGAATCTTTTAAGCCGTTGATGCTGCAATTGAGGGGTAAGATGACTGCGGCGGCAATGACGGGACCTGCCAATGCGCCTCGACCTGCCTCGTCAATGCCTGCAATCTGTTTGTAGCCGCTTTGTTGGCAAGCAAGCTCAAAAGCGTCCATCAGTATTGGGTTAGGTTCTGCGTTCTTTGACGCGTGCGGCTCTTCCAGTCCGGTTGCGCAAGTAATACAATTTCGCGCGTCGGACAGCGCCGTAGCGGACGACTTGAATACTTTCAATGTTCGGTGAATGCAGCGGGAACGTCCGCTCACTGCCAGCACCGAAGGCGACGCGTCGGACTGTAAAGGTTGAACTCAGTCCGCCGTGTGCGCGACGGATAACAGTTCCTTCATAAGCTTGAATACGTTCCTTTTGCCCTTCACGGATGCGTGTATTCACCTTGACAACATCACCCGGACCGAAATCGGGGATATCGCTCTTCATATATTGACTTTCGACGGATTCAATTAAATTCATGGTTACTGCTCCTCTTGCGTAATATCTGCTTTAAGATTGCGTATGTAGGAAAGATTAATTTTCTGATTATTCCGTTAATTCTGCCCCTTTGAGGATTGCGATATCCTCTTTGCTGAGTTCGAGCTTTTCGAGCAGATCGGGACGATATTTTGCCGTGCGTTTGAGTGCCTCAGCATATCTCCATTTTTCGATATTCTCGTGATGTCCGCTCAAGAGGACTTCAGGGACATGCATTTCGGCGAACTTAGCGGGGCGTGTATAGTGTGGATGGTCAAGCAATTCCTGACTAAACGAATCGATGTGTGCAGATTCGTAGTCGCCGAGGGCGCCTGGAAGCACACGTCCGATAGCATCAATTAAAACGAGTGCTGCGATTTCGCCGCCACTCAAGACGTAATCCCCGATTGATACTTCAGTTGTTACCACTTTTTGACGTACGCGTTCATCCACGCCTTTGTAGCGTCCACAGAGAAGTATAAGATGCGACTCCAATGAGAGTGATTCTGCGAATCCTTGGGTTAGAGGTATCCCTTGAGGTGTTAGATAGACGACGTTTGCGGATTCCTCTGAATCCAACGCTTTGATGGCTGCGAAAATAGGTTCGGGTTTCAGGATCATCCCGGCACCGCCGCCGTACGGATAATCATCAACTGACTTGTGTTTATCGGTTGTCCAGTCTCGTAGGTTATGGAGATTGACGGCGAGTATATTAGCGTCATGAGCGCGTTTGAGTATCCCTGTCTTTAGTGCTGGAGCGATTATCTCTGGAAACAGGGCAATAACATCAATTTTCATTTTTCTTGGCTTTCGGCTTTCGGCTATCAGCCGTCAGTTAAAGACGGACATAATAGTTCTAACGTCTTTTCTGACGGCTGGTTGCTGAAAGGAAAACCTGAGAGGTTTCCGTCCTGACTGCTATTCTCGAATCTATACATCCGACCTCGGTTCATCAATTAGCTCAAGAATTACCTTTTTATTTGCGCACAATCCAGCGGTATAGAGGACACTTCTAATTGCTTTCAGTGTCCGTCCGTATCTACCGATGATTTTTCCCAAATCCTCTTCTGTGACAGTCAATTCAATAATAACGACTGTTTCGCCAGTTACTTCTCGAACCACTACCTCATCGGGATAATCAACGAGAGATTTTACGATGTATTCAATTAAATCTTTGAACATGGTTCACTTTTGGATTTCAGTAGATGCGTCCGCCACCTGTGTTTTCGTTGGTGTTATTCTTCTTCCTCTGCGGATTCGTCTGGTGTTGCTTCAGTCAGCAATGCGCCAGTTTCGGATTCTGTTTCTTCTACGCCTGTGTGTTCGGTATTGTCCGTTTCCTCGACTGTTTGATCGGTTTCATCTTCTGGCATGGGTCTCCCCAATTTTTCGTATTCAAATTTCATGAGGATCCCACTTTTGGAAAGTAAACGCTTTGCTGTATCCGAAGGCTGTGCGCCGCGTCGTAACCATTTTAAAGCTTTCTCCTCATCGATGACCACATCTGCGGGGTCCGTTAGCGGGTCGTAATAACCGAGGCGTTCTAAGAAGGCGCCATCTCTCTGTGCGCGCGCGTCAGCCGCAACGAGTCGATAGAACGGACGTTTTTTCCGACCGTGTCGTTGTAATCTAATTCTAACTGCCAAAAATTACCTCCCAGTGGTATTTGTGCCACTTTATCTAAAATTAAAGGTGTGATCCCGGGGCGGTTCGCCGAGGTGCTATCTACGGCGTTTTCGTTTTCGAGGCTTTCTTGCTTTCCGTTTTGGACGGGGCATTGCGCCGATCCTCTGCCCCATTTTTTTACCGGAGGATGCTCCCATCCCCGGCATTGCCATCGCCGTCTGCTGGTTTAACATCCGATTCATCATCTGGAGCTGTGAAACCAGCATGTTGATCTGATTGACCGTCGTTCCACTGCCTTTGGAAATACGGAGTTTCCGACTTCTATCTAACAATCGAGGGTTCTTACGTTCCTCAAGCGTCATGGATTGGATGATCGCCTTGGTCCGGCTCAAATGGCTCTCATCGGGTGTAAGGTCTTTAATCGGCAACTGGTTCTTAAAGGGCATTAAATCCATCAATTGATCTAAGGGCCCCATATTTTTAAGTTGCTCTAACTGTGTCAAAAAGTCGTCGAAATCGAGACCTTTGTTTTCTATAAGTTTACGTTCAAGTTCTTTTGCTTGATCTTCGCTGAATACCTCTTCCGCTTTTTCGATGAGCGTTTGCACATCACCTTGTCCAAGGATACGCGAAGACATTCGTTCTGGATGGAACTCTTCGAGTGAGGCTGCCTCAATTTTTTCACCGACACCGATGAATTTGATCGGTTTCTGTGTGATATGACGAATCGAGAGTGCTGCGCCACCGCGGGCATCGCCGTCCATTTTCGTGAGAATAACGCCGTCAATGTCTAAGTCATTATTGAAATTTTCAGCGACGTTTACGGCATCTTGTCCGGTCATTGCATCGACAATGAGCAGGATTTCAGTGGGGTTAACGCTTGCTCGGATCTGCCGAAGTTCACCCATTAATTCATCGTTAACGTGTAATCGTCCTGCGGTATCAATGATAACG
Organism: Candidatus Poribacteria bacterium; assembly: GCA_022820835.1. Lineage (GTDB taxonomy): Bacteria > Poribacteria > WGA-4E > WGA-4E > WGA-3G > WGA-3G. The sequence continues at coordinate 7,448 of JAJEET010000026.1, forward strand.
TAATTATTTCCGTGTGCTAACGCTTCTTTGACAGAAGCTTCTGCGATCTTGACGGGTGAAACGTCAGTTCCCATTGAGAACACCGGCGTTTCTGTCTGCTCACCGAGGATTTGTAGCTGCTTAATAGCAGCCGGACGGTAGACATCAGCTGCAACGAGTAGCGGTTTCCGCCCGTCTTTGCGAAATCTAAGTGCCAATTTTGCTGCTACGGTTGTCTTACCGGCACCCTGTAAACCGACAAGCATTACGATTGTGGGACCGCTCGGTGCGATACGAATTTTTTCCGCCTCGTTGCCCATCAATTGTGTGAGTTCTTCACCAATAATTTGGGCAATCTGTAGTTCAGGCGTGAGGCTTCCGAGGACCTCTTGGCCGAGTGCGCGCGCTTTGATCCGATCTGTAAATTCACGTGTGACCTTATAGTTGACATCAGCTTCGAGGAAAGCACGCCGTACCTCGCGCAAGGTATCAGAGATGTTATTTTCTGTGAGTTTTCCTTGACCTTTCAATTTCTTGAAGGTGTTTTGTAACCTATCGCTTAAACTTTCAAACATGGTCTCTGTATCCTTTTTTATTGGCGCGAACTGTGATAACGAGCCACACTTTGTAGAAAAAAAAGCAGAAGTTATCCTATCTTTTGGTGTTTACCAAGAAGTGCTATGACAACAGGCAAAATCGTTCAGAGATATACTAACCCCTAATTATACAATTATAGCAAATTTTACCACTGATGTCAAACTTTTTTTCGTGAAGCCGTCATCCATCAAATGTTAGTGGTAACTTTTCCTGCTTGACACGGATCGTTATTTGTGTGAAAATATAACTATGAAAACAGTTAATACTCAACAACAACATCAGAAAACCACACCTTATGCTGTGCTAATTTGCTTCATCTGTGTTCTGACAGGTTTCTACTGCGGGTGCCAAGGCGAAACTTCCAACTTGGATGTAGGGGGTGCCGGTTTTGAAATCTTAGAGAAATCAGGTGAACTGACAGAAAATGAGATATGGAATGGACGGGTCTATATTACCAACACTGTCACTATACCAGAGGGTGTCACGTTGACGATTCGGGCTGGAACTATCGTCGGTTTTGAACCGATGGAAACACCGAGCCTACTTATTGTGAAGGGTGAAGTTTACGCCGAAGGATCACCAGATCGGATGATCGTCTTTGGATCCTTGGGCAAGCAACGGACACAGGAACAAGAACCAGCAGCGGAGGCAACCTCGTCTCCATTTGGCACTGACACATCTCTAAGGAATCAACGAAGGAGCGGCAGCGGAGCGGTCGCGAATACCGTAAAAGCGGATCCACCGAAATCGGGAGATTGGGGAGGTATCCTGATTGAAGCCACAAGTCCGAATTGCCGTCTGACCTACACTCGCATCCAGCACGCGAATGTCGGCATCAGGATCCGTACAGACGCAGTGCAAATTGAGAGATGTCTTTTTGGTGAGAATAGAACAGGCATAATTTGCGAAAACACGAATCCGACGATCAGCAGTAGCGAATTTAATAGAAATGGTATAGGTTCCAAATTCCAAGGGAGTGCGGCGCCAGATGTAGAATACAACGAGTTTACCGCCAACCAATACGGGGTTGTATGTGAAGATGACTCGCGCCCGCGTATCCAGTATAATATCCTCCGTGCGAATTACGAAAACGCGATTATTTGTTATTCTACTGCGTCCCCGGAAATTGTATCTAATAACATTACAAATAACGTCGGTTGGGCGGTCTACGATGGGGGGCGGCTCCGAGATAATTTTATTCAAGGGAATAAACAGGTTGGAGGTAATATCACGGAACTCGGCATCGGTACACAGAGCGATCAGTTTTTCGGTGTAGACGAAGCGTTTGAACCGAGGAATTCTCCGGTAGCGGAAGCAGGCGTGCCGCGCGATAATTTTTAGTAGGAATTGAGATATGTCCCGCTTCAGAGCCTATCTTGACCTGGTTCGTTACCCACTCTTTGCGATTCCGATTGTCGCGACACTTCCAGGCGCGCTCATCGCGAGCCACGGACGGTTCACATGGCGCGTTGCAGTGGCACTGATAGTTGCACTGTTCGGCTATTTCGCTGGTATGATAAAAAATGACTACTTCCACCACGAAACAGATAAGCAAACGAACCCTGAACGTCCACTTCCATCCGAACGCCTCACTCCGAAGCAAGCAATTGTTCCGGCAAGCGTTATATACGGTTTTTGTGTCATCGGCGGTTTTTTGCTCAATCTTAAAACAGGCTTATTGGTGATGGGGTTGGTGTCGATTTCGCATCTCTACAACGCCATTTTTAAGGCGAAAGGGATTTTAGGGAGTCTCACGTTACCACTCGGGATCGGCTTACTGAGCGTCTTCGGTGCGTTGGCTGTTAGTGGAGCAGTACCGCGTCTGGTGTGGTACGCCTTCGCTGCGACAACGCTTTACGATTTAGGGACACACATCACGACGACCTTCAAAGACATTTCACGCGACAAAGAACTCGGCATCTTAACGACACCTATTCAGATTGGTGTTCGTCCAGCACTTTTGGTCTCTGCGGTGGCAACGGTACTCGCTTTCGCTATTGCTCTTCTGCCATACTGGTTGGAACCAGACGTTCAGAAGACTTATATCGTTTGGGTGGTTTTAGGCATCATCGCCACTGTCGGTACGCGTATCTCGCTCTACCTACAACCGAATGAAAAGAACGGCTATTTTGCGCTGAAGGGTTCGATGGTGGGTTCTATTCTCTTTTTTCCGTGCCTTATCGGTGTGCAGGTGTCTATTGTTGTTTCTGCAGCAGTTATCCTGCCGTTGCTATTGATTACACTCTTTCTGCTAAAAACGACGCGCCAAGAGGTTTAAGTTCGATGCAACACATTAACTCGCCCAATGTTTTAGTGATAATCGTCGTTTTCACGGTATCCCTGCTAACCGCGTGCGCCCCTCCAATTGGAGAGGTTCAGCCCCTTACCTTTGCTAACATTGCTAAGGACATAGAGGCAGCCCCGGAGAGATCAATAAGAAACTACGTAGGTAGGGTCGTAAAGATTAGAGCTAAGGCTGGAATTTTCGAGAGTTTAAAAGCACAATTAGTAAAAGATTCTTCAGCACACCTTAGGGGAAGCGGTCTCGTAGGTAGTCGTTTCGTAACGTTTTGGGTAAGATACCGGTTTTGGGTAAGAAATGAACCTTTTCGTCTGGATAAATTTTTTCACTCGGATGGAGGATCCGACGATTCATACCTTTTTAAAGTGCGTATAAAATCTATTGATCCAAACATGGAACCCCATTATTGGACGGTTTGGACAGAAATCCTTGAATATGAGACCCGCGTATTTCCCTGGTAGGTGTGGTTTCCTAAGAAAACTGATGGTCGCCTAACAGGACAACCTTACGGAGGTTAATAACTAAAAATATGAAGAACATTGTTTTGCTTATTACCGATACTTTTCGGTATGACAATTTAGGCGAACGCGCGAGGCGACCGATTCGCACGCCGATGCTCGATAAATTTGAGGCAGAGCGCGCAACTGCTATCGACAAATTTTATATGAGCAGTTTTCCGACGGTTCCACACCGAACAGATATCTTGACTGCATCGGTCGGGTGGCCCCACTATCCGTGGCAGCCCATTGATCAAAGTGGACGGACGATCATAGCGAGACTTCTGAGCCAGCAGGGATATGCAACGCAGTTGATATGTGACACCCCACACCTGTTCAACGTCCGTTTCCAGCACTGTTTTGAAGCCGCGTTCCAGCATCGTGGTCAGGAAGGGGACAAGCCGCTTCTCCATCTCAATGACGAGATAAAAGTCGTTATGCCGAATGAGAAGACGCGACCGCATCCAGCGTTCCGTGGGCATACACTGCCGAACACACACCGTTGGACGAACCGGTACTACCAATATGAGTCGGAAACGTTCTCTGGTAGGACCTCCGAGACCACAATCCGATGGTTGGAAGAGAATCACAAATCGGGACCCTTCTTCCTCTGGGTAGATTTCTTCGATCCGCACGAACCGTGGGACCCACCCGAATACCTCGTCAAACGCTACGATCCGGACTACACCGGTCCACCGATGCTCCATCCGAACTACGGTCTGTCCTCCCTCTTCACGGATGCCGAGCTGCACAACCTATGGGCGCACTACGCCGGTGAGTCCGAGCTCGTTGATAGGCACATCGGACGGATTTTGCAGAAGGTGGAAGACTTAGAACTATGGGACGATACGCTCGTTGTTGTGCTGTCTGACCACGGGATGTCTATTGGCGAACACAGTCGGACGGGTAAGTCTAACATCGATCCAAAAGATGAACGCTATTGGCCCACATACCCGGAAATTAACCACGAGATGTTCTTGATTGCTGGTGGAGATGTCCCGCAAGGGCAACGCCTTGATCTCATCGCGCAACCGATGGATATTATGCCGACGCTCTGCGAATTGGCTGGCGTTAGTTTGGATCCACCAAAACCGTTTGAGGGACGTTCCTTCGCGCAGTCGCTCCTTAGTGGCGATGCCCAACACAGAGAATATGCCGTTACCGGTTGCCATATCCGGGCACAAGGGGATAGTGTGCCACGCCGTGCGACAACGCCGTTCCTTGTCACTGAACGTTGGGGATACGCGCCTGTCGGTGAATACGGCAGACCGGAACTCTTCGATCTACCCGCAGACCCGATAGCAGAGAACAACATCGCTGCGGACAACATGGAACTCGTTAAGGAATTGCATGAACTGTTTATGTCGCATCTTGAGGAGCATAACGCACCTGAGAAATTCCTTGATCTCTGGAAAGAAGAACCGTCCGGTGATGGGAAGGGGAAATGGTCGATTGACTATCCAGAAGAGGATGAATAGGACAGTCAGAGGTTGAAATCAAAAAAGAGGCTTTAGGTACAGATTACCTAAAGCCTCTCTGTATATAGTCAGGATTGGCGTAATTGAGACACACGCCTACTCGAAAACCTCAAATTCGCCATCTTTGACAATTAAGACAATCGGATCGTAGACCGCATCCCCAACGTCGTTAAAAGAGAGCCGACCGAGAATCGTGTCAAAATCTCGAATCCCCGCGAGTGCAGCAGCAATCGCCTCTGGATCAGTTGATTGCGCATCTGCTATTCCTTTGGCGAGAATATGAATAGCGGCGTAAAATTGTGCCGCCCAAATAGTGGGTTCCATTCCGTATTTTGTACTGTAGTTCTGCACAAAGGCTTGATTGCCGGGTGTATCTGTTGTGCTATTCCAACTGGTAAAAGTGATTGTTCCTTCGGCGGCAGCCCCCGCAGCTTCTACTAAATCTCTCGACAGCGTGAGATTAACGATGAACGGAATATCAGAAGGAATACCGAGTGCACGTCCTTGAACCAGAATATCGGAAATGTCTCCGACTGTACATGAAATAAAGATGGCATCCGGATTCGACGCTTTGATGCGCGTAAATTGGGCAGACAGGTCTGTTTCCGCGGTTTGGAAACTTTCTGTTGTGAGAATCTCAACCCCGTTATCCATAAGTGCCTTTCTCAATTCCGTGTCACTGGTCCGGGAAAAGAGATCCACGTTATCAAATAGCGTAGCCACTTTTTGATATCCGAGTTTCTCCTGTGTTACCCTGACTCCGTTCGGAATAAGCACGTCTGTGGTGAGGTTGGTGCGGAAAATAAAATCACTAACGGTACTCAAGCCAGAGGCGGCTGAAGTGGGACTTATCGCTACGACCTGGTTCTGGTGCGCGATCGGAAAAGCCGCTTGTGCCTGACTTGAGGATCCGGGACCGAGGATAATAGAAACTTTGTCTTGATGAATCAGTTTGTTGAAGGCTTCAACCGCGCCTTCTACAGTACTCCGACCGTCCTCTATGATGAGTTTGATTTTCACATCGCTATGTTGTGAGTTGTTAATTTCTGCAACAGCGAGTTCAATACCGTATTCTACCGAAGAGCCTGCAAAACTGGAGTGCCCTGTGATCGGGTAGACAGCACCGATTAAAATCCCTTTACTCATCCGTTCCGGTAGTGGCACGGTAGGTTGGGCAATCTGCTGGACCCGTTCACAGCCGATAAAACTTGCAATTGAAACGGTAACAGCCAATACAAATGTGAAAACTACAGTTTTTCTGATGTTCATATCGAAATCCTTCGCTTTTCTCCTTTTCTGATATAACAAAAATATTAGACTCTCTTATAAGTAGATGCACAATGTTGAATTTCTATCTGAAAAGTTGTAGGAGCGAGCTGTGCTCGCGATTGCAACCCAAAAAAACGGCACTCTTTCAAGTGAGAACTTGCCGCCATATTCAAGTTAAAGAAATTTCGCTTGAACGTACCGTTTGGTTTGAAGAGATCAAAACCAAAATCAATTTGGATAATCGCGTGTTGTGTTTCCAAAAACCTTGCATGAAAGATACGATTGAGATTGTCCTTTACAAACAACTTCACCGGCCAAGGAAACTGCTTATTCAACGGTTCTATAAGTTCTCGGATAACCTCTCAGTATCTCTTATGATTTCGTTTCAACTTAATTTTCGCTGAAAATTAGCGTTATTGGGCAAAAGGAATGCATGCACGCTTTCCGAACGCTTTGAAGTTCTCTAATTCTAATAACTGAAGCATTAGAATTCTCCTAACCGGAAACTTTTGTCCCTCAATGTTCCTTATTTTTAAGCAGGGTCTGTACTAATTTTCACCATGGCTATGTGCTTCTGTCTGTTTACGCTTCTCAGGTGGCACATAATACGAAACAACTTTCATGCCCTTCCGTTTACACTCTTCTTGAACCTGTCGCAAATGCGCGGAGAGTTCTTCGACAGAGTTGAATTGAGCGGCGAACTCCTCTTTCATTCGATAGCACTCTTCAAGCATGGGATCTGTATAGTCAATCACAGGATCCGTGTCGGTTTTAGGATCTTCTTTCATGTGAAACTCCATCCAAAACTGCCGAGTTATCTGTTGCCAAGAGGCTAATGTTGCATCGCTGCTGGGTCTGCCTACCAGATAACTGATAACAGTCGTTTCAAGGTAGACTCGCGGTCTTATATCTCTGTAGTGTATCATGAAATGCTGTCGGTTTCAAGGAATAATTGGTGCAATTTAGGCAGTCTCCGGCGCATTAAGCACTGCATCCAACTGATCCATCACCTTGTGGAAAGCTTCGACATAATAGGACATCAACTCGAAATCGTTGGGAGGGTTAACATCAAAAATGTAACAGTGTGAATCAATGAACTCAACGGCTTTCGGATAGTCCTCAGTCTTGTATTCCACTGTCGAATTATTGCATCGCCACGGGCAGCCTGTACCGTAACCGATTCGGTTCTGGAAAATCTCTTGAGATGGCACAGGTAACCGTTGCCACTGTCCCGTCGGGACACCTTCAGCGCGCAGTGCCTCCTGCACCTTCTCACGTAAGGTGCGAGCAGGAATGTCTAATCCCAATGCCTCTGGATTGAAACCGACGACGTAGTTGTAATAGACCGGTTCACACGCTTCCGGTGTGAAAGGTGTTTCGATGCCGTCAATCTGGCTGAGATGCTTAGTGAGATAGTTGCAATTTTCGATACGCAGCGCGTTATTCGCGTCGAGTCGTTTGAGTTGACTGCGGATGAACGCTTGACTGAACATGTCGCCGCGATACATCCATCCGAGTCCATACGCGTTATATTCTTGCTCCTCACGCTCACGTCCGGGAACGACGATCTCGCCGAAATACTGTAACAACGCCGCGCGTTTGTGAATCTCCTCATCATCCGTTGTGAACAAGCCACCTTGACAACCACTGCTCAACGTTTTCGATGCTTGTGTGCTATAGCCTGCCGCATCGCCGAACGCACCGCAGCGTTTACCTTTATAGCGTGCGCCGTGCGCCTGCGCGACATCCTCAATGACTTTCAGGTTGTGTTTCTTCGCTATCGCGAGGATAGCGTCCATATCAGCAGGCATGCCGTGGATGTGAACGGGCATAATCGCACGCGTCCGTTCGGTGATTTTTGCCTCAATAGCGTTGGGGTCAATACAATAGGTTACGGGATCGATATCGACGAAGACGGGGATAGCGTTGTGGTGGAGGACCGCTGCCGCGGTTGCCCAAAAGGTAAAGGCAGGAATAATAACTTCGTCCCCCGGTTCAATACCGACACCCGCGACACAGAGGTGCAGCGCAGCCGTGCCGCTGTTAACAGGGATACAATACCGAACACCCATGTATTCAGCCCATTCGCTCGCCAGACCTTCGGACTGAATCCGTTGTTGTTCGGTAATTCTTTCGGAAGCGATGACTTCGGCAATCGCGTCTCTATCGGCATCCGTAACCTCTGGCCACGGTTTAATGATGCCGTTGGGAACACTCCGTTTACCACCGTGTATAGCGAGTTTTGCTGACATAAGGGTCCTCCTTGCGGGGGTTTCCGCTGGCTGAGTTGATGAAGATTAAGAATAGGACTTACGCATGCTGCTCTTTTGTAGCATAAACTGTTAGTTTGTGCCATCAGAACGCTCGGTTTTCCGAAAATTCCTATCTAACAGAACGGGAAACCACATTCAAAATTGCGTAAGTCCTAAATTTATCGTAAAAAACTCTAAATTTCTGTGAGTCTCGGAACGTATTCATCCTCATAAGTCTTAATAAGCGTACCAACAAAATGCAGCAAGGGGGCCAAGGGATGGTTTTCCTCACCTACTATATCAAGCAAATCGTCTAACCGTGCTGCAAGTTCTTCATATTCGATTTTGGTCAATACGATAGGAATATAAGTTTCGCTTTGGCTTACAATGTCAATTAAGTCGCATAACGCCTTGACAGACAGTTGCAATTTACTTTCGCCCTGCGGTTGAAAGGCAATAGGTGCGTCAATTGCAGATACAGTCGGCGTATTTTCTGTTTTGGGAACCATAGTTTACTCCGATTCTGCAGTGCCTTATAGATATGCTATCGCTCTGGGGATCCGCTTTAAGACCTCGTCTCTGCCGAGCAGTGTAACAATATCAAAGAGACTCGGTCCGAACGATGTCCCTGTCAATGCGATCCGCAATGCTTGCATCGCTGCGACGCGTTTGATATCGTTCTCGTCCGTGTATTTCCAAATTTCTGTTTCAACCGTTTCTACGTCAAACGAAGGGACTTCTTCCAAAATCTGTAATAGGTTCGTTAGAATCTCAGCGGTTTTCTCTCTCTTCTCTTCGGAACCACCCCACCACTTCTTGACCGCTTTCGTTTCATATTCAAAGTCGTCTGTGAAGAAATAACGCGTTTGTGGAACGATGTCCTGAAGTGTTGTGAGGCGCTCACCGACAGCTTCAACGATGTTTATCAGCCAATCGCGGTCCTCGGTCTGATTGAATAGACCTTCCGCTTGCCAGAATGGGATTACTGCATCTGTCCGTGCTGAGACATCGAGTTGGTTTATGTAGTGAGAATTGAGCCATTCGAGTTTCTTAATATCGAAGACACTTCCACTTTTACCGACGCGTGTGAGATCGAATTTCTCTATGAGTTCATTAACAGAGAATATTTCCTGTTTGTCGTCGTAGGACCATCCGAGTCTTGCGACGAAGTTCAGCATCGCTTCACGGAGGTACCCCTGTTCACGGTATCGGTTAACTGCTACGAGATCACCGTGGTGACGTTTGCTCAACTTTCTCCCGCCACTATCTAACACCAACGGGATATGTGCAAATTTCGGAATCTCTAATCCGAGGGCATTTGCGATTGCGATCTGTGTCGGCGTATTGTTGAGATGTTCTGTGCCGCGAATCACGTGTGTTATACGCATTTCTGCATCGTCAATAATTGAGGTCAGATTGTAGTTTGGCATCCCGTTAGAACGGACAATCACCTCATCTTCCAGCGTAGCGGGATCAATATTTCGCGAACCGAGAATGAGATCGTCAACACGAATCGGTGTGTCCGGCATTTTTATCCGTATGGTTGGCTTCCTACCTTCTGCAATAAAGCGTTTCACGGCTTCTGATGACAAGTTTCGGCTCCGTCCATCATAAGAGCGGGGCAGTTTGTTTGCCCGCGCCTGTGCGCGGATTTCTTCAAGTTCTTCAGGTGTGCAGTAGCAGTGGTATGCGTTGCCACTCTCAAGCAACTGTGTAACATGAGCGTCGTATATAGATTTACGTTCCGACTGCAGGTATGGCGCATACGGTCCGCCTTTGTTGCCGCCCTCATCCCATTCGAGTCCTAACCATTCCAGCGCAGTATAGATCTCTTGCATGGATTCATCTGTGGAGCGCGCCATATCTGTATCGTCAATTCGGAGGATGAACTTGCCGTTGTAATGTTTGGCAAACAGCCAATTAAATAGTGCCGTACGCGCGCCGCCGATATGTAAGAAACCGGTCGGCGAAGGTGCCATCCGAACCCGCACTTCATCTGTTTCTGCGACACTTAAACCGTTTGGTGTTTCGTTCATTTTTGACCTTTCTGGATCTTTGCCCAAGAATCTCTTAATGGGACTGTACGATTGAAAACTATTTTCTCTGATGTTGTATCCGGATCAACGCAGAAATAACCCATCCGCAAGAATTGATACCGGCTTTCGGTGGGTGCGTCAACGAGACTCGGTTCAACTTTGCAATTATTTAGGATCTCTAAAGAGTCCTGATTGAGGAATTGTATCCAGTCTTCGCCATCTGCTGCGCTTTCGGGTTCGCGTTCTGTAAAGAGGGAGTCGTAGAGCCGTACCTCCGCGTCAACAGCGTGTTCAGCGGAGACCCAATGCAACGTGCCTCTAACTCTGCGTCCGTCGTCGGACCAGCCGCCGCGTGTTTCTGGGTCGTAGCTGCAGTGTATCTCAACGATTTCGCCGGTGTCTTCATCTTTAACAACCGACTCACATTGGATATAATAGGCGTGTTTAAGTCGTACTTCTTGTCCGGGTGCTAACCTGAAGAACTTCCGAGGCGGATCCTCCATGAAATCTTCGCGTTCGATATAAATTTCACGCGAAAACGGGATCTTCCGTGTGCCGGCGTTCTCATCTTCTGGATTGTTTTCAGCGTCCAACATCTCGACTTGTCCTTCTGGGTAGTTGTTGATAACGACCTTCACAGGATTGAGGACTGCCATGACGCGCGGCGCACGGCGATTCAAGTCATCTCGGATGGAGTATTCAAGTTGTCCTATCTCAATAAGGTTATCAGCCTTTGAGACCCCGATACGGTTGCAAAAATCTCGGATAGATTCAGGCGTATAACCACGCCGACGCATGCCAGCGAGTGTCGGCATTCTCGGATCGTCCCAACCGCTAACGTGTCCGCCTTGTATCAACAGTCGAAGTTTCCGCTTACCGAGCACGGTATAAGTAAGGTTCAGACGTGCGAATTCAATTTGACGAGGTTGATAGATTTCTAATTCTTCTAAGAACCAGTCGTAGAGTGGGCGGTGGTCTTCAAACTGGACATCACATAACGAATGTGTTATCCCTTCAATCGAATCGGATTGCCCGTGTGTGAAATCGTAGGTCGGGTAAATACACCATGTGTCGCCGTGGCGGTAGTGGTGTGCGCGCAAGACGCGATACATCACCGGATCCCGCATGTTCAGGTTCGGACTTGACATATCAATTTTTGCGCGAAGTGTACGTGAACCGTCTGGGAACTCGCCGTTGCGCATTCCTTGAAACAGCGTTAGGTTTTCCTCAACTGACCGATCACGATAAGGACTATTTGTTCCGGGTTGAATCAAGGTGCCGCGATACGTGCGCATTTCGTCTGGAGTCAGGTCACAGACGTACGCCTTCCCTTTTTTTATGAGTTTGACTGCATATCCGTAGAGCGTCTCGAAATAGTCAGAGGCGTGATATTCACGGTCTTTCCAATCGAATCCGAGCCAGCGAACATCGCGTTTGATTGCTTCTACGTACTCGCTCTCTTCTGTGAGCGGATTGCTATCATCAAATCGCAAATTGTAGAGACCCTTGTAATCTTCAGCGATGCCGAAGCTGATACAGATCGCCTTGGCGTGTCCGATATGGAGGTAACCGCTCGGTTCTGGTGGAAATCGGGTATGGACTCTACCGTCGTATCTGTTCGCCTCGAGGTCTTTCTCAACCTCTTGACGGATAAAATTTGTGTCAGAGGCAGTGTTAGCGTTTTCTTTTCCATTAGGATCTGAATGTTTCATATCTTAAACCGTGTCCTGTTTTGGGTATATAATGGAGACCTCCATTTTTGAAAAGCGGTAGGTCTGTTGAGGTAGGAAAATTACAGTTACGTATATTATACCCGCAAAATACGCTAAAGTCAAAGATTTCATTTGATTGCTGAAATGCCTGAAAATGTGGCACAATTATTACTAAATATCGGACAATTTCTGCGGATTGGCGATAAAAAAGACATTGCGAACGGATCCGGCAGTCGTTTTATGAGGCTGGGTAAATGTGGAAAACCCCTCTGAAATGTGTAGTTCCTGCTTGTGATTTAGTCGTATCTGTAGCAGTTTCAGCGCGTGCGTTAAATTTTTTAGAATATTGGCACACAACTTGCTACTAAAGATTATAGTGTCGTTTTAGCAGTGATATTTTTTGATAATTATAGTGACCTGTAAAAATAATAGGACACCTTTTGAAAGACGGACGAGGGGACCTCGCCCCTACGAACCGTTTTTTGCTAAACGGAAAGTGTCTCTTTAATTGTTGGTTTCACTATAAATAAAGTGTAACCATTTTTCCAAAATATTCGTTTGTTACGTTGTGTTGGTCAATGTATTAATTTATTATCTGTTTTTCAAATTATTTCAAGAAAGGGGTAGAGCCGTGAAAATCAAAGAATTACGCAAGAATCGTCCATGTTTATATGAAACAGCTTTGTGTCTCGCTATAGCAAAAGCGCGTCAAGACGAATTCCGCTGGGAACGTTTTATTGATAATTTGTCCCAGATATGTGATACGTTTGCCCACCAAATTGCTTCTGAAGACGCAACCCCTCCTAAGTCGGAGGATCAGGATTAGTTTCTGTCCGCGATTAGAGTGATTCTTGGAGTTTTGGATGATTTTTAAAGATTTTAACGAGAGAGCGGACTAATTTTTCGGGATCGTGGCGGATAACGTTCATTTCTACGCCGCCCTCGGTTACGACCATCCCGCAGATGAGGTCCGCTTCGACGACGTTCATACCTTCCTCTTCAAGCGATTCCCCTTCACGATTATAGGATACTTGGACCTTTGCCTCATCCGCAACCTGCATCGTTTCCGCTGACAGTAATGATATATGTTTTGCAAGGTTGAGGACATCCATCGGATGTGCCGTATTCCCATGCAACATCGAGAGTGCTTCTTCCGAAAGCGAACGAATTCGGGTTAACTGTGCTACCAATTCTTGGCGCACATATTCGTGGATAATCTCTGTCGGTGCGGGTTGGTTATTGACCAAAACGTAGTCGAGTGAGATCTTGGCGTGGTCAAGTACAGCGTTGACGTGATCACTCACTGCATAGCCATCGGTTTCTCCGGGCTGCGTCATCACGTTGCAGACGTAGATTTTCATGGCAGTGGACTGTTGTATCGCCTCTACAATCCCTTTAATAACAAGATTCGGCATGATACTGGTATATAGGCTGCCGGGTCCGATGATGATGACATCGGCATTAAGGAGTGCGTCTGTTGCACCTTTATGTGCTTGGCATTCGTAGGAGCCGTCGGTAGGGTGGTGGTGTGTTTTTCCGTTCTCACGGGGTTCAAAAAAGACGCGTTTGATAGGTTCGCGATTCTCTCTTAGAGGGATTGTCGATTCACCGCGAACGATTTCACCATCAGCGAGTTCTGCACATAGTACGGTGTAGTCTAAGGTAACAGGGATGATTCTACCTCGGACGGAGAGTAGACGAGAAGCGGCTTGAATCGCTTTCGGAAAGTTGCCCTTCAGTTCTGTCAACGCCGTTAACAAGATGTTGCCGACGGTGTGTCCGCCGAGTTCGCCATTGCTTGAAAAACGATATTCAAAAAGACCCGCAAGTTCATCTGCATCGGAAAGTGTAAACAAAAGCCTACGGATGTCGCCAGGCGGTAGCATATCGAATTCTTCAACGAGTCGTCCTGAGCTCCCACCATCATCCGAAACGGTAACGATCGCTGCCAAACTATCCAAATCAATAATGTTGTCTTTGCCTATTTCCAGGTCAGCGTAACGCTTAACTCCGCTGAGCAAGGCAGATAAGCCACTTCCGCCTCCGATGCAGGCAAGTTTCAAAGTCATAATTTCTCCAAATTTTTTAAACTATTGACTCTGCTCATCGTTCCACTTCGTTTCACGACGGTTTCTGGTTAATTTCAGGTGATACGCCAGCGGCAATGGAAATTAACTAAAACCGCAGTGTCGTAAAAAGAAACGGTGCCCAGAGTTAATAGTAAGAAAAAAGGCTGGACAACGCAACATAGTAGATAACGTAATCAGCACGAGATTTGTTTCATTAACTTCGTCAGTGTTTCGAGTGTCTCGTCGCATAGTTGCTCCGCTTCTTCGGAAGTTGGTGCCTCGCTAAAGACGCGAATCACAGGCTCTGTTCCAGATTTTCGGATGTTCACCCACCGATCGCGCCAGACGCGTTTCACACCGTCTGTTAGCTCAAGAGACGGTTCCGATTCAACTTCGCACGTCTCTTTATAAAGTTGTAGAGCCAAATCGACAATCTGCGTCGCGACTTCTTGTGAGGGAATCTCCAGTTTCTTTCGACACATCTCATAGTGCGGCATGTTTTCCACAAGCTGCGTTACAGTGCCGCCGGATTCAGCCAAGTATTGCGTAATCGCAGCGATAGAGGCGATGCCGTCTGTCGTGTAGTGCACATCAGGATAGATAATGCCGCCAGTGCCTTCGCCGCCGATGATAGCACCGACTTCCCGCATCTTTTCAACGACCCAACCGACACCGACTTTCGTGCGATGAAGTGTAACACCGTGGTTTGTCACAATATCGTCTAACATTCTGCTGGTTGATACCGTCGCGACGATGTCGCCTTTCGTTTTGCTGAGGATAAAATCGGCGACGAAGGCGAGTGTTGATTCGCCGCTTAACGGAACACCGCGCTCCGTGACGACCACAAGTCGGTCGGCATCACCGTCGTGCGCAAAGCCGATATCTGCTCCAGATGTACGAACGGTCTCACAAAGTTCACCTAACGCATCAGGTGTCGGTTCTGCAGCACGGCGGAAGTGTCCATCTGCGACACAATTGAGTTCAACAATCCGACATCCGAGTTCCCGTAAAAGCGTTGGACTTATGACGCTACCGGCACCGTTGCCGGCATCAATGGCGACTTTCATATCGGCTTCTCGAACCGTGTCAGCATCAAACCAAGAGGCACATAGAATTTGATTAAGATGATGTGTTGTTGCATCTTCGTAGATTTCGAGTATTCCCTGCTCGTTCCACGGTGCAAGTGTGAAACTCTCGGTTTCGTAGATTCGCATCAATTCGTTGCGTTCCGCTTCGGTTAATAGGTTCCCGGATGCAGCGGCAAATTCGATTCCGTTCCATTCGACCGGATTATGGCTGGCTGTGATTGTGATGCTTCCGTATGCGTGGAGTGTCTTTGCCATTAACAGTATTGTTGGTGTCGGGCAGAGGCCGACATCAATGACGTGACAACCGGTAGCGAAAAGACCAGCGAGTACCGCGTGTCTGAGCGTTGGGCTTGAGGTGCGAGAATCTCTACCGATGACGACTGTTCTACCACCGACGAAGGTACCGAATGCCATCGCGAATTGCGTGATACCTCGAACATCAAGCGAAACACCAATCTCGCCACGAACGCCTGAAACGCTGATAATCGGTTTTTCTGGTTTGCGCATGTAATCCTCTGTGTTGTCCTTATGTGTTGTAACTACGAGATCTACACATCCACCAAGTCCCTAAAAAACAGCATCCGCCGATTACTAACTGCCATACTCCGGCAAGGTACCACGGGTTTGGATACTGGTAAAGGTACGAAGTAACCGGTGTGAGTTCATAAAGCACAGGGTTTCTAAAAATGTCCAATCCTTCAAAGATACCGTACACAACAATTAGCGGGTTGAGGTGCAAGATCAACGGGATGAAGGGTTGCGGATCGTCTACGTAGCGTTGTAATGGGTTGAGTAGAAGCGCGCCCGCGATCAAAACACACCATAAGAGCGTCGCACATTCTGTCCCGAAGAGCGTATCCCGAAAAACCCGCGCACACAAAATTCCAACGGCTCCCGCTGTCAGGCTATAGATCACCAAGATAACGAATATTTCTAACGCCGCTGTGACTTGGATATCTGTAATAAGCAGCACAACGCCAGTTGATAAAAACACCCAACATAGCACAGGGCCTTGGCTCAGCGCAAGTTGCCGTAACAACCAGCGTCCAGTAGCGATAGGGCTGAGTGCAAGCAGGTGTGCTGTAGAAGGTCTAACGGATGCGTTGAAACGTCCGCTAAAAAGTCCGGTATGAACGGTATAGGCGGCAAGGTATGTCGCTGTTAGAAGCAGGACACAGACTTGCGCCATAAAACAGCACTCCGCCGGTGAACCGAGTTCCAGATGTCTCAATACGCGATAGGCTATCCACAACAGAAAACTCGCAATTACGCAAGTTAAAAACACTTTTAGGATATGGCTTCGAGTGTTTATCATGTCAAAAACCGTTTTTATTGATTTTTCGTGAGGTTGCGTAACCGTAGGATTGTCTCAGCGATGGAGATAAGATTCGGATTGATTTTCAACGCCTGCTTGTAAGCCTCTATGGCTTCATCAATTTTACCGAGTCTTAAATAGGCGTGCCCCATTCCAGCGAATGCGCCGAAGTGATCTGAATTCAGTGAGAGCGTCTGCTTACAATCGCGAACGGCTTTACTCCATTCCTCAAGCATAAAGTGTACGATCGCGCGTTGGTTATAGCCTTCGGCGAAATTCGGAGCCGCTTCAATGACCGAGGTGAACTGTTCGAGTGCTTCTTGATATGCTTCGTCTTTGAGAAATTTCTTTCCATTTTCAAGCATCGCGTCAACGGTATCGTCGCCGGATTGAGACCAAATTGCCCAGAGCGCATACTCAGCATTGTAGCGTATACCGCGGTCTTTATTTTTAAGTGCTTGCACCAACGCAGGAATCACTTTTGGCGTGCCAATTAATCGAAGCGCAAAGCCTGCTGCGCGTCCGAGTAACGGGTCTTTGCTATGAAGATAGGTTTCCAAACTGTCTTCTGAGTAGTTATCCATCAGAAGTTGCTTCAATTTTTCATCGTTTCCTGAATTCTTGAACATCAGTTTCGCTAATTCGGCAGTTCCATTTCGCCTATACATAGTCGGACCTCGCTATTTTCCTGATTTCTATTGTTTACAGTAATTATAGCAGATTTTTACCGTAAAAACAACCGTAGGTGTCAATTTAGCGATTTTCCGCAACATTTTCTTGCTATTTTCTATAGAGGTTTCCGCCCCTGTGCGGAAACCGAAGACTCCAAAGCCAAATTGACATACCCAAAGTGCCACAGTGGCAAGGGTCGTGCCAATTTGACGAACTTCTTTCTCTCCATATCCAGCGAATCCTACTATGCAAATATCACCTCAACCCGTTTTTATGCCGATTGACCGTAGCACCTTAGGCTATAAAAACGACACCTATCGGCATCCCCAGCACGGCTACCACAACCTCTCTGATCTCTATCCCTCAGTACAGCAGCAGGTAACAGAACGTTTGGCACGCAATTTGCTTATATCTCAAACAGAAGCAAACAGTCTTCTGTTGCCTCTAAAAAGTTTGGCACGGAACTTGCATAGGTTGCATAGTACAAAATCAAGAGGCAACATCTTGGAAACGCCTCAGAAAAGATTGGCACGGAACTTGCACATAACATTTACAGAAACAAAATTCAAAAAAGGAGAAAAAAATGAATTATCTAACGACACGCAGACCGATGCGAAATCTGTTCGGACTCCACAACGAAATGGGACGCATCTTTGGTGACCTGTTGGGTTCGGACGAAAATGGAACGGATACGGAGAATACTCCTTGGATGCCTACGGCAGATATTTGTGAAACCGAAAACGGATTTGAAATTCGGGCTGAACTCCCCGGCGTTTCAGAAAGTGATGTCAACGTCTCCGTAAGCGATAACCTGCTTACCATCAAAGGTGACAAGCACCAAGAGGAAGCGACTGAAGGGAAGAGCTACCACCGCGTTGAAAGACGGTACGGCAGCTTCCAGCGGAGTTTTACACTCCCGAGACATGTTGAGACCGACGGTATCAAAGCGAAGTTCGCGGATGGCGTTCTGACCCTCGAAATTCCGAAGGCTGAAGTCGCAAAGCCGACCGAAATCCCGATCACAGCAAACTCGTAATCTAACGGCTCAGGTATGCTCCGTCCACGGGATAACAACTCCCCGGGGCATACCACCAACAACACAATGGCTAACGAAACACAAAAGGAGAACGAAAATGACTTATTTGACGCTTCGCAAACCCACAAGAAACCCATTCAGATTTTACAGCCCGTTCTTCGCGCCGACGCGTGTGAGAACCGATGCAGACACATACAACTGGACACCTTCAGTCGATATTTCCGAAACAGACAACGGCTTTGAAGTTCGCGCTGAACTCCCCGGGGTCGCAAAGGATGATCTCTCTGTTTCTGTCAAAGATAACCTCTTGACACTCAGCGGGGAAAAACGGCAGGAAAACAGTGAAGATACGCAAAATTTCCGTCGTGTTGAACGCCATTACGGGAACTTCCAACGGCGATTTACACTCCCATCAGATGTGGTGGCAGACGACATCAAAGCCGATTACACCGACGGTGTGCTAACGCTGTCCATTCCGAAACCGGAAGCCGCCCAACCGACTGAAGTCCCGATTACAACCGCATCTTAAAGACAGAAGGCGAGGTTGCAAACCCCGCCTGCAGTGTGTATTATGTTGGAAAAGGCTGGCGCGTAAACGTGCCAGCCTTCTCTTATTGTCTATGATTAAGTCTGTTATGCTTCGCCTTTGTCTTTCAATATACCGATATAGAGAAGCGCAGCGAGGATTGCCCCAATGAACGGTCCCACGAAATAGAGCCAGAGATCCGCATAATTCCCACTGACGATAGCAGGTCCCAAAGTCCGTGCCGGATTAAGCGAAGCCCGCGTCAAAGGACCGCCCATTAGGATGGCAAAGACCAACGTGAGCCCAATGGCAAGTCCAGTGAAGTTTCCTGCTTTCCCGCTCACAGCGGTGTTAAAAATAGTATTGACCAGAAAGAAAGTGAGCACGATTTCAATAACAAGTCCTTGAACCGGCGTAACACCTTCAGCTAGAATTGTTACACCGAGATCGCCTGGATCCGGGAGTAGAATATTAAGCAGGAGCGCACCCAGAATCCCGCCAAGAAATTGCACAACCCAATATCCGATAGCTGCCACGAATTCAATCTCGCCTGCTATCAGTAAACCCAGTGTCACAGCCGGATTAATATGCGTACCGGAGATATGCCCATAAGCATAAATAAACACTACAATGACTAAACCGTGAGCGAGTGCAACGCCTACTAAATTCGCTGAACCGATCGCCAACGCGCCAGCACCAATAAAAATCAGAGCGAAGGTGCCGATAAATTCGGCAACTAAGTTCTTCGTATTCATGAAATCCTCCTTGCGTTTATAGTGGCCTGAAAAAATAATGAGACACACTTTGAAAGACGGGCGAGGGGACCTCGCCCCTACGAACTGTCTTCTGTTAAAGGAAAAGTGTCTGATTAATTGCTGGTTTTACTATAAAATTGAACTATCAGATGGTTTGTTACATTAGTGAAAACGATAATTTCAAAGTCCTAACGAAAAGCAGTATACCAAAGTTTTAATTTTGCGTCAACCACTTGACAACCTTCAAGGAATATGCTAAATTGAGGTGAGTTTGACTAAAAAACATTGGTTTGATTTAAACATTCCAGATGCGTTTCAGGGAACTCTATTTTGCGTCCTAAAGGTGTCCATTGTAGCGCAACTGTTAGTTAATGGGAGATTGCAGACAAACTAACAATGGACGTTTATTACCCTTACGTTAAATATTCAAAAGAGGAAATCTTATGAAATTGAGACATTATGCCATCTTAATGCTCTCTACGTGCATGGTATTTCTGTTTATAGCACAAGTTACCGCACAAGATTACACAACATGGAGTTTACCGCAAGGTGCCAAAGCACGATTCGGTAAAGGGCGTGTAAAAGGCATGCAGTATTCTCCAGACGGCACGCAACTTGCTGTCGCAACCGATATCGGAGTTTGGATATACGACGCAAACAGTGGCGGATTACTTCAGCTCCTCACAGGACATAGAGACAGAGTTAATTCCGTGGTGTATTCACCAGATGGGAACACCATTGCCAGTAACAGTTGGAGTGAAATCCATTTGTGGGATGCTGCTACTGGTAAACACATAACTACACTTAAGACGAACGGTAATGGTGCTATAGCATACTCTCCGGATGGAAAAACAATCGCTAGTACAAGCCACGAAGGCACAATCTATTTGTGGGATGTCGGCACAGGCGAACTCAAAACTACGATCCGAAGACACACGACCATGGTCTTCTCAATAGCATATTCACCGGATGGAAAAACAATCGCTGCTGCAAGTCGGGATAAGACAGTGAGCCTATCAGATGCCGCCACAGGTGAACTTATCAACACATTAACAGGCCACACAGATGTGGTATCTTCCGTTGCATATTCACCCGATGGCAGCACAATTATCAGTGCAAGTACGGACGATACAGTCCAACTGTGGGATGCTGCTACCGGAGAACACAAAACTACGCTCAGAGGACATAATCACTATGTTAGCTCTGCAGTCTATTCACCCGATGGAAATATGATCGCCAGTCAAGGCTGGGATGGCGTGTTTTTTTGGGATCTGACGCTCGGAGAAGCCAAAGCAGCAATCAAAAAGTCTGTGCGGAGTACCGCTGCTCTGGCGTATTCACCCGATGGAAATATAATTGCTATTGCCAATGTTGATGGCACAGTCGATGTGTGGGATGCTGGGGACGCACAAAACAACGGTATACCCCAACAGAAATACAACTTGAGATCCTTTATTATAGGGCATAAGAAATGGGCTGATCAATTAGCGTATTCACCCGATGGTAAGACTATCGTCTGTGCGAATTCGAGCGGCATACATTTATGGAACGCTGTAACCGGTAAACACGTAGCAACATTCAAAGGACATACAGATAACATAAATTCCGTTGCGTATTCACCTGATGGGAAAACTATCTTAGGGGGGACTTGGGATGGTCGGGTACATCTGTGGGATGCTGAAACAGGACGTTATACAGGTTTTCCGCGTGAGAATAGATTAAGACCCTCCGACGGACCAGACCCTACTACCGGTCATATTTATCGTAGGGACCATGTCACCTCAGCAATTTATTCACCGGATGGGAAAACTATCGTCAGTGCAATTGACGACGATACCGTTCATTTGTGGGATGCTGAAGCAGGAAAACAGAAAAATATGCTTATTGGGCATCAGGATCTCATTCATTCTCTCGCGTATTCGCCCGATGGAAATACGATCGCCAGTGCAAGTAAGGATAAAACTGTACGTTTGTGGGACACTGAAACAGGAAAACAGAAAAATACACTTATTGGGCATAACGACCTCGTTTACTCCGTTGCGTATTCGCCCGATGGGAAAACTATCGCCAGCGGATCGGCTTACATTGATAACTCAGTGCGTTTATGGAATGCTGAAACAGGAAAACAGAAAAATATACTTAGAGCCACGGGTATAGTCTATTCCATAGTATTTTCGCCAGATGGAAAAACTATCGCTGCTGGAACTTCAGGCGGCATATATTTGTGGGATGCTGAAACAACAAGACAGAAAACGAGGCTCACTGGATATAAAAGTTCAGTTGAAGACATTGCCTACTCGCCTGATGGTAAGACTCTTGCAAGTGTGGGTTCGGACGGTACAATGATCCTGTGGGATCTCGCTGGAGAACGCAAAGGAGAACCCATACAGCTTGTCGCGGATTTCAATAGCGACGGTGTTGTCAATTTATTGGATGCCATACCCGTTTTTTTAGATTTTATCACAGATATTATTTTAATTATAAAAAAGTTAGGGCAGGCAATGCCTGCATAGTTATAGAAAGCAACTTCAAAACGGAGGACCCTCATGAAAAAAGAAATTAGTACCGATGTTAAAGGCATTAATCGCTTTGTTTTTGAAGCGGGCGCAGATAGAAATCAACTTCATCTTCATATCTCGGAAGTCGGTCCAGGGCAACGCGCGCACCCGCCGCATACACATGATGGACAGGAAATTTTCTATGTATTTTCTGGGAAAGGGGAAGTCTTGTTTGGTGAAGAGACACACCGGGTTAGCGACAACGAAGCCGTTCATGTCGATTGTCAAGTGTTGCACGGGATACGCAACGTCGGGGAGATACCACTTCGCTATGCCGTGATTATCGCGAAGTGACCCGTTCCATGAAGGACAGAATTCGTATAGAAAATGCTCAGAGCGTTTTTTTATTCTAACGGATCATCCGATAATTGACCGGCACATAGGTGATAAATACCGTAAAGTCCTGCTGCGATCAGGACGATCCCGATGCATGCCAATCCGCGTCGGACCCAAATCGGTTGTAAAAAGACTGGGAGACCAATTGTGAACCATCGTGGTTGCAGTAGATTCGACAGGGCAATGCTGAAATAGAGTAAGCCGTAAGCAATGAGACCAATATCGCTCGCGAATTCTTGCTTCAGTGGCGTGACAGGCAACTTGAACGGATTGAGAAGATAGTCACCAGAAAAGATTAAGGTAATCCCGACAGTTAGAAAGCAAATCAGGATGACATTTGAATAGCCTGAATGCCGTAGCATGACCAATAAGACGATACTGATGCATCCCAATAGTAGGCTCATCACGCCTTGCATAATTTGATAACTTCTATTTTGTGAAATCATTCTTTGACTTTCTTATCCGAATCGGATGCGCGGATCGACGAGGGTATAACTAATATCGGTTAACAACAAGCCGACAATATACAGGACAGAGCCGAGATAGACCATGCTCCGCACAATGGCGAAATCCTGTGCCTGAATTGCTTCGATCGTAAAACTCCCTAATCCGGGAATGGCGAAAAACGCCTCCATCACCAAGCTGCCGAGAAAGAGTAACGGGATTGCCAATACAACATTCGTCAGGATCGGGATCATTGCGTTCTTGAGTGCATGTTTAAAGAGAACTGCGGCTTCGCTTACGCCTTTCGCACGTGCCGTCCGCACATAGTCGCGATTTACCTCCTCAAGGAATATCGTTCGGTAGAAACGAATACCGCTACCGATACCGCTGATGATACCGATAACCACAGGTAGAATTACGAACTTCAACATGTTTACACCCGAATCGTAGCCTGAGATCGGAAACAGACGCAACATCTTTCCAAACAACCACTGCCCGCCAATGATATAAAAGAGGGAGGAGATAGACATAACGGTCACCGCAACGATTGTACCCCAGAAATCGACGTAAGTTGCCCGATAGTAAGCCACAATCATTGAAATGGTAATATTCACCAGAAGCCCAAGTATAAACGTCGGCAAAGCAATAGCCAAGCTTGCCCACATCCGTTGTGAAATCTGCGCCGTTATGTCAATGTTGTTTGTATCAGATGTCCCGAAATCAAAAACGAAAAGTTTCGCGGCTTTCTGAAAGAAGATAGTCTCCGTAAAGTACCCACCGTCAGATGCCTCAGGATTAAAAAAGAGAGGTAAGTGGTATCCGTTCTGTTTTTTCCAATTGTCAACATCTTCCTGTGTAATATTCTTCTCACCGAGAATCTTCCGTGCCATCTGGTCAGGCGAGTTAACAACGAAAAAGAGGAAGAAAACGATGAGGTTCACACCTATCAGGATAGGGATTGCGTAAAGAATTCGCCGGACGATATAAGTAAACATTTCTGTCTATTGTGTTCCTCTTTCTCGCTTCCAAATTGTGATAGCAGCAGGAATTGTCCCTAAAATTAGCAGTCCGAGACACAACCAAAGGGGCCAGACGATGGGTTTATTCCATGCTTGACGGTTTTCTGTGCGCTGACCGGCATCGATGCGAAGATACTTCAAATTGCCACGTCCCAAAGAACTCGGTTTATTGTTCTTCAACCACTGGTGCGATAGACCGAAAGTGACAGGATGATAGACGAAAACCCAAGGCGCATCACGTTGTAACAAACGGTTCATCTCACGGATACGTGCTAATCGTTCCGGTGAGTTCTCCATATTTTTCATCTCTTCAAAAAGGCGATTGTATTCAGGATTATCGTAGTTCGCAGCGTTTTCACCATCGTGTAAGGTTTTACTATTCGGACCGTAGAGGAGGAACAAGAAATTTTCGGCGTCAGGATAATCGGCATGCCATCCCCAATAGATGATCTGAAAATTCCCATTTTTCACTTTGTCGCGAAACCGATTGTAATCCGTGGTTCGGCTCTCCATTGTGATACCGATCTGTTCTAATTTATTTCGCATCCATGTCAATTGGGACGTGGCACCCGCCGAATTCCATGTATTGTCAAAAGAGACGATCAGTGGGTTTCCCTTACGATCCTGTCCGCCCGGGTAACCGGCTTCCGCGAGAAGTTGGCGTGCTTCTTCGATGGATTTTCGGATGGGACGATTCGTGCTCGCATCCCAGTTATAAAGATAAGGGTTAATGCCCGCTTCACCCGATTCATACCCAAAGATACCGGGGGGCAGCGGACTGTGTGATACAACACCGCGTCCGTTGCGGAAAATCTCAATATATTCTTCGTAATTCAAGGCAATCGAAATCGCCTGCCGAAGTTTCTGTTTCTCTGGTGTGTACCCGCCAACGGTATCATCTAACATATTGAAAGCAAGATAAATAGTCGTCGGTTCCACACTGGTGCGTAAGACGATATGTTTCGTTTTCAATTCCTCACTTGTGCTCGGATCCCCCGTTTCGTCGAAAGCGATGGCACTATCAAACGTATCTGAGGAGATACCCGAATTATCGTAATACCCCTGCAAAAACTTATTCCATCGCGGAATATATTCCTTCTCTAATTTATAAACAACTTTCGGTATAAATGGAACAACCTCCCACGCGTCGTCCAAAAGTCCGGCTTCCCTATCCCCGGGTTCACCACTTGAGGGATAGCGTTCCACCCGAAAATTCTCGTTCTTGACGAGCACGATCTCCTTGTGTGCGAGGAGCGTCTCTATGCGATAGGCGCCCGTTCCCACAGGAAACCGATCAATCGTGATGTTCCGTTCCTTCATAACAGGTTGATTGTAAAAATCGATCGCCTCTTTAGGCATCGGAGAAAAGAACGGCATCGCCAACCAATAGACGAACTGCGGATACTTCGCTTTGAGAATAACCCTATAAGTATACCGGTCTACGACTTCTACACCCGGAAACGGCGCATCGGCTTGTCCATTCGCAACGGCAGCTGAATACGCGTCCATACCCAGAATATAATCCGCCAATGTACTGAGAATAGGGCAAGAGAGACGCGGATCAGCCATCCGTTTAATCTGGTGAACATAATCGTCAGCGATAAGTTCACGCGTCCCTGTCATCGGAAAATCCTTGATCTCGGCAAATCGCGACACATCTGCTTCTTTTAAGTCATGGTATCGCAGTGCTCCGCTTTCAGTTTTGGCGAAGCAGGGGTGCGGTTGGTACATAATACCGGGACGTATCCGAATTTCATAGACCGCACGCGCGACAGACGCTGCAGGGGCATTTGATGCCAGCTGCCTTCCGCGAGCATCGTAATAACGCGGTCGCGGGACAGTCTCTGCTGTCAATGGAATCAATGTATAAGGTCGCTTCAGGTAGTGGTATCGCAAAGGCGGCTCATAAATCTGCTGAATAAACCTATATTCATCCGAACTGTAGGAGATCGCTGGATCAAAGTGTTTCGGTTCTTCGGTAAATGTACTGTAGTAGATTTCCTCGTTGCGTTCAGATTTCGGATACGGATTGTTCGGCACACCACAACTGATCAAGAAAACCAGTGCCATGAGTGCTATGCAACACCTGCTTGTATACGATGTCATAAACCTAATTACTTGCCTTGTGGAGTGGTGTTTTGATAGTCTCATAATTTTTCGCTTACGAAAATGGTTTCTTAAAGTCCGTAAAGAAGTGTTAATGATATCAAAGGACCGAATTCAAATGCGTCGCTCTCCTCGTACACACCACCCCATAAGGAATCAGTATCGTCATAGAGCGTCTCTTGGTGTAAAGGGAGCATTACTGCCAAGGACAACGGGAGATCATAAGGCGTTACAACGGATACCCCAAACGATGCCATGCTGAATCGGAGTCCGGTATTGATGTCGCGTTTGCCTGCCCATTGCGCGTAGGATTGATAAAAACCGAGGTACCCAGCTTGGAACGTAAGCCAATCACTGACACGATAACTTAAACCGCCTGTGTAGGTAACCTCTCTGGACCCGCGATAGGTCTTGCTATTCTCATAGAACGGCAATTTCCCACGGATACTGGCACTTGCATTTAGCCCTTTGTAGATGGGCAAACTATAATACAAATCGACAAGCGGGTTGAACGTCCCCGTTCCAAACTGGATATGGAGATGTTCAAGTCCGGCATTCCCAAGTTTCCAAGGGTCCTCTTCGGTTTTACCAAGAGGAATCGTCGTTCCGACACGTGCCATCAAAAGATCGTTCTCTCTAAGGAGTCCTGGCATCCGATAGCCTAACAACAGATCCACATCGGCAAATCCGATGTAAGTCTCATTTCTATGATGATTATCGCGGCTACGTATAATCGCTTCCCAATCCGCGGGCGTAACCGGATCAATCTTTTCAAGTGTTGCCTCCTGCGTTTTCGTCTCGTATGGTATATTGGCTTCCAGCACCCATTGGGAAGAGAGTTGATACTTCAATCCGACATCAACCCGAAAGATATTCAGATTGACATGGTGTCGGTGCAACGGGACCTCTATTACTTTTCCATCTGGCGAAATCCCTTTGGTTTCTAAGTGTCCGCCTTGTGCGTCCAACCAGCGCATCATACTGAAAGTACTCTGAAACTTACGCGTTTCTCCTGAAGTCAAACTGACTTCACCGATCCCGCCACGTGGAATCGCGGGGTTGCTTCAGGCGCCTCAGCTCTCTTGGGCAAAACCGAGGGGCAGAAAAACAAACTGGAAGCAGAACAATAGAGCAAGAATCCGAACCATCATAGGGGATTACCATCCGTTTCTAAGTTGAGCCACGCCACTTCAGCCTCGGAAAGTACAAGTGTTCTTGCGCCGAGCGAAGAATCCAATTCAGCTAAAGTTACGGGTCCGATGACAGGAAAAACCGGGAACGGAATATTCAAACAGTATGCCAGGGAGACCTGAATCGCGGAATATCCATATTTTTCACCTAACATCTTTGCACGTGCAAGTCTTTCAAAGTTATCATCATTATAATAGACACGTACCATATCTCTGTTTTCACGGTTTTCCGGTGTAAAAGCACCACTAAAGAAACCGCGTGCTTGCGAAGACCACGGCATCAAGGGAAACTGGCTCTCTTTATGCCACGCGCGTGCGGCATCGTCCACGCAGACGCAGCCGCCCCACATCGGTTCCATTGGTACAGCGAGACTAATATTGTTACTGCAAGAGACGAACCCCGCGAGTCCATTTTCCTCGGCATACGTGTTCGCCTCAACAATGCGCTGCGGTTCCCAGTTAGAAGCAGCGATGGCTCTGATACGTCCTGCACCGATTTCCGTGTTCAAGTAATCAATAATTGTGCTGACCGGAATCACAGGATCATCGCGATGGAGCATGTAGAGGTCAATATAGTCGGTACGGAGTCGTGCAATGCTTTCGTCAAGATCGGCTTTGAGTTCTTCAGGTGAGAGACGCGGGCGTGGCACGCTACCTTGCGGGTGCCCGCCTTTACCAATCAGGTACACCTCATCCCGATTTCCGCGTTGTCGCATCCAGAGACCGATTAGCATCTCGCTATCGCCGCCGCCGTAGATGTGTGCGGTATCGAGAGCATTTCCACCTACCTCGAAAAATGCGTCGAGCATTTCAGTGCTATCATCGAATTTGACAGGTGAGAGCAACATAGTCCCCAAAATTAGCTGCGATATGTCTTTGCTGACTCCTGGAATTTTTATACGCTTCATTTACAAACAAATATCCTTTTCTTTAACGGGCAAACAAGTCGCGCCCTTTAGAATATATAGATACACCATAGCATACAAAGAAATTATAGCAGATCCCAGGCTTTAAAATCCACAGGAAAATGTTACCTGGTAACTGAAAGGTTTTCGCAGAAAACCGTACTGACAACTGACAACTATTAACAGAAATGCATTGCGAATATTTCAGAATTGTGATAGAATAGAAATTGATATTTTGGCGATGTAGACTGAACAAATTACACTTATCAAGCAGCTGAGGATAGAACAGACACAACACTATGAGCATTTCCTACCTAAGTTATCTACGAACAGCACAAGACATTTTGGAACGGATTCAAGCCACACAAACCGATGCGATTGCGCAAGCCTCTGATATCTGCGCCGAGACGATAGCAGAAGACGGTCTCGTTTATCTGTTTGGTTCCGGGCATTCCCGCATGGCGGTTGAAGAGATGTTCCCCCGCTACGGAAGTTTTCCGGGGTTCTTTCCGATAGTGGAATTGGCGGTTACCTATCACAATCAGGTTGTCGGTTGTAACGGACAGCGTCAGGCACTTTTTCTGGAAAACATCTCAGGGTACGCAGACGTTATTTTACGTAACTTCACCTTTGGTCCCCACGATGCTATGATGGTATTCTCAAATTCTGGCACCAACATCCTACCTATAGAGATGGCGATGGGTGCCAAAAAACAGGGGGTGCCTGTCATTGCAGTGAGTTCCATCGCACACAGCCGTTCATCTACCTCAAAACACACCTCTGGCAAACGGCTCTTTGAGATCGCTGACTTAACAATTGACAACTGTAATCCGCCGGGTGATGCAGTCGTAGATATCCCGAATTTAGCATACCCTGTAGGACCTACGTCCAGCATCGGTACCCTGTCAATTGTCAATGCGATTAAATGCCGTGTTGCCGAATTGCTAACAGAACGTGGGAAACCTCCTGTCGTGTTGACAGGTTCACATTTTCTTGGTTCCGAAGAATCGGCAAAACAGATTGAGCGTACCTACGACGATTATAGGGCGCGCGTCCACGGACGTTAGCACACCCCGATTTTTCTCTTGACTTTTCTCGCGGAAACCGTTATACTATGAAACTGCACAGACGGATATTAGGTATACGCCATTGAGTTCACATCCACTGGACACTCCGATATTCTGATGCTGAAAACAAACCAAAGAATTGCTGTGATGGGCGGAACATTCAACCCAATCCATTATGCCCACCTACTGAGTGCCGAACAGGTTCGCGTCGGATTGGGTTACGATAAAATATTGTTTATCCCTTCCGCGAGACCGCCACACAAAGTTGCAGATGCCGATATTATCGAACCGGAGCATCGGTATCAGATGGCACTCTTAGCGATTATTGGGAATCCGGACTTTGAGGTGTCTCGGATAGAATTGGAGCGCGCCGGACCCTCTTATACCGTTGAGACGCTAAAAGCATTGCAGAAACTTTATGGAAAAACAACCGAACTTGCATGGATTATCGGGGCGGATTCACTCATCGAGTATGAAGTCTGGAGGGATTTTGATGAGGTCTTAGCGCGGTGTATTATGATCGCGACGACGCGTCCGACTTATGATCTCAACCGCGTACCGCTGGAAGTCCGAAAACGGGTCACGACCTTCACAGTAACCGGTGCGGATATATCAGCGACGGCGATTCGTGAACGCGTTCGGAACAAGCTTTCCATCCGGTATCTCGTTCCAGAAGCGGTCGAAAATTATATCCATCGGCATCGATTGTATCAATAGTTGAAAAATTGAAAATTCCGAAATCCGAAAATAAGGGCGTGAATATCGTGGAACACAGATGCAGTATGTGCGAAACAGTTTATGATTTTGTATGGGAAGAAGGTACACCGCTACCGAAAAATTTTCCGTTCTGTAGTGCGCGCTGCAAAGCAAAAGACCTTTCAAAATGGATTAATGAGGAATACGCTATTCGCGCGGTGTTACCGGACACAATTTTATCTGAAACCGAACGGGAACTCCTTGCGGAATTGGCAAAATTAGGGGTTGAGATTGACGATGAAAGAGAATAAAAAACAATACTGAAATCCGATGGACACTACAATCGAAGAACTCAGGGCTCACCCGAAGTCAATTGAAATTCAGCGGTATCTGTCAGACAAGCTGAGTACGAAACGTTTACAACATGTGCTCTCCGTACAAGAGATGGCAGTTGATTTAGCTTATACTCACAAAGCAGACGCTTGGCAGGCAAGCCTCGCTGCACTGTTACATGACAGTGCCAAATGGATGAATGCTAAAGAGTTATATAACGCAGTACACTGCTATGAAATTCGCTTGGATCCGATTGAAAAGGTAAATCCGTCGCTCCTGCATCCACTCGTGGGTGTAAAGTTGGCTGTCGAGATGTTCGCAGTAACCGAGTTGGAGATACTCGAAGCGATTCGGAACCATACAACTGGGCATCCGTCTATGGGTGTTATTTCACAAATTTTATATGTAGCGGACTTCGCAGAACCCGGACGAAATCACAAGTCAGTTGATTTAGTACGGAAATTCGCATACACGGATTTGATGCGTTCGGTACATCACGTTGCTCATGCGAAGATTGAGCATCTCCTCGAAAAAGGTGTGATGATTCATCCAAATACACTTCATACCTACAACAGTTCGTTGGCGTATGTTGAGAACTAAAGGAATTATATTATGGGAACAGAAAAGAATACATTAGATATGGTAAAAGCGGCCGCTTCGGCAGCGATGAGCCGTCGCGCCCAAGACGGCGTTATTCTCGATTTACGTAAACTTCATGGCTTCACAGACTTTTTTGCGATCTTCAGTGGTACCTCCGACATTCAGGTAGAAGGTATCTCACAAGCCGTACTCGAAGAACTTGAAAACAACTGGTCCCAGAAACCGTGGCATCAGGAGGGAGAACGTAAGGCGGATTGGATATTGTTAGACTACGTCGATTTTGTCGTCCACATCTTTCTTTCTGAGAGACGCGCGTATTATAACCTTGAACGCTTATGGGCTGAAGCCGCACAGGTCGAACTGCCAGAACTTACAATGCCGGCACATATAGAAGCACTCGAAGAAGCGGAATTAGACCCGGATAGTACCTTGGTCTTTGGAGAACAGACAGAGGGTGAGTCGGATATGTAGTGTGTACCGCGGCGTGTAAGTCTGCGGAGGAAATTTGGCAAGCTGCATCAAAAAAACAGGCGAAAGCAGATTAATCGACAGCAACGAGTAAGACAGTAACGTTATCGGTGCCACCGTATTCGAGTGCTTTGTTAACGAGGTTCTCAGACGCTTCTTCGAGGTCTGATGCCGCTAATATAATATCTGCGATCTCGGTATCATCAATGATTAGGTCGTGTAAACCGTCGGTACAAGCGAGGACAATATCTCCTGGCACAAGCGGGTATGCGTCTGCACTGACAGTGACTTTCGGTTTCAAACCGATCGCCTGTGTGATAATGTTCCGTTTTTCATGGACACGTCCTTCTTCAGGTGTTATTTCACCGTCCTTGACCATTTTTTCAACGAAGGAGTCGTCTGTCGTTATCTGTGTCAGTTTATCATCGCGTAGGACATAGAGTCTACTATCACCGACATGAACGTAGGCGAGGTAACTAAAAGTAATAAAACCTGCAGTTAGGGTGGTCCCCATTCTGCGACCTTTATTTTCGCTCTCAATGGAGGAATAGATCCGCTGATTTGCTTCCACTGCAAGATCGCGTAGAACGTTTAGCCTTTTCATGGGTCCTAAGTCGATCTGTGGAGATGCTTCAGTTTCTACCCACTCCTGAATAACTTCAAGAGCAATGCGACTTGCGATATCACCGTGTTCATGCCCGCCCATACCATCAGCGATCGCAAACAACTGGAGCTGCGAATCGAAATAGTATAGGTCTTCGTTCCTATCGCGGATCTTACCGGTATCCGTTTTAACTGCAAATTGCATTTTTTTGTATCGCCCGAGCTGCTTGTAGTTAAGAAAGTAAGAAGGTTTATTGCGCGCTATATTCTGGAAGGTACAAAATTTCATACAGGAAAACTACTCGCTTCTTTTGGATATCAACTACATCTGAAAACGATATAAATCAGATTTCGGTTTCAAAATTTGCCGAAAAAATATCGTAGCAATCGGTTATGACTGGTATAACTGAACGAACGATTCAACCCTAATAGATTAAGTATGAGGACTATGGAACAGAAAAACACAGAGAAACAACCAGATAAGCGGATCTTAGAATTGCATAAGCAGGCACTCGTGATTGATTCACATAACGATGCAATTGTGGCACACATTCGTCGAGGCAACGTCAGTCTTGCTGACGAAAACGTCCAAAGCCCGATGGACCCCGTTGGTACCATCGCCTATCTCCGGGGGCGTGTGCCACCTGAAGAGAAAGCGATTGGTATTCAACTCAACATCCCGAAGATGCGACAAGGCGGAATTGATGCTGCTTTTTTCGCTGTCGATGTCACACGCGCATGGAAAAACCATCTCGCTTATGCGTTGGACGCTTTTGGTTGGTTTAACGAAGAGGTGGTGACGAACGCTGACGACTTATGCATCGCTCGGAAGGCAAGTGATATTCGCGAAGCGAAAGCAGCCGGTAAACTCGCGGCGGTCCTTGTTATTGAAAATAGCGAAGCCGTTGAACGGAGCCTGAATATTCTACGTTCGCTCTATTTACTCGGTGTCCGATCCATCGGTTTGACCCATAACCTGAACACATGGGCATCAACAGGGAACGACGAAGAGGATATGGGCGGCGGTTTGACTCGCTTCGGTATGGCGTTAGTCAAAGAGATGAACCGTCTTGGAATGTTAGTGGATGTCTCACATATCAGCGAGCGTGGGTTTTGGGATGTTTTGGAGTTATCGGACGCTCCAGTCATCGCCTCTCACAGCAATTGCAAGACTTTGTGTCGGCACTCACGGAACCTGAGTAATGAACAACTGAAAGCCTTATCGGTTAACGGCGGTGTTGTCGGGATTACTTTCGTGCCTGGGTTTCTCACCATAGACGGTTGGCAGAAAATGCCGCCGTTTGCGCAGTTACTCAACCACATCGCTTACGCCATTGACATCGCTGGCATCGACCATGTCGGTATCGGCTCAGACTTTGATGGCGGCGGAGATTTACTTAAAGATGCCAGTGAGTTCATCAAAATCTCGGAAGGGTTAAGCGAACGCGGCTACTCCGATGACGATATACGGAAGGTCCTCGGTGAGAACCATCTACGCGTCTTCGAGTCAGCATGCGGGTAAAGGATCCGTTTGGTACGCATTACCTACCGTGGATGGCTCGTAGGTCCAATCTTGCCTCGGCATTGTCCGAAACAGCGTTTGTCCAATCCACATCGTCAATATTTTGCAGACTCATTAGGGCGACGTTTACCATCGGATTTGAGAGCGAGTAGTTCAGTAAGAAACTGTCTACATCAACGTCCGCCATTTCATTGGGAAAGCAGTGCTTCATGAGGTTTTGGAATGCGTTGCTGGTGGTAGAACGCATCAGCACAATCCCCATCTCTTGTGAGACAGCATCAGGAATGATGCCACGCCTGCCGAAAGCGTCACAGGTGCTCTGATACATCAAGTTATAGTGGGTCTGTATCATATCGAATTCGCCTGTGGCAATCAGATTTTCGGCACCACCAGAGGGGCCATCCGCAGAAAATCCGATGAATCGAACGGTTCCTTCCGCTTTTAGTCTTAGATATGTTTCTAACCCACCCCGATTCAGGATCTGATCTGTCTCTTCAGTATAGAACCATCCACCGTGGAATTGAAGGACATCAATGTAGTCTGTGCCGAGTCGTTGGAGGCTGCCCTCTACATCTTCACGGATACCGTCGGGGTCGTAGGCTTCCGTCTTCGTCGCGACAATGCACGACGCTCTACGGTCAGCGATCGCTTTACCGATAACGGTTTCGCTATACCCACTACCGTAATTCGGAGCCGTGTCAAGAAAGTTAAGACCACAATCCATTGCATAGTGAAGCATCTTAACAAGCGATGCTGCGTCGTGTTCTGGGCGGACTCTACCGCCGCCGTACCCGACTTCTGACACGCTGAGACCTGTTTTACCGAGTGTCCGGTACTGCATAATAAGCGAATCTCCTTCTATCAATGTGGTGAGTGTTTTTGCGAAACGTCTCTACCGCACTTTACACAAAGCCTATTTGCGAGGCGTTTTTCTTATTCGATCGTATGGTGCGGTTGCTCAGTTTAACAGAATTTTCACCAAATAATTTCTCGACCTGTTCAGTAACTGATGGTTCGTGCGTGATACTATATTTCTGAGCACATTTCGCGATAACCTCACCGTAACGAGGACTCATGAGGCGTAAAACCAGATCCAGTTCACCTTTGTTCGCGCTGGCTATTCGTTGAAGTGCCTCTAATTTCTCAGTGTTTTCGAGATCGGATTCTTGGATTGTCACCTCAAGCGAAGTCGTCTGATCCCTGCTAACAGACGCTATATCTACGATCTGTTCCGCTTGGATTTGGCGTTCTTCTTTCTGCGGCTCGTCATCAGATCTCCGATTTCTTCCATTCTGCTTGACGTTGACTTTACCACGAATCCAGACGGCTCTACCTTCGACGAGTTCACCTGCCTTTTTGTATGTATTCGGAAAAACGACGACCTCTACTGTGCCTTCCAGATCCTCGAACCCAATGACCGCCATAGCGTCTCCTTTTTTCGTGGTAATATCTTTGACCTCTGTTACCATACCTGCCACGAAAACCTCGGAATCAATACGGTGTGCCTCCAAGGTTCGGGTACTTGCGGTTGTATAGTTTTCGATGATGTCGCTGTACTCTTCAAGTGGATGCCCGGAAACATAGAATCCGAGTTGATCCTTTTCCTGCATAAGTCGCTCTAATGGAGCGAATTCCGGTATATCAGGAAGTGCTATCGTCATCGCGGGTACCTCTTCAACATCACCAAAGAGATTCATCTGTCCGCGATCTCGATCCGCCTGTGCACTTTGTGCTACTTTTATGACACTATCCAAACTCTGGAGAAGCTGCGCCCGGTGTCCTTCAAGTGAATCGAAGGCACCACTCATAATGAGGCTCTCAATCGCGCGCTTATTCACCTGTTTGATGTCCACGCGTTCACAGAAGTCTTGCAAAGATGTGAATGAACCGCCTTGCTCCCGTGCTTCTATGATTGCGTCTATAGCACCGTCGCCGACACCTTTTACAGCGACGAGTCCAAAGCAGATGTTGTTACCATCTACGGTGAATTCGTTTATACTGCTATTAACGTCCGGCGGTAATAGATTAATCTCCACATCCAGAAAACTGGCAAGTTTCTTGCATTCGGAGCGATAACGGGTGATTTTATCTGAATGGCCAGCTCCAGCTTCGCCCGTCATCATTGCTGCCATAAATTCGTGTGGATAATGCGTTTTCAAGTATGCCATACGATATGCCAACATCGAATAGGCAACGGTGTGCGACTTGTTGAAAGCGTACCCCGCGAAAGGCTCCAACTGCTTAAACACGCGCTCTGCTTCCTGTTTAGCGATGCCTTTTTCGATTGCGCCCTCAACGAATTTCTCACGTTGCGCTTTGAGCAATTCGGGGTTCTTCTTTCCCATAGCAGAGCGGAGAATATCCGCTTCACCGAGGGTAAAACCTGCCATATCCCGCGCAATCTGCATCACCTGCTCTTGGTAAATACAGACACCGTAGGTATTTTTCAGGGCGTCTTCAAGTGACGGATGGATATACGACACCGGCTTCAACTTATTTTTCCGATCAATGAATTCCTGCATCGTACCGCTTTCGATTGGACCTGGACGGTAGAGGGCAGGAATCGCCGAAAACTCCTCAAAGTTATCGGGCTTGAGTTGCGTCACAACCCGATACATACCACCAGAGGCTTCCAGCTGGAATAATCCGTCAATCAAGCCTTGGCTCAGGAGTGCGTAAGTCTCTTTATCGTCAAATGGTATTTCGTCTATCTTGATCTCTTCGCCCTGATTTGTCTTAATCATCTGAAGGCAATCGTAAATCTCGGTGAGACTTCGTAAACCGAGCGAATCAAATTTAACGATCCCGACATCTTCGACGGTTTTACCTTCAAATTGTGAGGCGACTTGATCGTGTTTATCCTTGAATAGCGGGACATAATCTGTCAATGGACCGTTTGAGACAACGATTGCAGAAGCGTGACACGAAACGTGCCGTTTCGTTCCCTCAATGGCTTTGCTGAGATCTATGAGTTCGCGATATTCAGGACTATTCGCGAGTTTTTGGAAATCAGGCACCTCTTCTAAGGCATCATCAATTGTTATTCCGGGTGTCGATGGAATGAGTTCAGTTAACCGAACAACATCATCGAGAGGCGTTTCAAGGGCGCGCCCGACATCTTTGATGGCAGCTTTTGCCCCTAACGTCGCGAAGGTTGCTACCTTACCGACGGAAGCTTCGCCATATTTTTTGACAAGATAATCGATGACGTGTTCACGGGCACGATCGGCGAAGTCAATATCAATATCCGGTGGACTGATACGTTCAAGGTTCAGGAACCTTTCAAAGAGGCAGTCGTAGTCCATTGGATTGAAGGCAATTACGTTAAGCGCATATAGGACGAGACTACTCGCAGCAGAACCGCGCGCGGAGAGCGGGTAGCCTTGTTGGTGTGCGTATTTCACGTAGTCCCACACGATAAGGAAGTACCCCGAATAACCGGTCTGGCTGATGATATCGAGTTCGTAGTCGAGACGTTTCCGAATTTCATCCGACAAATCGCCGTACTTTTCGCGTAAACCTTTATAGCACAGTTCCTTAAGATAACTGTCGTTTGTGTGTCCTTCGGGCACCTCGTATTTCGGCATCAGGTTCTCGCCGTAGTCGAGTTCAAGGTTGCACCGATTGGCTATCTCAAGTGTGTTGCTGATGGCTTCTGCCGGGTAGCCCTTCAGTGCTTCACGCATTTCGTCAACACTTTTAAAGTAGAAATGATTGTCAAAACGCATCCGATGCTGATCGTTGACAGTCTTCTTCATCTGGATACACAGCAGAACATCGTGCATTTCGTGATCGGATTTTCGGAGGTAGTGGCAATCGTTGGTCCCGACGATCGGAAGGTTGAACTCTTTCGCCAATTCTACCATAATCGGATACGCTTCAAGTTCCTTGTCAATATAATGGTTCTGGACTTCAACATAGAGGTTGCGTTTCCCCATGATCTCCATGAGCGTTTTGAAATTCTGGATACCCTCTTCTCGTTTACTTGAACAGAGGAGTTGCGGCACCTGTCCTTGGATACATCCGGTGAGTGCGATAATTCCGTGATGGTGTTCGCGTAGGATTTCCATATCAATGCGCGGTTTACTGTAGAAACCTTCTGTGTATCCGAGTGATACCAGTTTAAGGAGATTCTGGTAACCGGTTGCGTCCTCTGCAAGCAGTGTCAGGTGATAGGGACCTCCCTGCCCCTTGCCGCGCGTTCGTCGGTCGCCGGGTGCAACATATACCTCACAACCGACAATAGGGTTGATCCCCCCCTTTTTCGCTTTATCGTAGAGTTCCCACGCGCCGAACATATTGCCGTGGTCGGTGAGTGCTACAGCCGGCACACTGTTCTCAACAGCCCAATTGACCATATCTTGAATACGGCACGCGCCGTCGAGCATGCTGTATTCGCTGTGATTGTGTAGATGCACAAATCCGCTTGCCATCTTTCCTCCAATGTTTAATTTCAATTAAGAATGAATTAAGAACTATAAAACCATTTTTATAATACCAAAAATCTGCGAAAATTTCCATAATAAATTTCGCCATGTGGGTACCTTTGATTGTACCTTTCGACGAAAAAACGCTGCCATTATTTTAGAACAAGTTTTCTGATTAACGGGACTTTTTCTTAAGGCGCACCTCATTAAAACTAACAACTGACAGCTGAACGCTATCGCGTTTTTGGTTGATACACTTCCCTAAAATCTGTTATAATAATCGGTATTATATTCTTAGTATCGCTCCTTAGTCTGACTAATAACAGACAATCCACTTGGAGCGGAAAAGGTGTGGACTCATCACCGCGGGTTTCCGCGTTCATTTTAGATGGATAAATCAAAACTTCTCCTGCTGTTCTTAACCCTCTTTTTCGTGATGCTTGGGTTTGGCATCATCATTCCGAACCTCGCCTATTACGCCAAAGAAACTGGGGCAACCACCACTGAAATCGCGATATTGATGTCTATCTATTCCGGGATGCAACTGCTGTTTGCACCGATCTGGGGTAGGTTATCAGACAAATACGGCAGAAAACCGGCGATTCTACTCGGATTGCTCGGTAATGCTGCCGCATTAATTGGCTTTGGACTCGCAAAGGATTATCTGTGGCTTTTTAGCGCACGCAGTGCTGCGGGTATCGCTTCCGCTGCAGTCCTACCGAGCGTCATGGCTTATGTTGCCGATATAACAACATCAGAGGAACGCGGCAGAGGCATGGGATTAATGGGGGCAGCGATGGGACTCGGTTTCATCCTGGGCCCTGCCATCGGCGGGATTATGGGTAGCCACAATATGCCGTTTTTTGTCGCAGGCGGCTTGTCCCTACTTACCTTCCTCTTTGCACTTATTTTACTGCCAGAATCGCTCCAGAAAGGTCTCAAAAGCGAGGAACTCGAAGACCGGCATGAGTGGGTTTCACCACGCGAAATTTTTCGTCAGACGACTTTGAAATCGCCGCTCACGCCTCTCTTTCTTGTCGCTTTTTTCACAACCTTCAGTTTTGCAGGATTGGAGATGACGTTTCCACTGTTCATCGAAGATAAGTGGAACTACGGAGAGAGAGAGATGGGGTGGATGTTCATGATTATGGGTGCGATTGTCGTGCCATTACAAGGTGGGTTGCTCGGTAAACTCATCAACAAGTTCGGGGAACGGCGCATTGTTCTCACCGGTTTGCTGCTCAACGCTGTCGGTATGGCGTTACTGCTCAAAGCCTACTCTTTTGCGACACTCACAGTGTATCTCGCGATTGCTGGTATTGGGAATCAATTGATCCGTCCAACGAATACCTCGTGGATTTCCAAACAGACCCAGATCGGTCAAGGTGCCGCTATCGGTATTATGGATGCCTTTCTAAGTTTAGGGCGGATCTTGGGACCGCTGCTCGGTGGTTGGCTTTACGCAAACGAGGCTTATCCTTACGCAGTGCTGGCGGGTATCTTGGTCATAGCGACGCTCTGTCTGTATATTCCGTTGCGGCGAATCGGTGATGAAGCCGCACATACTTCATAATCGTCGGCATCCATAGGCATACAAGTTTTTAGGGTAGGATATTCCAAAGAAAGATTACGCCATCCTCACTGCCGCTTGCGAGGGTTTTACCGTCCGGCGAAAATGTGAGTGCTTTAATCCAGTTGTCATGCCCTTTGAGTGTCGTTAGTTTAGTGCCAGTAGCGAGATCCCATGTGAGAATAGTTCCGTCATGACTCCCACTTGCGAGGATTTTGCTATCTGCAGAGAATGCTAAGGCATGGCAGATACCGATATTACCTTTAAGGGTCATCAATTCTTCACCAGTGTTAATATCCCATAGCTTGATACGTTTATCGTCGTATATGCTTGCGAGGGTTTTGCTATCAGGCGAGAAAGCCAAGGCAGTATTCATATCAGCGGAAAAACTTGCGGTCTGGTCTCCTGTGGTTGTATTCCATAATCGAATTGTTCCATCTTTACTTCCGCTTGCGAGCGTTTTACCATCCGGCGCGAATCTTAGTGCTTTAATTTTACCCTCATGTCCCTTAAATGTAAATTGCAACTGCTGAGAGGGAATGTCCCATAATAATATGGAAAATCGATTATTTCCAGTAGCCAGCGATGAATTTTGTGCAACAGCGAGCATAGCACCATCTTGCGAAAATGCGGCTGTCCCGTGAATCTGAAGTTTGACATGCTTTTTAATACCGTTTGCCGTTTTCACATCCATTATGAACGTATAACCCATTGCTCGAGAGGACGATGAACCGGCTCTCTGTCCTGGTAGCACTGGAGCCTCCCCTTTGTGCGATTCAATAGGAAAGACAGCTCGGTTGTGTCCAGTGGACGCGTCCCATACACTCAACTCGCCTGTCACACTTTCCTTCCTGAATTCGTCGCGTTTTTGTCTTGTGAATGTGAAATCTCCTGCACTGGTTACTGTACGACCATCAGGTGAAAATGCCAGCGTGATGAGTTTGTCTGTGGATTCTATAGCATCCGCGCGGGGTGTGAAAGTATTCATGTCCCACAACTGGAGCATTTTAGAATACCCGCCCGCCAAAGTATTGCCGTCGGGTGAGAATACCAAGGCGTTGACACCCTGTGTATGTCCTGTAGTAAGGACAGATAACTCGGCACCCGTATCTGCATCCCAGAACCGGATACTGCCATCTGAACTCCCACCTACAAACGCCTTGGCATCTGGAGAGAATGTCAATACGTTTATTTCCGGTTTATCTTTACCAAGTGTGGCGCGTAGCGTTCCGGTAGCAACATCCCACAGCTCAATCCCGTGAAATGAAGTCTGATAAATAAAGGTCTTACCGTCTTTAGAGAACTCGAATTTTCCACCGAGCGATACACTTTCGCCCAAGGTTTTGAGTTGACGACCGGTAGCGATGTCCCACAAACTAAGAGGTGCGTTAAAAATATCGACAGCAAGCAGAGAACCGTCTGGTGAAATTGCCAACTGATTGACATAATCTTTATGCCCTCTGAGCGTTTTCAGGTGTTTCCCGGTAGTCGCATCCTTCAACTGAATGACACCTTTCCTATATCCGAGTGCCAAGATGCCGTTTTCGTTAATTTTATCAAGGTGGATGTGCCGTGAGGTAGCGTCCTGCCCAATCAGTGCGTAGAAAAACTTGATAATACCAAGCGAAGGTGTTACCTGGAAAACTCTTTTTTCCTGACCGGTAGTTATATCCCGAAATCGGACTGAACCGTCCGTACTGAGACTGATAAGCGTTTTGCCGTCATCAGGAAACACGACTGCGACCCGTCCCTTGTGTCCTTTGAAAGATTTCAGGGTTTTGCCGGTCTCAACATCCCACAATAAAATTTCGCCATATCCGCCGCTTGCAAGGGTTTTGCTGTCCGGCGAGAATGCCACAGAACCCACGCCGCCTTCATGTCCAGCGAGCAGCGCGAGTTCAGCGCCGGTGTGAGCATCATAAATCCAGATACCTGCAGAACTTGCTGCTGCAATTCGGGTTCCATCTGGTGAAAAACTGATACTTTGTATCCAACCTTTGCCGAACCGTGCTTTCGCGCCTTCCGGTAATTTCCATTGTGTACTGTCTTGGGCAATCACACCGCGGAGAAATAGCGCGTGGATTGAAAACAAAATAGTGATGGCTAATACGTGCTTCATCTTCATGGTTTCAGTCCTGTGTCGGTAATGGTGGTAAACGGTGCTCCACGCGTCGGGTATTATATTTGAGTTGATACCGGCGATGCGCTTCGTCATCTGGATAATGTTCGGTATTCGGATACGGATAGGCGGACATGCCGTGAAACGGCAGCGGTTCAACCGTCTGCGAGGTGAGGGTGTTGATGTCGCCGTCTTTGTCCCAACCGTCGCTATAAAGGATAAAATCTCGCACCCAACCGGGTTTCAATGCTGGCAGGCGTGCGGCATCAAATTCCACTGTGATTTCATCCCCCGCATTGAGGATAACGTACATATCGTCAACCTCCTGTAACAAGGGGTTGACATCTCCGTAGCGGGTGTAATACCCCGCAAGGTCGCGCCATTGTGCATCTGTTGTTACTTTTTGGTAGTCGAACAGGTGCGGTGCATGCGGGGTCGGACGATACATTTCGGAGAAGCCGCGGTAGTGCAGATCCGCGCTATCCGGGTTCAACGTCGTCAGCTCTATCGGTACGTCTTGTGTGCCGACAGTGAAAAACGCTGCATCCCAATAAATCTGCATATCGGTTTCAATCCGAACCTGTCGGTCGTTCGATAGAAATTTGCCCGTTAGATCGACGGTAATCGTCTTGTTTTTTCCCGCTGGCAGTCCAATCATATCAATCACAGTCTTCCATTTTCCGGTTCCATCCTTCACAGCAACCGATGGGAAACGGGGACTAATTTCGGGGTTTTGGAACAGCGCAACGTTGATACTGGTATCGGTCGGGAAAATCCAACCGCTGAGAAATAGCGTCACAGGTGCGTCATTGGGTGCATCACCGAGGTCAAGGACTATCGCGTGCGGTTCAACAACGCCTTGGTAGGGACCGGGTGTGTGTTCAACGGCGTAGTGGTAATCAAACGTTCTTAAAGCATCGGATACATCTTTACCGCGATGGTTGAACGCAGACTTCGGGTGCAATTTCTCCTTAACACCGTAAACCTTGA
This sequence comes from Candidatus Poribacteria bacterium, assembly GCA_022820835.1. GTDB lineage: Bacteria > Poribacteria > WGA-4E > WGA-4E > WGA-3G > WGA-3G. Next base: position 49,984 of record JAJEET010000026.1, read on the forward strand.
ATTCGGCAAACGGTGGTGGAACATACTGCTCATTTACGAAGATGTCGGTGCCTGCTGGGTGGTCCACTGCGATGAGTTTCACCTCGTCAAAATAGGCGGTTTCCCATAATTCTTCCGTAATTTGAATGGAATACTTTCCATCTTTTAGTTGCATCTGTGTCCCCGAAATCTTCACGAAATCTTTTGTCTCATCAGGTGCGACGAACCCCATTGAAGTGACGAGTCCCAACGGCGCACGCCAGAGCAGGTCGGTGACGAATTCGTATTTCTCACCGTTATAGACGTATAGGAATGGACAGGAGCCTTTGAGTATCTGTTTCTCCAGAATCCGTTGTCTTGACTGCGGTTCAATGACGTTCTGCGGTACACCGTTTGTCCAGACAACACGCACGACATCCGCGGCATCAAACGCACCTAACCCGAAATGGGAGACCTGTTCGGATACATACTGCAGTTGATACAGATCACCGATTTTCACCTCCAGTTTCGAGCCGATACCGTCTCTATTCACCTTATTATTGCCGGTAGTGATACCTTCCAATCGGACCTGTATCCAGTTATTTTCGTTGCCGCCGTTATTTTGCAAGGCGCGGAGTTCTCCTTCGCCGTTGATGAAAAAAAGGTCGAGATCGCCATCATTGTCGTAATCACCCACAGCACCGGCAGTCGCATTCTGGAGGGTCGCACCCTCTGCAGTAACGTTTTCTATCAGTGGATAAGGTTCCATAAACTGCCCGGTCCCATCATTTCGGAACAGAAACATCCCCTCTTTACCACTCACCCAGAGGTCAATAAATCCGTCGTTATCGTAATCTATGTTTTTCAATAGGAAAGGAGACAGGTCACGTACACCTGCTTCTAAGCGCGGATCCTCCATAAAACTTCCGTCTCCGCTATTGAGGTAGAGGTGGATTCGATCTGCTGTCGATAAGAAAATATCAATATCTCCGTCGTTGTCATAATCACCGATAGCAGCTGCGGTGTAATGGACATCCTGAGAAATTCCGGTCTCGTCGGAAACCGCGCGGAGCTTCCCTTGGCGGAGGTTATCGTAGAGGGTGCATCCCATTTCGCGGTGTATGGTAAAAATATCTATATCGCCATCGTCATCAAAATCAGCAGAGAATGCCTCGGCGGGCGCAAGTTGTTGCACTGGATTTACAAAGGTCTGTTCTGTGACATCGGTGAAAGTCTCATCGCCGTTATTCCGATACATCGTGGCACCGGTTGTAAAGAGGTCCAGATCACCATCGTGATCATAATCGACAGGATGAAGGGTACCTATCTCAGTTCTGGGATTTTCATGTATGATGAGGTCAGATGCCCCCTCATTCCCTTCCGTATCTTTCCATATATGCACGATTCCATTGACACTCTCAAATAGATAATCTTGTATACCATCTTTATTCAAGTCTGCGACAACTATATGGGTGTCTTGGTCTGCTACGTATGTGCTAATAGGATCAAATTGTTCTCCTATATTCTGATACAGCATGAAACCGTTCGCGACTGCATGCAGATCCAGATTTCCATCATTATCGTGGTCCATAAGGATAACAGCAACGGGGGGCTTGAAATTTGAAGGCGGATTCACATTGGCAAGTCCGAGTTGTTCAGTGACGTCCACAAATTCCACTTCAATCGGTAGACTCTGTTTAGCGATGATTCGCGCGCGAAACCCCGCACTGAACGTCTCTATCGGATGCCCGAGGATGTCGGTCACCAATTCACCGATACCTTGCTGATAACGCGGACTTGCCCGGTGTAAGTTCTCAAAAATTCGGACATTTCGGATGGCGAGTTTTAAATCTTTCTGCTCTATTGCTTCTATCCCTTGGGTGAGGTATGCGAGTTTTTCGGCATCCGTATCACCTAAAAGGAGCATTAGGTCTTGACAGAGGTCCCCAGCAGCTTCGAGGTCCTCCTGCGCTAACAATCCGAGTGTCAACTTCATCAGCACAACGATATTCACCGGTGATCGCGAGTGAAGTTCCTGAAGATGCCGAACAGCCTCCTGCTGTGCTTCCAGATCGTTTCGTTGTCCAAGATAGTGGCGGACCAGTTTATAACGAAACTCCAATTCATCGGGATCCAAGCGCACGGCTTCCTGCATCGCCTCCACTGCCAGATTGCTTTTCCCTTGCAACTGATAGACTTCGGATAAGATAAAGTGTAACTGGCTATCCATTGGTGCGGCAGCGATACCGCGCTTCACCCATTCCTCGGCAGCGGCTGCCTGCTGTAAGCGCAAGTGTGCGACAGCGAGGTTCCCGTAACCGATCGCTTCATCTGGAAGCAGCTCAACAAGTGCCGTAAACGCCTCAACAGCCTTAGAAGGCTGCGACTCTTCAAGGTATGCCAACCCTAAATTCTGGTGCCGGATCGCTGCTTCAATGATCTGGGTGCTGTTCATCTCTTGCGCGTCTGTTGTTGAGACGACAAAGCCCGTTACGAATAGCATCGCACACATCAAATATTTTCCTATATTAGAAGACGTAGATCTCTGTATCATGCATTTTCCTCTTTCTGAAAATCTTCTGCGGTATCCACGACTGCCTGTCGTAGGGTCCTCCGTCTCAGTGCGAGTGAATCTTCGAGTTGTTTAAGGTGAAGCAGCCATGACTCTTTAGAGTCGCCTTCTTCCGTGCCGAATCCGTCCGTTATAGAGAGCCGAATATATTTCAGACGTTCTGACTGCAAGACCTTCATTTGTGAGTCATAGTCTTCAACGCCGGATTCCAGTAGGGTAATCAGTTCGCGTATTTTTTCCAATGTGTATCTCCTTTTAGATCGTGATTTGGTAGTTTGCGCCATCAAGGTGAGGTGTAAAATAGTGTATCTTATTTTATGTTTTTAATCAAATGAAAATTGCCCCCTTTCTCTTGCACTCTTTTAGCACACATTGTATAATATTGTAAAAACCCTAACCGCCTGGACTTTCGGTGGCGAGGACGCAAACTTCGCCAGCAGTGGAATTTATGACCACGAACCGCAAAGGAGAACACCGATGGAAACTTCCCCAAACGTGCGTCGTCCGCCTTATGCACCCACAGAAATGGAAGAAGAACTCTACCCGGAATCGGATGGTAAACCCATGGCTGACACAGACCTCCACCTTTATTGGATAAAGCGTGTGCAGGATATGCTCGAAACTTATCTTTCGCAGGACCCAGGGATCTACATCTCTGGGAATATTATGATGTATGACATAAAGGGCCCGATGCGAACCGCTGTCTCGCCCGATATTCTTGTCGCTTTCGGGCTCGGACAGAAGTTCCGCCGCACCTATAAGGTATGGGAAGAAGGAAAACCCCAGATTTCGTGATGGAGTTTTCCAGTAAGAGGACCTATCGAAATGATTTAGATGAGAAGATGGCACTCTATGCGCGTATGAACATTCCAGAGTATTTCCGCTATGATTCAGATAGAAGATATCTACCCTCGCCGCTACTCGGGTTTCGGCTTGTTGAAGGTAAGTATGTTGAGATTGCGCCAGACGTTGATGCAGCGATACATTCAGAGATATTGGCTCTGAATTTCCATTTAACGGAAGAGGGTCTCACGCTTTACGATCCCCAATCAGAACGGTGGCTACAAACCCTTGCAGAACAAGAAGCGGCAGCCCGACAGAAGGCTGAAGCAGAAGTCGCGCGACTCCAAGCAGAACTTGAACGCTTGAAGGAACGCGGGTAATACCATATCTACATGTAGCATAACCTGTTAGGTTGTGCAATGTCTGAAGGCACGTCGTATTTGGGCGAGTACGCCGCAGAATTGCCCTACTACGAACTGAATTTGCTTTTAATCTGAAAATGGACAACCCATTGTACCCCCTTGGAGGATAGCAATGAATCAACGGAAAATAAAAAGGGGGCAGCAAGCTTTGGATTCAAACTGCTTTGAATTTAGCGAGATAGACCCGTTTAACCCCCAAAACCACGTTGAAGGACAGATCAGTTTCAGTAAAGATAGACGCTACGGCGCGCTACAGATAAAAAAGATCAATGGTGAGCCTATTGATCAGCCTTTAATCCTCGGCACGCCGAAAATTGCTTACCCTTTTGGATTAGGACATAATTACCGGTTTCCGAGTGCAGAGCGGATTTACCGTTTCCGCAAATACGACGGCACCAACATTTTTATGTACCGCTACGCATATAACGGACTAAAATACATCACATTTAAGGTGCGCTTGTTTCCGTTTTTGCGAGGTCGCTATATAACAATGTGGCAGCATATCCGCCGAAAATACCCACAGATTACAGAACTGTTCAAATTGAATCCCGATGTTACAGGTTTCAGTTTTGAACTCTATGGGTCGGATAACCCGCATACGATTCAATACGAAGATGTCAAGTTGGATATTGTGTTATTGTTCGGACTGCGCGGGCGGCAGGGACAAATCGTGCTGAATACCGAACTTGAGGCAGGCGACATCCCGAAAGCAGAACACCTCGGCACCGTTGAGAAAGACTATGTATGGCACTACGAGCAGGAACAACAAGACCTTGATAGGCGATTGGAGTTCATCGGCTTGAATGAGAACCAAGCCCCCATATTTAAAGGTGAGGAAGGCAGCATCTGGTATGTGAAAACAAAGGGGACGCATGAAATCCGGCCGTATAAGTGCAAACCGCATCGAATTGAACAAGTGCATTGGACACAAGGACTGACGCAGCTGAGTGCGACTGTAATTTGGGCTACTATTCTGAAGGCTTTTGAAAATTGGGAAAATCCCGAACTTGACGAGATTATTGCGATATTAAACGAAGATTACCCCATCCATCAAATCATGATCTCAATGGAACAGATCAAACAGATGTTTAAGACTGCTAAAAATACTGCGGACACCGAAAGGGAAATTTGGGAACTCATGGTAATGCATGCCTTCGATGGTAACACCGACACAGCAACAGTATTCCACAAAATCGCAAACCGATTTGATCAGGACAAGAGACTCGTCTATAAAGCGATTAAGAACGTCCAAAAAATGATGAAGATCGAAATGAACGAATATGCGTCGTAATTATCAACTCTTTGTTCTCCTCTTTCCGATTGTTTTTTGGCTGGTCTGTTTCTTTCTGCTGCCGTTGCTCTCGGTGTTTATCTATAGCTTCTTAGAACGCGGAACTTACGGCGGCGTACGCTGGATCTTCACAACGGAAAATTATGGACGCTTGTTTGATGGACTCTATCTCGGTATCCTCTGGCGTTCAGTGTCTACTGCATTGGTCTGTACAGCCGTCTGTCTGCTGCTCGGCTACCCCTTCGCTTACTACCTCGCACGCTACAGACCGAAACACCGAAATATTTTACTGCTGCTCGTCGTCGTACCGTTCTGGACGAACTTCCTCATCCGGACGTATGCGTGGATACTCATCTTACGCACTGAAGGTTTACTGAACAGTCTCTTAGGATCCGTGTTCCCGAACTGGAGTCCGTTAGAGTTACTGAACACACCACTCGCGGTGCAGATAGGTCTCGTCTACGGCTACCTTCCGTTTATGATACTCCCACTCTATGCCGCATTGGAACAATTGGATATGTCGCTGTTGGAAGCGGCACAGGATTTAGGAGCGTCGCCACGCCGTGCGTTTTGGCACGTGACAGTGCCGCTCAGTCTTCCCGGTATTCTCGCGGGATCCATGCTGGTTTTTATTCCGACGGTGGGTGCGTTTCTGACACCAGACCTGCTCGGTGGCGGGAAGGTGAGTTATATCGGCAATGTGATAGAACGGCAGTTCAAGACTGCACGGGATTGGCCCTTCGGCTCTGCGCTCTCGTTTATGCTGATGGGTATAGTACTCGTCGGGACTATCCTGTATTTTCGTGCTTTACAAGGGCGTGAAGATTCACAGGCACCCTAAGTTATTAGGCGAGGTTACAAACATCGCCTACAGAGGGCTGACCTACAAAAAATCAGTGTGGTTATAGGCGAGGTTACAAACCTCTCCTACAGAGGGCTGACTCAGACAACCTGACAACTTCCATTAGGGCAAAATTAAAAAATGAAACGGATTCTTGAAGCCAATTTAGGGTTGGTATTTTTCTTTCTCTACGTTCCGATTTTAGCCGTTGTGGTGTTCTCGTTCAACAGTGGTGAGCAGATCTCTGTTTGGGAAGGCTTCACGTTGGGTTGGTATGCAAAACTTTTTGAGGATGCGGCGTTGTGGCGTGCTTGCCGAAATAGTCTGATCGTGGCAGGGGTTGCGACGGCTGTCTCTACATTTATCGGAACGACGGCTGCGTTGGCGATAGAACGGTATCGGTTCCGTCTCCGAACAGTGCTCACCCGCTGCCTCTACCTACCGATTATTATCCCAGACATCGTGCTGGCGATTGCGTTGTTAACCTTCTATGTGCAAACGCCTATCCCGCTCGGGTTGGCTTCCGTGATTATCGCGCACTGTGTTTTCAATGTGGCGTATGTCACGATTGTCGTCCGTGCGCGTTTACAAGGCTACGATAGCACTTTAGAAGAAGCCGCCCGAGACCTCGGTGCTAACGAATGGCAGACCTTTTGGCGGATAACCTTTCCGTTGATCGCTCCCGGAATTATTGGCGGTGCCTTGCTCGCTTTCACGCTCTCTATAGACGATTTCGTGGTCACATTCTTCACTGCCGGTGTCGGTTATACGACGCTCTCTGTTCATATCTATTCGCAGCTGAAATTCGGGATCACACCGAAACTCAACGCCATCTCAACGATGTTGTTAGCGAATTCTATTGTGTTTATTCTGCTGTTTCTGTGGTTCCAAGGGGGTGCTACCGACTCACGAAGGGGGGATGCATGATTGTCGGCGTCCGAAAAGTTTCGCAAATTTGGATGGGTTGTGCTATAATGTTCTTATCGGTAAAACACGGATAAAAAGACATGGATAACTACCGAACGCACGTAGAAATTGATCTCGGTGCAATCCGACGGAACGCCGAGACGATCAAAGCGTCCACCCGAAAACGTTTGATCGCTGTCGTGAAAGCGAATGCTTATGGACACGGCGTGGTCCCTGTAACAAAAGCGTTACAAGGCATCGCGGATATGTTCGCTGTTGCAACGGTTGAAGAAGGTGTAGAACTCCGTCAGGCAGGTGTTCAGGAGCCGATCCTCGTGCTTTTTAGTTCGCTGCCTGAACAGGCATCGCTTATCGTTGAACCCGGATTAGTGCCAACGATAAGCGATTGGAAATTTGCGAATCGACTGAACGCTATCGCATCAGACAAGATAAGTGCTCATGTCAATGTCAACACAGGCATGAACCGGTACGGTGTTCACTGGACAGAGGCAGCGCAGTTTCTAAACAGACTCAAAACGTTGGATCGGCTCGCAGTAAAAGGGTTATTCACACATCTTGCGACAGCAGACGAAACGGATAAAAGTTACGTTTTCGTTCAAATAGAACGGTTTGCGTCCGTACTTGAAGAACTCCGTAATGGCGGCGAGTTGGTTCACGCGGCAAACAGTGCGGCGACACTCGCGGTACCGGAATCGCATTTCGATGCGGTCCGTCCTGGATTGGTACTCTACGGTGTCTATCCAGTAGCCGAAAGACCGATTAAATTAGAACCGGCACTTACGTGGAAAGCACGCATCGGCTGGGTCGGGTCTCTTTCGGAAGGTGAAGGCGTGAGCTACGGACTGACCTACAAGGCACCGCATCAAACCCGTGTCGCGATGGTGCAGATTGGCTACGGCGACGGCTATCCGCGTGCGCTTTCTAATGCCGGTGAGGTGTTAATCGGTGGTGCGCGCCGTCCGATTGTCGGAAGAGTTTGCATGGATGTGAGTATTGTCCGTTTGGAATCGATGGATAATGTATCTGTCGGCGATGAGGTCGTATTGATCGGCAAACAGAAGGATTCAGAAATCACGGTTGATGCGTTTGCACACCGCGCTGGCACCATCTCTTATGAAATCCTTACACAAATAGGGACACGCGTGCCGAGAATTTTCAAACATGCGTACTCCAATCGCAAAACTCGATGAGGTGTTATAGTCAAAGATGCTAATAGAACTCAAAAACGTATCACTCTTTTACGGTGCGAACGCTGCATTAGATAACCTTTCAATCGAAGTGCAAGGCGGCGCGGTCGGTCTGCTCGGACCGAACGGTGCCGGGAAAAGCACTTTACTCAAGACACTCCTCGGTTTTGTCGAACCCAGTCAAGGCACAGCCACTGTATTTGGTTTAGATGTGAAGACAGACCCGTTGGAAATCCGAAGGCAGGTCGGGTACATGCCGGAAGATGAATGTTTAATACCTGGTATGAACGCGATCCAACTCGTCTCTTATGCGGGGGAACTTTGTGGGATGCCGAGCCGGGACGCTATGCAACGCGCACACGAAGTCCTCTATTACGTCGGACTGGATGAAGAGCGATACCGACCTATAGATGGATACTCGGTGGGAATGAAACAGCGAGTGAAGTTGGCGCAAGCACTAATACACGATCCCAAATTGCTGCTCCTTGATGAACCGACAAACGGAATGGATACAAGCGGTAGGAATGAGATGCTTGAACTCGTCAAAGACATCGCGATTGACAAAGGCATCAACGTGATTTTATCCTCACATTTGCTCCCAGATGTAGAGTTCGCATGCAGTGAGATCATCGCCTTGTCGCACGGCAGCGTCGTCATCCAAGGACAGATAGATACCCTGAAAAAAGACAGGGGCCAAGCGTTTGATTTGCGGGTTGTCGGTGACAACGAGGCGTACATCGCCGCTTTAGAACGTCACAACTATCGGACTGAAGTACGTCCCGATAAACATCTTCGGGTTACGTCTGGCAGTCAGGAACAAACAGATACAAAGTTCTTTTTTCAACTCGCTTACGATACCGGCGTACAACTCCGGCAGATGCGTGAAGTGAGACACTCGTTAGAGGATGTTTTCGCTGAAGTCATGAGTGTGGATGCCTAATGGTGTCAGATACCAGCACCCGATCACTTTTTCGTGCTTGGTTTTAACCGATCTAAACCGACGGAGGGAACTTGCATGGCAGGTAATAATGGTATTATTCAGATTGGGGTTGCGGAAGTCGATATTACGCCGGATTACCCGATTCGGCTCAGTGGTTATGGAAGCCGCCGGACGGAATCCGACGGTATTATCCAGCGGATATGGGCAAAAGCGCTCGCGATCGGCAGCGACGCAGATGGCCCCGTTGTCCTTGTGACGGTCGAAAACTGCGGTTTGCCGGACGAGTTGACAGAAGAAATATCGCACCGCATCAGAGAAAAAACTGGCATTTCGCGTGCAAATTTCGTGGCGTGTTTCTCGCATACACACAGTGCGCCGTGTCTCACAAACGCTGCACCGTTCCTGTTTAGCTCAGATATACCGTCCGCCCAACAGGAGACAATAGACCGATACACGCGTCAATTTAAAGACTGGATGGAAGCCGTCGCGCTGGAGGCACTCGCAAATCGCGAACCATCGAGGTTAGCATGGAGCATTGGTGAACTCGATTTCGCCAAAAATCGGAGGACAGAAGGGGGGCCCGTAGACCACTCACTGCCGTGTGTACAGGTCAGAAATTTAGACGGACATTTGCGTGCTGTCTGGGCAAGTTATGCCTGTCACTGTACAACATTGGCAGGTACGGATAACCATATCTGTGGGGACTGGGCAGGCTACGCCCAAGAAGCGATCCAAAACGCACTTCCTGATGTAACGGCTTTAATCACTATCGGATGTGGTGCCGATGCCAATCCTGAATCTCGGATGATGCCGATGCCTGATGGACAAGAGGAGGTTTTCAATACCCGTCTGGCGTATGCGAAAGCACACGGTGAGGCACTTTCAGAAGAAATCCAGCGTCTGCTGGTAAACGATACAACGCCGCTTTTAAATGTTCCAACAGGTGCGTTTGAACGGGTTAATCTACCGTTTGATACGCTACCAACGCGTGAGGAGTGGGAGGCACGTGTCGCTGAAGGCGGTTCCCAAGCCTATCACGCTGGCAAACATCTTGAAACCCTGCAGCGCGGAGAGGCGATACAAACGGAACTCTCCTATCCCGTACAGACGTGGACGTTCGGTGATGAATTAGCGGTGGTTTTCCTTGCGAGTGAGGTCGTTGTTGATTACTCGCTGCGTCTGAAGCGAGAATTAGATGTAGAACGGTTGTGGGTAGGTGCTTATGCAAACGCGTTTCCAGGCTATATTCCGTCCGAACGCGTGTTAGCGGAGGGTGGCTATGAAGGTGGCGGTGCGATGCTCTATTTCGGACCACCGACTCGGTTCGCGCCGGGTGTCGAGCAATTGGTGATTGACACAGTGCATCGATTGGTGCCGGACGAATTTTTAGCAGAATCGCAGTAAATGACGTTTTTCATAGCAGTGTCAATTTTGGCACTGCTATCTCTATGAACGTTCGCGTCCCCGTTCCTACGATCCAACCGACGCTTCCTACAATAATAGCAAATGCAACAAAAGCAAGGGCATGCCTGAAAGTGCGGGATTCAGTGGCTTCTTCACTGAGTTGACTGCTGACACGATCGTTTTCCAAATATAAAATAGGGACAAAAACAATTACGAAAAATACTAAAGGTGTGATCAACTTGTATGTTATTATTCCACCGATCCAAGCGAAGAATACAGGAAGCATAGCGAGTCCAGCTAACCCAATGCCTCCGATATAACAGAGAATACAGAAGTGTCCATCGCTGAGTTGGTTGGTTAAACGCCTATTTTCCACATACAGTGCAGGAACAGTAATAGCCAGCACTGCGGATAGGATTATCGTCAATCCGAACTGCCACTCCATGAAAGTTCTACCAGCATAAAACGCCAGATAATACGCGAAGAACCCGATAACAGTGAGCAAAGCACGCTCTAAAGTCGGCAGGCTCCACGGTTTCTGAGTTTCGGTTACAACGCCCTCAGCAGTACCGAGTGTATCTGTCTGATCAGAATTTATAGGATCCTGTGTGTGGTTCGTAGGGTTATCAAGCATTTTGATCATTTTCCATTATTTTCTTAGACCCTCAAACTATTATTCAATAAAGTTTGTTTCAAGGATCGCCATGCTCCAAAGTTTCCATTTGCCATCTTCTTTTTTAAAAATGTGAAATGTATCAAGGATGTTATCACTAAACTCCGGTCCAGCAACCTTCTCCGTGGAAAACTCCAACCTGGCGATCGCGTACGGGTCATCCTGTCCAATATAGCGGAATAGTCACATCTGATATTTTAGGTCATAAGTTTCGGATAGAGAAATAAGAATTTCCTTGGTGTTTGAATAGGTGGGAGATTGCGTATGCATTGTATCCAATACTGCCTCAATATCCTCAGCCTCAGTTGCTCTCAGATTTTCTATTGTTAACGCCTTGATTTCTGCCGCTACATCCTCGTCGGTCTCTGCTGCAACATTCTCGCTTTTAGGAGAGAGTACCACCCAACAGAAAGAAAAAATTAGTGTAATTGATATAGTGGTGTAAACCATTTTCATAATCATCTACGCCTCCAATCTTAGTCGGACTTATTCATGAACCTCTGCATAATGCAGGCAGGGTTTCACCCCGCCTGTATTCTAATACTCTATTTTAGGAAGGTAATTGAATTAAATTAATCCAGATTCTGAAACGATATTGCGTAGGGTATCAAGGTTCGCAGGGGCCATCGGTGCGAGAGGTAAGCGCAATTTGCCGTTGAGTTTGCCCATGAGTTGGAGTGCGGTTTTTGCTGGAATTGGATTCGTTTCGATAAAGAGGTTCACCGCCAGTGGTAACGTTTTATAATGGAGTTTACGTGCAAGTTCAAAGTTCCCTGCATGGAAAGCGTTGCACATCTCCGCGACATCCGTCGGCGAGACGTTCGCGACGACCGAGATAACGCCTTTACCACCGACAGCGAGGATCGGCAGCGTGTTAACATCATCACCAGAAAGGACAACGAAATCGTCCGGACAGAGACTGACGACTTCACTGGCGCGTTTGAGTTCACCCGTCGCTTCCTTGAGTGCGACGATGTTTGGGTGTTCGGCAAGCCGCGCAATCGTCGGTGACAGGATGTCCGTACCGCAACGTCCCGGAACGTTATAAACAACGATCGGGATGTCCACAGTATCAGCGATTTTCATGTAGTGCGCGTACAGTCCGTCTTGAGTCGGTTTATTGTAGTAAGGCGTAACGATCAGTGCAGCGTCAGCACCGGCGGCTTTGGCGTGCTGCGTTGCACGCAACGTCCGCGTTGTTGAGTTGGAACCCGTACCCGCAATAACTGGCACCTTTCCATTGACAGTCTCAACCGTAATTTCTATGACGCTATCGTGTTCAGCCTCGGACAGCGCGGGCGATTCGCCGGTTGTGCCACACGGGACGATGCCGTGCGTGCCGCCGTCAAGCTGAAATTGAATCAGTTCCTTGAGTTTCGCTTCGTCAAGCGATTCATCGTCCTTAAACGGTGTGACAAGTGCTACATAAGAACCTTGAAACATGTAAGCCTCCATGATAACTGTGGAAACCCAACGGCGTGGGTTTTCCTGTTCCTTCTAATAATTCCAAGCATCCGCTGTGAGTTCACCGACGTAGATAACACGCGCATCGCCTTCGAGGTAAACGTTTTTCGCTTCGCCGTTCTCCACTTCAAAATGGATTCTCAAGACGACACCACTCGCTGTTTTAACCGAGACAGGCGATGCCACTTTGCCCAACGATGCTGCGATGATCGCAGAAGCGATCGAACCGGTGCCGCACGCGAGCGTCTCACCTTCAACCCCACGTTCGTACGTCCGAATATCGATTAACCCTTCCGACTGGACACGAATAAAGTTGGCGTTGGTACCGGCAGGCTCAAAATCGTCGTGATAGCGCGTCTGCTGTCCAAGATTAAAGACATCTGTACCTTCTAAGTCGTCTACAAAGAAAACGACATGCGGTACGCCACTATTTGCGAAGCCGACGGTGTGCATCCCATCATCTAACTGGAGCGGAACATTCAACCGAATATCCGTCGGGTCGCTCATACGGACTTTAACGTTTTCACCGACGATTTCGGATTCATAAATTCCGGCGTTCGTTAGGAATCGCATCTGTTCGGACGCGATGCCGTTCAGATAGGCGAATTTGGAGATACAACGCGCGCCGTTACCACAGGTTTCTACCTCTCCGCCGTCGGCGTTGAAGTAGCGCATCCGAAAATCAACATCGTCTGCCTTTTCGACGAGGAGAACGCCGTCAGCACCAACGGACATCCGACGTTGGCAGAGTTTTTTAACAAAGTTTGTATCGGTGCTATCAACGATTTCCGCCAAGTTATTGATGATGACGAAATCGTTGCCTGCACCGCTGAGTTTCATAAAAGGTATTTTGTCCATTGTGTGTCCTTTACTGAGAAGGTGCGATTTTGTGATATTAGAACTTACAAACCCATTGCAGGCAGGGTTTGTAACCCCGCCCAGTTCTTTTTAGCATGTAAGGATTCACGAAAAGATGCGTAAGTTCTAAATATGATAGAATTGTTTGGGTTTCAAGTCAAGTTATTTTATGCGGCGCAAGTCGGTTGTGAGTCGGTATACATCAGTGCGTGTGCGCGGAGTTCATCCACGATTGCTAAGACACCATCGTAGCTATCGCATGTGACGAGACGGTAGCGGAACGGTTTGACGTGTGGAATCCCTTTGAAATAGTTACTATAGTGCCGACGCATCTCTAAGAGCCCGCGTCTTAAGCCTTTCCACTTAATAGAGAAATCGAGATGCTTTCTAAAAGCAGCAATGCGTTCGTCTATTGAAGGGAGGGGCAGTAATTCACGGGTCGCAAAATAGTGTTTGATCTCGTTGAAAATCCAAGGGTAGCCGATCGCTGCGCGCCCGATCATAATCCCGTCAACGCCGTATTGCTGGCGCATCTGTAGTGCTTTCTGAGGACTATCGACATCGCCGTTCCCGAAGACAGGGATCCTCATGCGCGGGTTGTCTTTAATTTGACCGATGAGGGTCCAATCCGCCTCGCCTTTATACATCTGACGACGCGTTCTGCCGTGAATGGCGATGGCTTGGATACCGACATCCTGTAGCCGTTCTGCGACTTCAACGATATATTTTGTTCTATCGTCCCAACCGAGCCGAGTTTTGACGGTTACAGGCAGGTCCGTGGTTTTCACCATTTCGGCGGTCATCTTCACCATTTTGGGGATGTCTTGCAGAATACCGGCACCCGCCCCTTTACACGTGACCTTTTTGACGGGACATCCATAGTTAATGTCAATGATGTCGGGTTTAACCTTCTCGGTAATTTCGACAGCGGCGCGCATAGATTCAATATCGTGTCCGAAAATTTGGATACCGATGGGTCGTTCCATCTCAAAGATGTCTAACTTAGCGACACTGGGTGCAGCGTCCCGAATCAGTGCCTCGGAAGAGATGAATTCCGTATACATAATATCCGCCCCGTTCTCCTTGCAGACGACGCGAAAAGGCGGATCGCTGACATCTTCCATCGGCGCGAGTAATAGTGGAAAATTTGGGATGTTGAGGTTACCAATTGTTACCATGATATGTTATTTGTGGTGTTTTAGAAATTTCTATTGATGAATCCGACACAAAGTCCCGTTTCCAAATAGGTTAGGAACTAAATCGGATGCGTCGCTCGTATTCATCGTGTTTGCCTATCCAGAACCAGACGAAAGTACCTTCCTCTTCAAACGCCAAAGCGCGGTAGGACCTGTTAATTCTCACCGACCAATCTATTCTTCCAACTTGTTTGAAATTTAGAGAGGGATGTTTTGGATCTTGCTGCAGCAATTGAAAACACTTGTCGGCTTGCCGTTGGACTTTTTGGGGCAGGTCTTGATAGTGCTCCCAGAACTCTCTACGCGTTTTATAAATCCTTGCACCTACCCTCCCGCAAGTCCTCAAGAGTTTCCTCGCGAAGTTGATCAAGCCTTCCGGCTTTTATATCTTCCTCAATTTGCCTATCCCATGCTTCCCAGTCGGCTTCTAAAGTCTCATAAAGCGTTTTCTCAAGGGTCTTCAGCAATAGTGCTTGTGTCCTTTCCTCACATTTCACTTTGGGATGTTCCTGTATCCAACCCATCCATCCATCGCCATTTTTTTGGATATGCGCGGTATAGGTCGTTTCATATTCTGCATCATAGATTTCAACGGTCTGAATTTCTTCCATCTGTGCCTCCTTAGGTTGAATAAAATCTCAATCTCATGACTCCTTAAAAAGCGGATCGGATCTGCCGCATGTATTCATCGTGCTTTCCGATCCAGAACTCAGGGGTAGTTTTATAGATCTTTGCACCTGCCCACCCGCAAATCTTCAAGGGCTTTCTCGCCAAGATGATCTAATCTTCCGGCATTTACGTCTTCTTCAAATTGCTCACACCATGCCTCCCACTCAGCAACTAAGATTTCATGAAGCTGGTTCTTGAGAGTTTTTAGCAATTTTCCCTGTGTCTGTTCTTCATATCTGACCTCGGGAACTTCAGGTATCCATCCTATCCAATCATCTCCATTTTTCTGGATATGGGCAGTATAGGTCTCAAGAAAGTCCGTATATTGAATTTTGACGGTCTGAGTTTTTCCATCTGTACCTCCTTGTGTTAAAGCCTCTCAGATTACAGTTATTATACCTTGAAAATGTCCGATTGTCAAGGTGATTGAAAAAATGAAAATCGGAATAGGTATTTGACTTTTTTCCGATTTCGTGATATATATAAGGCAGACTGTGGTAAGTTGTCTATTCACCCATTCAATAGCGAGGTCTTTTTATGAGATGTATCTTTGTCGGCATTGAGTATGCAGGAAAATCGACGTTAGTTAACCTATTGACCAATTACTATCGACACCGGCAGTTGCGAGTCCATGTAGACGATCATTTTACGATCCCAGATTCCACGCTGAGTCCAGAATCGAGAGCGGCGTACGTGAACTTCCCAGACGACGTGAAAGAACGGATGCAGCGGATGCAACTCCAGTATCACGTTGAGGTCATCAAGAACTATCCGAACACGATGATCGCCGGTTGGCACATTGAGGAACTCGTTTATTCGTCCTTCTACGGCGATGATCCTGAGAGTCCGTATTATTCAAAGTATCATGTCAATGCGCAGCGCGGTTATGAAACACAAGTGATTGAAGCACGGTTGCCAGATGTGGTGATGATTCACGTGACCGCCAGTGATGCAGCCATTGCGGAACGGATGGAAACAGATCCGCACGAATACCAGATTATCAAAAAAGCCGATACTCCGACGCTCAAACGTCTATTTCAAGAGGAGATTGACAAGTCACTGTTTACGCATAAGGGACGAAAGATTGTGTTGGATACAACAGACAAGTCACCGACCGAATCGCTTGATGAACTACTATTGCTCTCCGAACCGCTCATTACGTTTGGTGAACTCGCTGTCCGCGCGATGGATGTCCCGGATACCGATTATCAGGTCCGCTATGAAAACGGAATTCGGAAGATGATACCTGAATAAAAAAATGGCGAGGCCCGGAGACCTCGCCAAACATATATCGGTTCCATATTTTATCTGCTTAAGGGGTGTTCGCGGTTTGCAATTGGAAAGGGAACACGTTGTCCAGAGAGTTGCGATTCATAAGCACCGAGGATCATTTCAAGTGCAGCGACAGCATCTTCGGCGGCAGAAATCGGTTTCCGATCATTTTCAGCAGCATCAATCAGATCCCGAATCGCAAGTTCATTGCCGCTGGAGAACGGCGTTTGGTCTAAGTCCATTGCTTCCCATTTTTGATCTGGATTTGAAGGCACCAGTACCGGGTATGGGTAGACCATGAGCCGATTTGCGACATCGCCGCGGAGCGAGAAAATGCCGTCGCTACCGACGATTTCCATGCCGTATCTGCCGGTGCCCGCCTGATCTCTTCGAGACTCAAAGAAGCCAGAGACTCCACTTTTGAAAGCGAAATAGCTGTTGATACAGTCGCCAGCGACGGGCCCCACAGGTTCCGTCGGTTCATGATCATCGCCGTAAGCGATTTCTTTGCCATCTGTGGTTACATGGGACTGCATCCATGCGACATCACCGACAAAGAAGCGCATCATATTGAATAGGTGCGTACCCAGAACAATCATATCTTCGCCGCCGCCGCGATGATCCTGTTTACCACTCGCATAGATGGCTTGAATGGTACCGATTTTCCCATCGTTGAGCATCTGCCTAATCGCATGCGTCGCAGGTAGATAGACTGCCTGATGTGCGACAGCGACCTTTAAACCGCGTGCTTTCGCAGTTTCTACGATCTTATCACCCTCTGCAAGTGATGCTGTCATCGGTTTTTCGGTGTAGACATGGCAGCCTGCCTCAAGACAGGCGATTATCATAGCAAGGTGTTCCCGGGTCCAACGCGGGCAGACACTCACGATGTCGAGTTTCTCTTTTTCCAGCATATCTTGGTAATAGGCGTAGGTGCGCTGGGCACCGGCCTCTGTGGCTGCTTTTTCTCTACCGGCTTCGTCTGGATCAGAGACGGCGATGAATTCGACATTTGCTATGTTTTTGTATGGGGTATGCAGTCCGTGTCCGAAGTTTCCAGCACCGGTATGCCCGATTGCCGCTGCACGATACGTTTTTTGACTCATTTTTCCTCCATCTTACGTTGTGATTTAATACCCTTTCTGTTTATCAACGAGATTCACTAACGGTTCACCTGCTACGTAGCGGTGTAGGTTATCAATGAAGAGTTGCATGGCGCGTCTTCGGATGTGCTGTGAGGCTCCGGCACTGTGTGAGGTTAAGATCACGTTCGGTTGTTCCCATAACGGGTTCTCTGGTGGACACGGTTCTGTGTAGGTTACATCTAACCCCGCGCCTGCTAACTTCCCGCTCCGAAGCGCAGCGAGTAGCGCATCTTCATCAATGACCCTACCGCGACTGATATTCACGACGTAACTCGCATCCGGCATCTGATTGAATTGTGCATGCGACAGGAATTTATGCGTTTCGGGGGTGCTCGGGCAGCACACGACGAGGATGTGTGACTTCGCAAGAAACGCCATCAATCCATCTAAACCGAAGAGTTCTGAAACTGTATCCGGTTTATCAATCGGCTCTGCATCAGCGGCGATAACTTCAAATTCAAAGGCGCGTGCGCGTGTCGCAATCGCCTTTCCGATACCACCGAGTCCGAGGATCCCCATCGTCATTCCTGCGAGTTCTATACAGGGTAGACGTTCCCAATGTTTTGTCTTCATAAACTCTAATTGTGCCGGAATCTGTCGGGTGAGAGACAAAAGGAGTGCAAAGGCATGTTCTGCGATCTGTCTGCCATATAAACCGCGGCAATTCGTTAGCATAACATCGCTATCTTTGAAGGCAGGGTACATGAATCCTTCCACACCGGCGTGTGGTTGATGCGCCCAACGGAGTGATGTTGCTGCTTGCATAGCATCTTCACCGATGTGTCCGAATAGAATCTCAACACCAGCGATGTGATCGCGTAACGGATCGCCGTGCGGTAGAAAACGCACCTCGACACCGGTTGGAACATCTGAGAGCATTGCTTCAATATCTGGGGCTTGTCGGCTGCCTATTAGAACGCTAAGTTTATCCATCTATCTCTCCACGTCTATTGAAGGCTTGTAGAAAACGGGGTTACAAACCCCGCCTGCAAGAGAGGGGTTTTATTCTCTAAAGGGTCAATTTATTTTTCAGTTTTACCCTAACCACTAATTGCATCCGCCTGTTTTGCCCACTGAAAGTCCAGATCGCTGATGCCGCCAGCATCGTGAGTTGTGAGGTCTATTGTGACACGGTTATAGACGTTAAACCATTCAGGGTGGTGGTTCAACGATTCAGCGACTAAGGCGAGTTGCGTCATGAAACCGAACGCGGAGACAAAGTTGTCGAACTGGAATTCTTTGTGAAGTTTCCCGTCTTCAATCGTCCAACCGTCAACTTGTGCGAGGTTTTCTTGGATTTGTGCATCTGTTAGTTTTTTTGCTGCCATTAAAATTTCTCCTCAGGTTATATTGTGAGAATTGTGGGTGCTGTAGTCCTCGAAACGTCTTTAGCGTGCTTATATTCTACATTGGAGGCACTTGAATGCGACTCAGCGAAATTGTAGTGGAAAATATAAATAAATGCAAGTTAAAATAGTAACAGTGAGGTTGATGACAACACTTATGATTTACCGTAGTGCATTTCGGTAAAAATGGAATTTTGTTTTAAAGATTTTTTTCTTAAATAGGAGGCATAAATGGCAGGTGCAACAACGCTTTATTTTCCAGAGGTAGGTCCTCAGTGGGAGGATTGGGTTCAAGTTATTAATGTGGGGACCGAAGAGACACGGGTGAATATAATTGCCCGACATGCAAGGAATGGAACACCTACGTGGTCGGATGAGAAAGAGATAAGTCCTTTTGAATGCTGGACCCCGAACGTTGAGGCAATTAAAGAGAACTCTTCGATGCAGTTTTCTGCGGATCAGCCGATTGTAGCAGAACGACACATGCACAAGGACCCGAACATCCTTGATTTCGTCGGTGCTGCAGAGGAATATGAAACTGTTGGACTTCGACTTTTCTTTCCAGAATTGGTACCCGGAGCCCTCGACTGGTTTCGGTTTCTAAACGTCGGCGAGGCAGATGCTTTGGTCAACATCATCGTCCGGAACAGGCGCGGCGATACGATAAGACAGCACCATCACAGAATCAAGCCAATGTGCTGCTGGGATGTTAGCGAAGGGATCATGGGAAACGTTAGAGGTACACTTGAAGTCCAAAGTACACAGCCGATTGTTGGGGAAAGACACCTCCATTACCAAGGCGGTAAAACATGCGTCGGGCAATATGGTCAGGTGATTTCGGATGCCCCGCGCACGCTCTATTTTCCAGAGACAGGACCGGCATGGCGAGACTGGGCAATCATCGTCAATGTCGGTAGAGAAAGCGGAGAGGTTACGCTGATCGCACATGAGGATGGAACCGGTAAACCTGTCAATACGATGCAGCGCGAATTAGACCCTTTCGAGTGCTGGATGCCGAAAATGGAGGATATTAAAATCAAATCTTCTGTCAAAATCACCTCTGAGCAGCCCATCGTTGCGGAGCGGCACATGCACAGCGGAACTGCAATTGTTGACCTACCCGGTGCATCCGAGGAGGGTGGACACGTCGGTATACGGCTCTTTTTCCCAGAAATCGCAAGCGGCGCGAAAGATTGGTTCAGGTTCCTCAATGTCGGTGAGGTAAACGCACTCGTGAACATTATCATCCGTAACAAACGAGGCGATACTGTAAGACAGCTCCATCGGAATATCAGACCGAACTGCTGCGCTGATGTAGACGAAGGCGCGATGGGGAATGTTCGCGGCTCCGTTGAAGCACAAAGCACACAGCCGATTGTCGGTGAACGGCATCTCCATTATCAGAGCGGACATAAAGGAGCAGTTGTCGGGGAATATGGCATTGTGATCGGAGAGTAGCGGATACTTTCGGCGTTGAATTAGATAATTTTTTGGAACTGAGGAGGGATTTTAGTGAATTTAACGGATAAAATTGCGGTTGTGACAGGCGCAGGACAAGGCATCGGGAAAGCGATCGCCCTGAGGCTTGCGAACGCGGGGGCAGATGTTGCGATCATAGATTTAAACATAGCATCGGCTGAAGCCGTAGCCCAAGAGATCGAAGGCATCGGACGCAATGCGCTCCCCCTTCAAGCAGATGTTTCACAGTCTGTGTCAGTCAACGCTGCCGTTGAAAAAGTTATTTCGACCTTCAGTCGCGTTGATGTCCTCGTCAACAACGCCGGAATTGCCGGACGTACACTTCCGCTCACTGATCTCGAAGAGGGAGATTGGGATACCGTTATCGGTGTGAATCTCACCGGTGTTTTCCTGTGTTGTAAAGCCGTAATTGCGCCGATGATCGCACAAGATTATGGACGGATTGTGAACATCGCCTCAATCGCTGGAAAAGAAGGCAATCCAACACTCATTCCGTATTCGGTATCTAAAGCGGGGGTTATCTGTTTGACGAAAGCACTCGCGAAAGAGGTGACGGACTATAACATCCGTGTGAACGCCGTATCGCCTGCGGTGATTCATACACCGATACTGGAAGGCATGGCGCAATCAACGATTGACTATATGGTGGGCAAGATTCCGTTGGGACGTGTGGGAAAACCTGAGGAGGTCGCTGCTGTGGTGAATTTCTTGGCATCGGACGAGGCAAGTTTTGTGACGGGGCAGTGCTATGATGTCAGCGGCGGAAGAGCGACGTATTAGTAGTAAGTTGTCAGTTAACAGTTAAAAGAGAGATTTGTTAAACGAAAACCTCTTAACTGAAAACCGTTAACTGTAGGACTTACGCATTTTTTCATGAAATTCTACAGAACCCGTGCGTCAGGCGGGGTTACAAACCCCGCCTGCAAGTGGGTGTGCGTAAGTCCTAAACTGTTAACTATTTACTCTGCGATGCAGTAGAGATGCCCAGCACCCCGGAGGTACAACTCTGAGCCTACGATTGCAGGGGATGCGTTGAAGCTCTCGTCAAGTTTGTTTTCTGCTAAGACCTTAAATTCAGGACCGTGCTGGATGACGTTGACAACACCGTTCCTCCCGGCGATGTAGACGCGGTCTGACGCGCCGACGATCGAAGCATATACACCTGACACGCCTTGCAGCCGTTGCGGACCGTAATACGCCTCTCCTGTTTCAACATTGAAAGCGGTAAGAATACCGTTGTTGCTTTTCAAAAAATAGATGATACCCTTATAGAGAAGCGGCGACGGTACGTAGGGCGTATCCCGAGTGTATACCCATACAACAGCATCGGAGCCGGTAATATCACCTGTTGCTTCTGCGAGATGAACCGCCTTCAAGTCGCTGCCTCGGAATCCGCTCATAAGATAAACATACCCGTTCGCAGCAACAGGTGACGGAATACTGTTAGCCGTCAAGCCGTCCCCATCCCATACCAGTTCACCGGTTGCGAGATCGTAGCTACGGATGCGATTTGTGCCTGTGGTAATCACCTGAGGTTTCCCATCGGATTCAACAACAATAGGGGAAGACCAAGTTGTCCTTTCGTCGCGTTCGGTCTTCCAGAGGATATCGCCTGTCCGTTTGTCGAGCGCGGTGATGAAGGAATCTCCCTCATGATCCTGCAGAATAACGAGCGTATCACCGTAGAGTGCAGGGGAACTCCCTTCACCGAAAGTGTTTCTTTTATACATTATCCCGATAGCTTTTTCCCACTTCACATTTCCCATCATATCCACGCAGTAGAGTCCGCGTGATCCGAAATAGGCATAGACGTGTTCACCATCGGTTATCGGCGAGTTAGATGCAAAGCTGGCATCACCGTGCGTCCCTTCGTGTGGGGCGAGCTGTTTGAGTGTTTTTTGCCAAAGGATATCTCCGGTATTCCGGTCAATCGCGATGAGATCAAACTTGAACCATCCATCTGACCCACCGCGGCCGCGTCTATCTTCAAGGAAGCCGGTGAAAGGGTTATCATCGTCTGCTTCCTCTTCTTCCATCTCAGGTGCTTCGCTTTTGATAGCGGTTTGTATAAAGATTTTATCTTCCCAAATAATTGGTGCGGCGTGCCCTGTGCCGGGGATAGCGACTTTCCATCGAATGTTTTCAGATTCACTCCATGTCGTAGGCGGGTTTGCATCTTCCGCAGCGGTGCCGGTTGCGGACGGTCCACGCCAATGGTGCCAATTATCCTCAAAACCCTCTGGTTGTGAGGCGATTGTGGCTACCGCTGCTAAAGCGAAGATACAGATTGTCAAAATTGCGATGTTTTTCATCTTTAGTTCCTTTCAATTTTTATTGTAAGGGTAGGGAATTTTAACCCCCTACCGCGGAAAAGTGTGTCCAAATAGGTTTAACTTAAAATGTCCTCAATGACCAAGGGTTGTGCTAATTCGGTGTTTGCGGCTTCGAGTTTCTCACGACTGGAAACGGCGCAAACCGAGGCTTTATCTTGGTTTCCTTCTAACAGTTGAAGGAGTGCACGTTTGACGTCTACCGGAGTCGCCCGGCGGAGTTGTGCATAGCGTTCCTCACGCATTTCACGTGTCTGTCCGGCGAGGTGCTGGCTGAGTGCGCTGCTTGCGGCATGACTCGGACGTATCGGTCTCTCACCATCCTTCGCCGTAGCGATAATTGCACGGTCTATGTCCGTCTGTGTCCATTCTACGGCTTTCACATAATCGACAGTCTGTTCAAAGACGTTGATCGTACGAGCGACGTGTGGATCTCGGAACGAGGATTGACACAGCATTGCATCGGATGGACTATAGGTGAACCTCGCGCCGTAAGCGTTGCCTTTAAAGCGGATTTCACTGAGTATATAATCAAGCCGAACAAGATGGGCACCGATCGTCAACAGTGTTGAATCGGGATGTGAATAGTGTGGTGCCGGCATCACGTGTGCACAGTGTGCTATCTGAATAGGTCCGGCTAACCCCTCCCTTGGTGGTGTCTTAAATTGTTCAAACGCAATCGGATCCGAGAGTATCGGTTCATCCCGCATCGCGTCGAACCACTCACCGAGCCTGCTTCGCGTCGCTTCAAAGGCAGAATCTGAACCGGTGAAACTTGCGGTCACACGTCCACGTGTTAACAGAAAATCTCGGATTCCTTCTATATGACACATGAGGTCGGCATTAAGTTCATCAAAACCGTTGAGTAGCGTTTCGCTGGTACGGAGTTGTGGCAACCCGTAGATGAGCTCAGCGAGATGCGCGTTCGGCGAGAGTCCGCGTGAAGCATGATGCACTGCCGTGCTTGAACCGTCATGAATCATCTCTGTCTGATATTCTGCGACAGCTTGAACGAGGACATCGCGTAGACGTTCTGTATCGCGCGGGTTCACTGCGAAAAGCAGATCGTGCAGCACATCCAATGCAGCATCCATTTTTTCATCAAGTGCTTTCAGATGGAAGGTCATACTCTGCAACGAACGCTCAGGATCAAGCGTGTGTGTCGAAAACCCGGGTGAACACCCGATTCCTCCAGTGACTGCGGATTTCCGTAGTGCCATCTCCTCATAGTTCATATTCGCGGCACCGAGTTTGCCAATAGCATCGGCGTATCTCGGAAGATAACTCCAAAGGTGTTTTGGTAACCCGTGGAGATTGAATCTCAGGACGAGATAGTTAATACCGTTAGCAAAGACATCATTCCGCAGCATATCTTGTCCACCAACGTTCTCAATGGTAGTGGGGATATGTTTCGGTTTTTCGGGAAGATCGCTGACTTGGAGTTGTGGCAAATTCGCGAGTGCTTCTGGTGAATTGGGTACGCCGTTAAGGCGTTCAAGTTCCGCTGCATCAGTGGCAATCTTTTGGACCTCTTCATCCGTCAACTGTGCCCGTGTCTCCTTCATCTGCTCAGCAAGTTCAGCATCCTTTTTCACCTGCATATCCTGATCAGGAGATAGGATATTGGTCAGGCGATGTGGATTCTCGATCAGGGATTCGCGGATCAGTTCGTTAAAAATTGCCGGATTTTCCTGCCAACGTTGGCGGATATCGTTAAGCGTTTTGCCCATCTTTAGGAATGTATCTGGGTCTTTCTCATATATCCAACCTTCAATGACGCGATAGAGCATCCGGAGCGGGAACATCGAAGTGACTTCTTGGTAGTGATATGTCGCTTGCTGGAACGCCGCTTCCACCTTCTCGCTGTCAATCTCTGAATCCGCAATCTTTGTTAGGGTATCAGTGACGAGTTGCGTGAAGGCTTCGACGCGATCCGTTTCGCTCCCCTTAAGGGAGACGTGGAAAGTGGCTGCAGGTCCGATGGAGCCGGCACCAGAATAGATAAGATCGGCACCGAGTTTAGAGTCAATGATCGCTTTTCGGAGCGGCGCGGCTTGGTTTCCGAGTAGTATAAGGGTTAATATGCGTCCTAAGACGACTGCTTCAGGGTCGGTCGCGTCTCCGATGCACCAACTAAGCATCATATACGTTTTTTCTGTCGTCGGCTCATCTGCTCCGACAGGATAGGTATCCGCTATCGTCCGGGGTGCGTCCCACTTCGGTTGGTGTGTGACATCGGGACTTAGCGGACGTAAAGCAGCACTCGTAGCGTTTTTTGGGATGCTATCTAACTTGTCAGCGAGGAAAGCGAGGTAGTCCTGGGTCGGAATATCGCCGTAGAGAACAAAATAACCGTTGCTTGGATGGTAATAAGTCTCATGGAACCCTTTGAGCTGCTCGTAAGTCAAATCCGGTATCGCATCTGGATCACCACCGGATTCGCAAGCGTAAAGCGTGTCAGGGAGGAGTTGACTGGACATAGATCGGTATAGCCGTGCCTCCGGGTCCGAGAACGCGCCCTTCATCTCATTATAGACAATACCAGTGATCTTCAGATCACCCGTCGGGTCATCAGGATTGACAGGAGCGAGATGATGGCCTTCACGTCTGAAGGTGTTTTCCGTCAATAAGGGGTGGAAAACCGCATCAAAATAGACCTCCGCCAAATTGAAGAGATCTTTTTTGACATTGCTCGATACCGGATAGCAGGTAAAATCGGCACTTGTCATGGCGTTGATGAACGTCGCCATGCTCATCTTAATCATCTCAAAGAACGGCTCTTTGACCGGGAATTTTTTTGAACCTGCCAAAACTGCATGTTCAAGGATATGCGGTACGCCAGTATCGTCTGATGGTGGTGTCGGGAAATTGATAGAAAAAAGATTTTCAGTATCCTCTGAGTAGAGATGTAGGAGTCTGGCACCGCTGTGTTGATGCCTCAATTCGATCGTCACAGTGCGGAGTTCGTCGATAGGTGTGACGGCTTTGACATCAAAGCCGTGAAGTTGATCGCCGGGATTTAAGTCTACTTCCGGCATCCGAATTGTTTCCAATATTTTGCCTCCATAGTTGTGTTCTATTCTTCGTTTTTTTCTAAACTTGCGCAAACAAGTTCTTTATCGTTTCTGGCAAAGACGTGTTTATAGGCAAATGCTGGATGTGCCCACGTAACGCCGCCTCTGCGGTTCAATTGATCGCGTGTCGGTTCGATGAGTTTGGCACGGCTGATAATATTAAGTCCATCGGGTGAGAGTTCCGTAATAAGCAGTTCACCACGCTCGTTGAACATCCAGACCCTGTTTTCTGACGATACGGGGTGTTTAATGAGATGGATGGTGCTCCAGCGCGCTGTGGGCACAGCTGACAAGTCTTCCCAAACCCGGTCGCCGTTTCGAGCATCAATACAACGGAATTCGCCGTAGCTGTCCACACCGTAAATGTAATCTCCGAACCGCACGGGTGTCGACATCGTGGTCTGAATTGCTTCGGTATTCCGTTCATCTTTGCCTACGCGATGCCATCCAAGTTCGACTGTCGATGCATCAGATAGCAACTTCAGTAGGAGCGAACCTTCATAAAAATTCGTGAAGAACAATTCATTTTCATAGAAAATCGGGGTTGCGATCCCGATCTCCCAACGGGTAGAAGGAAATGGGTGGATCCAGTGTACCGTCCCTGTTTTCGGGTCAAGTGCGGCGATATTATTCCCTGTCCAACAGATTAAGATCCGTTGCCCTGCGTGCGTGATGACAATAGGTGCCGAATAGGAAGCGTTATCGTCTACTGCTTTCCATTTTTCCTCGCCGGTTTTCGGATCAAATGCGACGAGACAAGCGTCTGGCTTCCCACCGACTTGGACGATGAGGTTCCCAGCCTCGACAATAGGCGCACTCGCGAACCCCCAGATCGGTATGTTAATATTATACTCGGTCGTGAGTTCCTTTTTCCAGACGACATCACCCGTGGCAGCGTCGAAACAGTGTAAATGTCCCATCGCGCCTAAAACATAAGCGAGTCCATCGTGGATGGTGACAGTTGCACGCGGTCCCGCGCTATAGTCGATCTTGTAAACAGAATTGTAAGTGTAAGACCAGATTTGATCTCCCGTCTCCCAATCGAAGCAGTGAACGCGTTCCACCTGTTTCGGTTTCGTGAGCCGATCCGTGACATAGACACGTTCATCTGCCACGATGGGCCCGCTATAACCGCTGCTGATAGGCACACGCCAACGAATCGGGATCTGTTCCGCTTCAAATTTTTCGATGATACCGGACTCTTTCCAGATGCCGTCTCGGTCTTCCCCACGCCATTGTGCCCATTCACCTGCATTCGCGAATCCGGCAATGACAAGTAGCGCGACAAGTAGGTATGTAAATTGTTTCATAAGTCTTGTGTGTAACTCCTTTATACGAATCCATGGGATGCTGTAAAGTGCTTCGCGGATGCACCGGATAAATTTTATTTTCCAAAAAAGTATAGCATAGTATGCAGATAGATGTCAAGTAATTGGCTTCAGTTTTCCTAATTTCCTAATTTCCTAAATAGAAGTTGACAAACGCATCCAAGAGTTGTATAATAGATATTGGATTAGCCGGAGGAATATAGAACATAGAACAGAATATCAACGCATGCACACACCGATTGAAATATCCAGTCTAACAGAATATATCAACCAAATAGATGAAATAACCCGTCCCGAAACGAGTTATCTCTATCGCGGCCAGGAAGACGAGGCATGGCAAGTGACCAGCAGTGCCTATCGTCGCTTAGTAAGCAGTTCAGAAGATTTAGGACGAGAAGCTGATCTTCCGCCTTATCCACTGCGCTATTTGTATCAGAACTATCTCCTTAAAATTATTGACGAAATTAAACTAAAGTATCCATCTACATATAGAGATTTGTCTCCTTTAGAGTGCATGGCACATTTATAACACAATCGCGTTGCCACAGGCTTAATTGATTTTACTTTTAGTCCGTTGGTGGCTCTTTGGTTTGCATGTGCCGATGAGAACATAAATGGCAAGGTTATTGTGTTGGAAAACGATAGTGACAAAATCGAAGAGACAACAACTATTGAACAACTTCAGCAGGCGTTAGAAGGATTTTTCCCGATTGATCAAGACAATTGGTATCTATGGTCTCCCACGCTGGACAGTCAAATAGTAGAAACCCAACGGCTGATTATGCAGCAATCGGTATTCTTATTTGGCTTACCGGAAATAAACACAGAAATGATTACACAAGAAATTATAATTCGCAGTGGTAACAAAGAGAATATAAGAACGGCGTTGGAAAAGATGGGAATCTCGGAAAAAACCTTATTTTCTGACTTGCTCGGTTTCTTTGAAAGAAATACGACTCTGCAGCCTTATAAGCTACCAGTTGACGGACTCGGCTCCTGAGGGACATTACTATGAACAATAAATTGATGGACAGAGACAAACTTTTCTCCAAACATTCGCGGCGCGGTGACCAGAGGTTGTTCGCAAGAAAGTACGACCAAGCTATTGAAGACTACAATAAGGCGATTGCGCTGAAGCCAGATTACGCGCCTATCTATAGCATACGCGGCTACGTTTACCGTATCAAAGGCGATTTTAAATCTGCCATCGAAGACTATAATAAACTCATAGAACTTAGGCCCGATAATGCCGATGCATATTGCGAGCGTGGGATCGCCTACAGCAAAAATGGCGAACTTGAGCGTGCTATCCAAGACTTCAACAAAGCTATTGCGCTTAAACCGAACTTTGCCGATGCATATAACGGTCGTGGTTTGACGTACCACCAAATGAATGAAATTGGCCTCTCTATCAAAGACTATAATACAGCAATACAGCTGAGACCTGATTTTGCCAAAGCATACAACAATCGCGGGATTGCCTATCGCGAGAAAGGCGAATTCGATCAGACCCTTGATGACACTACAAAAGCTATAGAACTGCAACCAAATTTCGCGCACGCCTATAGCAATCGCGGTAACGCCTATGTCAAAAAAGGCTTAGCGAACCTCGCTATCAAAGACTATAACAAGGCAATACAACTGGATCCTGAACTCGCCGAAGCCTATTGCAATCGCGGTGTCGCTTACGAGCATACGGGTGAATTTGAGCGTGCTATCACAGACCATACTAAAGCGATTGAACTACAACCTCACTATGCGGAGGCATATAACAACCGAGGGGTGGTTTACAACAAAAAGGACCAAGCTGATCTTGCCATCAAAGACTTTAGCAAAGCGATAGCACTCAAGTCGGAATTTGCCAATGCTTATGGCGGTCGCGGTTATGCTTATTATGGCAAAGGTGAACTGGAGCGCGCCCTACAAGACTATAACAAGGCGATACAACTCGAACCAGACCTTGCTGAAGCCTATAACAATCGTGGTCTCGTTTACCTCGTCAAAGGTGAACTCGCGCGTGCTAATGAAGATTTAAATAAAGCAATTGAACTGAAATCGAATTACTCCGAGGCATATTACAATCGCGGTGTAGTATGGTCGCGGCTGCAACAATGGGAAAAAGCGAGGTTAGACTTGACTGTCGCTAAAATTATAGGCAAAGACGGAACCAACTCACTCTACCACACCAATAGAAGCATCGTAAACTTTGAACAGGTGCCCGACGTGAGCCTACCCGAAGACATCGCCGCAATGCTAACGCCTCCGTAGACATACCAGAAACAATTTCAAATATCACTTTGGAGGAAACCATGAAGAAATATTCCATTGCTATTATTGAATCTTGGCTAAGATCACAACAAAGTCCCAGCGAACATATTCTTGAAGCCCTACAAATCCGATTCGGAGCTGATGCCGCGCAGACCTTCAAACCCGCATTGGATGCAATAGATGACTTACAACACCTTGAGCAGTTGCATCGCGCTGCGATCTTGGCAGAAAATGTGGAGGATTTCCGACGGGCTTTAGAAGCAAACGATGTTGAAGACTTCTTAGAACGTCGCAACCGCGCGATGCCGAAATATTCGGAAGTTTATCCTCGTGCAAAAAGCAAAACGTCGTAATCCTGTCCGCTGTATGCAAACTGGTTTTTGAGTTGTCCCTCACAGGTGAATCCGGCAGTCTCTAAAACCTTTGCCTTCTTCTCAGCACCACTATCAACATAGCACTGCACCTTCACCTCAGGGAATGCGACTGACGAAAGCAAGGCGGGAACCTCGTCAACAAAATTAGGATGAAAAAAGAGGTCCAACACTGCTGTCGCGGGTCGCCAGCGTGTATCACGACTCACAGTTGCCCACCCGACAATCGCACCGTCCGACGTAATCAGCAGCTTCGCATCTTCGTAGACATTCTCTGTCTCTAAGTCATGCTTGAAGCTCAGAAAACCGCCTTCCATATTTGTCGGACCGTAGACGTTCCATATCAGACTCCGGAGTGCCTCTCCATTGACAATCCCTGATAACGCAGTGACTTTCGGCCAATCGTGCCATTCAACGGGTTTCGGTTGCGTAGGTGCAGGCGCGAAGTAACGTTCTTCAAAATCAGCGTCCACATAATAATTCATGAAACCGGACTTCGGAAACACACTTTCAAACCCGAAACCGTGGTAAATGTAATACGGATGGCTATCGTATCCCGTGCCGAGGTAGAGTGCACGTCCCTTCCGCTGCCGAAAATCCTCCATCTGATACGCCATCACGCCTTTGCATGCACCGTTTCTACGCTGATCCAGCATCGTAAACACGTGCCCCAAAATACCGATGCCTTGATGCTCGACCGTCATGATATTGGTAATGATGCTGCCATCGACTTTCCCGACATAGAAACGCGTCTCCAAAGCATCAAGCGATTCTATGACGCACCGCTCAATATGCCACTCCCAGTTCCCTCCCTTGTGTCCAAGGAACTGTTTCACCTCTTCGGCATGACGCTCGTCAGGGGCGGTAATAACACCGACTTCCATGCGTTCATTTGTTTTTAGCACTGCTTCTCCGAGTTTATTATACATAGCCATCTCCATTAGCTTGGTTGAAAAAAATAAATTGGCAAAAACCGTGATTTTATGGTATACTTATTTTATGGTATACTTAAAAAGGCTTGCTGTCAAGCCTTGAATGCCTGTACCGCTGAATGTGCTGTCGCAGCGCGTGCAAAGTTGATATGGAGGGACCATGGAAATAGAGCAGACACTGGTTTTGATCAAACCGGATGGCGTTCAACGTGGGTTAGTTGGTGAAATTATTGCTCGCTACGAACGCAGAGGACTCAAGATTGCCGCGATGAAGCTACTGCAGCTTCCGCGTATCACAGCAGAAGCACTCTACGCTGTCCATTACGGGAAATCATTTTACGATGTCCTCATCGAATTCATGACATCGGCACCTATTATTGCCCTGGCTATTGAAGGGCGGAACGCGATAGAACTGGTGCGCATCCTTAACGGAGAAACCGATCCAAAGAAATCTCAGCCCGGAAGCATCCGAGGCGATTTCTCTGTAGATATAACGCATAATGTTGTACACGCATCGGATTCCCGGAGGAACGCTCAGCGCGAATTGGATATCGTGTTCGCAGCCGACGAACTTTACGAATACAACCGTGCGGATGAAGACACCCTTCATGTTAAAGCGGTGTAACTTTAGACACAGCACCTGTGTTCTATTTGGAACATACAATTGTCGAGAATCTCATTTAAGAATTTTCGCCAGAATGTAAAACATAAGGAGGTCAACAAATTGAAATTTGCTAATATTTGTTTAATTATTATGCTTACCGTTGGACTGGCTTTCAGTGTCCACGCAGCCAAAGACGATTGCGAAAATATAGATGGCGACGGCGCGAAACCCATCAAAGAGGTCGGTAAAGAAGCCGATGCAACTCAGAACGACTATGATGAAGTCGTTGAAGAAGACGAACGGAAAGGCGTTACCTATCTCTCCTTTATCGGTGGGAGCCAACCGAAACCGAACGCCTGCGGACTTTCTCCGAAGAACCCAGAAGCCGAATGGACCGGTTGGGGTGGCCCCATAGATACAGATAACGCCACGATCGGTGAAGGTGCTGGAACCCGCAACCATATCGTTATCGGCGGTATCTACTTTGAACGTGGACTCGGAAGCCATTCTATTGCCACAGTCGTTTACGATCTAACCGGTGATAACTACCTTAAGTTTGAGGGGTACGTCGGTATGTCGGACGAAAAAGATCCGGGAGACTGCGGACATGGCGGTAGCGGTGATTTTGTGTTTTCTGTTGATGGGAAACAAATGTTCAAATCTGAGACCCTTCAAGGTACTGATGGCGGAAATAACGTCGATGCCGTCAAAGTAGAGTTTGACATCCCCTCCGGGGCTAAAGAACTCGAAATCATCATGGGTGACGGTGGCGACGGTGCGGGCTGCGACCACTCCGCAATCGGCGATGCCAAACTCCTCAACGCGCAAGCACTCGCTGTTGAACCCGCAAACAAACTCCCAACGATCTGGGGACATCTCAAAAATAGTTATTAGAGATCAAAAGACCACCTACGCTTGAAGTAGCTGTCCAAACTCAAACCTGATTTGGAAATCCTTCGTTGTATGTGCTAACGAAACTTTCTCTAAATCAGGTTCTTCTTGCAATTTTATGCGATTTATTTTATTATAACTATTGTTTGGACACTGTTATCACTGTTCAGTGTCCTTACACAAACCATATTTATTCAGTTTTCATGTTAGCGGCGATCTCCGGTCGCGATGCTTTAATGTCCCACCATTGGGTAGAGATACTTGACTTATTGCTGAGAACTGAATACTTTTGATGAAAAAATGGAGGTTCAGAACATTGAAACATAACATCCTATTTGCTTTAAGTGTACTCCTCACTGTCGCACTCGCGTTCAGCGTCCACGCTGCGAAAAGCGACTGTACAAACCTTGATGGCGACGGCGCGAAACCTATTCAAGAGGTATCCTCGGAAGATGTCGGCGTTCAGAAC
Source organism: Candidatus Poribacteria bacterium (assembly GCA_022820835.1). Taxonomy (GTDB): domain Bacteria; phylum Poribacteria; class WGA-4E; order WGA-4E; family WGA-3G; genus WGA-3G. The sequence continues at coordinate 82,678 of JAJEET010000026.1, forward strand.
GATTACGATGAAGTCGTTGAAGACGACACACGCAACGGCGTTATCTATCTCGCTTTAATCGGTGGAAATCAACCTGTCCCGAATGATTGTGGACTTATTCCGAAAAACCCCGTAGCCGAATGGACAGGTTGGGGTGGTCCACTGGATACAGATAATGTCACTATTGGTGAAGGACCCGGTACTCGTAACCACATCGTAATTGGTGGCACCTATTTCGAGCGCGGTCTCGGAGCACACTCCGTTGGCACGCTTGTTTATGACCTCACCGGCGACGATTACGTCAAATTTGAGGGATACGTCGGCATGTCCGATGAAAAGGACCCAGGAGACTGCGGCCACGGAGGCAGCAGCGATTTCATTTTTTCCATCGACGGGACAGAGGTCTTCGCATCCGAGACGCTTCAGGGAACTGTGGATGGTGAAAATGTTGACGCACTCAAAGTCGAATTTGAGATTCCGACAGGTGCTCAAGAATTGACAATCGTTATGGGTGACGGTGGCGACGGTGCCGGCTGCGATCACTCCGCAATCGGTGATGCCAGACTCCTTACGCCGTTGGCAACCGCTGTTGAACCCGCAAACAAACTCCCAACGATCTGGGGACATCTCAAAGATAGTTATTAGACCAGAACAAACGCGAGATCGGTTACAGGATTGGAAGACTGGAAGGTTAGAAGCGTGGCGGAAGTGCCACCGTCCTTCCAATCTTCCATCTTTCCCACGTCCTATTTCCTTTCACGGAGTTTCTTGAGCATTTCCGATGCATTCTTGCTATCCGGTTCCAACTGCAACACCTGTTCAAACGCACCAATCGCAGCCGAAACATCCCCAAGTCCCTCATACGCGATACCCACCGCTTCATAAGCACGGATGTGCGCTTCATCAATTTCAATAACCTTCTCAAACTGTGCGATCGCCGCCTCGTAATCTCCTTTCCTCAACAAGATGAGTCCAAGTCTATAGACCGCTTGTACCTCAGTTGCGCCATTGGTGATAGCTGTCTTGTAATGCGGTTCCGCCTCAGTATAACGCCGCATTTTCCAGTAAACACCAGCGATATCCCGATGTAACGCACTTTTCGTAGGCACCAATTCAAGTGCCTTTTGATACTGTGCGATCGCCTGATCGAGTTGTCCGATCCCTTCATAAACCACCGCAAGGTTCGCGTGGACATTCGCAAAAAATGCGGTATATTCCGAATCACGGGTTTTGTCAACTGGCTGTGCTTTTCCGACAGTGTTGTGGAATAGTTGGATCGCCTTTTGGGTAGTTAGGATTGCCGCATCGGTTTGTCCAGTTTCATAGTAGACTTGCGCGATATAGTTATATGTCTGTGCCTGTAGATAGGCGATCTCATACGGTTTCTTCTCCTTACGAACGTCTGCATCGCTACCAAGTAACATCTGTGCATGTTCCAGTGCTGCGCGCGCTTGGTTATATCTTTCTAAATGAAGGAGTGAAACGCCATAGTCGAGCCATACGTCAATATCCTTTTGTGTCCGTGAAATCAGTACCTCAAATTCGGCAACGGCATCTACATAATTTCCTTTTGCCATATAACGTCTACCGCGTTCGGCGTACAGGGGTGCTGTGACACCAGCACGAAGCACATCCCACCAGAACGGATCGGATAACGCATTGTGTCGGGTCGGTTTTCGCGCCGCTTGTGCATGTTTTTTCGCTGTCTCCTTGTCGCCGAGTACGGTTGCGATTTGCGCCATGAGTGCATGTGCCTCGCTTTGGTCCGGGTTCAGACGGAGTGCGTTCTCCAGATGCGTTCTGGCAAGCTCCACCTGTCGTTGCGCGAACGCAATTTCACCGAGCCAGAGTTCGGAGAACGGATTGTCCGGTTGGAGCCCCTTGGCGTTTTCTAAGTGTTGCCGTGCTTTATCAAATTTCCCCGAAACACGGAGCGCGGAGGCAAGATAGAGATGTGCGGGGGCATAAGCATCGTTTAAGGTGAGTGCACGGTTAAGATATTTCACAGCCGCTACCGGGTCGCGCCGTGTCGTCAAACGACCAAGAAAATACAGCCATCGAAATTCATCAGGTGCAAGGGTGTTCGCGCGACGATAACACGCTATCGCCGGTACCTCCCAACGGTGGCTGAGATAGACGTGTCCCAATTGTCCCCAGACCTCCGCATCATCAGGAGAATTCCGAACGGCTTTTTGTGCTGTTTCAACCGCCTTCAAGAGCCGTTTCTCTTCAACCAAACCAAGATCAGCAGGCTGCGGAATATCAACCTCACCTTTCGCAGAGGCAAGACCGTTGATTAACAGAAGGAGAAGCAAAAGAGATAATGTCTTCAAAACGACACTCCTTCACCCTGAGACACCGTTATACGTCGGTTCGCAGGTGTCCCCTGAAATCTTTCACGGTTTCCGTCTTGCCATCGCACCTCAATTGCCTCGATTTCACTGGTTATTCCCAACCCGAAATGCACAACCGGATCGCTGCTACTGAGATAACCTGCACCGGGTAGCACGTAGCCAGTCAATGTGCGTGATTCTGTTTGAAGTGTTACTTCTGCACCGTATGCGTCTCGGTTTTCGGTGATTGCACGCACGAAAAGATAGTGATGCTCCGAGGGCGGCGCATCGTTTCGGAAAAAACGGAGTCGGTTATCGTGGTTACTCACGACCATATCAATATCGCCATCCTTGTCAATATCACCGAGAGCCATCCCGCGGCTCACTTCAATGCGTCTTGTGAAGTCAGGTGCGCGGGCACTTACATCGCTAAAATGGACAGTCGGAAACCGTCGGAAACCGTCAGTAAAGAGGCTTCGGTTAAAGTTACGCTCTTTATCCGATGGCTGATGGCTGATAGCTGACGGCTGACGGTTATTTTGGAAAAGTAGGTTCGGTTCGGCGTAAAAGTTCCAAAATTCGCCAATCTCTGCGCCGTCCAAAATATCGTCGCGTCTTACGCGTCCGTTGACGAGCGCGATGTCGAGATCAGCATCGTTATCAAAATCGAGAAATCCGCATCCGAAACCCGTAAAAGGTAGATCGATCCCTGCGAAGCCTGCCACTTCAGTCATGTCAATGAACCCAGAGTCGTTAGAAGCGATATAGAGCGTGTTCGTCTCACCAAACAGATGCGTTACATATAGGTCTGGTTGTGCGTCGTTGTTGACATCACCGACAGCGATACCCATACTCGCTTCAGGTTGTCCGTAGGTGTTAAACGCCAGCCCGCGCAATATGGCTTCCTCAGTGAAAGTGCCGTCGGTCTGATTGACCCAGAGATGGTTCGCCTCACCATCGTTGGAGACATAAAAATCTGCCCAACCATCACCGGTTAGATCGAGACAGACCACACCGAGCCCTCTGCCGGACGTTTCGGCGATGCCTGCCTGTTGTGTTACATCCGTGAAAGTGCCGTCGTTATTGTTTCGGAACAGTTGATCCGTCGCCGGTTCAAAAACACTCGGATGGCAGTAATCCGGCGCGCTATGTTTCCCGCGACAGATCGTCTCTAACGCAAACTGAACGTAATTAGTTACATAGAGGTCAAGGTCGCCGTCCCTGTCATAATCGCCAAAAGTCGCGGATGTACCCCAACTGTTGTTTGAAACCCCTATATCTTCCAAAGTGAACGTTCCATCGCCGTTGTTTCGGTAAAACGCGTCCGGACCGTAGTTCGTCACATAGACATCCAGATCGCCATCGTTATCCACATCACCGACTGCGACCCCTTGTCCGTATCCGGTGTGTCCAATACCGGCTGCTTCCGTCACGTCAATAAACATACCACTGGGTTGTTGCTGAAAAAGCCGGTTCGGTGCGGGAGAATTCACTTTTCCGGGTGGGGGAAATCGGATTTGCAGGACATCCAGATCGCCATCATCATCATAGTCGAATAGTGCGATCCCGCCTCCCATTACCTCTGGTAGTTCGTGCGTACCGGGCGGCCAAGTTGACACCGTTTGTGAGAAACCGAGTGCGGTTGTCACTTCCGAAAACAGGGGTTCATCCGCTTCAGTGCGTCCTGTCCACAAAAGAACTGCAACAATAGTCAGTATCACAGGGCATAGTTTCGTCAAAAAGGCATTACCCGACATCTGCCAATCGCTCCCTACGGTAAAATTACAAACTTTAGTCGTCGGTGTGCATCCCGCAATGCAGTTTCGACTGCCTCTGGTGTCTCAGCACGGGCAAAGATGAAACCGAGGTAGCGCGCGCCTTCCGGCAGCGGAACAACTTCACCACCGATTGGAATCGTGATGTTCACCTCAACGATCCCTTCCACGCGATACGCTGCTGTTTCGCCGCGTACTTCTCCTAAGATGCCGGCTTTTGGCACAGGAATCATCATGACACCCGCCGCTCGTTGCTCACGTTGGAAAGTCTCCACCGGTTCCCCAATAGCGTGTCGGATGACGAGCGCCTCAAGCGACATACCTGTTCCGAATCGCAAAGTTCTGGCACAGAGTCCACCGATTGTTCGGGCAGCGATCTCAATGAGATGTGCTCCGGCGTCATTGTAGCGTAGTTCAGCGTGGACAGGACCGTGTCGCAGCCCTAACGCATCGGCGGCTTCTGCTGTCGCGCGATGTAATGCCGTTTGGATATCCACAGACAGACGGGACGGCGTAATATAGAGCGTCTCCTCAAAAAAAGGTCCCTCAAGCGGATCGGGTTTGTCGAAGATCGTCAGCGTCTTAAGTTGACCGTCTAATAAAATACCTTCGAGCGCCACCTCTATCCCCGGAATATAGTCCTCAACGAGCAAATATTGCGACGGATGTTCCGCTGAAGAGCTGATCTCGTCAGCACTGCGTAAAGCGTGTAGGAGTTTCGTTGTCCGTTGGAAAGCATCAATAAATTCAGTGCGGGTGTCCGCACGGATGACCCCGCGGCTAGCGGAAAGGGACAGAGGCTTGATAACACACGGAAAACCGACCCGCATTTCTGAAGCACACGGATCGGTAAACCCAACGCCCACAATTTCAGCAGGATCGTCATAGATAGAGAGACGTTGATAAGCAGGCACCGATACGCCTTTCTGCGCTAATGTCTTTCGCAAAAGATATTTATCGCGTGTTGCTTTTGCTGAGGCAACAGGATTGTGCGGAAGCCCTAATGCCTCCGACGCGATTGTAGCGAGGAGTGTTGTATCATCATCGACACCGACGATAGCTGTGAGCGGATATGTACGGTTAAATTCAAGAATGGCTTGGGTCGCGACGGTTGGCGTGCTGAAGTCGAGTACAAGTGTATGCCTCGGTGAGAGTTCTCTCATTGTCGCCGCCTCTTCAGATGCGACAACCACTTCAACATTGAGTTGCAGAGCGGCTTCAAGGAAGTCGGTCGCACGGTACGTGCGAGTCGGAAGGAGCAGGAGAATACGAGGCTTTTCTAACGACTGGTCTTGCATTTGAAAATCTCCTGCTGTAGAGGTTGCCTTACCCAACCCCTACCGTACGCGAGCCGCGTAACAACTTCTGATACGATGCGTGCGCGGTCTGTGCGTCTTCCTCTCCATCAAGAACACGACGCAGACATTGCACAAAACCGATTGGGTCATCTTCACCGAAAATCGTGCGTCCGAACAGGATCGCACGTCCACCGTTGCTGACAACATTCTGCGCCAAAGCGAAAGTACTACGCGCATTCTGACGCGGACCCCCTAACGCACCGATAACCAACGTCGTATCAAATTGACACAACTCATTCCAAACCTCGGCAGTGGTATACGCGGTTTTGATAAAGCGCGGACGTTGATGTTTACGGAGGTAACTCATCGTCCGGACGATAGAATCAGCGACGTACATACCACGCTTCTCATCATCCATTCCGGGCAATTTAATGTTCGGTAGAAACACCTCTAAAAGATGATCAAACCCCTCTATCTCACCGACAACATGTGCGAATTGCACATAAGCCTGCAACATCTTCTCATCGGCGATTGGGTCGTTGTTGAGTGTGATGGAATACAAGCCAAGGTTAACCTTGCATTCGAGCGCGGGACCGATGAGTGCCTCACAATAGCGTTGCATGTCTTCTGGAAATACCGTCTGAAACGGCATCGACAAACGTGACGTGTAGACGCCGAACCGCGGGTTCCAGATGGCCGTTTCGGAGTTCATTCGGACGATCGGCGTGATCGATGTATCCTCAAACAGATTTTCCTCAAGTGCAAGTGTTTCCGCGTCAGCAGGGGTCATTAAGAGACCGTCAAGCTGCCCGTCTTCAACGAGATCGCGTTGCAGCTGCAAAAACTCTGCATGTGTACGGTAGTGCGGTTTCGGGTGCTGCACCTGTCCGAGTCCTTTAATGCCAGCGGATGCAAGTGGATCCGCCGCAAAAACCAGGATCGGACGTTGTGCAAGTAAGTCTGAATCGTCAAGTTTTTCAAATATCTGGTTACCCATGTATTCTTAATTCCTTGTAATTAGTTGATAGCTGACAGTAGTCAGCAGTCAGCAAAGAGGACTTCTGTTAATTAGCAGTCAGCAGTCAGCAGTCAGCAGTCAGCAAAGAGAGGTTAGTTTAATCAAAAACCTCTTATGGCTGACAGCCGAAAGCCAAAAGCCAATAGCCATTAGAGTATATTCGTTGGGTCAATATCCACTACAAATTCAATAGCCTTTGATATTGTGGACGGTGTTTCGTCCGTGAAACGTTTAAGGAGTTGACTCATTTTTTCAGGATAAGCACTTCGAAGCAATAGATGCCACCGAAACTTGCCTTCTATTTTCGTGAGTGGTGCCGGTGCGGGACCGAGAATCTCTATCGTTGCTGGTTCAGTATCAGAAGCCGCTTGTTCCTCCTGCCAAATTTCAAGTTGTTCTCGCGCCGTATGAGCACCCTCAATTACCGCTTTCTCGTCCTTACCACGAAGTAGGAGCGAGGCGACGTGTGAGAACGGTGGATAGCGCAAAGCACCACGCGCCTCTACTTCTTGTGCATAGAAGCCGATATAATCATGCTGCTGTGCCGATTTTATGCAGTAGTGTTCAGGCATATAGGTCTGGAGTATAACCCGACCTTCCAGCTCGGCACGCCCGGACCGTCCTGCGACCTGCGTCAGGAGGCTGAACGTCTGTTCACTCGCTCGGAAATCAGGTAGGTTCAAAGCGGTATCTGCCGCGATAACCCCAACAAGTGTGACATTCGGAAAATCCAATCCCTTTGACACCATCTGAGTGCCTATCAGAATATCAATTTTCTGTTGTTTGAACGCATCCAGAATCTGTTGATGCGCGTTTTTTCGAGCGGTTGAATCCGCATCAAACCGCATCACACGTGCATTCGGAAACACTTTTAGGGCTTCTTGTTCGACGGCTTCAGTTCCGGCACCAAAAAAACGGATCGCTTCACTACCACACTGTGGACACGTCTGATGTGGAGAACGTGTACTCCCGCAGTGGTGACACGTCAGCTGCCGCGTTTGACGGTGATAGGTCAATGAGATTGAGCAGTTTTCACACTGTTCAACATAACCACAATTTCGACAAAAAACGTAAGTTGAATGTCCACGTCGATTCAGAAATAGAATAATTTGTTCCTGTCGAAGGAGACTCGCTTCAATAGAGGTTCGGAGGAGATCCGAAAAGATCGTTCGGTTTCCCTTTTTTAATTCACTGCGCATATCGACGACGTGAACATCGGGCATTTTTCTATCAAACACGCGATTCGGTAGGTTTAGCAGCTGATAACTCCGATTCTGTGCCTGATGAAAACTCTCAAGCGACGGCGTGGCACTCCCCAATATGACCGGACAGTTCGAGAGTTCGCTCCGTTTTTGTGCCACTTCGCGTGCGTGGTAGCGCGGGGCAGTATCCGACTTATAGGAATCCGAGTGTTCTTCATCTATAATCAACATTCCGAGCTTTTGAACGGGTGCAAAGATAGCGGAGCGGGGGCCGATAACGATATCGGCTTCACCCTTTTGGATACGGTGCCACTGGTCATAGCGTTCACCGTCACTTAGGCGACTATGTAGCAACGCAACCCGTTCTCCAAACCGTCCAATAAATCGAGATGCAGTTTGCGGTGTGAGCGAAATCTCTGGGACCAACACAATGACGGATCTGCCTTTCTCAAGCACCTCTGCCATCGCCTGCATATATACCTCAGTTTTTCCGCTTCCTGTTACGCCGTGGAGTAGAAAAGTAAGTGGACTATACCCATCGGTAGCAGCCAACGCAGCGTGTGATGACAGTGTTTTCCGAATTTCTGCCAACGCTGCGGATTGTGGCGGATTTAAACGTAACGGTTGCGTCGGCGCGACCGATTCGGAACTCATCGGATTGCGCACTGTTTGTGCCTGCTTAATATGAATAATACCGCGTCTTTCAAGGGGACGTAAGATCGAAACACTTGCCCCCACCCGTTTCGCTAAGTCTGCAGTCGCTAAAGGAGAGCCTTCTTCAAGTAGGAGTTGTAGTACTTCTGCTCGTTTGAGATCACCAGCATGATAGCGATGAGAAGAAAGCGGCGTATCACAGTCCATGTCGCCCTTGAGTTGCACAATCTCCGCTTCAATATCAGTCTGCGACAAGGATAAAGAGGCAACTGTGGTAACCTGTGTGGTAGCCTTCGGTTTATGGGTAACGTCAAGTGTAACGATTTCTTTTTCAAGGAGTGCTGTGATCCTCGGCCGGAGATCCTTCGGACTCATGCCTATGCGCCTGGCAAGTTGATTTACAGACAGGTCGCCTTCAACCTCTAAAAGATCAACGATTTTTTTTTGAATTTTTCCGCTCGGAGGAGAGGCTTGCGGTAGAAGTCGTATCTTCTCTTTTTTTTCCGTTCGCACGGCAGCAGGGACGGCACAGAAAAGCGAGATCCCCCACGGACAGACGTAATAGTCCGCCATCCATTTCGTAAGCGAAAGCATCTCACCGGATAACATCGGCGTCTCATCAAGGCATGCGGAGACATTTTTGATGAGATCGGGCGCGAGGTCGGTTTCGTTAAGCCGTTCAACGACAACGCCTTCCTGTTTCGCCCTGCGAAACGGTGCTAACACTCGGACACCGGGTTGCAAAACCGCATCCAACCGAGACGGTACACTGTAGGTAAACACCTGATTCACTGATAGCGGAAAAGCAACGTTTGCATAACGCATAATGAGTTAACAGTTTTCAGTATTCTATCCATCTGCCAAAACAGCCATGACCTGTTGTATGTCTTCCCATACATCGCGCTTGGCATTTGGGTTCCTGAGGAGGTATGCTGGGTGAAAGGTCGGCATAACAACTGGCGGTTTCTTATGTGGCGGGAAGTTAAGTCCAACGACATTACAATCATGGAATTCACCGCGAAGTCTCGTTATACCTGTTTTTGTGCCGAGCAGCATCTGCGCTGCAAAGCTGCCGAGTGCAACAATTACCTTCGGTTGAATCAGTTCTATCTGACGGATTAAATAAGGGCTACAGGTTTCAACTTCGTCCGGTGCGGGATTCCTGTTACCGGGAGGACGACACTTGAGTATATTCGCGATGTAAACATCTGATCGCTTAAGTTTCATCCCCGCCTCAATGATCTGTGTTAGCAGTTGACCTGCTCTGCCGACAAAAGGTTCTCCTTGTTGATCCTCATCAGCACCCGGTGCTTCACCGATGAACATGAGGTCAGCACTCGTGTCTCCGACACCAAAGACAACACTATTCCGTGTCTCATGCAGCGCACACCTGGTGCAACCCTCAGCGTCTGCAGTTAGACTCGGTAGGTCAAAATCCGCATACGGCAATTTCTTTTCTGGTTCACGCAGCTCTGTTTCTGAAAAGCCGAGTTGAAGTTGTTCTTCCATATATTCCCTCACACTTGCGACTATTTCTATATAGGATTTTCTAAGGTCATCAGTATCCATTTTTCCCTATGCCTATCGGTGGTTAATGGTTAACAGTACGGCGAGTACGCCTTTCAGGACGCAGTTATCAGACAAGAGGTTTTTGGTAATCCCAACATCTCTTTCTGATGACTGAAAGATTTTTTCGTAGAAAAAAATCGTACTGACAACTGTTAACTATTAACGGCGTACTCGCTAATCATAAATCAAGGACATACCATCAAACCAAGTGATATAGAGAAAAAACGCAATCAGAAAGACAATGCTGACTTGTTGGACGATCTCTTGTGCCCTGCGTGGCATCGGTTTACCACGGATTTTCTCAACGGCAAAGAACAGCAAGTGACCACCGTCAGCGATCGGTATCGGCAACAGGTTGACGATACCCAGGTTAATACTGATAAACCCTACAAAAAAGATGAAGCTGCTCAAACCGAGATTGTTAAATATACTCCCTGTCATTTTTGTAATGCCGATTGGACCCGCAAGCTGTTTTGGGGATACCTCGCCACGGATCAACTTTTGCAGCGTTCTACCGATAGCTGTACAGGTCAACCACGACGCTTCAAGCCCTTTTCCGAACCCGGCGAGGATACCATATTCTGGTAGCGGTGCCATTTTGGGTGCCAGCTGCATCCCGCTGAGGGTGGTCCGCCACATCAACCCGAACATCACTCCCTTTGTCTCTGTTTCTGAACTTTCTGTCTCACTTGCAAGAGTGACTGTTTTCAGGTCGCCATCCCGCATCAAGTCAATTTCAATCGGATGGTTTGCCATTGTCCTAAGTTGTGTATAGAGCGTCGTCCCATCTATCGGTGCTCCGTTAAGTTTAAGGAGGACATCTCCATTCCGAATGCCAGCTGCTTTGGCGAGGCTTCCTTCTAGGACGCTTGCAATCACACGCCACTCGACCGGTATCTCTAACGTTAATTGCTCATCCCCACGATAAATACCGAGCGTCAAAGCGTCTCGATTTTCGTTGATCTGTTTATACAGTGCTTTATATTTTTCGTCGACCCAATCTGCAGAAAGGGCCCAGACCTCGTAGCTGAAGTCTGGGACTCCATAGAAGTTTTCGCCGTTGATGCTTACAATGAGGTCATCCTGCTGAATCCCGGCTTGCGCAGCGAGGCTCCCTTCTCTGACCTTACTGACAACTGTTTCGTGCCCCATGCTGACCCGAACTTTACCAATATCACCTCTGATACCCCCCGGTACAGCCTCCGGTTTAACAGTAAGCGTCTGGTGCCTGCCATCCCGTTCCACAACAAGCTCAAGATCCCTATTAGGACTCGTGCCAACTCCGATTTCAAACGTGGACCAATGACGGATTGGATCCCCATTGATTGAAACAAGTATGTCGCCGGGCATAAGGCCCCCCACTGCCCCCGGCCCATTGTCAGCGACCCATCCTATTTGAACCGTAGCCTCATTTGTATCCTCATCCGTATCCTCACTCGTATCCTCCTGAGTAAGTGGCATGCCTGTCAAGGCACCGATTAGCCGGGTATCATCTCTATCAAATCCAGTCGCGAAGACGAGCGAATAAGCTAAAACACCAAATAAAAGATTAATAATGGGCCCCGCTGCGACAACGAAGGCGCGATTGCCGATCGAAGCACTCGCGAATTCGCCGGGGGCACCGGTCTGTTCGCTCGGGTTCTCACCTTCCATCTGCACATAGCCACCAAATGGTAACAGGGAGATTTTATATTCTGTCTCACCTCGCTGAATCCCAAAAATTTTGGGACCGAAACCGATCGAAAAAGTGTTTACTTTGATACCACACCGTTTTGCGGCATAAAAATGACCAAGTTCATGGATAAAAATAAGAAAACCGAGAGAAACAATTGCAAGAAACACCGTCCTGAAGTGCGGAAGGAACGAGTTTATTAGCTCGAAGAAGAATTCCATGTTTATTATCCTTATTTTACGAGTGAGGTTTCACACCTCAACCCACCACTATTTTATTTGGTTGTGAGTGATTTTTTATCAGTGAGCGAGCCGTCATTTTTGCCCACTGATCGGCTTCAAGGATGTCCGAGAGTGACGGTTCCGCAGTCACAACATGCTCATCCATTACACGTCCGAGAATCGCCGGTATATCCATAAACCCGATCTCAGCGTCAAGAAACGCAGCGACGACGACTTCATCAGCACTGCTCAGGACGACAGGGAGCGTTCCCCCAACCTCTGCAGCAGTATACGCGAGCGAGAGACACGGGAATTTGTCAAAGTCAGCCGGTTCAAAGTTTAAAGTCCGCGCCTCCTGTAAATCTAAACGTGGCACCGGAGCGGAAAGCCTACGCGGATAACTCAAAGCGTATTGAATCATAATACGCATGTCTGTTGGACCTAATTGGGCAAGCGTGGAACCGTCTGTCCATTCCACCATAGAGTGGACGATGCTCTCCGGGTGGACAACAATGTCTATTTTTGAGAGTTCTATGTTAAATAACCATTTCGCTTCGATAACTTCAAGCCCTTTGTTCATCATCGTTGCGGAATCGATTGTGATTTTTTTTCCCATCTTCCAATTCGGGTGTTGCAGTGCCTGCTCGGGGGTCACAGAATGGAGGTCCGTTTTCGGTACTTTTCGGAACGGTCCGCCGGATGCGGTAATCAGAAGTCGATGGATCTCTGTCTGTCTATCGCGCGCGCCTTCCAAACACTGGAAAATAGCACTCATTTCACCATCTATCGGTATTAAGTTAACGTCATTGGCTTTGACCGCTGCATTGACAAGCGCTCCCGCCATCACCATTACCTCTTTATTAACAAAAGCGATGTCTTTACCTGCGTTAATCGCAGCCAATGTTGGTAAAAGACCGGCACTTCCACCCATCCCATCCAGTACCTGTACCGCTTGCGGCATGGTGGCGACAGCTCGCAGTCCTTGTGTACCAGTGAGTACCTCTGTGCCGTTGATGTCTCGGATGCGTGTGCGGAGTTTATCTGCTGCAGAGTGTTCATTCAATGCCGCCAGCAGGGGGCGATACCTTCGGATCTGTTGTTCAAGGGTATCAATATCTCGGTTCGCTGCGAGTCCGACGACTTTAAACTGATCAGGATGTGTTTCAACAACGCTGAGTGCATTTTTTCCGATGGAACCCGTGCTACCGAGTATGGCGATCTGCTTCATGAATAGTTATAAGTACGGATTTCTACGAAATCCTTTCAGTTAACAATTATAAGTTAAGAGGACTCTTGTACTTATAACTGAAAGTGAGCGAAGCGAACGTACTTTGATCAACAACTCGACTCCGATACTTTTACTAAGGCACGAGTTGTTGGTCAAAACTGTTAACTGCGTACTCGCTTATGCCAAATGTCTTGTCAATTCCCAGTAATAGTAGAGAGCAGGTGTACTAAAAATCAGGCTATCGCACCGATCAATAAAACCGCCATGTCCCGGAATTACATCCCCAGAATCTTTGACCCCGGCTGTCCGTTTCATAAGCGATGCGCTGAGGTCACCGAGTTGCCCGATCAGGCTCAAAAAGAATCCAATAAAAGCGGCGTTCACCCAAGACAGCGTCCCTTTTAAGAGGAGTATACCCAGCAGAAAACCTACTAAGGTGCCTACGACCAATCCGCCGATGGTGCCTTCAACTGTTTTCCGAGGACTGACAGGGGTCCCGAGTTTATGTTTACCGAAGGCTCTGCCAACGAGATAAGCACCAGTATCGCTACACCATACTGTTCCGATTAGCAAAAAAATGAACTCTCGACCAACAGGTTCGGCATTTCGTAACAAAATAAGATGATACCCTAATACCCAACCGATGGTTAAAATTCCGGTCAATTTTAGAGTAACCCTGATCAATTCACCGTCAACTTTTGCTCTAAAGATACTTTCTGCAAAGACATAAATAAAGACGAAAGTGAAGAAACTAAACGTGACTGCTGTGACAGGTAGAGACCTCGTCAAAGAAGGCAAGAAGTATGCTAACAGACAGAACACACCTGTCAAGAGTGTTGGCATCACCGGATTTAATTTTTCAGTGAAGTGTTGTGCAAGCCGACAGTACTCAATTTGCATCATTGACATAGCAACCAATACAACAAGCACATAGAGCCACTCCCCCCAATAGATAATGAGTAGGATTAATGGCATCAACACAACTACACTCAAGGCTCTCCGCCAAAACATAGTTTCTGTTTCCCAGTTCCCAGTTCCCAGTTCCCAGTTAAAGAAAACACTGTGTTATCCCTACACCTCTTAACTGGTTACTGGAAGCGTAGCGTACTGGTTACTGGTTACTGGTTAAGTTTCTAATAATTCAGCTTCTTTCGCCTCCGTCAATTCGTCGATTTTATTGACATACGTATCGGTAAGCTGCTGTACTGGATCCGTACTTCCTCTCTTCTTATCGCCACCTCTGCCTTTACTTCTGCCACCGCCTCCGGTATCTCCACCATCAAGTTTTTTTACCGCATCGTTGGCATCACGGCGGATATTCCGAATTGCAACCTTACCCTCTTCGGCAAGTTTTCGGACAACCTTCGTAAGCTCTGTCCGACGTTCAGTTGTCAGTTCAGGCACTAAGATTCGGATAACGTTTCCATCGTTGTTCGTTGAGAACCCCAAATCCGAATGTGCGATTGCTTTCTCAATTTCTGTAATGAGTGCTTTATCCCACGGTTGAATCACAAGGAGACGCGGTTCGGGAGTCGTAATGGTACCGACTTGGCTCAGCGGACTTTTGGTGCCGTAGTAAGTAACAGTGACCTGGTCCAAAAGTGCTGGCGTTGCGCGCCCCGTTTGCACATGCGACAATTTCTCCGCTGTTACTTCAACTGTCTTTTTCATCCGGGATTCAGCCTGTTGAAGTATCTGTTGCATCTGTTTGTTTCCTATAAGACATTGCGGACACCCGCGCGACTCTATATCAACGGGTGACCGACATTCAGCTACGTGGCATACTATGGAAGTCGTATTTTCACGCCTCTAACATCACCACTGTAGCAAATTTCACAACGACCGAACCACCGCAGTCTGTACACTCACAGAACGGACTTATCGGTAGATGTGTACATATTATTATTTCTATCCAAAGTTCTACTATTATCGACGGGTATTACCGAAACTGCTTGTGTGAATCCTATATATTCACAAGACCAACCGATTCAGTCCTATCACTGTCCGAGAACATAAAGGACGAAGCGTTTGACAATGATATTTTCACCCAATTGGGCGATAGCGTCTTTTACAAGTGTTTCGATAGTCTTATCGGTATCGCGAATATACGGTTGTTGCAAGAGACATGTCTCCGAATAGAATTTAGAGATACGTCCTTCAACGATACGTTCAGCGATATGTTCGGGTTTCCCCTCTTGTTCGGCTTGTGCCTTGAGGATCGCTTTTTCAGACGCAAGTGCTTCGGCTGGAACATCTTCAGGTTTTAGGTATTTCGGTTTCGCAGCTGCCACTTGCATAGCGATCTCTTTACCGAGTTCTTGAAATTGCTCCGTTCGCGCGACGAAATCGGTCTCACAATTCAGCTCAACTAACGTTCCGACTCGGCTCCCCGGGTGGATATAGGAAATAATTAACCCTTCTTCAGTCGCTCTACCAGCTTTGACTTCAGAAGCTTTTAGCCCTTTCTCCCGGAGCCTCTGAATTGCTTCGTCAATGTTTCCGTTGGTTTCTGCGAGCACCTTTTTACAGTCCATGATCCCCGCACCAGTACGCGAACGGAGCTCGCTAACCATCTTTGCTGTGATTGCCATCTATCCTCCACTGAATCATTTTTTCAATAGGCATGATAATAATCTACTACACAGATAACGATTCTTCACCGTGCCTGATCTGCTCAATATTTATGGCGCGACACCTTATTCAAAAAGATTCAAAAAGGCGGTCGCGCACAAATGACCTTTATTAGGATTGTCGCCGGGGTGCACGACCTCGCTTGCGTTGCCTTGGCGCGCGGGGCTGACGTTGGTCACCGTCGCCAATCGCTTCGGGTTCCGATGACAACTCCGCCTCTTCAAGTATAGTGGCACCCTCTTCTTCATGCCGTTCCGCCACTTGCGGGTCACTTACCTGCTGGGCAGCATCGGTCTGTGCTGATACTTGCTCACCCTCAGCACCTTCTGAGGCTTCACCACGTCCTTCAATCACCGCTTCAGCTAAAACTGAACAGATAAGACGGATTGAACGGATAGCATCGTCGTTGCCTGGCACCGGCAAATCAATCGGGTCCGGGTCACAATTCGTGTCAACAATCGCGACAATCGGAATCCCTAATTTATTTGCTTCAGCGATAGCGGTGTGCTCTTTGCGCGTATCTGTCACGATGACGACTTGCGGAAGTCTTTTCATCTCTCTGATGCCGCTGAGGTTATTACTCAGTTTACCTTTCTCACGTCGGAGGTTCATCACCTCTTTTTTAGGTATTCTTTCAAAGAGTCCACTCTCTTCATCGGCATCCAACTTATCCAACCGGTTAATACTACGGCGGATCGTCTGGAAATTAGTAAGCATTCCGCCAAGCCAGCGATGATTCACGTGATACATACTACATCGGCCTGCTTCGTCTTGCACCGCTTCTTGCGACTGTCGTTTTGTACCAACAAATAACACGCCACCTCTCTTCGCAGCGATGTCTCGCACGAAGTCCGCAGCATTCTGCAGCATCCGTAACGTTTTCTGCAGATCAATAATATAGATCCCGTTACGCTCGGCGAAGATGTATTCTGCCATCTTCGGGTTCCAGCGACGGGTTTGATGTCCAAAATGAACTCCGCATTCAAGGAGCTCTTTCATTGTAACTGCCAAAAAAACCTCCTAAGTTTGTAGAAGCAAGACTGCTTCTACCGGGTTTTCACATCCACCTCCTTCATATTTGCATCAGACTCCCAATATGAGAGAACCCGCTGTGCAAATCAAGAGGTGTGTCGTCTTCAGTATTAAAGTTCAAAAATCTGATGAACCCATGTTCATCAAAAGTATTGTAAATATTTTACCACAGAAATTGCCATATTTCAAGTTTAATGTTATAACACGGATTTTAAGCGACTGTCAAGGAAAATTCAAATGTTCCTATTCCGACTGAAAACTGAAAATAAAATGAACCTTTTACACAGATATCAGACTAATGGAGTGAAAGCAGATATTGAACATCAAATAAAAATAACACTTCAATGCAAGTTTATAGTAAATGTACAACTCTAAAAAAGACACGCGAATGTTCTCGAAAATAAAACAGGAGAAAATCATGACTACGAAAGTTCGCAAACAGAACGGCATAACAATAGTAGAACCGAAGGGAAAAATAGTAGGACCTGCAACATCAGAATTACGGAAAGTGCTCTCACCACAGATCATGGCATCCGACCCACCCTGTATCCTCATCAATTTTGAGCACGTTAATAAGATTGATAGCTCGGGGCTCGGCGTGCTGATGGAGGTGCGTGCACTCACGAATCGTAAAAAGGGCCGTCTCGGAGTCGTTAACGTCGGTAAACAGATCAAAAACCTGATTGTCCTTAATCGACTCGTCAGATACTTTGAACATTTCGACAGCGAAGATTCAGCCATTTCAGCATTGGCATCCTAAAAGCAATGGGCAAGCAATATATCAAAAGGGAGTGGTTCTACCACTCCCTTTTTGTGTTTACGGACCCAATGGTAACCGAGCCTAAACTGATAGCCATTAAAAAAAATATAGAATTTGAGTGCTGCATACGGTATAATTGGACAGGTGATACCACCCACTACCTAAAGGTAGGGGCTTCGGTTTCATAGCGACTGCGGTTTTCGCTGAAGCGTCTACCGTCTTATTATCGCTCCACCAGCAGGCGATTATTCCGAATCAGATCGGCATTATCGTGGCTTATGTCACGGGTATCCCCGCCTGCAAAATGTTTTTCGCAGCGTTTATGTCTCTGTCGTGGTGGGAACCACATTCCGGACATATCCACTCTCTATCAGAAAGCGTTAGATTTTCGTTGTGGTGTCCACAATCCGAACAAGGTTTTGTCGTGGCTGTCCACTGTCCCGCTTTCAATAATGTTTTGCCGTATTTGGCACATGTCCATTGAAGTATCATT
>JAJEET010000023.1 GCA_022820835.1 Candidatus Poribacteria bacterium
TGATAACCTCCAGCACGAGTTCCGTCTTAAACTCGGAGGTGAATTTCCTTCGTTTGGCCATTAGATAACTCCTTTCAGTGAGATTGTATTATAGCACAATCTTGTTTTAGGGAGTGGCCTTAAAAACCGTAGGCAGTACAATCTTTTCTATTTTTTTGGCAAAAAAATAACACATTTTTGTTGCATTCACGGGTTATAATTTTTTTAGCGTTGGAGTAGTGAGGATTTCAAACTTGCCTAAAAGGATAAAAAAAATAACATGAGAGGACTTCATAATATGGGTTTGCGATCTCTATCCTTCCGGGGACACCTTTGTATGGGTATGTTGCTTTTAATCATCGGCATGTTCCTCGTGTGCTGTGAAGTAAGTGCTGATAGCCATGAAACACAACAGCACATCAGTGTAACCGGTATCGTCGTGGATAGTGAAACGGATGTCCCGCTTACAGAAGTTACAATTCGGGTTGCCGATACCGAGATCCGAGTAACAACTGATGAAACAGGTGCGTTTTCGTTGGACTTACCGGCGGGTCGCTACAGGATTCAAGCGACTGCTCAGTTTTATAACACCTACATGATTCCTGAATTTGAAGTAAAAGCAGGGGAGACACCCGAACCGATTCGGGTGTTAATGGTGCCACAGGTTGTAAAACTTGATGCGATTAAGATGCCGGTACAACTCAGCCAAACAAGTGAGCGCGGGTTGCTTGAACAACGGATGCGCAGCTCAGGTATTGAGGACAGTATTAGTACAGAAGAGATGAGCCGACTCCCCGCATCGTCTGCAGGTGAGGCGATTAAACAGGTAACAGGCGTAAGCATTGTTGGTGGACGTTATGTGTTTGTACGTGGATTGGGTGAACGCTATAGTAATACACTCCTGAACAACGTTGAAATACCGAGTCCAGAACCGAACAGGCGTGTCGTACCGATGGATATTTTCCCCGCAAGCCTGCTTGCAAGTTTGCAGACCGTAAAGACTTTTTCACCCGACCAACCCGGCGGTTTTGCTGGCGGCTCCGTCCAGGTATTCACTAAAGATTTCCCCGAAGAATTAACGATGTCCTTGTCCATGTCTACCGGTTTCAATACTCAAGCAACTGGACAAGAGGGTTTAGATTATCCGGGTGGCGATTTCGATTTTTTAGGGTTCGATGACGGTTCCCGGAAGCTGCCGAGTCTTATTCAGGATGAGGCAGCCGATACACCCATTCGTGAACGTGGACGTTTTACGACGGCAGGTTTTACACAGGAAAAGATTCAAGAGTTTGGACGCTCTTTTGAGAACGTTTGGTCCCCGGAGCCGATAACGATACCCGCCAACCAAAGTTATAAATTCAGTCTCGGCAACAGTAATACCATTTTCGGTAAGGAGTTCGGTTACTTAGGAGTCATCTCTTACGGCAATAGCCACAGTTATGGGACTCAGAGTCGCAATGCTTATCGGATCGGTTTGGGCGAGAAGCTTTCACGCGTGACCGAATACGCTGTTGAACGGTCAGGTAACGAGGTAGAGTGGGGGACAGTCCTAAACACGAGTCTCCGTTTTTCTCCACAACATCAGGTCAACCTCCGCTCACTTTTCACGCATACCGCAGAAGATGAGATCCGAACGTGGGAAGGTTTCAACGCTGATAGAAACACGGATATGATGAGTACACGCCTCCGATATGTTGAGCGCCAACTCTTCTCTGGTCAGTTAGCAGGGACGCACGATTTCAACTTTGACAAACCGACGTTAGAGGGGCCCGAGCAACCGAATGTATCTATGGATTGGCGGCTCACCTATTCGCGGGCTTCACGTGATGAACCGGATACACGCGAGAATATCTATGAAGAGAGAGATAACGGTTTCGTGTTCCGAGATGTCACGCACAGTGGAAGTCGATTTTTCTTTGATCTTGAGGACAATGAGTATAACGCCCGCGTTGACTGGAAGGTCCGCGTAGGCACAGATGGACTTTTCAAATTTGGTGGGTTGCTACGAGATAGAGCACGAACATTTGATGTACGCAGGTTTAGATTCTTACCTTCCGACCAAGTAGACGCTATCGTGCGACTATCCGATCCACCGGAAATACTCTTCCAACCCGAAAACATAGCCCCCCGTGTCTTTGAGTTACGTGAATCGACGCGTTCTACGGATAACTATCTCGCTGACCACAACATTTATTCGGGGTACCTGATGCTTGACCTGCCGCTAAGTCCAAAATGGCAGGTGATGAGCGGTGTCCGATTGGAATCTTCGGAGCAGGAGGTTACGACGTTTGATCCGTTCGCTGCGACGCGCACCGAGATTAAGGCAAACTTGGAAACGCTTGATTGGTTGCCGGGGCTGAACGTAACGTATCGTATCGCAGAGCGGATGAACTTGCGTTTCGCGGCATCTCGAACGATTACGCGTCCGGACTTCCGGGAACTCGCCCCATTTGAATTTACAGATTTCGTGGGCGGCAGAACTATCCTCGGTAACCCGAATTTGGAGCGGACACAGATCGACAATTTCGATTTCCGCTGGGAAGTCTTCCCACAGATCGGTGGTGTTGTGGCGATCAGTGCGTTCTATAAACGGTTCCAAAAACCGATTGAGCAGATCGTTCAACCGCAGGCGGAGGTCCGAATCACTTACGAAAACGCCGAAGGTGCGCACAACTACGGTTTAGAATTAGAGGCGCGCCAGAACTTGGGTGTTATTACAGAGGCTTTAAGCAACTTCTCCATTAATACCAACGCTGCGCTGATCTCCTCACAGGTGGTCTTGCCGGAGGGAATCGGGATTCAGACATCTTCCGAACGTCCGCTGCAAGGACAATGCCCATACATTTTCAATGTCTCTGTCGGTTATGAAGATCCTAATTGGGGTATTTCGAGCGCGATCGCGTATAATATCTTTGGAAGTAGGCTTTCTGAGGTAGGAAACCACGGTGTCCCCGACGTGTATGAGCAGGCGCGCGGTCAATTGGATGCAAGTTTTAGTCGAGTCGTTGCGGACTATTTTAAGTTGAGTTTTTCGGCGAAGAACTTACTTGACCCGGACGTTCACTACAAAATGGGAGATGCAGACTATCTTAGGTACAAGATCGGAAGGTCTTTCTCATTGGGGGTCAGTTACAATCTGTAGCGGTCAGCCGATAGCCAATAGCCATTCCTAAAGTGGAAAAAAATCATAATATTGTCAATTTTCTGCAACAATTTATGAGTATCCTTTAATAACAAGGAAATCTATGATAGCGACAGAAAAAAATTAATAGCGATTTGGATCGCTGAGCCGTGATTACCAACGCCTATCCGCAATAGCGGTTAGGGATATAAAACAAAAAAGGAGCTTAGTTAACTAATGTTAAATATTGGGTCTACCCCAGTTTCCAGTGGAAAACGGGGATTGTTTCAGAATTGGCTGTTCCAGTTAATGGCTATTTTTGCAGTTGGCGTAGCGTTGGCTTTTGTCGGTTGTGGCAGTGATGACGAGGAAGATGACCACGATCACGAGGATGAAGCCTCCATGGAAGAGACGATTGAAGTCGGTGGTCGCCAAGTTGTCGTTCTTGAAGGTAAATTGAATGCCGACAGAACGCTTTCAGCGGATTACGATTACCTCTTAAAAGGTGCCGTGTTTGTTGAAGGCGGGGCAACGTTAACGATTGAACCCGGTGTTGAAATCTTCGGTGAGCAGGCGAGCAATGGTACACTGATTATCGCTCAAGGCTCTAAAATTATGGCAAACGGTACCGCGGATGCACCCATTATTATGTCAAGTGACGCTGCAATTGGCAGTCGTGCACGTGGACAGTGGGGCGGCTTGATTATCAACGGTAGTGCGCCGACGAACCAAGGTGTAACCTTCGGAGAAGGCAATACTGGTGCCTTTGGCGGAAACAATCCTGCTGATAGCAGTGGTGTCCTGCGCTATGTCCGTCTCGAATACGCCGGTATCGAATTCAGCCCAGATAACGAGCTGAACGGTATCGCTTTCCAAGGTGTTGGATCCGGTACAGTCGCAGAGTACATCCAAGTCCACATGAACCAAGATGACGGCATTGAGTTCTTCGGCGGCACTGTCAATCTTAAATATGCCCTCGTGACGGGTGCCCGTGACGACTCCTTTGACTGGACAGACGGTTGGACCGGTAAGGGCCAATTCTGGGTTGCTCAGCAGTATGGTGATGACGCAGATAACGGGTTTGAAGTTGATAACAGCAGCAAAAATAATGAAGCGACTCCGCGTTCCGCTGCAACGATTTATAACGTAACGCTCGTCGGTGATCCTTCTGGATCCGAAAGCGACAACGGTATGCTGATCCGTGAAGGTGCTGCTGGTACGTACGCCAACTTTATTGTCACCGGTTTCAACAAGATCGGACTTGACATTGACGGCGAGTCGTCCATTGCCCAAGCAGAAGGCGGCGATCTCGTCGTCAAAAACAGTGTCTTCTTTGAAAATGGTAAAGCCAATTTCGGCGACGAAAAGGACGATGACGGATTTGACGAAGCCGGTTATGCCGCCGATAACGGAAACAAAGAGGCAGACCCAGGCTTGGTCGCACCGTTCAGCAAAACTGCCCCGAACTTCACACCGGGCGCCGGTGCGAATGCAGTTTCCGCGGCAGCGCCACCGTCTGATGGGTTCTTTGAACCGGTTAACTTCATCGGTGCTGTAAGTCCGTCCAACAACTGGTTATCAGGGTGGACAACGAGTGCACAGAATTAGTGGACGGACAGTTCACATTTCTTGCTTGCTACTAACCGTGCTGTTACTTTACAGCAGTAGTACGGTTGGCTGTAAGAAACCGAATCGCACGGGTTGGGTAACCCAACCCCTACACTCGCCAGGTCAACTCGGCCTGGCGGTCGTTGACGCGCTTAATAACAGAGACATAGAACAGTTGAACCGTTTGCGTGTGCAGCGCGAAGAATATCTGGATCGGATATGGCCGGCATTCCCGGCAAGTCAACCGCCAAGTAATTTCCCGGGTGATTTTGCGTGGTCGAATCTCAATAAAAAATGTAACATCGGCATGAAAAAGTGGATAGCCCGTCATGGCGGTCAGAATCTGGAATTCGTAGCCATCCGCTTTGATGGAGACACAGAGACGTATAAAGGGTTCCAACTGTTACGCGGTACCGTTTTGATGCTAAAAAACGCTGCTGGCGAAAAAGGCGAATTGAGGATCCTCGGTTCGGTGGTTGTTAAAAACGGCAGCTATAAGTTACTGAGTTATGAAGACTAATTACGGATATAGCACACCCCTCCGGTGCTGAAAGGAAACGGGAGTAGAAGAATATGATGACGATTGCCGATGTTCAGCGGCAAAATCGAGTAGCCGCCCAACAACGGAAAAGGAAGGCAATCCGGATAGCAAGTAGTTTTGCAATTGGATTGCATGTCGTCGCGATTATCTTCGGTGCCGTCTACTTTATTCATAAGACGGTGTTAGAGAAGAACGATGACAAGCTCGAAAGTGTCCTTGTCGAGGATTCAAAACCGAAACCGAAACGGCGCACGCCGCCGCGTACAACACGAAAGCCGAAACAACCGAAATTTTCTAAGCTCCAAGCCCCTAAGGGGCGAGCTGTCACGACGAGTGCTAAAATCCCAATGGGCAATGCACGCTTCACATTGCCAACGGATGATGTACCTACCCGTCCTGTGATAGCACCGAGCGCAACTGGCATCGGCAGAAATCTGTTTACATCGTCCCGACAAGCGAGCATTGTTACAACGATGCCGAAATTTGAAGTACCGAAGTTTGAAAGCACAAGCATCGTTGAGAAAATGGACATCGGATCGACAATGGCACAAGTGGAATTCAACGATCCGGGCAATTTAGAACTCGCTTCAGTCAATTTAGGCGATGCGAAACAGTCATTTAACGAATTCTTAAAAGCAGTACGCGATCGGATAAAACAGGTGCAGCGTTTCCCGCCACGTGTGCGGAATCTTGATGACGGGACATCGACGACGGTTCGATTTACGCTTTTCAAAGACGGAACGATTCGGAACCCAGTGGTTACGGATTCGTCCGGTTCAAATGCGCTTGATAACGCCGCACTCGCTGCTGTCCAAAACGCTGTGCCTTACCCGTCTTTCCCCGAAGGACAAGACGGTAATAGCCTGCGCCTTGAAATTCCGATTATTTTCGAGCTAGCGAATTAACGTGAGTTATTTGTAGGTACGCTTCGGAAACGTGCCGATTTTGCCACAATAGAGTAACGTAGGAAGGGACGGCTTCGTGTCGTCCCTTCTTTCGTTACAACTTCACCACAGGCTGTTTTATCTGCATCAGAACCCTCTTACTGATTGCTGATAACTGACTGCTGACGGCTTGATTCAAAATGCAAACTTATCCCTATCCGCTTTTGCCTTTTCTTCATTTACAAAGGCGAGTAGGATAAAACCGACGATAAAGAAAACCATTAATGAGATAATAGCGAGACGTGCTGTTCCGGTGATCTGTTTAACAAATCCAAATGTAAAGGGTCCCCAGATTGCCGAAAATTTGCTAAAGACAGAAAAGAACCCGTAAAACTCGGCACTTGCACTTTCTGGAATCATCGCGCCGTAGAAAGAACGACTGAGAGCCTGTATGCCTCCAAGCACTATCCCGACAACCATTCCCAGAACAAAAAATTCTGTCGCTGTTTGGATAAAGTAACCGTAAATGACGACCCCCGTCCATAGGACTAAAGAGACCATTACAGATCGTTTTGCGCCGATATGGCTTGCGAGTTTGCCGAATATCAACGCGCCACCGATTGCGACAACTTGGACAAGCAGGAGCGTCACCATGAGGGATGTTGCGGACAATTCTAACTCTTCAGACCCGTAAATTGTCGCCATACTTGTGACCGTGTGGGCACCATCATTGTAGACCATGTAGGCGATCACAAAGAGGGAGAGATGTTTAAAATTTCCTACTTTTTTGGCGGTTGCGATTGTCCGACTGATACCGAGGGATAGGTAGGCAAGGGTTTTCGGTTGATTATGGTAATTTTCTGGAAGTGCTTGTTCGGTTTTCTCCTCTTTTAAGTTTATTAAAGTTAGCACCGTCCAACCTGCCCACCAGATGCCTGCCATTGCCATGCCGATACGTACCGCCATGACTTGGCTAATCCCGATGCTCTCATGCATAGCAACGAGTGCCAATGAGATGCCGAACTGCAGCGACCCGCCGACGTATCCGAATGCATACCCTCTGGCAGAAACGGAATCAAGCTTATCCTCAGAAGCAATCTGCGGTAAAAACGCGTCATAGAAGACATTACCACCGATAAAGCAGACTTGCGTACTGATGTATAGCGCGACCGCTAACCAGACATCGCCCGGACTGCAAAGATAGAGCAAGGTTGCAAATAGGCTTCCAGAGTAGGCAAAACCGATGAGAAATCTCTTTTTAGCCGAAGAAAAATCCGCGATGGCTCCGAGCACTGGCGCGAAGAGAAAAACGAGGAACGCAGCCCCACCGACCATAAACGCCCAGAGTGCTGTTGCACTGAAGGTTTGCCCGAAAATGGCAACGCCTTCTGCAGGGACAATTCCCTCTTTAAAATAGATCGGCAGCAGTGCCACACCGACTGTGGTAATATACGCAGAATTTGCCCAATCGTACATGCACCAACCAAAAATCGTTTTTTTATCGTTTTTCATAGTTCTCCTGTCTGCAAAATGATCAGGATGAGATTTTCCGTGTATTTTCCCATACTTCGGGAAGGAAATCAATAAGATTTTTGAGAGCCGTCGGTGTGAGTCGCGAGTGAAACTCGCTCCTACAAGGAGGAGAAAAGAAGGGAAGTTATATCAATTCTAAGTGAATTGGAGAGCAGTGGAAGCGTGAAGTTCACGCGCCCACTGCCCTACCTCTCCGAGATTAGGCGAGGTCGAAACGATCAAGATTCATGACTTTGTTCCATGCGGCCACGAAGTCATGCACAAATGCTTCTTGAGCATCATCACACGCGTAGACTTCCGCAATGGCTCGGAGTCGGGAATTGGATCCAAATACAAGGTCAACCCGGGTGCCCATCCACTTGAGATCGCCTGTCAGGCGATGGCGTCCCTCGAATATATCCTCGTTTTCAGCGGATGCCGCCCACTCGATATTCATGTTCAATAGGTTTACGAAGAAATCCGTCGTCAATGTCTCGGGACGATCCGTGAAGATGCCGAATCCGGACTCACAAACGTTTGTATTCAGGACGCGCAGCCCACCGACGAGAACCGTCATCTCAGGTGCGGTTAGCGTCAGTCTATGTGCGCGATCTACCAGTAGTTCCTCGGCTGTCCTCTCGTGTCCGTTTGCGAGGTAGTTCCGGAATCCGTCTGCTGTCGGTTCAAGCACAGCAAATGATTCCACGTCGGTCTGCTCCTGCGACGCGTCTGTGCGTCCCGGAGCGAAGGGAACCTCTACATCAATGCCAGCGTTCTTCGCAGCAGCTTCGACCGCTGCACACCCAGCGAGAACGATCAGGTCAGCGAGCGAGACCCGTTTCCCGTCGGACTGCGAACCGTTAAATTCCTCTTGAATTTCCTCCAGGCTCTGAAGTGCCTTCTCCAGTTTGGACGGATTATTGACTTCCCAATCCTTCTGCGGCGTGAGGCGAATGCGTGCACCGTTAGCACCCCCGCGCTTGTCGGTGCCGCGGAATGTTGCCGCCGATGCCCACGCAGTCGAGACCAGTTCGGAGATAGACAACCCTGATTCGATGCACTTGCCCTTCAAAGCGGCGATGTCTTGTGCATCAACCAATTCATGATCGACATCAGGCACAGGGTCTTGCCACAAGAGCGGTTCTGCGGGAACCAAAGGACCGAGGTATCGTGTGCGGGGTCCCATGTCGCGGTGGGTCAACTTGTACCACGCCTTAGCGAAGGCATCTGCGAATTCGTCCGGGTTTTCGTAGAATCGTCTGGAAATCTTCTCATAGTCTGGGTCTGCCTTCAGAGACAGATCAGTCGTGAGCATCATGGGCGCATGCTTCTTTGAGGGATCGTGTGCGTCCGGCACGGTGCCTTGTGCAGATTCGTCTTTTGGAGTCCACTGCCATGCGCCGCCGGGGCCTTTTATCAGTTCCCAATCGTAGTTAAAGAGGTTTTCAAAGAAACTGTTGTCCCACTTGGTCGGTGTGGCGGTCCATGCGCCCTCTAACCCACTGGTGATTGTGTGGACACCTTTGCCGCTACCATAGGTATTCTTCCAACCGAGTCCTTGCTCTTCAATGGGTGCGCCTTCAGGTTCGGGACCGACGTATTGATCCGCATCCG
The DNA here is from genome assembly GCA_022820835.1 of Candidatus Poribacteria bacterium. Lineage (GTDB taxonomy): Bacteria > Poribacteria > WGA-4E > WGA-4E > WGA-3G > WGA-3G. Next base: position 9,260 of record JAJEET010000023.1, read on the forward strand.
CGGCACCGTGCGTTTTACCGAATGTGTGTCCCCCAGCGATGAGTGCGACCGTCTCTTCATCGTTCATTGCCATCCGACGGAACGTCTCTTTAATGTCTATTGCTGCGGCGACGGGATCCGGTGTAGCGTTTGGTCCCTGCGGATTGACATAGATTAAGCCCATCTGTACGGCACCGAGCGGATTCTCCAGTTCTCTGTCGCCGGTGTAGCGTTCATCTCCGAGCCAGGTGGTTTCTGATCCCCAATAGATATCCTCTTCGGGTTCCCAGACATCCTCTCGTCCACCAGCGAAACCGAATGTCTTGAGTCCCATCGATTCAAGGGCACAGTTCCCTGTTAAGATCATTAGGTCTGCCCACGAGATATTCCGTCCGTACTTTTGCTTGATCGGCCAGAGCAGCCGGACGGCCTTATCAAGGCTCGCGTTGTCGGGCCAACTATTGAGGGGTGCGAAGCGGAGCGTGCCAGATGCGGCACCGCCGCGTCCATCACCGATACGGTACGTGCCTGCACTGTGCCACGCCATCCGAATGAAGAGGGGACCATAGTGCCCGTAATCAGCGGGCCACCACTCCTGTGATGTCGTCATCACTTTCTCAATATCCTGTTTCACAGCGTCCAAGTCGAGTGTGTTGAACGCTTCGGCGTAATTGAAATCCGCTCCCAGAGGATTCGATGTGGGCGGGTTTTGGTGGAGCATCTTCAGGTTCAACTGATTCGGCCACCACTGTTGGTTCGCTATAGTGCCTTGTGCCTGAGAGTGGCTCAGCACCGGGCATTTACTTTCGTTGCTCATCAATTTCCTCCAAATGTTTTTTGCTTTTTTTCTAATCTATTCTTTGACGTACTTCACCTAAGTACTTGTTAGAAAAATCCAAATAGATTTATAATTCGGAAGACTTACGTCCTAAATATGTTATACATCAACACTGCCAAAATTCGCTACCACATTGCTGTTGTGATCAAGTCTTAGACCACAGGATTCATATCGGTAGGCAGATGTATAATCTGGCGATTACACTTATTACGTATGCCAGTATGATATATTAATCATGCCACAATTTTTAACCAAAGTCAAGTCTTTTTCGGTTTTACTATAAATGGCTCTGACTATAGTATTGATTAGGCATGCAGAATTTCGATAAATGTGGTATAATAACCCAAGTTGCCACTTGTAAATCCATGGGATTTCCTAGTAAAGGAAGAGATAACAATTATGTTGCAAAAATTAGAAGTTAGACGGATGGGACGGACTGAGATGCGTCCGAACGCACTTGCGCTCGGTGCAGCGTGGCTCTGGCGGAAACCGGATGCTGAAGTTATCGGTGCGATCCGACGCGGTATTGAACTCGGCATTAATTACATTGACACTTATCCCGGACACGCTGAACACTTGTGGGGAGAAGCACTCTCAGGTGGGTTGCGCGAAAAGGTTTATCTGCAAGCGAAGGTCGGCACGCATCCTGAAAGACGGAAAGATTTCTCTGTTGAGGGTACACGCTGGAGTGTCACGAATAGCCTCAAGGACCTCCGCACGGATTATCTGGATGCGGTGCTTATCCACGACCCCATGGATATGGAGAGCGTCCTGGCACCCGGATGTGCTTTGGATACGTTGTTAGAAATGAAAGCGGAAGGCTATATTCGACACATCGGTGCGGGTGTGCGTTCCCATGAATTCCACAAAGAACTCATCGAAACCGGACATATTGATATTATCCTGACCTTCTTGGATTATACGCTGCTATCCCAATCTGTAGCCGAGACGACGTTGCCGTTGGCACGCGAACACGATGTCGGTATCATCCTTGCAAGTCCTTTAGGTATGGGGAGTTTGACGGGTGCGGAACCGAATGTCGAAGATGAACGCCGACGCAACCCGGATGCTGAACCGAAGGCGTATATGATGTGGAAGTGGTGTCAGGAACGTGGCGTAAATATCCGTCACTTGGCGATGCAGTTTTGTCTCGCCGCACCGATAGACGGTGTTGTGATGTTCGGTCCTGCGGACAAAGCACAAGTAGAGGACGGGTACGAAGCCGCTACGGCTGACATCTCAGAAGATACTTGGCAGGCATTTGAATCGGAATTCGGTATCAAGCGCGGGATGTAAACGCAAAATTTAAGGAGAGTCAATTATGAATGCACCAAATCTTTCCGACGAGAAAATCTGCAAACTCCATTCCAAACAGACGAAAGCAGCCGCTTGGAATGGACTCCGACGCGTCATGGAAAGTGTCCACAGAAAAAACAGAGGGACAAGCGAAGAAGAAGTCACCGCAGATGTCCAACGCGCAGTTGCTGAACTTCGTCAGGAGGAATATGAAAAGGAAACCTCGCGTTGTTCTTGATAGTGTGGTTGCAGTAAGTTCATTACATAAAACTTACACCTTCACACCTGCTGCTAAATCTGACGCGAATTCCTTCACTGCAGTAAGCAATTTTTCCTCGTCGTTGATATGCTTCTCATAAACATTGATGATAGCACTCGCTACAATCGCGCCATCGGCGACTTGTGCGACCTGCGTTGCCTGCTCAGGCGTTGATATACCGAAACCGACACTAATCGGTTTATCTGTATGTTTTCGGAGTTCTGCGATCATCGGTGCGACTTCGTCTGATAACATCGTCCGCGCTCCTGTTACACCGGTTACGGAGACACAATAGATAAATCCGGTGCTGACGGATGCGATTAATTTCATCCGTTCCGGCGGACTTGTCGGCGCGACGAGAAAGATCGTAGCGAGGTTATAGCGCGGTGCGATTTCAAGCAGCGAATGTGCCTGCTCTGGTGGTAGGTCTGGGACGATGAGCCCGTCAATGCCTGCAGCTTGCGCTGCCTTACAGAATGCCGTTTCTCCCATCCGAAAGATCGGGTTATAGTAACTCATGAGAGCAATCGGGATGTCTGTATCTTTACGGACAGATGTCGCTATTTCCAAAATCTGCGGGAGCGAGATATTATGTGTAAGTGCGCGTTCGCTTGCACGTTGGATGGTGGGTCCATCTGCGATCGGATCGGAGAATGGGACACCAAGTTCGATGAGGTCCGCGCCTGCTTCCTCAAGCGTGCGGAAGAGTTTGGAAGTAAGTTCAGGACTCGGATCACCAGCACAGACATACGGCATAAATGCACTGGCACCTTGTTCTCGGAGTTCTTGGAATTTTTTATCAATTCGGTTCATGGGTATAATTGCGTTCCGACTTTCTGTTAAGTTTTTTCAATTATACCTTGCATGGATTGAATTGTCAAATTGCTTTTCCTATATCCTATATTTTCCGGACAGCAAATCAGACTTAGTTGAGATGGAATCGAAATGATAGATATCAGGGAACCCGGGGCTTATATTCAGTTTTCATTTCAGCTAATTTTTCAAAGATATTATCTCTCGATAAGCGGTTGAGGGCCTTGCGGACCCTCTCAACCGAATTTTTATCAACCAAACCAATAGCATGAGCGGCTGTATTACGTTCACATGTTATCACATCCCACACGCTCAAAAGATTATTCCAGTCTCCAACAAGCCGAGCAGGCATATTACCTGGGCACCTTATTCCTCTGCACACCTCCAATGAGCGGCCTATTGATGGTGGAGACCAAATTCTGTTATCATGCGTTCTGTTGAAATTTACATTATCAAATACAGCATTGCTGATCCTCGGGTCAAACAAATTGAAGTACAACGGTAAACGAATTCTAAGACTTTCACGGATCCAATGAATAACCGAAAAATTAATCTCCTTTTCAAATACTTTTGCTACGTAGTGTTTACATTTTTTTAGTGGTGATAAGTATAGCGGCAAAATAGACGAATCCGAGGTATTGGACCGCGTATTTATCATAGCGCGTGGCAACTTGACGATACTGTTTCAAACGGTGAAAAAAACGTTCTATGACATTGCGAAGTTTATACAAAACTTCATCATAAGGGCGATCTTCAGTCCGATTTTTCCGAGGCCGAATAACCGCTTCGGCACCCTCGGCAGTAATCTCTGCCCGAAAAGCATCCGAGTCGTAAGCAGTATCAGCAATAACCGACTCATAAGTGTAGCCAGCAATCAACGCGGGTCCTTGCGTGATGTCATGGCGTTGTCCCGATGTCAAGGTGAAACGTAAGGGTAGAAAGTTATCACTCATAGATGTTCGGCAATGCTTTGAGAAACGGCAGGAAACTGTCCCATGACAGAACACTAGGTCCCGAAGTCCAACGCTTCATCAATACGCTCGAGAATCCACTCTTTAATAAGCTCCCCTGCTGGTATGCCGCGTTCCTCAGCAAGCCTTATCACAACTTCTACGTCTTCGGATGTTAACCAGACAGAGGCTTTGAATTCATCGCCTTGTTTCAAGAGCGCACCCTCTTGTTGATCTATCTCTTGGGCTGCGAAGTATTCATCCTCATCGTAGACATCTTCGTATTCTTCAACTTCGGGATCTATGATGTGTTTAAGCATTATCAGTTCCTCCTATGTTTAATCCCGAAGAGATGACGGACTTTGTTGGATAACAGGAATGACGTAACTTCGGATCGTAAAACCCTGCACCTCCTCTGTCTCTGTCCGCGGTTCTGGGACATTGCGATGATCAAAGACAACGTAGTATCCTTCTATCGCCTTCTCCAATTTGAGATACGCGGCGAGCTGCTGCTTGCCTTTCTGATAATGAAGTTCACCTCTCCAAATCTTAGTCTCAACGATGTATTTTCGTTGGTTGTAGATGATGAAGAGGTCTATCCTACCACGTCCCGTTTGGACTTCAAGGTACATGCTGCCACCCGCCGTTTGGACGAACCCGTCAAGATAGGTGAGGAGAAGATGCCTACCGACAGATTCTTGCGGTGTTTGTGGCACTTGCAGAATTCGGAAACCGGCCCGCGCTATGAAGTCCCGGAAATTATCAAGCAGTGCCCGCATCTCAATCTCGCCTGTGTCTGTGAGGTAAGCCCGGAAACCTATGGTACTGTTTTCAGGGAAGTACACTTCTTCGAGCCCGTTCACTGTCGGTTTGAATGCTTGCAGGATGCGGAAGAGATAAATCGGATTGGCAATGTTGCATAAACCATCTGTCCCCTCTGTAATAACACCATAAGTAGCGAGTTCACTGATAATTTCATCGTCGAGATTGAAGGGTACGCCGTCTTCATAAGCTGTAATTCGCATGAGAACTTTTTCAAAGCGTGGATCCTTGCGAATATTGGTTGTCAGATGTTCAATGTTAGTGTTCCGACGGCGGAGGAGCTGCCTGTGTGCGATCGTCCAATGCGCCATTGTAATCGTCTCGGTTTTCGGGATGCCCATCTCTTCTGTGAGAATCTGCGCGAGGCGATTGACAAGGACAGGTTGACCTGCGGTTTGCTTATGGATAGATGTGATAACTTCGGGCGCGAAGGCTTGACCGACTTCATCCGTGTATTGTCCAAGCAATTCACGCACCTCCTCAATTGTGAAGTTGGGCAAATGGAATTCATCCTGAATATTGAACGGCGAAATGGAACGATCATAGTTGAGTTGGGTGATACTCTTAACGCCGACAATGCTGACGCTATGCGGGCATCGGGGTTTACCAGCGATGTAGATGTGGCGCAGCGTATGGAGAAAATCACTCAGGGCCGCTTGTGGAATGCCATCAAACTCGTCAATAACAATGACGGCCTTTTGTTCATTATATTCACGGTCGAGGAAATTTGCAAACTGCCTAAAGAATTCCAGCAATGAAAGATGATCGGTGAGCGTTGTGTTTGCTAAAAATTGTGCTAAAGCGTCCGAAGGTGCGCTGTCGCGTTTCTGGAAAATCTGCTCAATTCCGCGGTGGATCTGCCGGTAGAGATGCCCATAGAAAATGGAAGTGGAAAGGTTTTTATAGATATCAAAATTCAGCGGAATCGGAAAGTAGTTGAGCTCTTCTGTTATAAGCCTATCAAGGGCACGCTGAAAGAAGGTGGTCTTGCCGGTTTGACGCGGTGCAAAGATAACGATATACCTGCCTTCTTTGATGCGGTTGATGAAATCGTTAATCCTCTCAGCGCGTGCGACGACATAGTTTTCCGATGGATGCACGGGGCCTTGGGTGCCGAAACGTCTCATGTTCCTCTCCGTTTCTGGTGGGTCTCAATATTATTTTTCCGGTCTCAGCAACGTATTATATCACATTTCTGTAGGAAAATCCATACTGAATTTTCTGCAGTAGCAGCCTTGCAATCTCGTTGCTAATATGCTATACCTTTCAATCCGACCCTTGTGGTAGAGGTGCTCTCACCATCTACTGAAGCGTTTGATAAAGGCGAGAAATTTAGGCACTATCAGGAACTTGCTTCTTTGCGGGAATACATCCTCGTTTCACAGGACAGGGTTCGGGTTGAATCCTATCGTCTTACCCAGACGCAGTGGGTTCAGACCGAGTTTCAAGCACGTGGGGATGTGCTGCCGCTGGTTTCCATCGGATGTGAATTACCGTTTCCGGATATTTATAGACGCGTTCCCGAAGTCATTTTGTAGTGCCGTGAATTGCCTCCGCCCAACCTTCCGAAAAACGGTTAGGTACCGATGTCTAATGCTTCATTGATACGCTCAAGAATCCATTCTTCGATAAGTTCACCGGCCGGCATCCCCCGGTCTTCAGCAAGCCTTATCAAAACCTCGGTGTCTTCGGCTGTTAGCCAGACAGAGGCTTTAAATTCATTGCCCTGTTTCAAAAGCGCGCCCTCCTGTTGCTGCATCTCTTGGGCTGCGAAGTATTCATGGTTATCGTAGACATCCTCGTATTCTTCAACTTCGGGATCTATAATGTGTTTAAACATGATTTTCCTTTCTAAGATAGTCTTCAGAACCGACGTGTTCAAAAAAGCAGGGAGGTTAAGCTGTGCCTGAACCCTCACCATCCGCTTAATCCTGAGATGCTGAGGGCTTTTCTTGCCTTACAGAAATAAAAAGCAAACTTAACTTTACGGACTTTTGGAGAGGATACCATTTTTCTTGACAAACTTCAACTCATATCTTCAAAAAAACACTGCCAAAAACTTTACACACCCGCTGAGTCAGGAAGATTTAGTTTTCGGTTCCGATCTTGGTTTTGGTTGACAGAAACTAACGTTTAGACGCAAGATCGCGAGCACAGCTCGCTCCTACAGCGGAGGCGTATTCATATAGATAAAGTAAATATTGAAAAATAAATAGCCCTGCGCTGAGTACTTCTGGTTTGACATACGTCTGCTATTGTGATATAATTTTGCTTATTGAAAACGTAAACCCGATAAAAAACTAGCTGATATACACCTTAGTTTGTTGATATGAATACAATAAAAACAGAAGTCTATACTATTTTAGAAGATGCGATCCGTGCTGCTGTTGCAGCCGGAGAACTCGCTATATCTGAAGTACCCACTATTCCGTTCTCACCTACGAAAACACCTGAACACGGCGATATTGCTACCCCGATTGCATTAGGACTCGCGAAACAGGCGCGGATGGCACCGCGTAATATCGCTGAAATAATTCGTAAGCACATAGACCCCGCCGCGCACCCCATTATCCGCAAAATTGACATCGCTGGTGCAGGTTTTATCAATATCCATCTTTCCGATAACTGGCTCTATGACACACTGCAGACAATTGCGGCGATGCAGGCGGCTTATGGCAGCAGTGATAAGGGCGCAGGAAAACGGGTACAAATAGAATTCGTCAGTGCCAACCCGACGGGTCCCCTCAATATCGTCAGCGGTCGCGCCGCAGCGGTCGGGGATACACTCGTCAACCTGCTAAATGCTGTCGGCTATGAGGCGATCCGTGAGTTTTATGTCAATGATGCCGGTGGACAGGTTGAACGGCTCGGTGAATCCATTGATGTCCGCTACCGGCAAGTACTCGGTGAAGAAGGCTTGGAAATCCCAGAAGGCGGGTACCAAGGTGAATATCTCACCGAATTCGCGCAGACGATTGTTGAAACGGATGGCGATAGCCATCTTCAACTTGAGAAAGACAAACGGGTCGCGCTATTCCGTGATAAAGGTATTGCACATATCTTGTCGCAACAGAGAGCGTCATTAGAACGTTTCAAAGTCGATTTCGATGTTTGGACAAGTGAGCAGGCGATCCGAAATAGTGGGAAACCTGAAGAAATTATGCAAACCTTCCGCGAGAAATCGTATCTCTACGAAGCGGAAGGTGCGACATGGTTCCGAATGTCAGACTTCGGGGACGACAAGGATTGTGTCGTTATTAGGCAGAACGGTGAATATACCTACTTTGTCCCTGATGCCGCTTACCATCGAGACAAGTTTGATCGCGGATTCAATACAGTTATTGACCTGTTCGGTCCAGATCATCAGGGACACATCAGTAGGCTCAAAAATTTCGTGAAAGCACTCGGCTTACCCGACGATTGGCTCGAAATATCCATTATTCAACAGGTGAACCTCGTCGATGCGGAAGGCAACCGATTAGATATGTCGAAACGGCGCGGTCAGTTCTTTACGCTTGATGCACTTATCGACGAGTTAGCGGAGACCGTCGGCGAAGAATTCGCAGTGGATGTTGCGCGATATTTCTTTCTTATGCGTGCCAACAACACCCATCTCGATTTCAATATGGAATTGGCACTCACGCACGCGAGCGAAAACCCGGTCTTCTATATCCAATATGCGCATGCTCGGTGCTGTAGCATCTTCGAGCAGGGAGGCGAACATGGGATCGTCGCAAAACCTATCGAAGAGGTCTCACTACAGCAGTTGAACGAACCGATAGAGCATGAACTCATCCGCAAGTTAGCCGAATTTCCGTCAATCGTGCTCCTGAGCGCAGAGACACGCGAGGCACACCGCGTGCCACACTACTTACATGAACTCGCGGGGATTTTTCACCCGTACTATAACCAGCACCGAGTCTTAGATTCGGAAGATCTGGAAAAAACATACGCCCGGCTTATCCTGGTCCAGAGCGTGCAAACAGTATTGAAAAACGGGCTGACACTTTTAGGTATTTCTGCCCCTGAATCTATGTAGTTGGCTGTCAGCAGTCAGCAGTCGGCTATCAGCAAAGAGGTGTTTTTGTAACAATTCACCGAAACTTGGAGTATCAAGTATCGTAGCATCTATAGAACGTCTGGCAGTTACAAACGTTTTTGGCTGCCACAATGATCGTGTAACTTCTGAGGGCTGAGGGCTGATAGCCGACAGCCAATGATAATAGGAAAAAATATGACAAAAGACTACAGACAGGTCGATAAGGCACACGTCTGGCATCCGTTGTTTCAGCATCAACGTCTTGAAGAGACGACGTTAGCCGTTTACGAATCGGCACAGGGTACAACAGTTGTAGATGCAGAGGGGCGCGAATACTTAGATGCCTACTCCGCACTATGGAACGTCAACGTTGGTTACGGCAGGCAAGAGATCGCAGACGCAGTGTACGAACAGATACAGAAGTTGCCTTACTATCCGCATTCGCAGATTAACGTACCAGCAACGATGTTAGCGGAGCAGCTCGCCGCTTGCCTGCCGGGCGATCTGAACCATGTCTATTTCTGCAACAGCGGTTCGGAAGCCAATGAAACTGCTATCAAAATCGCGAGGCAGTACGGTAGACAAACCTATCCGGGTCAGAATCGCTACAAGATTATCAGCCGTTACCGTGGTTACCACGGCTTTACGTATGGTGCGATGTCAGCGACAGGACAGGCACGCAGACGGAAAGCGTTTGAACCGCTTGTTCCGGGTTTTCCGCATGCACATCCCCCGTATTGTTATCGGTGTCCATTGGGTTTAGAGCCTTCCTCGTGCGGTATCGCGTGTGCTGATGAGATCGAACGGATCATTCAAGGCGAAGGTGCTGAGACCGTGATCGCCATCATCGCAGAGCCGATCATTGGTGGTGGTGGTGTTATCGTGTCCCCTGATGAATATCTCCCGAAGCTACGGCAAATCTGTGACGATTACGGCTTGCTCCTCATACTTGACGAGGTCATCACTGGCTTCGGACGGACAGGCAAGATGTTCGCGTGTGAGCATTGGGACGTACAACCCGATATCATCACGTTGGCAAAAGGATTGACGAGTGGGTATTTGCCTCTCGGTGCTTGTGTTGCTTCAACCGAGGTATTCAATGCATTCCTCGGCGATGCAGATGAAGACAAGGAATTCGCTCAGGTCTGTACGTATGGTGGACACCCGGTTGCCTGTGCCGCTGGGGTCGCAAACCTGAAAATCCTCCAAGAGGAACGCCTCTCGGAGAATGCAGAGAAAGTCGGGACGCATCTGCTCTCGAAGTTAGAGACGTTGTGTACGCTACCGATTGTTGGTGATGTACGCGGCAAAGGGTTAATGCTCGCTGTGGAGTTCATAGAAGCCGATGGATCGCACCTCGCAACCGCAAAAACGAACCAGATCATTGGGCAACTCCGAGAAAACGGAATTATTGTCGGAAAGATCGGACATGCTGTTGAGGAGCCGGAAAACATTATCTACATCGCACCGCCGCTTATCTTGACAGAAGCGGAAGCGGATCGGATATTCGAGACGCTACGGCAAGTACTTGTCGAGCAAGAATTTTAATTGATGCCGTTTCGCTGTCGGTATCTCGTCTGGATGGGTGGCGATCGCGTATTGAAGCGCAGTTGCACACGCACACGTCCGTTGACCGTCTGGGATCTTAGCGACGGCAGCTCTGACTGCCTTTTTGGAGGTTTCTACATTCGCGCGGACGTTGTCAAGGATCATCTCGGTTGTCACATTATCGTGTTCAGGGTGCCAACAGTCGTAGTCGGTGGAACATGCGAGGACAGCGTAACATATCTCAGCCTCGCGAGCGAGTTTGGCTTCCGGTGCAGCAGTCATCCCGATAATATCAAAACCGAAGTGTCGGTAGAGTGCAGATTCCGCCTGTGTTGAAAATGCCGGCCCCTCCATGCAGATGTAGGTGCCACCGTTATGAACCACTGCACCGACTTCCGTAGCTCCCGCGGACAAGATGGCAGCTAATTCCGGGGAGAACGGATGGGCAAGACTGACATGGGCAGCGATACCGCCACCGAAAAATGTCGATTTTCGGCCTTTCGTGTGGTCGTAGAGCTGATCGGGGACGACAAAGTGGCGAGGCTCAATATCCTGACGTAGGCTGCCGACAGCACTCACGGAGATAAGCCATTCGACCCCTAACGATTTCAGCGCGTAAATATTAGCGCGGACATTAATATCAGACGGAAGCAGCCGATGACCGATACCGTGTCGCGGTAGGAAAACAACGGGTCTCCCATCAAGGTTTCCGAGAATAAGATCATCGCTGGGTTTGCCGAACGGGGTTTCGACCTCGGTTTTTTCAATATCTGTCAAACCTTCCATCTGATAAAAACCGCTGCCACCAATAATTCCAATACGCATTTTTTGTCCTTTCGCAAAGCGTGAATAGACGGATGTCTATTTTCTGATAACTGTTAACTGACGACTGACAACTATTCAATATGGCACTATTGCACTGTGATAATTTAACACTTGATGGAAAATCGAGTTCCGCTGTCGCCACATATATTCGGGTGAAGGAGCTTGATCTGGTTTTTGACTTAGGCAGATGCCCGATGAACTTCATCGGGATCGGCAACGTCTTTATTTCGCATTTCCATTTAGATCATTACTTCGGATTGCCTATTTATATTAGCCAACGTTGGCTTTCTGGTATACCTCCCGGAAACATCTATGTTCCGTGGAGCGGGTCTAAGCAGCTGATGCACATCCTTGATAGGATTGCGGCGTTAGATACCGGTAGAGGTTGGGCATACCAAATTACACCTGTTCGGGTAGGCGAAACGATCCCATTTCGTCAAAATTTAGTGGCACACATTTTGCCCGGCAACCACAGTGTTCCTGCTGTCTCCTATCTAATTTGTGAAGTCCGCAAAAAACTGAAACCGGAGTTTCAGCATTTGTCCGGTCCAGACATAGCGGCACTGAAACAGTCCGGCGTTGAAATCACGTCAGAGATACAATTGCCGATAGTTGCTTACCTCGGAGATACGCGGAGTATTCCACTTGACGCGCATCCGTTGCTGAAGCAGTGCAAAGTGCTGATTTGCGAATGCACATTTATCCTACCGGAGCATCGGACACGCGCGAAGAAGACGATGCACTTACACCTTGAGATGCTACCGGCGATGTTAGCCGATATTGAGAGCGAACATATCGTGCTGACGCATTTCTCGCGTCGCTACACGCCGGAACTCATCCGGAAAAAGGTTTACAACTATCTACCGGAATCAGAACGTTCCCGCGTTAAATTGTTCATCTAATTCAAAGAATCAGATTACGCTGAGACCTGCTGCTCGTTTTCTCCTGTTCGTTGTAGTACATAGAGATAGGTCGTCAGGATTGCCCAGATAGGTGCTAATATAGCATATATCAGCGTGTGTACACCTACTATCACTCCTATTGTCCAAAAACTGGGAACAGTCGTTAAGGTGATCTTTCCATAACCACAAAAAAAGAGGCTAAGTAAGTGCATCGGTTGCAATACTTCACGCATAGGGACAAGCTCGGGAACGGCAAAGGAGAGAAGCACCACCGTTAAACTGAGCAGTACGGAGGTGAGCACCGTAGATGCCCAAATAAGCAGCAGATACAATCTGAGAAGTGCCCACCACACCCCGCGTACCAGTTCACTGCTTCGACGGAGCGCAGCAATTGCTGACATATCCTCGAGAATAATTCCTTGGTTGTAGAGACTCCATTTTACCAGAAAATAAATTGTGAAAACAAACCAAACAACAGTGATAAACATGAAGACAAAAGAGAGGGCGGAACTATAAGCAGGAGCCAGCGTTTCAGAAATAAGTAAACCGGCGATTATAGGAATACCTGACACAAATATCCCGATTAAAAAAGCGGCTCCCAAAACAGGAGCCGTTTTGCGGAGCGTCTGTTGCCAAACCGTTTTAAAAGTCAGGTTTATGCCGTTATGACGTTGCACCATAGCCAAGGCGAGAGGACACATTGCTAACCACAGCAAACCTATATGGACACCCAAAGGACCGAGACGCATTCCCCATGTTACGCTTGCTGGTTCTACTGATTCGGGAGGTGGTGTGTGAACAGCATCTTGCGTCCCGGCAATACCGTCCGCCGTGCTCACAGTCCACTGCGCTTCTGGAGATACTAACTTAAAAAATAGAAATATCCCTATATAGAGCAAGAAGTTAACGATAATTAGGGGTAACATCACTTGCCAAAACAGACCGAAATTGTTTCGATAATCTCTGAATATCTGTGACACAAGCCTCGGATGCTGTTCAGTCATCTCGCCAGCATCCGCCGTGTTTTCCAATCCGTTTTGCATGCTTCTACCTCTATATTAGGAACAAGTACTCCCCTACATTCTTGTCATAAAACAAGTAAAGGGAAACCAAAACATAGAAAGTTGGTTTCCCTACTTAATTAGATTGCGTTTTGGCTTGCAAGCTGCGCCAACTGTCCGATTAATTTCGGATTAGCTGTCCATACCCGGATGCGAGTTCGCATCTTGGTCAGATGTACCTGCTTCCTGTTCCTCATAGAACTTGTATCCGTCCTGATCTTGGTCAAGTTCATACTGACGTACAATCTGCTCGGCTTCACGAAGGTATGGCGTATTTCCCTTCGTAATGCTCATATAGGCTTTGAACCCTTCATAAGCGGCACCGAATTCACGGATGGAACGGTAGCAGACCGCTTGCTGGTAAACGCATTCGTTTCGCCATGTAGACTCAGGTGCGTTTTCAAACAAGGACTCATACGCTTCGATTGCCCGTTCGTAATCACCATTCTGCTGATAGAGAGCACCGATCCGGTACAATGCATCAGCGACGGCAAATTTCTTATGTGATAAGTCTCTTGCCAAGGTTTTGTAAGCATTAATGGCGCGCGGATAGTTGCGGAGTTCCTCCCAGTTCCTTGCAATCTGTTGAAAGTTCTGAACGACCTGATCGACATATCCCATGACCCACATATCGGCAGGCGTAATTTTCCGTCCGGTTTTCCGGTATTCAACGGCTTTCTTATTCCGAAACTTATCGATTTCGTCCATGGAAAGTTTAATATCTGTCAGGGTATCCGCTGTCTTCTTTAGAAGTGTTCCGGCTTGGGAGGCTTCGTAGGAATCAGGGAATTTCTCAGAAACAGCCACAAAGGCGGGCCAGCCGCTGAGATAATCATAAAGCGTGTAAAAATAGACGTTTCCGATCTGGAACTGTGCCTGTGGCGCTTTGGAATGCTCAGGGAATTCTTCGACCAATCGCTCGTAATTACGGATAGCTTCGGTGTAATTCTCTAAATTTTCATAAGCACGTGCGACTTCATAGAGTGCTTCCGCAGCGATATTAAAGGTCTCATCTGTCTGTTCATTATCGTAAATAGCCTTATAGTTCTGGTATTCAGCGCGCTTGGCTTTAATAATTTCACGGTTTCTGCGAATATTTGCTGTGCCAGCCTTTGCTTCATTTGCATAATAACCAGTAGGGTCTAAGGCAACAATCGCTTGGTAATGTTCAGTCGCTTTATCCCAATCGTAGCGTCGCTTATAGATTTTTGCGATCTGGTAATGTGAGCGCTGTGCGTATTTCCCTTTCGTGTCGCGTTCAATGACCTCTAAATAGAGAGCCATTGCTTTATCGTAGAGTTCCTGCCGCCTCTGACGGTTCTTCTCCGTCTTTTCGGGGTCCTCGTCGCGTACCTCGGTCGCTTCAGCCTCTTCAAACGCGTTGTCGGCGTTCTGGAGTTTGGCACCGAGCGGAATGATATTAAACCCGCCGGATCCACATCCGAGAATCGTGGAGGCAAGAAAAGCGATGGCAAGGACAAGAAAAAAGGTTCGATCTATTCGGAGACCGAAGCCGTGTGTAAAACGGTTCATCGTGAGTCCTCCTTAGGAAAATAGAAATATGCCGGTGGGTTTTCAGCCAGAGGAGCCTGATTAGCCGGCATTCCGTTCATCGTTTCCGATATTATACAAAATTCACAAAAAATGTCAACATATTTTTTATTTTTTCAGAGATGTTGAGAAACAATTGACGGTAGTAGGTTTCACATCGGAAAATGACTTTGTTAAACTATAGGACTTACGCAGCCCCTTTGCAGGGTTTTTGCTGGAGTGCGTCGGATGTCCGTTATCATGGAAAAAAGCGTAAGTTCTGAACTATATACTATAACCCAATTCTATAGACCTAACACCGCTACGGGGTATTACGGGTATAAAGAGAAAGTGAAACGAAAAACTTGACAAACATCTGCAAATATGTAAAAATTGAAACCTGAAGCGATTGGCATCATAATCGCAGAATGACTCCAATATAGACTTGAAGTATAAAAATTTGGTAATAGCAAGGAGGCAAATATGGCACAATCACAAAATAGGGCTGATTATAAAATCGGTGTTGTCGGTGTAGGCAGAATGGGTGCGAACATCGCCCGACATCTCAAAGATGACGGATTTGACGTGACCGTTGTATACGATGTTGCAAGCGAACGTGCCCAGGAATTAGCATCCGAATTAGGGGCATCGGCAGCGGGAGAACTCGCAAAGGTAACGGCACTCGCCGACTACATTATAACAGTTGTTACGGACGATGCGGCGATGCGTACGATCTTTTCGGAGGACGCAGACGACAGTCTCCTCGAAAATGCGTCAGGGAAAGTTTTCATTAACTGTGCAACGATCAGTCCACAAGTCCACGTGGAGGTCGAACAACTTGCTGAGAAAAACGGTGCTGAGAGCCTCGAAGGCTGCATGGCGAGCAGTATAACACAAGCGCGTGAAGGCACCCTGTATCTGATGTGCGGCGGCAAAAAGTCGACGTTTGATAAGGTGCATCCAATTTTGGATTCAATGAGTGTTTCACTCCGTTATATCGGTGAATCTGGCCAGGCAGCACAGGTCAAGGCACTCGTTAATATGGTGATGAATATTAACACTGCGGGACTCGCCGAAGGCCTCGGTTTAGGCGCAGCACTCGGATTGGATCTGGCGATGTTGCAAGAGGTATTCGCGCAAACCGGAGCTAACTCGCGTGTCTTGGAAACCGATGGAGAGGACATGGAAGCGCGCGATCACGAGTGTTATTTCTCATCGGCACACGCCTCTAAAGATTCAGGTATAGCCCTTGATTTGGCAGCCGCTGCCGGTATCTCTCTACCGCTTGCCCAAGCAACGAAAGCGCAATATGATAGGATGATTGAACTTGGACTGGGGGACTTGGATAAGTCCGGTATCGCTGAACTGACGTTCCCCGGACGCGGAGAAAACGATTAAACCATGCTCAAAGGTGTCATCCTTGCGGGAGGATTAGGAACCCGTTTGCATCCGCTCACCAAAGTTACGAGTAAGCATCTCCTGCCAGTCGGCAACGAACCGATGATCTACCACAGTATCAAACAACTGACATCGGCAGGCGTTAGCGATATTCTGATCGTAACAAACCCACAATACGTCGGGGATTTCGTAAACACACTTGGGGGTGGCAAAGATTTCGGTTGCGAATTTACCTATCGTGTCCAGGAGGAGGCGAAAGGGATTGCGCACGCGCTTGCGTTAGCAGAAGGTTTCGCTGCAAACGGTAGGATCGTCGTCTTGTTGGGAGACAACATTTTTGAGACTTCAATCCGAGAATCTGTTAACGATTTTCAGACGCAACAGCGTGGGGCGCGTGTCCTGCTGAAACAGGTATCGGATCCGGAACGTTACGGTGTAGCGACCTTGAACGATAACCGTATCGTTGCGATAGAGGAGAAACCGGAGCATCCGAAAAGTGATTACGCCGTGGTAGGTGTCTATTTCTACGATGCCTCAGTGTTTGATGTCATCCGTACGGTTGAACCTTCAGCGCGCGGAGAATATGAAATAACAGCTGTCAACAATGTCTATATTCAGCGTGGCGAGTTAGAATACAGTTTCGTTGACGGGAAGTGGGTCGATGCGGGAACTTTCGACTCTCTCAGTGAAGCACATCAGATGCTGTTGGAATCCGCGGGTTAGAAGTTATAATACACGGTTTCCGTGTCCTGTGCAAGCATCTCGAAGGGAGTTAGAACATTACAGAGAAGCATAAGGACGAAAAACCGATGCTATCGATTGTCGTCCCAGTTTACAATGAAGAAGACAACGTCCGTCCGTTGTTTGAAAAGATTCAAGCAGTCTGTGAGAAAATTGGCGATGCCTACGAGGTCGTATTCATAGATGACGGCAGCGAAGACGCGACTTTCAACGTGCTTTCGGACCTGTGTAAACAGGAGCCGGAGTTGGTCGTTATCCGATTCGAGAAAAATGCGGGACAGACGGCAGCGATGGCAGCAGGATTTGAATTCGCGCGAGGTGAACGGATCGTCAGTATGGACGGCGATTTGCAAAACGATCCGATTGATATGCCGAGGCTGCTCGAAAAACTCGATGCGGGTTACGATTTGGTGTGCGGCTGGCGTAAGGAGCGACAGGATAAATTCCTGACGCGGCGTGTCCCTTCCATCATCGCGAATTGGATCATCGGCAAAGTAACAGGGGTCCCGATTCATGACAACGGATGTTCACTGAAAGCGTACCGAGCATCCGTCATTAAACAGGTACCGCTCTATGGAGAAATGCACCGTTTTATTCCTGCAATGACGACGATAGTCGGTGCGCGTATCACCGAACTTGTTGTTTCACATCATCCAAGACGCTTCGGAAAAAGCAAGTATGGACTCGGGCGAATATGGCGTGTTATGTTAGATATTATCGCCTTTAAGTTTATAATATCAGTTTTCACAACGTCCGCGAAATCGCAAAACCCTAAGCGTCTGTGGCATCGGTTGTCACATATCCTTTTTAACCCGAAGCAGAGAGCGTTTCGTGCTGCTGCAGTATTAAGTCTCCCTTTTTTCGTTTTAGGACGCATTTTGTTTGCTGGTGCTAACGTCGCAGCACTCAGCTGCCTCGGTTTAGCAATAGCCTTACTTATTATTGGCGGATTGACAGAAAACAAAATTCAACAGGCGAATCAGACATCATCAGTGTCGGGAAAACTGGCGCGTTTTTTCATTTTCGGATGCAAACGGAGACCTATGCGTTTTTTTGGTCCCATCGGCGTGATGTCGCTGATACTCGGCGGATTCTTTTTAATTGTGCAGATGGACGCTTTTCCGTTAGAAGGATTGAGCACTATAGGACACAATTTAAGCCCCATTCTAATCACTACCAGTATATTGGTATTCTGCTTTGGGTTATTTGGTGAACTCATCGCGTTTGCGAATGCGAAACACGTAAAGGACTACACAGTCAAAACAATTCTAAGGGCTAACAACGAAGGGGTACGTAGTGAATAGTACACCTGAACCTAAAATGTGGCAAAAGTGGCGCAGTGAATTTCCTGTAACCGAAACTTACGTTTACATGAACCATGCTGGTGTGGCACCGTTATCGCGACGCGTGCAGGATGCGATGGCAGGATTCATCGACGACGCGACGTTTCATGGTGCTGTCCATGCGGAAGATTGGGCAGAAACAGCAGAGGCGTGTCGTTTAGCGGCGGCACAGTTTATCAACGCCGATGTCACCGAAATCGCCTTTATGAAGAATACGACCCAAGGCATTCTCATTGCGGCGAACGGTATCAATTGGCAAGCAGGAGACAACGTCGTTACAACAGCGGTTGAATTTCCTGCAAATATCTATCCATGGTGGAGTTTGAAGGAACGCTACGGTGTCGATACGCGCATGGTGCCAGAACGGGACGGACGCATCTGTATTGAAGATATTACCTCTGCGGTTGATGAGCGTACGCGCGTTTTAACGATCAGTCATGTGGAATTTGCTTCCGGTTTCCGAAACGACATTGCGGCACTCGGTAAGCTCTGCCGGGAACGCGATATCTGGTTCGTTGTAGACGCTATTCAAGGTCTCGGTGTGATTGAAATGGATGTGAAATCTTGTAACATTGATATTCTTGCCGCCGATGGACATAAATGGTTATTAGCACCGGAAGGTGCTGCGATCTTCTACTGTGCCGACGAGAGACGAGAACAGTTGATCAACACGAATATCGGCTGGGCAAGTGTCGTAAATCCGCGCGATTTTCTCACTTACGACCTAACGCAGCGTCCGGATGCGACCCGTTTTGAGGAGGGATCTTATAATAGCGTCGGTTTATATGGACTTAAAGCAGCGATTGACTTACTTCAAGACATAGGTATCCGAGCTATTGAAACACGCGTTTTGGAACTCACAGCGCGATTAATCGCTGGATTAGAGGCGAAAGGTTATTGCGTGATCACGGTGAAAAAAGACGCGGAACGAGCAGGGATTGTCATCTTTGAAAGTGGGCGGCACACGCCTACCGAACTCTATGAGATGCTTTATGCCGAAAATATCATTACAGCGGAACGTGGAAGCGGGGTCAGGGTCTCGCCACATTTCTATAATACGACATCCGAAATTGACCGGCTGCTTGAAGTACTACCCGACCTGTAAAAAAACAAGGGAAAAAATGCAAACTACATACACACAAAATCATACGCATCGACAGATAGCGAGAACTGTTTTACCTATCTGTCTACCGCTTATTCTTGGATGTCTACTGATGCTGAGTTCGTGTACAATGCCGGGCGGCAATCGGAACATTAGCAAGATCCGTCTCTCTATCCAGAATACACTCCCCATCCCTCGAAAAAATGTGCCGATTGTGCTGACTGGAACCGAACTCCGAAACGTCAACCCTGATTTTTCGTTTAAAGCGTATTCCATCGTTACAGGGAAAGCACCGCGGGAGGTGATGATACCATCACAAGCAGACGACTTGGACAACGATGGCGAACTCGACCAGCTCTGTTTCCTGCTGAATTTAGGAGATGGAGAGACAAAAGAGGTCTCCATTCTTTACGATCCGAGTTATAGGGGGAACATAACGCTCGACATCAACAAACAGACGCGGGCGGCTATCTTTCCAGAACTGAAGGTCATCGCGGCAATGGAATCCAATTTGATAGCCTATCTTCTGAAACCGAACGGGGCATTCATCGCATACGGCAAAAAACGGGTGGAACTTTTCAGTATGGACACAATGTTCCAATATGAATTAGATCCGCAGAGACCGCTTTCACCAGAACTCATACCTCACTTTGCTAGTAACGATATATCCCTCTCTCAGCAGGTCCAAATAGAAATAGAGAAACCAGAAGAACAGTGGGTCATACGCGATCTTGAGAACCAAGAGTCCTATTTTATCCGAAAATCATACCACAGCGAGGTTTCCCAGCTCGGACAGGAAACGCAGACAGACGGACAATTAAATGTCGCTAAATCAATTGGGTTATCGCTGAACGCGCTTTTAGACTTTGAAACCACCGATATGGTCCCATTGAACTCCGCTGAAGGTTTAATAGGTTGCGGCGGGATAGCACTCTGGAATAAGGCATCGGAAACGATGACTCCGTTACCAACAGAGGGGAACTACATCCGGATCCTCGCAAATGGCGCAATCCGCTCTGTTGTTCAAAGGATTGTCCCCGAGTGGAATATCAACGGTGAAACGAGACAGTTAACGTCAACGACCTTCATCTATGGAGAAAATCCGTGGATTGAGCATCACATCCATATCAATGGAAATCTTCCCACGAATTACGCGATTGCCACAGGTATTCCGAATCTGCAAGGTCTGAATAGCGTAGACAGAGAACAGGGGGCGATATGGAATTGGGGAACAGACCCGAGTGGAATAGACACACTCGGTATCGCACTCATCGTACCTGCGGGGCGCGATGCAGTGTTTATGGACTCGGATGCTTCCGAGAAACCGATCTTACCGGTTATTTTGACTCCGGGTGCAGATGGCAGACTTAACTACCGTACGTTCGCGATTTGGGGTGGCGGTATTGATGGGTTTGAAACAGAAGCGGAATTCGCGGAGCACCTGCAATTTACGACAACAGCATGGACGACACCACCAGTTGTCAAGTTCTTACCACCTGAAGAGAAATAGCAGTAAGTCAATTTTCGGAGAAAAATCATGCTTATCAAGGAAGAGTGTCTACAACTTATTGCGGACCAGCGTACAGACGAGATCGTTGTTACGACGATGGGGTGCAGTGTGCCGTGGGGGAAAATATCGACACACCGGTTGGATTTCGCATCCGTCGGGAGCGCGATGGGACACGCCGCCGATTTTGCGCTCGGTATCGCACTCGCCAGACCGGACAAAAAGGTGGTTGTGATCAATGGCGATGGTAGTATGTTGATGTGTTTAGGCACATTGGCGACGATTACCGCTCTGAATACACCACCTGCGAACTACCTCCTTTTCGTCTGTGATAACGGTTCCTATGAGGTTACCGGCAATCAACCTGTGCCTGCGGGCAACACCAGTTTCAGTTGGACGACAATTGCGAAAGGTACCGGTTTTGAAAAGGTTTACGAGTTTGATAACTCAGAAAAACTTGCCGCCGAACTTCCGAGTATCTGGCATGAAACGGGTCCTGTATTCGTGAGTCTGAAGATTGCTCTGGCACACGAACCGCCGCCGGATCGGTGGGGTGGTTTTCCGTATCCGTATCTACAAGAATCGCTCGCCGAATCTACACATAAACTCAAGCAGGCACTCGCGGATTAAACCGTCTGAGTCAGGATTCACAGGATAATAGAATTTTCAGGATAGGAAGATTAGAAGATTCCTTCGGACACTCAAGATTCAATCGCCGGCTGCATCGGATACCTCAACTTTTTCAAGTGCTTTTATTTCTCATCGCAACGAGTGTCAAGCAGCTATTTGGATAAAGGTAGCAACTTAGGTGACAAAAGAAAAAAGTTTGAGATAATTACGGAGGCTCCGTTTCTTATTTTCGATACCATGGAATATCTATGTAAATGGCTATCAATGCTACTCCTCTTTTCTATCGGTGTTAGTGTCCATGCCGAAACTGCGGAACTTCGCGCTGAGGCGTTTCGTACCTACCAGAGTATTGAGATTGATGGCGAACTCACAGAACCCGATTGGCAGAAAGCAACGCCTATCCGTCAATTTATTCAATTTGAACCTAATGCAGGCGAACCGCTGACGGAATCAACAGAAGTTCGGATCCTTTACGATGATAGACACATCTACTTCGGTTTCGTCTGCAGTGAACCTAACCGTTCTAAGATTATTGCCAATAAGATGCGCCGTGATGCGGAGATGTGGGACCAAGACAACGTCTTTGTGTTATTGGATACTTATAACGACCGGCGTAGCGGTTTCTTCTTCCGGGTCAATCCGTTGGGTGCGCGGGAAGATGTGGCACTCATGGACAGCGGTGACAGTCGAAACGAGAACTGGAACGCGGTATGGGACGCTCGATCGAAAATTAATGGCGATAATTGGACGACAGAAATTGCGATTCCGTTCAGTCAACTCCGGTTCAAAGGTGAAGAAGCGTTAACATGGGGTTTGAATCTTGGACGCACCATCCAGAAAAACCAAGAAGAAGGCACATGGGCACCCGTACCAGCAGCTTATACCTTTCTGGCACGCTATCGGACAACACACTTAGGCACTCTCACCGGTTTATCTGAAATCTCTCAACGACGGAGGCTCGAGTTTCTACCGTATCTCCTTCCCGGTGTTACCCGCACTGAGGCGGAAGGGGCAACTGGTGTGTTTGATTTTGGCGCAGATATGAAGGTCGGTGTTACCTCTAACTTGACAGCCGATTTGACTGTCAACACAGACTTCGCACAGGTTGAAGCGGACCAAGAACAGGCAAATTTAACGCGGTTCAGCCTATTTTTCCCAGAAAAGCGTCAATTTTTCTTAGAGGGTGCAGGCTTATTCGATTTTGGTATCCCACGCACCAGTTTTAACGCCCCACCGCCGCTCCTGCTTTTCTATAGTCGGCATATCGGTATTGAAAAAGGTCATGCTATCCCGATTCTGGCAGGCGGAAAGGTTACAGGTAAAGTCGGAAACTTCGGTGTCGGACTCCTGAACGTTCTCACGGATGGGTACACCGCTAGTGCCACCGACGATCTCGAGGCTGTTGACGTTGATAGAACCAACTATTCGGTGTTGCGTATCAAACGCGATCTTTTCGCTGGTTCAAGCATCGGCGTAATTGGGGTGAATAAGCAAGCTCCTGACGCACACAATTTAGCAACTGGCGTTGATTTTATCTATCGTCCGACCGACAAGATGAATTTTCGAGGTCTCTGGGCACGCACCTTTGAACCGAATGAAATTCGGAACGGAGAAACCTCTCCAGGGAACAGTGTCTCATCCAATGAAATATCCGTGGGAAACACGGACGCACTGTACTTCGGCGGAAATTGGCAGAGCGAAGTTGCGCGAGTGAACGCCTCCTATACGGACATCGGGGACGATTTTAACCCAGAAATTGGGTATGTATATCGGACAGGCAGCCGATGGTTTCGTAGCGAAGTCCGAGCCACTCCTTATCTCCGTCGATATGGGTTTCGACGTATGTGGATTGGACCGGAGATCGACATCATTCTCAATTCGGACAATGAATTAGAAACACGAACTTTTATTTGGAGCACGTGGCTCGAATTGGAAACCAGCGGTTGGGGTGGTATCCGAATCTACCGGAACTTTGAGAACCTCACGGAGGACTTTGAAATTCGGGAAGGGATTATCATTCCGCCGGGCAAGTACAATTACAACAACTATAGTCTTATACTTAATGCTGAAGGTAAGGTCCTCAATGGCCGTTTAGGATTTAATGTCGGGGATTTCTACAACGGTACCCGACGTGGATTTGACATCCGTCTCGATTTTCGATTCGCTGGACGCTTTAGTTTTGAGCCGAGATATGAGTTTAACCGCATCACACTCCCACAACACGATGAGCCTGACGAACGGATATCCTTTGATACAAACGTCTTCGGTGGGCGTGTTGTTTATTCCTTTTCCACCGACCTTTTCACGAAATTCTATGTCCAATGGAACAGTGACCGGAATCTGATTACCACGAATTTCTTAGTCAATTACATCTACCGTCCGGGTAGCGATTTCTATTTCGTTTTCAACCAGACGTATGGAACAGACAGTTTGACATCGGGATTGATGGATACCACTGTGGTCGGTAAAGTTACGTACTGGTGGAATCCATAATGTTTTTGGATGACGCAGTTTTGGAGAAGCACTCGGTCAACGTATAAAGAATACTATAAAACTGAATTGTCCTGTGAAAAGCGGGTTAAAGCAAATTAGGTGTTAATTGGAAGTGCAGTAGATGGGAGTGTTTACGATGTATTTGGTATGTTATGCCTGCAGGCACGGCTATGGCGTGCATCAGGAAAGCATTGATTTTGTAAAACAGCAGGCCTGTTCAAATGGACACGTTCACGATATACGGTGCAGATGTGGTCGGAAGATATATGTCGTCCAACGGGTTGATTCAAAGCGTTGGAAGTCTATTGATCGTAAAGTGCTTTGGAGATATCCGGACGAACGCACGCCCGGGACGTAAGGATGGGAGAACAGATAAGGAATGGCAACAGCAGAGACACCGACGGGTACGCTTGACGCGCTGCCCGATTCATTGGAAGAGACGTTACAACGTCTGAATGTCCCAACAGAACAGATCCGATTTGCGGTCCGAAGCGATATAAGTTCAACAGGCAGTTACGGCGAAGAGTGGTTCATACTGACAGAGGCTGCGATATTCAGCGTAACCGGTGCAGGTGAGGTGCTTCACTATATCCCTTATAAAAGCGTGTTGGCTATCCGCGCTGAAGTCGTGGTAGATGCGGGTCTCTTGGTACTGGAAACAGAAGAAGGAACAGTAGACCTCATCCGTTATTCCAACGGTTTTGCACCGAAATTCGGGTTCGTGGCGCGATTTATCGGAGACGAGATCGAGTTCCAAAACGGTAAGCGCGATGAAGCACCGATTTGGGACTATAAGACTGAGGATCACTCTTGTAAAAGTTGTGGACGCCTGTTACCAGACGAGTATTCACCGTGTCCGGCATGTACAAAGAAACACAAGGTGATGTTACGGATTTTGTCTTACATAAAACCGTATCGGGGTAGGGCAATCCTGTATATTATATTCCTTATCGTTGGAACAGTCATTACATTAATGCCTCCGTATTTCACACGCATCCTTGTTGATGATATCTTGTTGTTGAGTGAGACCCCTAACGCTGTGCTAAACGCATCAGAGACGTGGTTGGGTGAAATATTCAGGGGTATTCAACCTCTCGTTATCGCTTTATCTGTGGCTGTAGGTATGCTGTTAGCTATACGGGTTATCGGCACAATTTTTTCAATTTTCCAACAACGTCTGGGGGCTTGGTTGACCTTCCGTATCGCTTCAAACATCCGGGCACATGTCTACCAGCATCTTCATGACCTGTCCATCCGATTTTTCGACAAACGAACCACTGGAACGGTTATCTCACACATTACCGAGGACAGCGAAAGACTTCAAGACTTCATGTTAGAAGGACTTTCATTCCTCAGTGTGCAGCTGTTTCTCTTCTTCGGGATTGGAAGCATGCTTTTCTTCATGAACTGGAAATTGGCGTGCTTTGTCTTGATCCCGATTCCGATAATCGTTTTTGGAGCGAGTTGGTTCTGGAGGAAAGTCCGAAGTCTTTGGCACCGTGCCTATCGTCGGCGTTCAAAACTCTTTGATGTTGTCAATGATTCCGTATCAGGCATTCGGGTCGTCCGTGCCTTTGGACAACAGAAAGACGAAGTCAACCGGTTTGGACGTGCGAATATCGATGCCCGGGACTATGAGACCCATGCTGAGATGATCTGGTCAACTTATTACCCGCCTTTGATGTTTGCTGTCCAGTTCGGAACCCTCATCGTTTGGTATGTCGGTGGACTTGATATGATTACCGGTAGACTTGATATGATTACCGGACCCATGAAACTTGGTACCTTGTTCGCGTTCCTCGGTTACCTCACTATGTTTTATGAACCGTTGCGGTATGTGAGCCCGCTTATCAATTGGGCTTCGCGCTCAATGACGGCAGCGGAACGGCTTTTTGAAGTCATAGACTCACAACCGGAACAGTTTGACGATGGCACTCTTAAAGCGATGCCGAATATCGCTGGAGAGGTGAAATTTCACAATATGACCTTCGGTTATGAGTCGCACAAACCGGTATTGAGAGATATTAATCTTCACGTCCAATCTGGCGAGATGATCGGACTTGTCGGTCATTCCGGTGCCGGGAAGTCAACGCTTATTAATCTGATCTGCCGTTTCTATACGCCCGACTCTGGACGTTTAGAAATTGATGGCGAAGATATTAAGCAGATCGACCTCAAGGATTTGCGGAGACAGATCGGTGTTGTGCTACAGGATCCGTATCTGTTTAGCGGGACCATTGCGGAGAACATCGCCTACGCGCATCCAGATGCCTCTATAGAGGATATTATTGCGGCAGCCAAAGCAGCAAATGCTCATGAATTTATCGTCAAATTCCCCGATGGCTATGATACGGAAGTCGGTGAACGCGGGGGCAGTCTGTCCGGTGGTGAACGGCAACGTATCTCAATCGCACGGGCGATTTTGCACAACCCGCGTATCCTAATTCTCGATGAAGCCACCTCGTCTGTAGATGTGGAGACGGAGAAAAAGATTCAGCAGGCGATTGACAGGTTGGTCCAGAATCGGACAACCTTTGCGATTGCGCATCGACTCTCAACGCTCCGAAATGCGGATCGCCTCTTCGTGATTGAGAAAGGGAGAGGCGTTGAGTGCGGGTCTCACGAGGAACTGATGGCAAAAAAGGGGATATACTTCAAACTGGTGGAGACGCAACGCGAAGCCGCTAATATTCGTGCCCAAGTACTAGCCGTGGAGGGGTAAAATGGAGAATGGAAACGAAAAAAAAGGAGCCGTACTGACTACAGATAATACAGCAAGATCGGTGTCGTCTGGACCGGATGATTTTACGCCGCGCTACTTCGACGCAGCCGATCTAACATTTACACGTGCTGAAGTCGGGACAGCACGTCTTGAAATACATGAAGAAGCGTGTTATTTGCGGGTAGTGGTGCGGCGGCTTATGCCACTCAGCAATCCTGACGGCTACATCTCACTCGCAGCCGACGAAGATACAGAAATCGGTATCCTCGTGAATCCCTCGGAACTTGCACCAGAGAGTCTGAAAATTCTACAAGAAGAGTTGGATAAAAGGTATTTCACACCGATAATCCAAAAAATTTATCGCGTAAAGGAGCAATTCGGTATCCATGAGTGGGAAGTTGAAACGAAGCGCGGGCGTATAACGTTCTCGGTGCGCGGGTTGAACCAGAATATCAAACAGGTACCACCGGCACGGCTTTTTGTGACGGATGTGCGCGGCAATCGGTACGATATTCCAGATTATCGGGAGTTAGATGCACAGAGTTATCACCAAATTCAACGGCACCTCTAAGGATACCGAGGATAAGACAAGACCAAAACCCAGAAGCTTTGAACTTCTTAACAAAAATCAGATCAGCGATCATACGTCCCGTAACAAGCCGCAAGGTCCATAAAAATGAAACAGCGACGTTTTCATGCAGTTATTACTTCAATTGGATTACATCTCCTCTTTGCCATAATTGCGGCGTTGCTGTTATCTGAACAGAGGATATTGGATAACGATGCGTTCGAGGCAACACTTCTTAAACTGAATCCGACCCAAACGGAGATGGAGATTCGACCGACACACCGAACTGTTACAGCGAATCCAATGGTTACCACAGCGGTTTCCGTACCTCGCACGACAGCAAAAGTATCGCGTATACAGCGGATACCGACATCCCAAACGGAAATCGTGCAACAAGTACCGCAGCTTGAGGATACGCTGGACCTGGTAGATGTAGCGGATGTCCCAACGCTCTCAAACGTTGAGACACCGACCACAGCATCTGGAGACATATCTGTTACACCTAACGGAAGCGCACCAACGATTGAAAGAACCACATCACAGATCGTAAGAAATAGAGATACAGGAACTGCCAACACTGGACTCTCAGGGTTTCTTGACGAATCTTTGCCGACAACTATGTTAGATGATGGTGCTGATATTGTGTTCCGAAATGTTGTGAAGATACCGAAAGAGAAATTGGGAGGTGTTCTTGAAGGGACAGGGAACGATATACGTGGACATGTCCGACTCATTCGTCTTAAACACGCGTTGTCGGATTGGTGGCAGGACCCGACGGCGATCCCTGCACTCATCAAGTGGTTAGAGGATCACACCCCGATTCGGGCGGATATGGATTTTGCTGGTGGCGCGCTACGGCTCACCGACCCACAGATTCTCGATGCCCCCTTAATTATTATGACGGGGCACGATAAAGATATTACTGTAGGTCGCGGGCTTGCAAAAGAGGGTCCACTGCAGCCGGGGTTCACGCCGGAGGAACGCGTTGCCCTTCGGAAATATATCCTTGACAAAGGCGGGATGCTGTTCTTTGACGATTGCGGTTTCAATGGGCTTTTCGCACATATTGTCGCTGATGAACTCAATGACATTTTTCCAGATTACCCGATGGAGATTATACCGCATGACCATGAACTCTACAGTATCTATTACCACCTGCCGAAACCGCCCAACGGAGGCGATGTGTTCTGGGGGCATGAAAACAACGCGCAACCGACGCAATTCCGTTTCCAGAAAGGGATCATGATCGATAATCGGTTGGCAGTGGTTTACAACCGAAAGGACTATCTGTGTGCGATGGAGACCGCGGAGATCGAAAGTCGAACGATGTTACGGTTACGGCGTTCGACGGATGTCTATCGGTTCATGTCGAACCTGCTAATTTACGCATTGAAATATGGCGGCAATACGGACAGAACGGGGTATACGGAATAGTGTTGTATTCTTGTCTTTTCCAAGTGCTGTCTAATTAAAACTTTTGGCGATGGCCTCCGCGAGGTTTTTCGGAAACTCGAAAAGTGATGTTAGGTTCGTCCGGATCAGCATGCGTCTGATGCCTCTATTGACGTTAACGAGTGCTGTCCGTCCCCCATTTTGGCGGATTTGTGTGCTGGTGGTGATAAGAACGCCTAAACCAGCACTATCCATTGTCTCCGCCTCTCCCATATCGAAAATTAGTGTAGGTATTCCCTCTTGCGCCTCAAGTTTTTGGATATGTTCCTCAAGCATGGTTTTGAGTACTAAAGCATCTTGCCCGATAACTCTTCCTTGAATCTCCAAAACTGTGAAGTTTTTGTTTTGAATGTTGATTTTCATAATTTCTCCCTTGCCACTTTTATGTTATAGTAGATCCTGTAATTACCTTTACAATGGCGGGGTTACAAACCCCGTCTGCAGTAGGGATGTTGTCTATCAAAGTGTAAATATATTTTCAAACTCTACTATAAAATTTGGATAATTTCGCGTTTGTTACACCAACAGGACTTACGCATTTTTCCATAATAACGGACATCCGACGCACTGCAGGGTTTTTGCTTGGACGTTTCTTCAGGGTTTCAAATCCCGCCTGCAGTAAGAGCTGCGTAAGTCTTAACCAAATAGCAAAATAGGCGATCGCCCATCGGAAAACCGCCGATATTTCTGAACGGATAATTCCTTCTACCAGAGCAATATTATAGCCGATTTCTGCTTTTCTTTCAACGGACTAAGTTGCCATCTTAGCAAAACCGTGACGCAATCAGGTATTATATTAGGACTTACGTATTTTTCCGTGAATTCCGACAAAGTTATAAACGAGGAAAATCCCCATCCGTTACTCGGAAAGGCATCAGCAAAAGTTTTGCGTAAGTTTTATAATTTGTTAGGTCACAATGAATAAAAGTGTATTTTGCTCATTACTATGTCCCAACATGGCAACTATAATTATACGCAAATTCAACTTCTAATGCAATTCAATTCTGCACCTAATTTCAAACTGTAGGAGATCTGTGGGTTGCGAAAAATAAAAAAGGCGCGCTTAAACAGCGCGCCTGTAAAAATGTAGATTAGAGATTCTGTAAAACTATTTCAAGATCAGCACACGGCGGGTTGCTGCGAACTCCCCTGCTTGGATCTGATAGAAATAGATACCAGAAGCGACACGCTCATTGAGATTGTTCCTACCGTTCCAATACGCAGCCTGTGAACGTCCCCTATAGTATCCTGCCGCCTGATGTCCTAAATTGAGTGATCGGACGACATTACCAGCAACGTCATAGATAGTGATCGTGACGACAGCGGCTTCGCTGAGTTGATAGGGAATCCATGTTTCCGGGTTGAACGGATTCGGATAATTCTGGAGGAGCATCGTTGCTTCGGGATGCGGTGCGACTTCAAGCGCGAGCGAGAGAAACGCATCTTCAATCATCTTCGGTGTTACAGTGTAGGTGGTAGGTTCATCAACAAGATTGCCTGCGGTGTCAAGCACTTGTACTGTGATGGCATCGCCAGCCTGAATGACCGACTTCTGTGTGAGGTCCCCGAAAGCAGCAGCGAAATATCCACGTTGCACAGGGCTGGTGGCAGTCAGGTTCGTGCGTTCGTTTGTCACACTGACGGTGTAACTATCAGCAGTATTCGCAAACCTGCCGCTGACGACGAATGCCCATGCACGCGGCGTGACGTTCACAGCCGCTGTAGGTGCTGCGGCTGCAGATGATGAATTCGTCCACGCGGTACCGCTAAATGTGAACGTCTGTGCTTGCGGCACGTTGACGATATAGCCTTGACCACCTTGGATATCAAATCCGTTGTCCAGTGCGTCCGCCGTGAATCCTTGAAAGTTTCCAGTCTCGGTATTGTATCGAATGAGCACTGTAGAGGACAATGCGTTCATCAAAGAACGGGCTCGGGTTGATACATACCCCTGACGGGCCAATTGGCGATATTGATGCCATCGTCCCTATCGCTTGGATCCAAAGCGTTATCCTGCGCGTAATCTTTGTATCCGAGTGGGAAGATGTCTGTGATTGTTGCGCTGGCGATGTCCAACACGGCGATTGCGTTGTTTTCTTGGAGTGCGACCCACGCTTTGCTGGCATCGGGATCTACAGCAATGTATTCCGGTTCTAAATCCTGTGCGACAGTTGCACCGGGACCGAAAATACGGATATCCGGATGGATATTGTATTTTGTAAAGTTGCTGAAATCGGCGGTGCGGACATCGGCTTGTGTGAGGTTTGCCGCGCCGTTCATCAGACTGATAACGCTGACAGATCCTTCGGGATCGCCCTCGTCATCGATTAAGCAATACTCATCGGGTTCACCTTCGTTTGCGACGAGAACGTATTGTCCATCGGATGTGAAGGTGAGCATGTCGGGGAGTGCGCCGACTGTTACTGCGCTGATGAATTCACCATCGGTGTTGAAGAACACTGCTGCGCCGGGTGCTTGTGCTGGATATGCTTGCACCGCGACTGCGACGATACCGTTATAGACTGCGACACTGTTTGCGCCGTCACCGTAGGGTGAAACATCAATCTGGGAAAGTAAGGTCGGATTAGCGGGGTTGTTGATGTCGAGAACGTCAATATTACCGAAATTGGCGTTCACAACATAGAGACGTTGTGTGTTTGGGTCGTGTGCAACGATTTCGGCGGCTGACTCATCAAAGAGCCCGCTCTGATAGGTACCGAGCGGTTGGAGGTTGATTTGTGCCAGTGCGACTGAATTGAGAACAACAATTAGAGATAGACAGACGATTAACGTTCTACCTGTGATTTTCCACATAGTGTATATGCTCCTTGTACTTTTTAATTTTCAGACATACACATTATATAGAAAGATTGTCACAAGGCAGTGGCAAGGATATGAATTTTATATAAAAAGATTGCCACAGTGTAGTTACAAGGATGTAGATTTTTTGTAAAGGTACGGAGATATTATCTGAATCACAGATTTTACTCGGAATTATCCAAAGTACGTATATTCTGGAATTTTCCCAACAAATCAACCTAAATCATTTTCATCCGTGTCAGATCGCGGGATCTGCATTTCAATATCAAAACCCTCTTTCCGAATACGTTGGTTAAAGTAGAGAAGGGTAATACCGATAATCCAAATTGCATAAGAAACCGCATAGACAACAAGGTGTATGACAATTGAAATCGTGTAAAAAAGGGGTGTACTGCTCTCAAAAGATAATCCGGGTAATCCCCACTCAAGAATATCAATAAAGTCTACTTCACTCACAAGGTTTGTTACAACAAGTATGAATCCGATGGAAATTTCAATTGTTGCGTGAACCATGGTGCTCAACAAAAGGATTGCAAGGAACATTCCAAACATGCGCCACCACATTCCCTTGACGAGTTCACTACTCCGTTTCAGAGCGGTGCTTATGATATGCTTTTCAAACATGATTGTTCCGGGGAACAATCCCCAACACACCGAAAAATAGATTGCAAACGGTATACCGATGATCGTAATTGTTAAAACCGTTACAACTAACACCCAGAGGAGAAAACAACCCAGCAGCTGCCAAAACCTATCCATTGTCCGTTGCAAAGCTGAATGAATTGTAATGTTCTTACCCAGATAGGTTGCGCCACTACCGATAACGATTCCACCTATACCGATAATAGAAAAAGTAACTGTAATTAGTACTGTTGCTATTCCCAATAGGGGAGAACGGTCAAAGAAAAACTCAGAAAAATCAACTAAAAGATGATAGGCAAGTTCTGCGAGGACACAAAAAGCGACAAGTCCCAAGAATAGCGAAAAATGTTTCCGATAGAGACTAAATGTAGCATCCAGAATATCCCCAAATCCCATCGGTTTAAGGGCAGTTGTTCCTTCAATAAGTTCGCCGTTGTGATTTTGCGGTGTATCGTTGTGCACTGACACATTTCCTCGAATATTGTCAGAGATTTCACTGAGTGACAACTGTTTGTCTATCCCCATGCGTCGCGTAAGAAGCGGAGCCAGTTGCCGTGCATGATTGCGGCGATATCGTCGTCGCTATAGCCGCGGGCTGACATTAAGCCCGGTATCTTTTGGAGATCAGCGATGGTGTCCAAGTCGCTGGGGGACTGCTCCCGTCCGTAACCGCCATCCAAATCCGTTCCAATCGCAGTGTGCCGAGTGTTACCCGCCAATTGACAAACATAATCAATATGATCAACAACATTACTCAAGGTAACCTTATCGTTCGGCGTTTCGCCGGTAATCCAACCGGGTTGGAGCATCCACGCATCAAAAGCAGCACCGATAACGCCATCTCGTTCAAAGATCGCCTTTAATTGTTCATCGCTGAATTGGCGTTGATGTGGCACCAGTGCTCGGCAGTTATTATGGCTGGCGAGGACCCGTCCGTTGTAGTGATCCAATGCCTCCCAGAACGCCTGATCGGAGCAGTGCGTGAGGTCGAGGATAACGCCTAAGCGTTCCATCTCAGCGAGCAGCGGACGACCGAGTTCGGTTAATCCGATCTCTGTGCCTGTACCTCCGGCGTAGCGTCCGGGACCGTAATGCGTCAAACCGAGTAGTCGCAACCCATTATTAACCCACGCCTCTAATTGCGTTGGATAGAGAATCGGATCGGCACCTTCCATACTGATGACGAATCCCAAGGCGGGTGCGTTATCGTAGTCGCTTGCGTCGCCTATCATTGTGCTTTCCCACTTCTGCCAAGCGTTGATGTGTCGGTCTAATTGTTCTCGGTTTGTTATGATGCGGACGTATCCCATTCTTTCTAAGGCGCGGTAGTAAGCGAGTTGCCCTTGTGCGATGCCGTAGGATTGGGCAGGCGAAGCGAAATCGGAATGTGGGGAGGGTCTACCGGTCGAGCGGGCAAATAGTGTAACAAAACTCAGCGCAATACGTCCTTGACGCATCTCTGGGAGCGCGACGGTGCCTTGCGTACGTCCCTTACCGGATGTCCGTGCCTCTTGCGTGCGAATTGTATATGCGGAACTCAGCAGGTCTCGGTTGCCTTGTAAGGCGTTCATGGATAGATCAAGATGTGCATCAATAATGAGCATTTTTTAATTTTACCTCCTACCCAAAAACCTGCGCGTAAGTGTAGCGGAGCGCAGTCCAGAGGGTCATAAATTAGAAATCTGGATACGTGGCGAGGTGTGCGCCGGGGGTGCCGTTTTGATAATCTCCATCACACGCATTGAGCATCCAGCCACTGAGTCGGGTGACGAGGTCGGAATGATCGGCTGAAACGTCGTTCTCTTCGCGGTAGTCAGATGGAAGATGATATAACTGGAAATTGTCCGTGCGGTTAATATACCGTAGTTTCCAACCATCCGCCGTTACGAGTGCCGGACCGAGTCGAGAGGCGTATATAATCCACTCGTGGTGTTGCTGGTCTTCATGCCTTTCGAGCAGCGTCGGTAAAAAGGATACGCCATCTTTATCTTCCGGCATCTCTGTCCCGATGAAATCTGCGAGGGTCGGCATAAGATCGTAATTCGTGAGCATAAAATCGGACGTACTGCCGGGTGTAACCTTTCCCGGGAAGCGGACCATGTAAGGGATGCGTGTGCCGCCTTCCCAGCTTGAAAACTTCAATCCTGCCATACCGTCGTTTCCGTCGAACACATCGCCACCGGTTTCCGAATAGAATTTCGTTGTAATGTCGTCAAAAGGGTTCCCTTCCAAATCGGCTTGCCGTCCTGTCGTTCGTCCTTGCTGACGGTAATATACCTCGTGCCCATTATCAGAGGAGAAGACGATCATCGTGCGGTCGTCTATTCCGAGTCGTTCGAGTTCGTCCAAGATGATACCGACGGTCTCATCCAGCTTTAGGATCATAGAAGCGTATTCTTTTTCATACGTCGTCAATTCGGAAGATTGTTTGAGCGATGGGTGTATGTCAGGAACGGAGATCGGCCCGTGGGGTAACTGGGACGGATGATAGAGGAAGAAAGGCGCATCGCGATGAGTGCGGAGGAACTCAACGATTTTCTCATTGAAAATGTCCTGAGAATATACCGCCTTCCCTTGACGGTTCCGACGAATCTCCATATTTTCAGCAGATTCCGAGTTTGGATGTTTCCCGCAGTCAGCGTGTGTATTCCCTTGAATGTTTGTCAGTTGTCCGTTCTCAAAGAGGAAAGGCGGATAAAAGCCGTGGCAACGCTGATGGTCGTAATAACCGTAGTGATACTGCCATCCGTGTCGGCGGATGCGTTCTGCGGTTGTGGCGAACCCCCATTCAAGTTTCCCGATCTGTCCGGTGGTATAACCTGCCTGCTCTGCGATTTCTGCCAAGAAGACATCGTCGGGGCCTGCTTGGAGTCCGGTGGTATGAATCAACTCCGAAATTTCGCTCGGTGTCGTTTCACCCGTACTGATGCTTTCATAGATGCCTGCTTTGGTATATGTCCATCTTCCTTGATGGCAGTCGTGGATACCTGTCAGCATACTGGCGCGGGATGGTGCGCAGAACGCGCACCCGTAGGCGTGGTCGAACTTCATCCCTTCGTTTGCAAGGCGGTCGATATTTGGGGTCTCGAAATGTTGCTGCCCGTAGCAGCTGAGCATACCACGTCCGAGATCGTCCGCGAAAATGAGAATTACATTCGGGTTATCGGTCATTGTAAACTTCCTTCAGATTTGTTAGAACATTACGCGCGCTGAAAAGCACGCTGCCGATAGAGATGTTCAAACAGGTTACCTTCATGCGGACTATCCCAAGAGATTTGGTTTGTCGGGATCGCGCCTAAATTGAGTCGGTCGATAAGTGGTGTCGCTATCAGGTCTTGCGTGAGCGATGTATCTTCTGTAATCGCGGTGGCAACGAGTGTTGCACCGATGGCTTCGACTAACGCCGTCGGTGGTACCTCCACGACACTCACAAACGGGAACGGGAATTCGGTGTTCGCTAACGGGTGTTCAGCGTCTTCACACCATATCACGGTCGGTCTGAGGAAGGTGCAGCCGTCTAATTCGACGATCCGATCACCGGTTGTTAGTTCTGTTGCCCCGGGTTCTTTGAGGTGTCGGTCGATGAGCGACGAGATACCGTGTGCGGCTTTCGGGTTCGCCCACGCGGCGATTCCTGCTTGTGGATGATTGAGCGGTCTTGGTTCGATACGTGCTAAGCGTTCTGCCAACGCTTCGGCAATCTTGTGTCCGTGTGCTGTTACCCACACACCAGAGGTGTTAATACAGGAGCGACCACCGTTTTTCGCGACCGATTCCACGATAAGATTGAGATACTGCTTCCAATTGTTTTGTGTTCCTTCGTGAATGATGATTTTGCTGCGTCCCGGTCCGTGGATTTCGACGCGCGGTGTGTTCACCCACGGTGCGACGGTTGAACCGCCGCCGAAAAGCATGGCGCGTCCACATCGCACAAGGATTTCGTTGGCACCACTGTAATCCGTCGGATAGAAGCTGAACGCCTCTGCTGGTGCGCCCGCTGCGATAAACGCCTGTGCGATGCGATACGGAGTCCACGGTTCCTCGCGTCCCGGTTTTAGCACAACTGGTACTTTCAAGGCGATTGCAGGCACCCACAACGAATGCACACCCGGCGAATTGCTCGGTAGGATAGCACCCAAAGAGTCCGTTTCGCAGACGTAACTCAATGTGCGTCCGTCTTGGACACCCCATCCGGTGTCAAGTACTTGCAAATCAAGCCCGCGGGTGAGTCCGTCTAAAACGGTATCTATGTTTTCCATGACCCCTTGAATTTTGAGCAGATTCTGTTGACAGAGTGCTTCGGGTAAGCCGGTTGTTCCAGAGACCTGTTGGATATAATCCGTTGGGGATTGCTGAGTTCCGTCGAGTGGCAGCGTCGCCGTTGCGAAAAGGTGCGCGGCTTCCTTACAGATAGAAATCAATTCGGCGATAGGACGTTGTGTGAGTGCCTCTTTTTGGAGTGCGATGTCAACGAGGTCCTTCGCTATCAAGCCACGATTGGCTTGGCTCACCTCGACTAAGGGTTCACCTGTTTTGATGTGTGACACGCGGACGGTGTTCAGACTTCTATAGGAGCGTCCGGCGCGTAGAATTGGGATATGTATCATCGTTTCACCATGTAATTTTTGCCACCCATCCGGAGGCGGCATCACAATAGAGGAAATCATCGCCGTAGATGGATAAGCCGTGCGGTTCAGGGTAATCTTCAGGGACCTCAATCACATCAAGCGGTGTGCCGTCTTCAAGGTCGAGTTTGACAATAACCCTATCAGAAGTGTGAGTTGACCAGAGTCCATCTTCAACGCGTACCATACCGTGTCCACGTCCATGCGGCAACGGTAGCGTCTTTTGTACAGACCAGTCCGAAATTCTGACCTTATGTGTGACCTGGTTCTTAAGTGTTTGTACCCAGAGATGTCCTTCATCGTAGTGGTCGTATTCGACACCGTGTGTGCCGCCGCCATCGGGTATCGGGTATCGTCCGAGGGTTTCGCCGGTATCGGGATCCACTTGGAAGATCTCACCTGTCTCGGCATCAGTATCCCGGACAGCACGCCAGCGTTCCCCAGATCCGTTTGCGGCTAACCAGAGTGAACCGCCACCGGCCGTCATTCCGCTTGTGTTAGAGGATTCGCTCGGAATGTCTCGGATGAGTTTCGGCACGGTATAGTCCGGATCTGCTGTGATCTCGACCAGGGCAACTCTATCGGTAATCTGGTCAACGATCCACAAACCGTCGTCTGTAACTTGTAAACCGTTCGGCACGGAATAGGGGGACCGGAAGACTTTTTCGATTTTCGTTACCATATCCAAACTCCTTTTTAGTGTTTATCTACTTGTGCTAAAGATGACTTTAGCCACCTAAAATATTCGGATTTCCGTTCTTTAGTGATTGGAAAGGACTTGATAAACTCGTTTGCCGGTAGATTCTGGATAAACGCTAATTCGGGTGTTAGAATCATGGGATCAACAGGATAAACAAAGTGTTCTTGGAGTTTTGTAGCTAAGGCAGCTGCAGCAGCCCCTTTGGCACCATCCTGAAGATCCGGTAATTCTCTGAGTAAAACCCATGTATTCACAAACCTTGTGTTAAGCAACTTGATAACTCTCGCTGAGGAGAGCGGACCCGCTCTCAAACTTTTACCTGTCCCTCAGCAGGATTCATCATCAAGCGTACCAAATAAAACTAACACGTGGATGGGACGATTTGTTTCTTTCGCGAGTTCAACCGTATCTTCAATCGGTGTCCACTCAATTTCAGCAAACTTGTAGAATGCAGCCGCTAACTTCTTGCGGGCTTCTTCTTCAGTAATGACGGTTTCCCATGTTATCTCGCGTACAGGTGTGCTTGATGAAGTGGAGAGTTCCATGCAAGGAATAAAAGCGATATCTGCTGCTCTGAACGCGTTAACACTTACATTGCTATTACGTGACGGAAGAGCCAAAGAAAACTCGACAACTACGCCTTCCGTTCGGTTCAGGACCAATCGTCCTGCCAACTGTGATGGCAATAAACGGATACCGGACGCGTCCAGCACGAACTGTGCATGAATTCGGAAGACAATCTCGGCGTAATTGGGCGAAATCGCCCGTAAACACGCTTTCGCACCGTCAGACTTAGGTGTTCTGTGCGAAAAGACGGTGATCTCCGTTGTTGCGCCCGGATGAAACTGACAAAGGAAAGGGAGAATCCGTTTCGGGTCAAGTTCCCAAATATCCCCTACATTAGCAGTCGAAGGCGGCAGAAAAACTTGAAAGTCAGCTTGGTTGTAGTTCCTCAATGGGTGGGCGGGTTTAGGATTGAAAAGTTCTAACACCTGTTCCCACTCCATATTTATTGGTTCTGGCAACCTTGCTTTGAGCTTATCAAGCTGTTCTTGTGTTGGCTGATGCAAGTTGTACGTAGCATCCGCGATTGGCTCCCAATGTGCTTGTACTTGCAAACTCGCTGTGCTGCTAAGAACGTCGCTAAAGTCTACCAATATTTTACCTCCCGTCGCCGAAGTTCCGCATTTCAAATCAAGATGGCGGGATCCAACTTCTTCCGCCACAAAGTAAAAGAACGATTGTGTTTCGGTTACCGGATCCGTCGCATGTACTCATCGTGTTTGCCGACCCAAAATCGGTTATTTTTTTACCAATTCCTGAAGTTTCTCCACTTCGTAATACTTACCCTCTCGAAAATTCTTGACAGCCTTTTCAGAGAGATAATCCAGATGCCCAGCTTTCACGTCTGCCTCAAACTGCTTCTCCCATGCTTCCTGCTCGGCTTCTAAAGCCTCATGCAATTCGTGTACGAGAGTTTTCAGTAAGGCTTCTTGCGTGTGTTCTTCGCACTTCACTTCGGGGACTTCTGGTATCCACCCTATCCATGCAG
>JAJEET010000018.1 GCA_022820835.1 Candidatus Poribacteria bacterium
AGGTAGTGTTTACATTCCATCATCAAAATCATCGGGAAGTCAATGAATATAGGCGAATGGTCTGCA
This sequence comes from Candidatus Poribacteria bacterium, assembly GCA_022820835.1. Lineage (GTDB taxonomy): Bacteria > Poribacteria > WGA-4E > WGA-4E > WGA-3G > WGA-3G. The sequence goes on from JAJEET010000018.1 coordinate 67, forward strand.
ATGCTGAGAAAGTTTTGCAGAACCTTGAAAGCTTTGTCATAACTGGATCCGCAATCGAAAGGTAAACACAACCTAATGTATATAGGGTAAGGCTTACGCATTTCTTCAAGCACTGGTGGGGTTACAACCCCGCCTGCAGTGCAGTTGCATAAGTCCTAAAGGGGATTCCACCATGCGTTTTACATATAATTTCGTTGCTTCACTTCTCATGTTCTGTCTGATTGGGTTGCTGTTTACGCTACCTGCATCCGCATTTATTGAACGAGAATATACGACTCGTGAAGTTATTGATGCTTGCACGAACATCGTTTTTGGTGAAGTCAAAAGTGTTGATCGTGACCGTTTGCGGGGTGTCGTCACTGTCGAAGAAGATGTCAAAGGGAAAAGCGGTCTCAAGGAAATCAAGATGAACTTCGCGACCGGACATTACAAACGAGGCACCTCTCCAGAAAAACTGGCGAAATTGCTCAAGCCCGGGATGCCGATCATCGTCTTCTATCGTGAGCATTACGGTATCGACAGCATGTGCTTTGTTGATAATACATGGTTTCAGATGCGCGCATATCGTGGCGGATACAACAGTACTTGGTGGACCTTTACACACATTGATCCGATGATGTTGCGGACGTTTGATGGTAAAACGAAAGCGTTTCAAAAGATCGTTCGCGATGTGTTAGCCGGTAAAATGTGGGTTGCTGCACCAAAGAATGCTGCGAAAGTCTTAGTCCTGACCGGAAATAGTACATACCCGACATGGAGCCAAACCCCAGTCTACACGAACGCTGCAACGTACGAATATCAGACGTTACGGTCGGTGAAAGAGGGAAATAAACGTCCAATCGCTTATGAACTTACCAAAGAACGGGCATTGCCGCATCTGAAGAATGCCGACATCCTCTGGATCGGATATGAAGAGATTTCGAGCTACGGACGTTACCTCCTTTCGGATGAAAGTGAGGCAAAGATTAAGGCGTTCGTGGAAAACGGCGGTATCGTTGTCGTCGCGGGGCAAGACAGCAGCGCAGAGAACCCTTGTGGTACGGGCTGGCTACACGGCGGTAAGTTGAAAGGCGTTGAAAGCCCACCGGCACAGAATTTTGCTGTCACCAAAATAGGAAAATCTATGTTCTCTACCCCTAACAAGATCGTATCCGGCAAAATCTTCGTTGATGACGCATGGGTTGATTGGAGTCGGCAGGATGAAGTGTTCGCGACGACCGAAGACGAAAAAGAACTCGTTGTCGGCGCGAGACGGTACGGCAAGGGATTATACATTATCACCAGCCTTCGGAACGATAGCCAATATACAACTACGATAAACAAAGCACTCATCGAAAATATCATGCATTATGCTGTCGGTCAACTCAAGTAGGTCCTTCAGGGCGGTAGTTACATGAATTTTGCGACGACTAATGTGACATCGTCATTGGGACTTTCACCACGCTGATATGCCTGCAGGTCGTTCAGTATTTCTGTTTTAATCTCTGCTGGTGTTAGGTGCCGCTTTGCGGAGATGAGTGCCTTGAAACGTTCCAAACCATACATTTCAGAATCCGGGTTGAAAGCCTCAGTGATCCCGTCCGAATAAAGCACTAACAGATCACCGGGGTACCATTTGACTTCGGTGCTGCCGTATTGTGTGGGTCCATCGAATTTCGGGAAACCGGCTGGCATAAATCCGGATGCTAACTCAATCGGGTCGTCCTTACCGTTTTTGTGTTCGGCACGATAGAGAAGCATTTGTGGATGTCCGGCATTGGCGAACTCGAACCGATTGTCCGGGTGTATGATGAGGTAGCAGCAGGTCATATAGATAAACGCTTGTGAATCTTCTTCTACGACTCTCGCAACGGCTTTCATAACTTCAGGTATCGATGCGTCAAAACGGATCTGTGTTTGCAAGCAGCTTTTGGTCATCGCTGCGACCATCGCTGAATGGTAACCGTGCCCCATCACATCCCCGATAAAGATAGCAATGCGGTTGTCAGAGAGACTTAAATAGTCGTAATAATCACCGCCGACACTATTCGCCGGCTGACAATAGCCAGCTGAAGAGAGACACGGATGTGCAATTTCTTGGTTTGGAAGAATAGACTTTTGAACCGCAGCGGCGAGGCGCATCGACTCTTCCTGGGCAATCTCTTTACGGATTGCGCTCATCTGGATCTCAAGATCGCGGCGGATTTTATCGTTTAAGACCCTGAACATCCCGCTACCAATCCGGGGTTCACGTGCCATTGCGTTGTAAAAATCGGCTCTCGTGATCCGCAGAAACTGTGTCGGTTTCACTGTTTTGACGGTCGCGCTCCGCGGTTTATTATCAATTAAAGCGATTTCACCCAGACAGTAACCTTTCTCGTTAAAGAACAGCACCTCTGTGCCTGCCTTAATAATGCTGACTTCACCTTCGACAATCAAATAGAGCGAATCGCCTTCGTCCCCCTCCTCAAACAGGGTGGCATCAGCAGGGTAAGCGACTTCACTTGCCCTCTGACAGATCAATTCTAATTCGGCCTCAGGGAGTTCCGCAAAAAGTTCTGTCTGCTGTAAAAACCTTATCTTGTCTTCTTCTGCTAACATTATTGAATCAGCCTTTGACTTTTTGTAGAAATTGTGTTATCTTTAATAGGATGTTTTGGCTTATCCGTTATGCCAGAATATACCCAACAATCAACGTCAATAGCGACACGTTGGTGGTGCGGGCAGGCAGTCAACGAAGCTGCCCCTTAGAATATTGCCATATATTAGACGAAATTTACAAACATAAGTTGAGAACAATGCAAACGCGCTGAGAATTCACACTACACGTTGGAATATCTATCATGCCACAGAAAAGGGAATTATGTCAATAACTGATTTTTTTCGCGGGAAAGTTTTGCTTATTACAGGTGGCACTGCATTTTTGGGACAGCCGCTGATAGCAAAAATTTTGACAGTGCTTCCTGATGTCGAAAAGATTTATCTCCTTATCCGAAGTCGGACCGATGCCTCTGGAAAACGCACCTCTGCCCAAGAACGTTTGGAAAATGAACTTCTCGCCTCGGATGTGTTTGCTTCACTCCGCCGCCTTCATGGTGAGAACTTTACCACATGGGCACTACAGAAATTAACAGCCGTTGAAGGCGAACTCACCGACGAAAACCTCGGATTCAGCGATACGGATTACCAGCGACTCCAGCGCGAAGTACAGGTCTTTATTAACGTCGCGGGGCTTGTGGATTTCGATCCACCTTTTGATGACTCTTTATGGGGAAATGCGCTGGCTGCGAAGCATGTCGTCAATTTCGCAAACGGATGCCAAGATACGGTGTTCCTTCATGTTTCAACGGCTTACGTTTGCGGGGACAAACCGGGACATGTGCCTGAAGAATTACCGATCCCTTACAAGCAATACGCCGCAGCGCACCGCGAAAAAACCGGTGTATCTATCCCAGAAACACTTTCAGAAGAAATCGAGGGATTACTCTCTCTGAGTACCACGATTCGTGCTGAAGCCGACACACCGGAGAACCTTGCACGTTTCCAGCAAGAAGCAGAAAGCCAGAAAAAAACGACACGTAAAGGGATTGACGCGCACGTTGAAGAATTAAAAGCAGATTGGCTTGAGGAACGCTTGGTTGAAGAAGGACTGAAACATGCCCGCTCCCGCGGATGGAACGATACCTATACCTACATGAAATTCCTTGCCGAACAGATGATTATGGAACTGCGCGGCGAACTCGCTACCGCTATTGTACGTCCGTCAATTATTGAGAGTAGTCTGGATGAACCCGAACCCGGTTGGCTCGGTAAGTTTCGGATGTCTGAACCTTTGATCGTCGGGTTCGGAAAAGGACGGCTGCCAGACTTTCCTGCCGACCCAGACATAATTCTGGATATTATTCCGGTGGACTTCGTTGTCAATGCTATGCTCGCAGCCGCCGAGGCGACAGCAAAACGTGGCGGGATTGAGGTTTATCACGTTGCAACAGGCACACAGAACCCACTCTACTTCCGCGGTATCTTCGATGCAACATACGACTACTTCGTCGAGAATCCGATGCTGGAAAATGGGAAACCTGTCGCCGTACCGGTCTGGCAATATCCGAGCATGGAAGAATTCCATCGAAAACTCGATAGCCGGATGTCACTTCTCGACCTTACTATTCAAGTACTTGATAAACTCCCCATCCGTGCCGCGAAACGGAAACGTCGTCAACTGGCGTTAAAACAGAGCGGTATCAAGGCACTTCTGCATTATATCAGGATTTACGCACCGTATACGCGGACAAGTTTTGAATTTGAGACGAGAAAGATGCAAGGACTTTACGAAGCACTCTCCCCGACGGAACAGCAACGGTTTAACTTCGATGTCTCACAGATCCATTGGAGACGGTATTTCCAAGAGATCCATATCCCGGGTATCAAGAAACACGTCCTGAAAATTGAAGGTGGCACTGCAAACGACTCGGAGACAGATGGCGCGCGTGCGTCTGCTACAAAACAGGGGAGAACAGGGACAGAAGACGAATCAGAGGAGTCTGTCGCGGAACCTGAACGGATTGACACCGAAACGATTGTAGACCTGATTAAGACGCAAGCATCGCGAATTCCTGATAGAGTTGCCTTGCAAATGGCAAGTGAGGACGCGTGGGAACAGTATACCTACGCCGAAACCTATACGTTGTCGCGCCAAGTCGCATGGCAGTTATGGCAGAGCGGTTTACGTAAAGGGGACCGTGTTGTACTCGTCTCCGAAAACCAGCCGGAGTGGTGTGTCGCGTATCTTGCCGCTGTTCAGATCGGTACGGCAGTCGTTCCACTTGATGCCCAGACACCTACTCACGAAATCTTGGCAATTGCCGAGTTCACTGACGCAAAATCGATTTTGGCTTCTGAAAGTGTATTAGAGAAAACCGGTGCCGCACTGTCAGCAGCAGGCTCCACGCTACATAATATCAATAAGAACTGTGCCATCGTCGGTACCAACAACGGGAGTGGGCGAAACCAGGTAACGCAGCCCGGACAGATACCAGCCGATTTCCCGAATGTAGAGATTACACCGGATACCGTTGCGTCTATTATCTTCACGATGGGTACTACAGTAGAGGCAAGGGGCGCGATGCTCACGCACGGCGGTTTTATCTCTAACGTACAAGCGGTCGCGAAAGCACTCCCGCCGACAGACACGGAACGCATCCTGTCAGCACTTCCGTTGTATCACGCTTTGAGTTTCTCCTGTAGTCTATTGATGGCACTCTACAGCGGTACTACAGCAACTTATGTTAACGCCCTCCGTCCGACAACGCTCCTGAAAACGATGCGTGAGCTGAAGACGACAGCTTTTATCGGTGTACCCCGCCTATTTCAGATGCTTCAGGGTACGATTGAAAGACAGGCAGCACGAGATGGGACACCGGGGACAACCTTACCAGAGAAGGTGCAGGCTGTTATGGGGGGCGAGATTCGCGTCCTAGTGAGTGGCGGTGCTTCGCTGTCAGATTCGGTTTACGACGGGTTCCAAAAGTTCGGTATGACGCTTTACCAAGGCTACGGCATGACAGAGACGGCACCTGTTCTCAGTGTCAATCCATACCTCAAGAGCAAACGCGGGTCGGTCGGACCGGCGGTGGAAGGCGTAGAACTCCGAATTGAGAATCCAGATAGCAACGGCATCGGTGAAATCATCGCTAAGGGACCGAGTACGATGAAAGGCTATTATCAGAACCCCGAGGCGACAGAGAAGGCTATCCGTGATGGATGGCTCTACACGGGGGATCTCGGTTATATGGACGATGACGGCTATCTTTATCTGACCGGGCATTGTAAAAATATTATCGTCCCCGCCTCTGGTAAGAACGTTTATCCTGTCGAACTGGAGGCACTTTATCGGAACAGTCCTGCTATCGCCGAAATATGTGTCGTCGGTATCCCTTACGAAGACGGATCGGATACAGCGATTCACGCTGTCATTGTGCCGACAGATCAGAACGAGACCACGCAAACCGAGATTCAGGAACACCTTCAAGCCTGCGCAAAAGCGTTGCCGAGTTATCAGCAATTTCACAAACACCATCTCTGGAACGATACACTCCCGAAAACTGCAGACGGTCATATAGACCGCGAGCGTTTGAAACGGAACTTAGCGGTACATATTAAAGAGACGGAACGTCTTCAGGCAGATACCGAAAAAGAGATAGAAAATGAGACATCTAACACGCCGAAAACCGACGTTCCAGAAGAAATTCTATCTACGCTTGCGCGGTTGGCACGTATGCCGGCACACCAGATTCGTCGTGAGAGCCGTCTGGATACCGATTTAGGACTTGATTCCCTCACGCGACTCGATCTCTTGTTCGTACTCGAAAATAGGCTCGGTGAAACAGTCCCGGATGCGCTGCTGGCGAACTTGGAGACGGTTGCGGATGTTGTCGCGTTGATTGAAACGTTCCATGCAGACGGAACGCGTGAAAAACCGATACAGACCGAAACGGAAAAGCTGGAGTTCAGACAAGTACCGCACTGGTACGCACGCGCTTTCCGTTCCGTGATTACCAACTTCTATAAACGCTATTTCTCACTCGAATGCCACGGGCTTGAACATATCCCCGACGGCAAACCGTATATCATCATGCCGAATCACACGAGTCATCTTGACACGTTGACGGTGATTACGGCGCTCGGAGCGAAGGCGCATCGACTCTGGACGCTCGCCGCACGCGATTATTGGTTCGCAACACGGCTGCAGGGATGGTTCGCTCGGACATGTCTCAACGCGCTCCCGATAGAACGGGACGGCAATTTTACGGAGTTCCTACAGGACCTCCGGATCGCAAACGGAGTAATGGCACAACATAACGGGCTGCTCATCTTCCCTGAAGGCACACGTTCACTGGATGGCAACCTTCAACCGTTCAAACCAGGGGTGTTGAGTCTGCTCATCTACAGCCCCAACGTCCCGATTATACCGGCTTATATTGAAGGCACTTATCACGCATTGCCGAAAGGTCAGAATTTTCCAAAGAGGCATCCGGTGCGTATCATTTTTGGAGAACCGATCACCTTTCCGATAGGTGAAAATTGGAACATTCAAGACGGGGCACCCATTGACCCAGATAGATACCAAGCGTTCTTGGACTTGGCACAGAACCGTGTCGCAGAACTTGGCGAAATGTTAAAACAACGGCAACGCGCTTAGGAAGATTCATCATGTCGGAAACCGCAAACCGGAAAAAGACAGTCGCATTTTTTGATGTAGACGGCACCCTTCTGAAATCTACGATTGTGCATTACTACATCTATCTGCGTTCTACACAGATGCCGTTTCTGCTAAAGTATTTCTGGCTGATCGCGTTTTTGCCGAAAACTGTCTATTATCTGATTTTGGACAGTATAAGTCGAACCCGCTTTAATCGGGTGTTTTATCGCAACTACCGCGGTATGGATGCCGCTGAAGTTAAGGCGTTATCAGCGGAAATGTTTGAAACGTCGCTCCGTCCGAAAATTCTCTCCGAAGCGGTGTCTCAAATTCAAGAACACAAGGAGCAGGGGACCGCCGTGGTTCTCGTAACCGGCTCGCTCGATTTCATCGTGCAACCGATTGCGGATTATCTCGGTGTTGATGTTATATTGGCACCGCAGCTTCGTGAAGAGAACGGACGATTTACGGGTGAACTGACGACTGTCCCGCTTATCGGTGAAGAGAAAGCGAAAGCGGTGCAGAATTACGCAAAGCAACACGAAATTTCGCTCGAAGAGAGTTATGCTTACGGCGACAGCGGATCCGATCTACCGATGTTGGAATGTGTCGGGAATCCGGTCGCTGTGAACCCAGGCAAGAAGTTCCGCCAGAAAGCACTTGAATCTGGCTGGGAAATACACGAATGGCTTTAGCAGCGTAGCGGTCAGCCGTCAGCCGTCAGCCATCAGCAAAGAGGGTTTTCTATTATAACCCAAGTTGCTACTAACAACTTTTGCACGTTTCAACACAGTTTTTTAGACGCTTTCCCCACCCCAGAGGGGTGATATGTCTATAGAAAAAGGTATAGTAACGTCTTGCACTCCAGCGGAGTGCTATGTGTGGAATAGGTGGCAACTTGCGTTATTATAGTAAAGCCCATAAATAAGTGGACATCTTTGTAGCATAAACTGTTAGTTTGTGCCAGTCTGAATGCCTGTTATAGGCATTCAGACTGTTGGAGAATTAATTTGTTCTACTATAATCAAAAACCTCTTGTTACTGACGGCTGGTGGTTTCCGACGGTTTCCGATAGCCATAAAAAAGGAGAAGATATTATGAACGTGAGACGTTATTTTGAATCTCTATCCGAACCGAACGATACGATGTTCGTTGAAATAGATGATAGACACCGGTTTACGCGTCGTGGCGACGATTGGATCAAGTTTCGCACTGACTTAATCCAACTATTAGAGCAGACGATTTCTGAGGAATTGGCGCAGGAATTCGAGGCAGCGACAGCGGATTGGATCGCGGAGACATAGCGTTTTTTCTGTTTCTTGAAAAAAATTGCCTTATAACTTGACAAAAGTAACTTTAGGCGGTAGTAACTTTAGGCGGTATAATTAAGGTATCCAATAGCAAAAAATAGCAAAAAATATAGCAAAAAACGGATACACGGTATTAAAAGTAAATTTTTCTAAAAAGTTAACTTTCTTTACCATACAGATTGGCAGACTTCTTATCGCTGATTTTGGAGAGACGCGACACGAAAAAAGTGTCGCTCCAAAGAGCCACGGAATGCGATGCCGGTATTAGCCGTACCGACACCGCGAATGCACTGCCATTGTGATGTTTAACCCAAGAATGACAGTACCGGTTTCTATTGTACCGTAAAAATCGGTATAATTGCAAACCCGTTTGCGCTAACGATAGGAGGTTCCCACTCCCTTGAAATACGCCAAACCGTATATCATCGCCGTCTCGTGCATTTTTATCTTTCTTGCGTGTCTCGCTTGGACGCGAAATACACCCTCTGTGCCGGGCGATCCGATCTGTTACCCCCGCTCCGAATGTCACCCCGATAAACAACCCTCGTGTGAAATTGTGCACACCTGTCCGGACGCGTCCAGATAGCAGCACACGGAACAATCTTTGCAAAGGAGAACAAACATGCTAAAGGAATTGTTCAGCAACCGCCTATTTATAGGCGCGTTAGCATTCTTTATCTTATGTGTTGTCGGTGGCACGTTGTATATATCGCATGTCGAAAAGCAAGGTACGGAAGAACTCGCGACAGACGAAGACCCCGTGAAGCAGGGGACGGAGAAACAACAGCAGCAACCAACAGCGAAAGCACCTGTTGCAGAGCAAACCCCACAGGGACACTTCCACGCCGATGGTACTTGGCACAGTGAACCGCATGAAACACCGGTGGCAGTCTCTGATATTTCTGCACCACTCGCAGCACCGGTGGAATTCGCCGATGGTGTCAATCCCACAAGCACATCGTCAAATCCGTTGTTTGCTGACGGCGTGCCTGAGCATCTGCAATGCCCACCCGATTTGATTGATGTCTATGCCAGAGATGTTTCAAAACAGCGGATTCAAGAGTTGCAGCGGATCGGTGTCGAAATTATTGAGAAATGGAATCCGAACCGTCCGCTCACCGAAGTGTATCCAGCCTTTATAGAGGCAGAGAAGTGGTATCACGACAACGCCGATCCCGAACGAGAGGGAAACGGTTGGGGTGCAAAACGAATGGATTGGCAGTTCCAAATCGTGCTGGATTTCCCAGAGATTGGGGTGCTTGCACAAGAAGATTCAAGGCGTTCTATGATCATGTGGCGTGTTGAACTCGGCGATTGGCCTGCCGACCTTAATGTGATGCATTTGCCAGACGGTAGCGGTCGCACGTTCCGGACTGACGATGATAAAAAATACGTCTTCACATCGTCAACGTACACGGAGAAACCCGATGGAGACGGTTTTACATCTACAACATCTACGGTTACAACGGGCCCGTCGAACGGCGATCCGAATGCTGAAGTGATAGAAATTGACCTCGACACGATTTCGGATGAAGAGTTAGAGGCACTTCAAGGTTGGGACTACACTATTAACCCTTACACTACAGGAATTTACAAGTTGGGAGATAAGAAATGAGAAGATTTTCAGCGTTGATTATTTTTTTCGGCGCGTTGTTCTGTGTGCACGTGGCGATTTCAGCGATGTGGACGGACAATGCCTCGAATAACACGTTCAGTTTCACAGGTACGACGGTTTCGACGAGTACGGCACAGAGTAGATATGGCATGATATATTATCAGGTGAGTGGCTCTGCGGACATCTCAGGCACTGCGGATCCGTTGGGTGATGATGATGAATATGAGGCAACGATGTGGCTTGAGACCTCTGGTAAGGATTCCGGCTTGATTCCCGGCAGAGGTAATATAGACACGAATAAAAAGTCAGGCAGTATTTTCCGCGATGAATATAGCAATAGTGGTGGCAAGGTTCTCTACACAAAGCATATCGTCGCTTCAGTAAGTCCAGGTTTAATTATCCCTGGTCAGCATGAAACGAGGTCGATGTCAGATTCTTGTAATCATTCTTACGTAGATGGGTCGTATTTGAGTCCTACGGGTTTGTCAGCGTCTCCGCATTGTTCTGGGAATCTCTCCGGGACGTTGCTGAAGGCGATGGGTAACCCGAATCTTGATCCTGACCCTTTATCATTTTCGTCGAAGCCAAATCCAGCGACAGGCGATACACTGGATGATGGTTCAGGAACGGTCGCTGCGGAGAAATGTGATCGCAAAGGGAACTGTAACGAGCCGATGACGGCAACGGCACTCTTTTCACATCGTGTGGACTGTCCTGAAGAAATCTCTCAGTTGATAACACCGTTGGAGTTTTTTGGCATTAAAATCCGGAGGAGGGTGCCGTGTGAATCGAGGTGGTGGACGTGTGATGACCTCCCCGACGTTTGTCCGCAGTCCGGGCGTCATGTGCCGAAATCCGATACTCGCGGAGATGAATATGTGGATGCGGAGACAGGTTTGCCTGTTTCTCCGGGTGCTTGTGGGCACTATTACGCGTCGAAATATGCAGCAGATCATGTTTGGGGCACGGCACCGTGTGGGGATGCGACACATACGGGGTACTTGTGTCAAATCAACGCTTCTGATCACGAGTGGGTGTATGAGACGTGTTCGTCGTTGCATGCCCATTATGAATGTGATGGGACAGATCATTCTTTACAGGCGAGTTGTACGTCTACGGATTCTAACGGTAATTCCTGTACCGTGACGAGTTTCTATGCGTGTGATGGTCATACACCTTTGTATCCGCCGCCTCCCCCGCCGCCGCCCACGCCATCTACACCGCCGACCGTCGCCTGTGGTGGAGCAGCTTGGACAGGTTGCACAGCGTCTGTTTCCTCACGGACGGAGCACAAAGTTTCTTCTTGTAGCAACTGTCCGAATCACTATTGGACGTGTATGTCGGGTGCGGTGGATCGTCATACGGATGTCAAGACGTGTAAACGCTCCGGGTGCGGTGCGACGCTGACACCGTGTCAGAACGGGCCCGGGAAATGCACCAATGGCGGGTATCACTGGCTCTGATGTCAAACACACAATCACATTTTTCACGTGACGCGCCTGTTATCATTTGATAGCCGGCGCGTTCTTATGACGGCTCGCCGTTACCCATGTCTGGCACCCATTGCGTCTCGTCCTGTAGGTTGGGTTGAACGGCTACTCCAAACCGCTGAAAAGCAACACAAGACTCAGACTGTCCATAGATGCAACGTCAAACAGAAAACCGAGAGAAACCCAAACTAAAGAGTCCTCGCACTGAAAAGAAAAAATGTGGACAAATCCGATATTTTGTGGTATCATTAAGTACGCATATTTTGAATAGCAGCGTAACAATTACAGTCAGGGGTCTCCTCTTTAACTGGAAACCGACAACTAACAACCGAAAACGAATAAAGGAGTTCGCGTTTTGCATCGACAATCTGCAAAAAAACACGCGCGCGCGGACGAGGCGAAACGGATACGCAACCGCCACCGCAAAGCGACGCTCAGAACAGCACTCAAACAGACAGAAGCCGCACTCGAAGCAGGCAACGTTGAGACAGCACAAGAATTGTGCAAAACAGTCGTGGGTCTTTTGGACCGTGCCGCCGGTAAGGGTGTCATCAAAAAAGGCACAGCAAATCGTCAGAAGTCTCGACTTACCCGTAAACTGCATGCTATCACCCAAGCAGCAGCCTAATCTTGTCTCTCTATTGGATGTGTAAGGGTGTTTTTGCTTGGGTGTCTCTTCTAAGCAACCTAACCCCTACGAATAAGAATGGAACTCGCGAGGTATCGGAACCGTAAACGGCGAAACCTCGCGTTATCGCGAATGACGGACGCTCGCAAAGTCGCCTTAGAATGCTTGCTAACCCTTTCACATAGCAGTGCACCCATAGCATCTGTCGTTGATAGCGCATTCAAACGATGGACAGTTGACGGGCGTGAACGCCGCCTCATTAATGGACTCGTCTACGGCGTTATCCGTTGGCAGAAACAACTCGATTGGGTACTGGACCAGTTTATCAATCCACAGTTTCAGTTAGATACTCGGCACCGTAATATCCTACGGCTCGGTGCATTCCAACTTTTACATCTCGACGGTGTACCCGCACACGCCGCTATTTTTGAAACCGTCCAACTCGCGACTTCGCACCTACGAAGCGGCAAAGGACGGAAAACGACCGGATTTATCAATGCGGTACTTCGCTCCGTGCAACGTGAAGGTGCGGCACTTACTTATCCGCAGCTTGAGACGAACCCGACGGAACATATCGCATTTTCGCTCTCCTACCCGACGTGGTTGGTCCAGTGGTGGCTTGAGACGCGCGGCGTTTCTTGGACGTTAGCGTTCTGTCGCGCAAGCAATCAGATCGCCCCGCTCGCGCTCCGCGTGAATACCCGCCTAACCAAACGTGAAGATGTTTGCCAATCGTTAGCAGCGCAAGGTATCGTCGCGACTGCCTCCGAAATAGCACCCGACGGGATAACCTTCGGAAATCGCGCGACCACCGCTTTTGATAGCACCGGTGAAAAAACATTGAAAGATACCCTCAATCGGGAGGACATCTACGTTCAAGATGAGAGTGCGATGTTAGTCCCATATCTGCTCTCGCCAGCAGACGCAAAATTCATCGTGGACTTATGTGCATCGCCCGGCGGTAAGACGGCGCATCTGGCGCAGCTCATGCGCAACGCTGGAAAGATCGTCGCCGTGGACATTTCGGCTAAGAAGATCGCTTTGCTGCAAAAGAACTGCCGACGCGTCGGTGTCCGAAACGTTGAAACTCAGGTGATGGACGCAACAAAAGCCGATCTCGGATTCATGCGTCAAGCCGATGCTGTGCTTATCGATGCACCGTGCTCAGGGTTCGGGACACTTCGGCGCCATCCCGACATCCGATGGAATAAGACCTTAAAACAAGTTCGTGCCCTCAGCGAAGTCCAATATCGCCTGTTACGAAACGCAGCACAATACATCAAACCCGGCGGTATCCTCGTCTACAGCACCTGCAGCATCGAACCGATGGAGAACGAAGAAGTCGTCCGAAGATTCTTGACAGATTGCCCGATGTGGACAGTAGAAAATGCGCAACAATTTCTACCCGAAGGATCACCAAGTATTATAACAGCAGAAGGCTTCATGCAGACCTTTCCGCATGAACACGGCGTTGATGGCGCGTTCGCTGCACGTCTCCGGAAAAAAGTTTAGAAGTGTGTGGAAGTTAGGATTTTCTAACGTGAATTTGATTAGGACTTACGCAGCCCCTTTGCAGGCGGAGTTTCATGAAGTTTAAGAATTCAATTCGGTAATGTATCAGAAACCTCTTGGTAGAATCACGCTGGGCTCGCGATCTTTAACGATTACCGAAATATTTATTTATAGTGAAACCTACAATTAAGTAGACACTTTTCCTTTAACAAAAAACCGTTCGTAGGGGCGAGGTTTCCTCGTCCGTCTTTCAAAATGTGTCCTATTATTTTACAGGTCACTATAAATCAATGGTAGATTTTAGGTTATATGCCATTACAGATAGACATCAATGCGCACCGACACCATTAGCCGATGTCGTCTCTGAATTGCTGGATGCCGGAATCACGGCTATCCAGTTACGCGAGAAAGATTTAAGTGATACCGAGCTGGTTGAATTGGCGCGACCAATTGCGGAGTTATGCCGGAATTACGAAGCGAAACTTTTCATCAATACAAGCACACACATTGCGCCTAAGATAGGTGCTGCCGGGGTACACCTCCCAGAAAATGCAGCATCAGTAACCGAAGTGAAGTCGCAGGCAGCCAACGATTTCTATGTCGGGTGTTCCGTACACAGTCTTGAGACAGCACAGAGACGGGAGGCAGAAGGCGCAGATTTCGTCACCTATAGTCCTATCTATCCGACAACAAGCAAACCCGGATACGGTCCGGCGGTCGGTCTAACGGCGCTCGCTGCGGTTGCAGAAGCCGTTAAACTCCCTGTCTTCGCATTAGGGGGGATTACACCCGTACGCGTCGCTGAGTGTCTCACTGCTGGTGCCTTCGGTGTCGCTGTGATGTCAGGCGTTATGTCTCCAGAAAACGCCGGACAACAGGCGAGACGTTATCTTGATGCATTATAAGACAAAAAGATGAAACAGATATTGACGATAGCAGGTTCAGATTCAGGTGGTGGTGCCGGTATACAGGCGGATATCAAATCGATCTCGGCAAATGGCGGCTTTGCCATGTCCGCGATTACCTCCGTCACGGCACAGAATACGGTGGCAGTGACCGACGCGTTCGACCTGCCGATTTCACTCATTGAGGCACAGTTAGACGCTGTCTTCACAGATTTTGATGTCGCCAGCGTTAAAACTGGAATGCTCTCCTCATCAGCGATTGTTGAGGCGGTCGCGGCGAAGTTGCGGACGTACACACCACCCGCCATCGTTGTGGATCCCGTGATGATCTCCAAAAGCAAATTCCCGCTGTTAAAAGAAGAAGCAATCGATAGCCTCAAAACAGCGTTGATCCCGCTCGCGACGGTCATTACGCCGAATATCTATGAGGCGGAACTACTCGCAGGACACGATATCCGGAGCACGGATGACGCCAAACGTGCTGCAAAAACGATCGCTGAACTCGGTTGCCACGCTGTCCTCGTTAAGGGTGGACATCTCACCGGCGACAGTGCAACCGATGTGCTCTATTGCGACGAAGAGTGGACTTTCTTTGAGGCGGAACGTGTTGAGACAGAAAACACGCACGGCACAGGTTGTACCTATTCAGCGGCGATTGCGACCCAATTAGCGCACGATAAGGATTTAATTGATGCTGTCAGCGCAGCGAAAGTATATATTACGGGTGCTATTCAACACGCCTTGGATATCGGGAACGGACACGGTCCGACGAACCACTTCTTTCGGATGTAGGAGAAACCGGGTAACCCAGCCCCTACAACGGCTGCCGTCCGTCGAACCCGTCGTCAATTTCGTGCCAGTAGCGGATCCTTTTTTCACCCATCCGCCAACAGAGATAGACCTCTCTGCCATTTCGGAGGTGCGGGAAATCAACCAATCCAGGATCAAGTCCTTTTAGATGACAACCGCGCGCCTCAATTCGGCCCAATACCTCCTGAAATCGGGCAGTCGCTTTCAGCAACTCGGGGGTGTGTCTACTGCCACCGTTTGAAGAAACTACCTCTAAGAGCGGTGTAATCATTGCATGGAGTCCTGCGAGTTTGACTCTTATGGCTCTTAACAGTGAAATCTCATCCGTTAATTCAGGGATACATGCGTTGGCTTCTTCGACTGTAAAATATCGTTTTTTTTGCATTTTGGGTACCTTTCTTCTATAGTTTTTTTAAGTTTACAGGAATATGCCCAAAATGTCAATTTATTAGTTTTCAGCAGTCAGTTTTCAGTTAAAGAGCGTTTTGGTGATAGCACCCACTGCCTAAAGGCAGGGGCTTCGGTTTCATAGCAACTGCGGTTTACTCAGAGAGTTCACCGTCTTAGTGTCGCTCCACCCGCGGGCAATTGTCTGCTATCCGAACAGATTTATCACGTTTACGTCGTGGCTATCCCTGCCCGCAATATGTTGATCGCAGCGTTGATGTCTCTATCGTGGCGTGAACCACATTCAGGACACGTCCACTGCCTATCAGAGAGCGAAAGATTTTCATTATGAAAACCACAGTCGGAGCACGGTTTCGTTGTCGCAGTCCACTGTCCGACTTGTTTCAAAAGACGCTTATGTTTAGAACATTTATACTTCAATATCTCAAC
>JAJEET010000160.1 GCA_022820835.1 Candidatus Poribacteria bacterium
CGATCTTGGAACTACGAGGCGTTGTTGCTGAACTTGCAATTGATGCTGCCGGCAAGATTATAAGTGAAGAACTCAACGCAGAGCGGCATCAGCACATTATTGATGCATCCATTAGCCGGTTGCCAGCGGATTCTCGTTAGCACGGATGCCGTTTATAGTGAAACCTACAATTAAGTAGACACTTTTCTTCTAACAAAAAACAGTTCGTAGGGGCGAGGTCCCCTCGTCCGTCTTTCAAAAGGTGTCCTATTATTTTTTTAGGTCACTATAAAAACGTGATTTTTTTAGCACAGTTTTAACACCGGTTCCTCCCCTGACTCGGGAGGGCAACGTGTTATCAACTATATGATAGGTGAAACCGGATTATGAGAGATATTCGGGTCGCTAAACCTTATGCCCGCGCACTATACGAGGCAGCGTCGGAACAGAACGCTTTGGCAGATATTGTCAGAGATATAGAGAAGCTGCGCGAGTTGATTGAGCAGTCTCAGGAGTTCGCACAATTAATCTCAAGCCCCATCTTATCTCCGCAATTTAAAAGCGAGACCTTCCAGCAGATTTTTGACGATTCGGTACATCCGCTGACGATCAATTTTCTCAAGTTACTCGCATCGAAACAACGTGAACGCTATCTCATCGCGATAATGGATGTCTTTTCAGCCATCGACGATGAAGCTGCTGGACGAGTTGTCGCGAAAGTGACGACCGCTGTGCCGCTAACGCTGGCACAACAGGAACAACTCAAGCAACAATTAGGCGTATATTCCGGAAAACAGGTGCGTTTGGAGACCGCAATCGATGCAGAGATTCAGGGCGGGTTTATTGTACAATTAGATGACACTGTCTTTGATGCCAGTGTCGCGACACAACTTCAACACTTACGGCAACGACTCGCAAAAGGATAATAATTATGGGTTGTCAGTTGTCGGCAAATTAGCCGTCGGCTTTCGGCTTTCAGCCAGAGGTACCTTGTGGATGGGATAACAAAAACAACCACCACAAGAGGGTAACTGAAGGCTGATAGCCGATGGCTGATAACCCCTCCTCACAGAGGACCGAAAATATGGCAAGAGAAGTCCGACCGGACGAAATATCAAATATCCTAAAACAACAGCTGCAACAGTTTGAACAAGACGTAGATGTCTATGATTCCGGCACGGTGCTGGAAGTCGGTGACGGTATCGCACGCGTACATGGACTTGCCAATGCGATGGCAAGCGAAATGATTGAATTCCCTAACGATATTTACGGCATCGCTTTCAACCTCGAAGAAGATAACGTCGGGTGCGTCCTGTTCGGTCAAGACCAACTTATACACGAAGGCGATACCGCCAAACGGACCGGAAGTCTACCGCAGGTACCCGTCGGTGAAGCACTCCTCGGACGGATTGTTGACGCACTCGGAGAACCTATTGACGGTTTAGGCGACATCGAAACTGAACATCGGCTCCCAGTGGAACAGAAAGGGTTGGGGATCGTTCAACGCCAACCTGTTGGTGAACCGCTCTATACCGGTCTAAAGGCTATTGATAGCCTGACACCGATCGGGAGAGGTCAACGCGAACTCATCATCGGGGACCGACGAACCGGTAAGACAGCGATTGCGATCGACACGATCCTGAACCAGAAAGACACAGATGTCTACTGTATCTATGTTGCTATTGGGCAGAAAGGTTCTACTTTAGCACAGGTTGCGTCAACGCTTCGTGAACATAACGCGTTGGAATATACCACCATCGTCTCCGCGCCGGCAAGTGCCCCGTCCCCGCTTCAATACCTTGCACCTTATTCCGGGACTGCAATGGGTGAATACTTCAGAGACAACGGCAAACACGCGCTAATTATCTACGATGATCTGACGAAACACGCGTGGGCATACCGCCAGATGTCACTCCTTTCACGGAGACCCCCCGGTCGTGAAGCGTATCCGGGGGATGTCTTCTACCTACACTCACGCCTTTTAGAACGTGCTGCGAAACTCAGCGACGAATTAGGCGGCGGTTCCCTCACTGCCCTACCGATTATTGAAATCTTTGAAGGCGACTTGACGACCTATATCCCGACAAACGTTATCTCTATTACGGATGGACAGATATACCTGACAACGGACCTGTTCAATCAAGGCGTACGACCGGCTATTGATGTCGGCTTGTCTGTGTCCCGTGTTGGCGGCGATGCACAAGTTAAAGCCATGAAATCGGAGGAGGTCGCGGGTACCCTTAAAATTGATCTCGCGAATTTCCGAGAGGTTGCAGCATTCGCGCAATTCGGATCGGATTTGGATGCATTAACGCAATCCTTGCTCCTACGCGGCACACGTCTTGTTGAATTGCTGAAACAACCGCAATATCAACCGATGTCTGTAGAACGGGAAGTCGCTTCTATCTTTTGTGGTAGCAATGGCTATCTTGACGACGTTCCGGAAGCAGAAGTCGCACGGTTTGAATCCGAATTCCTGCAATACATGGATCGGAATCACGCAGAACTCCTTGCAGAAATCGCAGAAACCGGTCTGCTCAGTGATGAAGGGCTTGAAACCTTGCACAATGCCGTCAAGGCGTTCAAGGAAAATTGGAGTGACACACCGCCGGTATCAACGCCGCAAGTAGAAGGCGCAGACACAGTAGCAGAAGATACATCTACAGAAGTAGAGGATACTTCCACAGAAGCGGCGGATACGTCCACAGAAGGTGAGTAACTATGGCAACGTTACGAGAGATTCGGCGGCGCATTGCCAGCATTAAAAATATTGAGCAAGTTACCGATGCGATGCGTGTCGTCGCTGCGGCGCGGCTTCGTCGTGCGCAAGAAAATATTCTGGCGACGCGCCCTTATGCGGATAAACTCAACACGATTCTCGGTCATTTAATCTCACAGGCGAACACCGAAGAGGAAGCGTTGGTCCATCCGCTGCTTGAGACACGTGAATTAAAGCATGTCTGTATCGTCTCTGTCTCTGCCGACCGAGGGTTGTGTGGCAGTTTCAATAGTAACGTTACTCGGACAACCACACAACGTATAGAATACTATCAAGATAGTGGCGCGGATGTAACGCTCATTTGCATCGGGAGACGAGGGCACGAGCATTTTGTGCGCCGCGGATACGACATTACTGATTCATACGTCAATATTTTCCGTCAACTTGAATTCCAAACAGCTGTTGACGTTGTCCACGAGTTTGAACATCTCTATACTGACAAAAGAATTGACAAAGTTGAGGTCATCTACAACAATTTCAAGTCTGCCATTCTCCAGACCGTGCTTGTCGAGCAACTCCTTCCATTAGAACCTGAATTGCCGGAAGGTGATGAACTTTTTCTCGATTATATCTATGAACCGGGACAGGTGGAACTCTTTGAAATGCTACTCGGAAAACATTTGAATATGCAAATGTGGAAAGTACTTTTGGATTCCAACGCGGCAGAGCAAGCCGCACGAATGGCGGCAATGGAAAACGCAACGCAAAAGGCGAAAGAACTCATTGACGAGTTAATTCTCCAGCGCAACCGAGCACGTCAAACGCAGATCACAACAGAAATTTCCGAGATTGTAAGTGGCGCAGCTGCATTGGAGGGTTAAAAGTAGCAGTTAGCAGTTAGCCGAAAGCCAATTGCTGATAGCCAAGGAGGTTTCAGATGCCCATCAATGTCAATAAACAGATTGAAGAGGCGATGGAGCGTGGCGAATTCTCAAATTTGCCCGGTAAAGGCAAACCGCTCAAGTTGGATGTTAATCCTTTCTTGACCCCGCAAACTCGAATGGCGAACCGGCTTTTAAAGGAGAGTGGATTCGCGCCGCGGTGGGTTGAATTGGAAAAAGAGATTAAACAGGAAAAAGCACAACTTGAAAGGCTCCTTGCAAACCTGAAAGCCCGTCGCGAACGGTTAGCTGCGCTTATACGGCGACACCCGGAACGGCACCGAACAATCAGTCGGGCTTTTGAGCAGGAACGTACGCGTAGTATTGAACAGTACGGTGAGAAACTCGATAACCTGAATCGGAAAATCCAGCGCGTGAATCTCCTGATGCCAACCCGAAATCGGCAATATGCGTTAATCAATCTGGCAGAAGCACTTAACCACTTTCAGAAAGCGTGTCCAAGTCTCTAATCGCTCCGAGTTTGTATACGATTCGGAATACCTTGGCAGAACAAAGATGTTTGAAACATACCACAGTTTTTGGATTTAAAAAGAAGTCAACCACTCTGAATTAAGAAAAGGAATCTCACATGAACCAAGGAAAAATCTTAGAAGTTGTTGGGGCGCGAGTCGATATAGATTTTTCGGAAGGCACATTACCGGACATCCTGAACGCTGTTAAAGTTCAACGTTACGATGGAAGTGAACTCGTGCTTGAGGTGCAACAACATTTAGGTGAAAGTCGGGTACGTGCGGTGGCAATGGACACAACTGATGGCTTAGTCCGCGGCACACTCGCAACTGATACTGGCGGTCCGATTACTGTGCCTGTCGGCGATGCCGTGCTCGGCAGAGTTTTCGACGTAACAGGTCAACCGATTGATGAGAGAGGCGATGCCGGTGAATCCGAACGATACTCCATTCATCGACCCCCACCGCCGCAGGCTGAACTTACCACAGCCACCGAGATGTTAGAAACTGGCATCAAAGTCATTGACCTGATTCAACCGGTTGTTCGGGGTGGAAAAGTCGGATTCTTCGGTGGTGCTGGCGTGGGTAAGACGGTGTTGGTCGCTGAACTGATTTACAATATCGCGACACAACACGGCGGTTATTCCGTTTTCTGTGGTGTCGGTGAACGGACACGCGAAGGGAACCAGTTCTGGCTGGAACTCGACGAATACGGTGTGATTGATAAAACCGCAATGGTCTTCGGACAGATGAATGAACCGCCGGGCGCACGACTCCGCGTCGGACTCGCTGGACTGTCCATGGCAGAATACTTCCGCGATCAACAGGGGCAGGACGTTCTCATCTTCATCGACAACGTTTTCCGATTCACACTTGCAGGTGGTGAAGTGTCAGCACTCCTTGGACGGATGCCTTCCGCTGTCGGATACCAACCGACGCTCGCAACCGAAATGGGTGAATTGCAGGAGCGGATTACTTCTACACAGCACGGTTCGATTACCTCATTCCAAGCCGTCTATGTTCCCGCTGATGACTATACCGACCCTGCCGTTGTCTCAGTCTTCGCACACCTTGACGCTGTGACGCGATTGGAGCGGAGTATTTCCCAGAAGGCGAGATTCCCCGCTGTTGACCCACTGACATCAAGTTCGCGTATCCTATCAGCAGACATCATCGGTGAGGAACATTATCAGACAGCGTTCAGCGTTAAACAGGTCCTACAGGAATACGGGGACCTCCAAGACATCATCGCTATCCTCGGTGTAGACGAACTGTCGGATGAACAGAAGTTAGTTGTGAACAGGGCGCGGAAAATAGAGATGTTCTTGACGCAACCGATGTTTGTCGCACAACGTTTTACGGGGACACCGGGCAAATATGTCAAAATTGAGGATACTGTTCAAGGGTGCCAAGCAATTCTCAATGGTGATTGCGACGAACTTCCTGAGCAGGCACTCCGCTACATCGGCACCATTGACGAGGCGTTTGAGCGAGAAAAAAGTGCCGACATAGAAGAAGCAGCGGATTAATTTTCTAACTATGGCCCCTGATCGCCGCGCCACTTCGTTTTGCGGCGGTGTCTGGCAAATTCCGACGCGACCGGTACTGCCTGCGTATTTAAAGAAAGTCTTAAAGGGGACACATATTCTTAAATCGCGTTAGCGTTAATCAAAAACCATCGTGAAACGAAGTGGAACGATGCACAGAGGCCCATAATTAAAAAAATGCTGAATAGAAATTTTCACCTCGAAATCCGGACACCGGAAAAATTGATTTATGAAGGGGATGTAACAAGCGTTCAGGCACCCGGCGTGGAAGGCAACTTCCAGATTCTGGCGGGACACATCCCGTTCCTGACAGCATTAGATGTTGGTGAGATTCGTATCCGTGAATCGTCGGACACACCGCAGTTGATGGCGACGACGGGTGGGGTCTTTGAGGTGCTCCGGACGGGTGTCACCGCCTTGGTCGAAACAGCAGAGTGGGCATCCGAGATAGATGTCTCCCGTGCTGAGGAAGCACGCGACCGCGCCCAGGAGCAACTCACAGCAAACGCACCCGACCTGAACCGTCCGCGCGCAGAGGCGGCACTTACCCGCGCACAAAACCGCATTAAAGTTGCGAGTAATTTGTAGATATTGACCCGCTGTATCCCGTAGTCTCAATTCTTAGTGGAGGTGGGCAATGAGAAGTTTTGGAACCCAAGGTCCCGTCAATCCGCAGGAAAATTACATTGTCAGCCGCGCCGAAGAAACTGCAGATTTCAGCAACCGCGTTAAAGAAGGACGCTATATCGTTCTTTTTGCCCCACGCCAGTCGGGAAAAACTACCTTTTTTCAACGTGCCTTGGACACACTCCCAACCGCTTCTACAGAAGTTGCAGAGCCAATCTACTTCCCAATCCGCCTGAATTTTGAAGAGTATGAAAATTATACACCTTCCGCTTTTTACGCCTCCTTTTATAGAGAAATTCGCAAAGAAATTGAGGCGGTTTTCCAAAAACGAGGAAGTACACTAACTGAGACGTTAAACCAATTTTTAGAGAACGCGAAGATAACCGACCACGTTGAAATGCGGGAGTTCTTTGAACATTTTGCTACTTTTCTTGACAACCAGAAAGGCGTTCTTATCATAGATGAGTTTGATGGTATCCCACAAACCGCGGTGAGAGGTTTTCTGCATTCGCTCCGCCACATTTACCTTCCCGGCAAACCTCGATGTCCTCACAGTATCGGTATTATTGGCGTTAAAAGCATCACACAACTCAGTTACGACCGGTCGATCTCGCCTTTCAATATCCAAGATGAGTTCCACTTGTCCAATTTCACGTTGGCTCAGGTGCAAGAACACCTAACACAGTACACCGATGAAGTTGGGCAAACCTTCGCGCCAGAGGTTATTGAAAGCCTCCATAAACAGACTGCGGGCCAACCCTTCCTCGTCAATCGATTCGCGCAGATACTCACAGCGGAACTCAACATTCCCAAAACCGAGCCGATAACGATGGTGCATTTCGCAGCGGCACACGCCCGACTCCTTCGCGAACGAAACACCAACATCGATCATCTGACAACGAATATCCGCAAAAACCGCCACTTTGAAAGGATCCTTATAGAAATCATGACGTATGAGGAAGGGGTCCGCTTTAATCTACATGATGAACTCATCAGTGAGCTCGCAACTTATGGTGTTATCGGAGAAGGACCTGACGGGAGATGTGAGATTCTCAACCCGATTTATCTGCATCATATCATGCAAGCGTTTACGCCAGCAGTGAACGGCTTGGAGCGAGACTATTTCGCAGAAGAAAACATTGATGGATTTCGCAGTTACCTCGCTCCTGCAGGACAGATCGAGATGGAACCGCTTTTAGATAACTTCCGGGATTTTATTGCCCGCGCAGGCTTTAGGATTTTGCAGGTCCCCGAAACCCCGCAAGAATATGTCGGACGGCATCTGCTCCTGACATATTTGGATTCATTCGTCCAGACAGTGGGCGGCATCATGTCATTTGAAGTACCAACCGGGCGCGGAAAGATGGATCTTCTTATCATCCACAACCAGCGAAAATACATCGTCGAAACCAAGATTTGGCGAGGCGATACCCGGTATCAGGCAGGTAAAGCGCAATTCGCCGCGTATCTCAAACTGGAAAACGTGCAGGAGGGATACTATGTCGTCTTTGATCACCGAAAAGAACCGGAACCCCGCGTAGAAACCGACCACTTCGACAACTTAACAATTCGGAGTTATGTCATCCCCGTCATTCAAGAAGCCCCTTCACACGCGCCGATATAAACACCGTTCTGTGAACCTTTATCAACCAGCCAGACTTCCCCTCGATTTTGTCTCGGCATCCTCCGCCTCCATTTTATCATGTTCAACAAACAGTGCGTCAGCAATTTCCGTGAGTGCCTCATCCGTCAAAGGTGGAATATCCAGAAAGGCCACCTGCTTTATGATTTCAGAAGCGATCATGTGTTTTTCAATCTCAGGAAGTTGGTTGAATGCTTCCAGTATGTTTTGTGGGGTTACCTGCATCTGTGACCTCCCTTCAGCAAGAACATAAAGTTTATGTAAATTATAAGCAATGCCTTGACGCAATTCAAGGTTTTCTTTAGGTGGCTACAAGACTATTTAGTTTTCTTTTTTCGCCTGTTTACCCTATTCATCCTTACACTGTCAATCTAACCGTATCCTGCTTCACGATATCCTTGATATGTCCATACCCAGCAGAAGCCACCAACTCCAAGGTCTCTGGGGACAACCGATCCAGAATAGGTTGTGGAAAACTATGCGTACCCGTGAATTGTGGGAAATACCGCAGAACAAGAAACCGCCGATCCCGATCCTTCGGTTTCCAGCGCAGCACACCGTGCGTCAGCAACTCCGAAATGATGACAATATCGCCAGCCTTCGGTGTAATGTTGACGAAAACGGGGTCGTCCATCGGATCAATACCGTCCGCTTCGTCAAGCACCAGCAATGCCTCCGGTCGCGGAAACTCGCTTTTATGCGAACCGGGGATTACGATGAGTCCGCCATCTCCCGGATAGACATCCGTAAAATACGGAAAACAGACGAAGTTATCGCAGTAGATACGTCCGTTATCAACTTCGTAGCGTGTGCTATACCATCCGTAGTCATCGCGTGCACAGTGGAGTCCGCCGGGGTTCACCTTTGCGCGCTCACCCGCCTCCCATAAATCGTGTTTATCGTGCTTCAACGAACCTCTGCCAAACCGCGGTTGATTGTCGGTCAATTCCTTGATAATCGGCCAGAGTGCGGCGTGCATCGTTAAACACTCCAACGATTTATCGAAAGCGAACCCGTGCTGATGGAGTCCTTTCTGCTCAAAGCCGGGTGGCAACTCGTCAGCCGGTGTCGTGATGTATCTATCAACGGCTTCAGCGGCTTCCGCCAAGGCATCACCGGTGATGACGTTTTCTAAATGGAGGTATCCTGTTACATCAAACAGATAACGTTGTTTCGGTGTCATTTTTTTAATATACCTTGCGGTTAAACGACGTGGTTTGTGCTTTGACGCTTCTTGCTCAAGAGCCGCCCTCCACTTCGTTTCGGGCTACGGTTTCGTTACTATTTTAACCCAAGTTGCTACTAATAAGATTTTAGGTAGGCGGAGCCCTTTTCATCGCTGACGGCTATTTATAGTGCCATATCAAAATCTGTGCCGGTTACGTTGCCTTTCACATACGCATCACGGAAGAGGGTCTGGCGTTTCGGCGGCATCTCCTCAAATAACGCTTGTGGCGGCCTGGACAGCGTCCACCGTTTATCAACTGAGTTATACGCGTTGAAGACAGCGACCCGATCCGTATCAGGGTTCTGCCACGCTTGTCCACTATGCGTAATCGCCTCCGTAAAGATAATAACCGACCCAGCAGGACAGGAATAGGTATCCCAAAATTTCCAGTCTTGTGTGTGGGCATCCTCTGGTGCAGTATACGCTGCTTTGTGGCTACCGGTAATGAACATCGTGCCGCCGTCGTCTTTCTCCACAGGGTTAAGTTCCCAGACGACGCGCGTCAATCCACTATACGCTTGTCCGGGTAAACACTGGTATTGGTGGCAATCGCCCGGCATCCGAAACATACCGTTCCCGTTATGTGGGCTGAATGTGAACGGAGGATCGTCCGTTGCAGAACGCAACGCCATAAAACTCATCTCCATGCGGAAGCCGTAGCAGGTGTCTGAAGCGAGATACGGGGATGCGAGAAACTCGTTTCCGAATGCCACCACAACCGGATGATCCGTTAATTTCTCCAGAGGACCGCCGTAAGTTGAACGGTGGTGTGATGGAATCGATTCAGAGCCGTTTTTTAAGCGGTAACAGAAATCGCGCATCTCTTCAATCTCGGACTCCGTCAACACACCCGGCACCAAGAGCCATCCGTTCTTGTCGAAGAGATATTTTTGTTCCTGTGTTAAAGGGACAACAGGTTCACCATCAGCATTCGTCTGTGTAATATCGGCCGCTGCCGTTGCCAACGGATTCCCGAAGTCTTTATTAAATCTAATGCCTAATTGTTCTGCCATAAGTTCGTTCCTCTCTTGTAGAAACTATCATAAGCACGATTTATGAGAATAATCAACGAACACATCCACCAGCGCGTAGGTTGGGTTGAACGGCGATCTGTTTAGAAATTGCAGAGGAGAGAAAAGTCTAAGTGAAACCCAACGCATTATCACGTTCACAGTATTAATGAATGCGCGCGCCCGTAAAATAGTCTGGGTTTGCTCCCATTTTTTCCAAGAGCGGTGCAGTCACCGTATCCAGACGCTCAATAACATCAGCGGACGGCGTGTATTCGATAACATGTAGGTTTTCCCGCAGTTCATTTATATTTCGGGTGCCAACAAGCATGCACGTGATACCCGGTCTCGCCATTGCCCACGCAATCGCCAGTCGTGCCATCGGGACCTGTTCAGCCTCCGCGATGTGCCGGATAGCCTCCAGAGTCTCAAACATCTCTTCCTCGGCACCCGCTTCACCGTGTGAAGCCTGTTCTCGGTCATCTCGAAAATGACGAAATCGAGAATGCACCGGCGGTATTTCCTCTGCACTCTTATACTGTCCAGTCAAAATTCCCTGTAACAGCGGCATATATCCCAAGATGCCGACATTGTGCTTTCGGCACAACGGAAGCAATTCAGGTTCTATCGCTCGTGACAAGAGGTTGTAGCAGAGTTGATTCACAGCAATAGAGGCACCTGTCTCAAGTGCCGCCGTGAGCTGTTCCACCCCGAAGTTGCTGACACCGATTGCACGGATGAGCCCATCTTCCTGCAGGCGCGTGAGTTCAGCCATACTCTTTTCAATGGCAATTTCGTCGTCGGGCCAGTGAATCATGTAGATGTCAACGTAATCCGTTTGCAAGCGTTGGAGACTCGCTTCGCATCGTTCACGGATCGTAGTGGGATCCGGTCTGCTTACCTTTGTACCGATGACTGCTTCGTGTCGTCTGCCCTTCAGGGCAACGGCAAGTGCCTCCTCGCTTCGTCCGTTGTTATATCCCTCTGCTGTATCGAAGAAGTTGATGCCTGCATCCAACGCAGCATTCGCGACAGCCGTGACATCTGACTGCGCTTGTGGTCCCCAATAATCGCCACCGCCGTAAGACCAGCAACCGATTCCCATCGGTGAAATTTCGATTCCCGATTTTCCAGCTATGCGTCTTTCCATATCTTAGTCTCCATCTTAATTTTCCGGTAAATCCTCTATTGTCCAGGGTGTCAGTAGAATCGCATCATAACTACCATCTGGGCGTAAGCTGGTGCTTTGTCCACTTTGACTTTTGGGATAGGTTCGTAGTCGTGCGATTTTGCGGCGTCCTCGCCCAAATGCGAAGTGCATTATCGCACGTTCCAAACGGGCAATGAATTGCCCTACTACAAACCAGATTTATTCCAATTCCGAGCAAAGTTCTGTAATCAACGCAGCGTTTTCACCAATCTGATCATTGAACTGTTGATACATACCGAGCAGCAGGGCATCAATCGGTTTAGAATTTTCCAAAGCGAATTTCACCTCTTCGCGTATCTGCTGCGGACTTCCGATTGTTCTACCGGCTGCAAGCACCTTGAAAAGAAGACACGGTTTCTCTGTGCGCTGTATCGCCTTGCACATCTCATCTCGATCCTCGCGGGCATAGATTTCACCGAGAGGCGAGTAACCGAACTTCTCTCTAAATTTTTCACTGCCACCGTGGAGATTGTAGAGTCCGGTCATGTAATAGTCTATATCCCACGCTTCGTCTTCGGCGATGTGCAGGAGCCTTGGATCATGTACGGATAGACCGACGAGGACACCGGTATCGCGAATCCGCTTGAGAATATCCTGTAAGAAATCCAACCTGTTCTCTCGCAAACATCTTTGTCCGACACCGCCACCGTGTGGTGCCATACCGAACGGTTTGTGTTTCGCCGCTTCAAAAACATGGTCGGGATCCTCGTACCACCGAGAACCTTGGCTGAGGCAGAACCAGCGTATCGTTCCACCTTCATCGCGGTAACGCTGTAGATCGGACATTGAACGATCTGTCATGCTATTTTGCCAAGCATTGATTCCGACCTGTTCTGCCCGTTTAAGCGTCGCCACGACCCGTTCCGGTGTATGATATTCCTGCTGATGCTGCGACAAGAGTTGGTTAAAATGCGAGTAGCCATAAATCGGGTTATCCCCGATCACCAATTTACTGATCTGATGATCACAGAATGAGACTTTTGGTAAGGTAGTCACCTGTTTATCCTCCAAGCGATAAAAAATGCTTTCAAGGCGTGGCTAATCGAACAGAAATCCTTCCAAAACGGAAGCGTCAATTGCCCGCACGAGATGCATCGTCAAATCCAACGCTGCCATATAGTCGTCAGTGTTAATGATTGAGACGTGGCTATGGATATAACGGGACGGCACACCGAGTACAACGGATGGTACACCTCTACCGAATTGATGAATCGCGCCGCCGTCTGTCCCACCGGACTGACGCACCCCGATTTGATACGGAATTTCATGTTGCTTCGCCGTTTCAATCACAAAATCCGCTAACTTCGGATTGACGATCATTGAAGAATCGATAATCCGAATTTGTACACCGCCGCCGAGTTTCCCTTGTTTATGTCCTACGCTTAACCCTGGGGTATCATCTCCAGGGGGTCCCTCAAGCACAATAGCGAGGTCGGGTTCCACACTTGCGACCATTGTCCTCGCGCCTCGCAATCCGATCTCTTCTTGGACGCTGCCTGCACCGATAACGGTGTTCGGATGCTCGTCGAGCCGCAAAAGCGCGTCAATCACAATCGCAACACCGACGCGATTATCAAACGCTTTAGCGGTGAGCAATTTTTCATTTTTCAACCGCATAAATGGACCGTAAGGTGCGATCGGACATCCAATAACGACACCATATTCTTCTCTCGCCTGTTCCTCATTCTCGGCACCGATGTCGATAAATAGGTCTTTTACGTCTAAGACCTTATCACGCGATCCAGAAAGTAGATGCGGTGGCGTAGAACCGATAACCCCGGGTATTTTTCCCACTTTCGTTGTGATATTAACGCGTTGTGCCAACAGCGTGTGTCCCCACCATCCACCGAGCGGCAGAAATTTGACGAACCCATCATCTGTGACGTTTTGCACAACAAAACCGATTTCGTCTAAATGTGAGTCGAGCAGGATTCGTGGAGATTCGGTGCTGCCAGCGCGTGTACAGAAGATGCTCCCTAATTTGTCTGTCCCTATCGGACCCACATCAGCGACAGCGTTCCGAAACACTTCGCGCACTTCTCCCTCGTAACCGGGGATCCCATCCGCTTGTGTCAATGATTCAAGTAATTCAATTGAAGTTTCTTTCATATTTGATTCCCTTCAGTAATCGTGCTATAATTTGAGTGTATTATAGCATGCTTAATGTTTTGTTCCAACTTTTAAGTGAATTTCATTTGACACGAACCAGTTTAGCATGTTATATTAAACTTAATTGCCAGAGACAGCGCAGCAAATCAATTACTGTCAATAAAGCTTAATAAAGCTTATACCAGTCCGACCCGGAATCTATTCGGGGTTGATAACGAAGGACAAAACCAATGGCAAAAATAGGTAAATCGGATCCCAATTACGACTGGGCAGAAAAACACATCACTGATTTTGAACGCTATCTCGCCGAACAGTGCCAACCCTACTTTGAAGAAGTCGCCGCCGAAGACTCTTCCAAATTCATGGCTCCGATGTGGTGGAGCGTCGGATATGTCATCCTACGCGGCATAGCAGACAAGCAATCCATCCCAGCAGACGACACTGACACACTCATTGATAGAGCATTGCTGCTTTTAGAACTTTTAACTTATGGCCGCCACCCTATTTTTCATGAGATAAGACAGAAGTTCGTACTCCCGATGGCAAAAGCACTGAATATTGACAAGGACAATGACGCTGTCAATCAGCATATTTTTAAAAGCATAGCATTCATTGTTTTTAGTCTCCAAGATGGAGAAACTTTGACAGTCCCAGATTTAACCGGGCCTGATGGAATCACACTTAAAAGAGAAGGGGCTGCTAATGCACGTGCTTCTTCCACAGCACAAGACAAGCAAATACAAGAAGCTGCCCATTAGATTGTTGGATAATTATCTTACTTGCCAGTAAGGCTTCGGTCCAACCGCCTACAATTCTGAGAAACATTTTGAAACAAAAGTTTTTACGCTTTCTTAATTTATTCGTTGTGCTCATTTTAGAAGCATTTTATGTTGCTGCGTACATTCTGTTGGGTTACGGTTTATCCCTGCTGATCAAATATACTATTGGTTCAAAATGGACTGGAATTATGGATAACATCAGGTCCGGAGTTCTGATTGTCGTTAGTTTGATTGCGGGAATTCGGTTTATCGCCCAAATAGGGATTCAAACTTACCGGCATCTAAAAAAGGAGGTAAAAGATGAACATGATAGAAATTGTTAAAGAAAAAACTCTTTGGCTAATTGGGGCGGTATTAATTACTATTCCTTTGATAGCATGCTACCCAATTCTACGACTTCTCGGTTTTTCAGCAAAAATTGGGACAGTCGTCACAGTATGTTTATCAATCATAGCTTATATTTTGTTAGTTATCCGTATTGAACCATTTTTACGCAAAACCCTACCGTTCATTCAAACCAAAGCACAAGACGAATTTTCAGCGGCTATACTCAAACATGGAAGCACGGAAATCCAAATTTTAAAAGGCCCGAGTTCATCTCTTAGCAATAGCGAATTGAATGTCCCCTTTTTAAATACCAATATTGTGAGAGATCTCAGGGGCAACTGGATTCATTCATAAATGAGAGATGTGAACGAACATGACAAATGGCGACGTAGAAATACAGAAAGAGGTACTAACGCTTTTTCTTATCAACCTTGACTATTTAGGATGGGGTTCTGGCCTATCTGTGGTCTCCTGAGATTACGTCTTGTATTTCACACCGATGCTGCGACACTTTCAGCACATGTACATCAGTTCACGCTGCCGACTTCAACGGTCTATACGGATGGCTGGCGAGGCTATAATCACATTCAGCGCCCCCGTAAGGTTGTTCGTCATAAAGATGGCGAGTGGGCGAGAGACGCAGACGGTGAGGGTCTTTACGAAATCCATACAAATACGATTGAAGGGGTCTGGACAACGCTGCGCAACTTCCTTCGCCCGTTTCGCGGTGTTCATAAAAAGTTTCTCGCTGGGTATATCGCAATCTGTGAGTTCGTCATGAATCTGAAATCTGTCTCTGTTGACTTTATATCAAAACTCGTAAAAAGCACTTACTCTTGACATGAGCGAACGCATTTATGGAGAAAACACAAGGAAAAAATCATGAAAAACTACATGCCCATTCTCATACTCCTACTTGCCACTATCTCCTGTGCAACTGCTGAAGAGCAGCAAGATTATAGCAACGACGAAATCCGTACCCTACTCCCTTACGATGCGATTCCCGCTATCACTGACCCGCAGTTTGTTCCTGCCAGCGCAGCCAAGTTAGAGGCAGATGCGCCTGTCATTGGTGTAAACCTCAACGACGAAAGCCACGCCTATTCGCTCTATCTGTTGAACGGACACGAGATTGTCAACGATGTTGTCGGCGGATTGAACATCGCCACCACGTGGTGACCGCTCTGCAGAACGGCTATCGTGTATAGCCGAGATCTTGACGGTAAGACGTATACCTTCGGTGTCAGTGGAAAATTGTGGCGGGACGCGCTGTTGATGTACGACCATCAGACGCGTTCGCTCTGGTCGCATATTACCGGAGAAGCACTACAAGGACCGCTGAAGGGGAAGCAATTAACGTTGCTCTCCTCCGTACCACAGATCGCATGGAAAACGTGGCAGCAGAATTATCCGGATACCCAAGTATTGTCCGTACCTACCGCAGGCGGGACGCTTGAAGGTTTAAGTCGAGATACCTACGCAGATTATCACGCCAGTCAGCGTACGGGTGTCAGTGGAACGGAATACACTGATAATAGACTCCCGAATAAGTCGCTTGTCATCGGTGTTCAGCTACAGGCTAAAGCCGGTAATACACAGTTCCGTGCGTATCCGATCACACACTTTACGGAGACAGCTGTGATCAACGACACACTCGGCGATGTACCGTTGTTGATTTTCCATGATAAAATGTCGTTTGCAACAACAGTCTTTAAACGTGTTGCGGAAGATCGTTCGCTAACCTTTAAGCACGAGACTGATTATTTCGCGCGAGACAATTCGGGTACAGAATGGAATCTGATTACAGGTGAAGCAACATCGGGCAAGTACAACAGAACACGTTTAGAACGGGTGCCCGCCGTCAATATCTACTGGTTCGCGTGGGCACGGTACTATCCGCAAACAACAATCTACGGTCAGTAGTGTTCATTGATGGTATGTGCTCGGTATCGGGCGAGGTAACCTCGCCCCTACGCTTAACACACCCTAAACTTTAAAGTAGACGAAGCAGTAACCTGTTAATCATCTAATTCGACGACTTCACCTGCCATATTCCGATGCATTGTTGGACGGATGACTAATTCGGGGATGTTGCTCCGTTGCGGCAGCGTCGCGATGAGTAGAATCGCCGCTGAGGTTTCGTCAACGTCTACCATCAGTGTGCGCGCCTCAGCATCCGGCGGGATTGGACGATTGTCCAGAATCGGCGTTGCCACCTCACCGGGGACTATGACACTTGCACGGATACCGGTGTTTCTCAGATCGGCATTAAGAAATTCTGTGAAGTTGATAACGCCTGCCTTCGCCGCGCCGTAAGCGAAACCGCTAAACGGGCCCGGCGTAACCGCCGCAAGCGATGAGATATTGATAATCGTCCCCGATTTCGCCTTCAACATTGCCGGTACAACTGCCTGTGTACAGAAGAACGTCCCGATCAGATTGGAATCGATCACCGAGCGTACCTCTTCGGGGGTCGTGTTCAGGAGCCGTCGATTGTGTGAGCTGTGTCCGGCGTTGTTCACTAATATGTCAATCCGTCCGAACTTCTCAAGCATATCGGCAACCATCGCTTCAACTGCGTCATAGTCAGCGACATCAAGCGTGTAACTCACCGCTGTTCCACCTGCTGCTTCAACTTCGGATTTAACAGCTGTCAATTTCGATGCTGTTCTGCCGATAATGACCACCGTCGCGCCTTCCGCCGCCATCGTGAGCGCAGCACCGCGACCGATACCGCTCCCGCCGCCCGTAATGATACAAACTTGTCCTTTTAGACGCATTCCTAACCTCCATTCGTTAAAACCTGTTTCAAATATTTTCTCCACTGTTTGTAGTCTGTTAGGAATACAGATTACCAGAATTGTGTAAAATTTTCAAGCGTTCAGGGGTGTCGAAAATGCTTGACAAAAATTAGGAAACACTTATAATGGAGATAGACTTCATCATTTGACAGGCTCGCAGGGGGTATTCGAGTGTCCATAAAACAGCGCATTCATAATAAAGAGACGATTAAGATTGCGACCGGTGTTCCGTTTGGTTGTACCCGTGACGAGATGGAAGCCGTTCTCAGTCGAGACGACTACGATTTAATCGGTGTTGATCATCAGCACGCAGCAGCGGACGAAGACAAACTCGTTGAATACTGTAGGATGGCAGACGAATTCGGTGTCGGCGTGCAACTCCGTATCAAACATACACGCCACGCTTACCTGATCGGCAATATGTTGGATTTGGGACCGCTTGCGATTGTCGTGCCGCAAGTTGAAACAGTCGAAACCGTTGACGAAGCGATCGACGCGTTCTACTATCTGCCGATGGGAAAACGAAGCTGGGGACCCCTTAATTCGTACGGCATTAACCGCGGCATGGATCGCCTCGAATATGCTGAATGGTGGAACAGCACCGGTATCCTCATCTTGCAGATTGAATCTGTAAATGCCGTGATTAACGTCCGCAAATTCGCAAAGCCGGGTGTGGATATGGTAACCTTCGGCGAAAACGACCTGAACTTTAGCATAGAGTCATACCCGAAGTCTCCGTTTAAAGACTTCCAAGAGTGCTTTGCGCATGTGCAAACCCAGTTAGCAGACACACACGTCAAGGTAGGAGCGGGACCTGCACCGACGAGATTTCTGTAATAGATTGCTTGTCGTTATTGTGTTCTTTGTGTGTTAACATTAGGACTTACACAGGTTGCTCTTTTGTAGCATAGGAAACCGTTAGTCTCCTGTGCACTGAGAACGCCTCTGTTTTTTGAGAGTTTACCCGCTAATGGAGCATCATATCGTCAAAATTGCGTAAGTCCTGAACATATCGATCAATCTTACTTGCTCTGAAAACAGATATAAGGAGCATTTAAAATACGGGACAAGTTCGTATGCTGTCATAGTTGATGTATAGGCAATTCGACCTAAGGCAACCCGATTATAGTTTTAAAGAGATTATTGCGGTAGATTAGGAGATACAAAACGGCAATGTATAAAGTATGGCAAATTAATTATAGAACAGGTACGAGACTTTTACCTAAACTTCCGCCTCTTATTTACAAAAGTCTTAGAACCGTTGACAAAAACGTGAGTTGCATCTCTTTCTTAGAGTTGCCAGACAATAATATGATTGACGTAGGCGTAACAAGTATTGGAGCACTTTCTCACCGGATAAGAGATGCTCAGATGTTTTCTGTTGGTGAGGTCGTTTGCTTAGGGATCCAACTTTGTAAAGAAGGAGTTGTCCGTGCCCTACGAACAGAGATACTCATTTGTTTTGGAAGAGCAAATAAAAAGCATAGGGATTGTGGTCTGCTTTATGATGCCCCTAAGGTCCGCTCATATATCCGAGAATATTGTCTGAATCCCCAAATTATTGATGAAATACGACGACAATGGGATAAAGCGAGTTTCCATAAGGCATTTCAGCATATTTTTGATAGAATTGAACATAAAGAAACCATAGAAACGGCGACAGCTGAGTATGAGGAATTGCAGGCGATCTACAAAGAGGCTCGAGAATTGTATATGGATGGAATAATGCTGGCTGATACTTCACTTGAGCGTTATCGATTATGTGGGAAGGTAATTCTACTATACGAAGAGGCAATACAATACACTCTTGAGTGGTTGAAGTTATATGAACGAGTGATACGTGAATTGATACCTGATATAGAATATCCGTTAACAGAACCAGCAGTTGCGTATCAACGAATGCTGTTTGAACTTAAAGACAGTCTGATAATGTATTGTCGATTTATCCCATGTATCGGAGGAAATCCATGGCGTATGATAAGAGCTTCTTCATTGCTAATGCAAGTAAGTCAGGCACTTGGGATAATCTGTCGGTTGCAGAAGGCTATGACTGGAGCGATCTTGGATCAAGCCCAAGCATCCGATTGAGGAAGCATTTAAAATAACCTAAGTTGCTACTAACGGATTTTGGTGTTTTTGCTTGGGTATTTCTGCGTATTTCAATGAGGTTTCAACTATTTTTCTCACCCGGTAAGGGTGGTATGTCTATAGAAATGGCGTATCCAACCTCTTGCACTCCGTAGGATTACTATGTAAATAAAAAGGTGGCAACTTGCGTTAGTATAATAGAATCAATTTCAACCTTAATTGTAACTACAAGATAATTACATGTAAAATGACATTGTCCGCCTAAATAACTGAAATCTACAAACAAATTTGGCATGAAGGAGTATTATAATGGCAAAACGGATTAAAATCGGACTTGTTGGGTGCGGTATGATTGCTGGGTCCCATGTTAATGGGTATCTGGCGCATCCGCAGCACGCCGAAATCGTCGCAGTTTGCGATCCAGTAGAAGCGAATGTCAAGCGTCGTCACGGAGACGTTCTGTCGGGCGCGGCATCACGTGCGGAAGCTGCAAAAGCTGAAGCAGAAAAGGCGGAATCCGCGGAAGCCCGCGAACGATTGAAAGACAACGCTGCGCTTTTAGCAGAGTATGCCGATAACGGTGTCAAAATCTTCAGCGACTACAACGATATGCTGAAGGAATGCGATTTGGATGCCGTCAGTCTTGCGACACCGCCGTTTGTCCACGAACCCGCGACAGTCGCAGCGGCGAGTGCTGGAAAACATGTTTTCTGTGAGAAACCGATGGCACGTACAGCGACAGAGGCGAGGAATATGCGGGATGCCTGTGACGCAGCCGGCGTTAAACTCGCATACCAGAGCGGCGGCACGTGTCTCGATCCGACGAGTTACGCCATCCGAGATTACATCACCTCTGGTAAACTCGGCGATGTCTACTACGGCAGACTTACCAGTTTCCGTGTCCGCGGTAGACCAAATGTAGATATGTTCGGCTTCGGCAGGTGGTTCCTTAACTCTGTCTATAGCGGTGGTGGCACGGTCTACGATACAGGTGTCTACGACATCAACCGTTCCATCTATCTGCTCGGTTCTCCACAACCCGCCACCATCAGCGGTATCGCCTATCGTGGGATGCTCCCCGAATACACGGGTGAAGAGATTAACGATGTTGAGGAGCACATCTCTATCCTTGTCCGATTCGGCAACGGTATGTCGTTCACGTATGAACACGGTTGGGCAAGCAATTTGGCGGAACACCCGCAGGGTATCTTCATCTTCGGTTCTAAAGGTTCGTTTAATGGCAATAAAC
The DNA here is from genome assembly GCA_022820835.1 of Candidatus Poribacteria bacterium. Classification (GTDB taxonomy): domain Bacteria; phylum Poribacteria; class WGA-4E; order WGA-4E; family WGA-3G; genus WGA-3G. The sequence continues at coordinate 20,727 of JAJEET010000160.1, forward strand.
TGTTCATGGAAAAAGGGAAATGGGATACCGACGATAAGGGGAACCGTAGGCGTTATCAAGGCAATCTCGTTGAAACACCGTTGGAGCTGCCGAAACAGTCCTTCCCAGATAAGTTTCGCGATTTCCTTGATGCTTGTAATAGCGACGCGCAACCCGTCAGTAATGGCGATGTCGGTTTGAAAGTTACAGAGATTATGAGCGGTTCGCTCTTGTCAGCGAAACTCGGACGCGAAATCAGCGTAGAAGAACTTTATGAGATAGAAGCACTCCGCACGGAACCGACACCGGGCTGGCCGATTCCATAAGGCAACACGCACTGGGTTTTAGGTTGACAAACGAACCTATCATCAGGTATTCTTTAAGGTGGTGTTGGATGTGCGGAAGTAGGCATCATCTTAAGGAAAATGATATGGAGGATTGAATTTGAAAAGTTTTGCGTTTTTTGAACCCACCACCCTCGCGGAAGCGTCCCGCTTGTTTGCAGAAGAGCACGCGCAGCTCCTCGCAGGCGGAACTGATCTCGTTATCGGTATGAAGGCATACACCGAAACGCCGCAATCGGTGATTAGTTTACAGAGGATTCCGGGATTGTCGGGTATTACGACTGACGGCGATAGCATCAACATCGGCGCGATGACGAAGGTTCGGGAAGTTGAACTCTCAGCAGATGTTCAGCAACACCATACGGCGTTAGCCGAAGGTGCTTCAGAGATCGGATCTATCCAGATCCGAAACCTTGCAACCCTCGGTGGAAACATCGCACACGCTTCCCCCGCAGCGGACACCGTCGCGGGGTTGCTCGTCGCTGATGCACAGGTTGACATCGCAGATGCTGACGGTGAACGGAGCGTACCGATCAACGAATTGTTCACCGGGCCCGGACAGACCGTCTTAACACCGGGTGAGATTATCACACGTTTTCGGCTACCGAGTCCGGCATCCGGTTCGCACTATATCAAACACAAGATCCGTGAAGTCATGGATTTGGCGTTCATCGGTGTCGCTGCTGCTGTCAATCTTGACAACGGGACAATAACGGATGCCCGTATCGGACTCGCCGCAGTCGCACCGACACCGATTCGCGCAACGGCGGCGGAGAATCTCCTAAGAGGCAACGAACCGACACCGGAACTGATAGAACGAGCCGGTGAAGCCGCTGCTGCCGGATGCAGCCCGATATCCGATTTACGATGCTCCGCTGAACACCGCAGAGAGATGGTCAATGTCCTTACAAAACGGACCGTCCAAAACGCTTTAGCACGTGCAACAGCGTAATAAAACAGGTATTCATACCTAACACGAGAAACGACGCTCGCAATGTATACGTCAAGGAGAAAAATATGGCAAAACATCCAGTGGCACTAACGGTCAACGGTGACGAACACGATCTACTTATTGAACCCCGCAAAACCCTATTGGCTGTCCTTCGCGATACGATCGGTCTGACAGGCACTAAAGAGGGATGCAGCACGGGGGACTGCGGTGCATGCACCGTGATCGTTGACGGTAAAGCCGTAACATCATGCATGGTACTCGGTGTCACCGTCTCAGGGAAAGAGATTACCACCATTGAAGGCTTAGCCAGCGATGGCGAGCTCCATCCGGTCCAACAGGCATTTATTGACACAGGTGGTTATCAGTGCGGTTTCTGCACGCCGGGTTTCATCATGGCATCGAAGGTACTCATCGACGAGGACCCGGACAGAAGCGAAGAGGAGTTCAGACACGCGCTCGGTGGAAACATCTGTCGCTGTACCGGATATACGAAGATTCTCGAAGCAGTTTTGAAAGCAGCGAAACAGATCCGCACAAGCACGTAAAGAACAAGATTGAGGATGCCTCGATTCGGAAATTGAGGCTACAAATGTATTATTTTTAACCCAAGTTGCGACTTTGTAGCATAGGAGGCCGTTAGCCTGTGTCTCTTCGGACCGAAAAGGGTAGGAACGCGCCAAGTTTTTGTGCAAAAATGACGACTTTTCACTGAAAAACAGTGTTCGTGCGTCTAAAATCACATAGGTAGCAGGTGAGGTTATTTTTAAGAGGAGGAGACATGGCAAAGACGCATCGTGGAATAGGCATAAGACACTTTTATGTCGATCCAAACGGTACCGTCCACCAAGGCGAATATGACAATGGCCGTGGAACCTGTCCGATTTGTGAACGTACGGGTGTGAAAGTGCTTTATGAACGTGAAGTTGGCGAGAACACCGTGAAGGTCTGTAAAAGATGTAATACCGCCATCGAACGCGGTAAACTTCACCTTCTCGTTGCAAGTGGATAAATGGTTCTTGGTTCTCGGTTATCAGTTTTTAGAGGGAATAGTTATCAGTACGGCGAGTACGCCTTTCAGTTATCAGTTATCAGTTAAAAGAGGATATGATAGTTCCACAAGTCTCTTTCTGACAACTGAAAGGTTTTTCGCAGAAAAACCGAACTGATAACTGACAACTACTAATAACTGAAAGGTTTTTCGCAGAAAAACCGAACTGATAACTGACAACTTATAAAAAAGGAGAATTGGATGTCAGAATATAGTGTTGTCGGACAGAAGGTAACACGTGTTGATGCGGTCGAGAAAGTGACCGGTGCCGCCCAATACGGTGCAGATGTCCACCCCCCTGGCATGCTCTACGGCAAGATTGTCCGTAGTAAACACGCGCACGCCAATATACGCAGCATTGATACCAGCGAAGCCGAAAAATTACCGGGTGTCAGGGCAATTATTACGCAAGATGATGTTCCCAGTGGTCGTAGAGTCTTCGCGACCGACAAGGTGCTCTACTTAGGCGAACCGCTCGCTGCTGTCGCTGCAACGGATCCAGATATCGCCGAAGAAGCCGCTGAACTCATCAAAATTGATTATGAAGTCCTGCCAGTTGTTCAGGACGTTATGGAATCCATTAAGCCGTCCGCACCACGCTTGCACGGCGATGACACCAAAGATGGACCGAATCGACGTGAGATTACCGGACAAATCCGGGAACTTTCGCGTGATAAAGAGAACGACCACAGCGACGCAATCAGTAAACTGGAAGCAGAATTAGAGAAATACGCCGACGAAGTCTATTATAACATCTCTGCTGAAAGCCATTCCGAAGCCGGTGATGTCGAAAAAGGGTTCGCCGAATGTGATATCGTCGTTGAAGATACGTATGTGATACCGCGTGTCCACCAGACTTACATGGAGCCGCACGTCTCCGTCGCGAGTGCAGACTCTTCCGGTAAGGTTACTGTCTGGGCATCCACGCAGGGCCCCTTTGCTATCCGTTCCGGTATCGCTGGCACACTCGGTATCCCGTTGACACAAATTAACGTCATCGGAACGACGATGGGTGGGGGTTTTGGTGGACGTTTCGGCGTGATCATCACGCACGTTCCTGCCGTGCTCCTCTCACAGAAATCGGGGCGTCCGGTTCGTGTTCAGATGACGCGCGAAGAGGAATTCATTGATGGTAGACCGGCACCCGGATGTGTCATCAAGCTCAAGACTGGTGCTACGAAAGACGGGCGCATCCTCGCACGGCAGGCACTCGCCTTTTGGGATTCTGGTTCCGTCTCTGGTGCCTCCATCGGAAGCACAATCCGGGTCCGTGGGGTCTATAAGATTCCGAACCTCAAAATAGATGCTTACGGCGTTCATACGAACAAATCCGGTACCGCTGCCTACAGAGCACCCGGTGCGCCACAAGCGATCTTTGCAGGCGAATCGCAGCTCGACGAGATCGCGGAACGCATCGGTATGGATCCGGTCAAATTCCGTCTTATGAACATGCGCGAAGAGGGTGATAAGGTCCCCGCTGGTGGAGAGGAACCCAAAGTCGGTTATAAAGAGACCTTGGAGGCTGTCGCCGATGCCGCCGGATGGTGGGATCGTGAAGCCGATGAAAACCAAGGATGGGGTGTCGCTGTCGGCGACTGGACAAACGGTTGCGGGCCCGGCGGCGTTTATGTCTCTGTTCACGAGGACGGCAGTGTCCGTATCTTCCACGGGTCAATGGACATCACAGGAACGGACACCGCGATTACACAGATTATCGCCGAGATCCTGACAGTCCCGTATGAAAGCGTCACGATTCGGCGCGGTGATACGGATTCCGCTCCGTATTCCACAGGTTCAGGCGGTAGCGTCGTGACGTTCACGATGGGCAATACGGCTAAATTAGCGGCTGAGGATGCACATCAACGGGTCCTCGAACTCGCCTCTGAACGTTTGAATGCAAATGTCGAGAATCTTGAACTCAGAGAGGGTGCTGTTCACATCGTCAGTGCTGATCCGCCGAAGTCTATCTCATTAGGCGAACTCGCGGCGTATAGTCTCTCCACGACCGGTGGTCCAATCGTCGGAAAAGGTTCTTTCGCACGGCAACCGAGTACGCCCGCACTCGCGGCACAGATCGCCAAAGTTGAAGTTGATCCAGAGACCGGCAGAACCCGAGTCCTCAAACTCGTCGCCTCTCAAGATGTCGGCTTTGCTATCAACCCGATGGCGGTTGAAGGACAGATCGAAGGCGGAACCGTACAAGGCTACGCATGGGCAATGATGGAAGAGATGCAGTACAACGAAAACGGCAATGTCAACCCGGGTTTCGTTGATTACCGTGTCCCGACCTCCGCAGACCTTCCAACGGTGGAGTCTGTCATTGTTGAAGTGCCTGCCCCGAACGGTCCTTATGGTGCCAAAGGTGTCGGCGAACCTCCCATCACACCGACGTTGGCAACAATGGCAAACGCTGTCAAAGATGCCATCGGCGTGCGGATTAATGAGTTACCGATTAAACCTGAAAAGGTTGTTGATGCCTTGAAAAGCAATGGACACTAATCTTATGTCCGTTTTGTGAAGTGACGAAAGTTAGCAGTAGCGCAGCTTCTTGCGCTGCTGCTAATGTGTTTGAAATAATGCCATGATACATAACACTGATGAACAAGCGACACAGAAGAACATTAGAAGCGATCTTTGCACAACCAATCTCAGGCAATATCAAATGGAGAGATGTCCAATCTTTGTTAAAAACCTTGGGTGCTATCCTTACAGAACGTGCGGGTTCAAGGGTTTCTGTATCGCTTAATGATCACGTTATCGTGTTTCATAGACCACACCCTGGTCCAAACATGGATAAGGGGGCAGTCAGAGATCTACGGAGATTTTTCCAAAGGGCGGGGATTACACTATGATCGAATACAAGGGTTATATCGGAGTCGTTGATTTTGATCCGGAAATAGACCTCTTTCATGGAACTGTGATTAATACACAAGATGTAATTACATTCTATGGAGCGTCTGTAGCCGAGCTTCGGGCAGAGATGCAGAAGTCACTTGAAGTTTACTTTGAAGTCTGCGAAGAACAAGGAAAAATCCCTGATAAACCTTTTTCAGGCACACTCACGATCGAAACAACCCCTGAGTTGTACAGTCGGATCGCATTGAACGCAGCGCGTCGTCAAGTAGAAATAGATGTCTACCTTCAAGAAGTCTTAGAGAAGGTTGTTTCGGCAGATTAGTACAATCTTCTACGCGCTTGATACTTTTGGGAACTAAAAGCTTATGTTTGGTGAAATTAGAAACGAACACGGTGAACGCCTTGACTATACCTTTCACGAAGGCAGCAGCGACAGAATTGTGGTGATCGGACACGGCGTTACAGGTAACAAAGACAGACCCGCGCTCATCGCTTTGGCAGAAGGACTTGCTGCCGCCGGTATCTCTGCGCTGCGCTTCTCCTTCTCCGGCAATGGCGATTCAGAAGGCGCATTTACAGACTCCACTATCACTAAGGAGGTCGCTGACCTCGGTAAGGTTATTGACGCACTCAGCGAATACAAAGTCTGCTATGTTGGGCATAGCATGGGGGGTGCTGTCGGTGTGCTGCGCGCCTCCATAGATGAACGCATCGAAGCACTTGTCTCGCTTGCCGGGATGGTGCATACAAAAGCGTTTGCGGAACGCGAGTTCAGCGATGCTGTACCCGACGAAGGTTTCATGTGGGACGAACCCGATTGTCCGCTCTCACAAATTTATGTGGACGACATGGCAACAATCGACAGCGTCGCGAAACAAGCAAGTAAATTTGCCGTGCCATGGCTACTCGTTCACGGCACAGAAGACGACATCGTTCCGATTGAAGATAGCCACGATATCCTCCAGTTCGCAAACGAAGAAACAGAACTCCTTGAGCTGCCCGGTGTAGACCACGTCTTTTCTGACGACGGGACCCCGATCATGGTTAAAAAAGTTGTCGCATGGATTGATCGAAATTTATAACGGTGATTCGCGATAAGGATAGGTGTAATGGCACATATTGATAAGGTCAAGGAAGAAATTGGATGGTTGAAGATTATATTTGCGATTTTGATTGCCACGGATATTTCCTTGATTGCTTGGCTGATTCAAAATTACGGAAGGGTTAATCCATTTCTTTTTTGGCTGGTTTGCTTGGAACAGTTTTGGTTGCCTTTGTAATTGTTTGGGTCAATAGTATTGCATACCGCAAGATAAATCAATTGGAGGATTTATAATGGATTGGAGAGAATGGGCCGTTCTCGGTGTATTTATAGTGTTTCTCGTTTGCCTCGGTATTGTTGTAGGGACCGCTATAAAACATGCCAGTAAAAATTAAATAAAAGATGAGTCAAGCACACTTAGCCTATGAGAGCAGAGTGAATTTGGGGAGTTACTACACGCCGCCTGAAATTGTAGGGACAGCGTGGGAGATGATCGCGCCATACCTGCGTTCACAGATGACTGTCATTGATAGCGCGTGCGGATACGGGGATTTTCTAAAAGATCGCGGGCAGGCTATCACAATCGGCTGTGATATAGACGAAACGGCAATCGAGGTCGCTCAAAAGCACAATGACGGAGTCCGTTTTTTTCAAACGAATGCTTTGTGCGACGTATCAAGGGCAAAGTTCGGTATCCCTGAAGAATCCTATCTAATTGTTGTCGGAAACCCACCGTATAACGATAAAACATCTCTGATTCGCCAAAGCATCAAACGTGTCGATTTTGAGATTGATGACGACCTCGCATGTCGGGACTTAGGCATATCGTTCCTCCGTTCCTACGATAAACTCGGAGCAGACCTTGTTTGTGTCTTGCATCCGTTATCCTATTTGATTAAGTCGACCAATTTTAGGCTCCTAAAGGAGTTCACTGCAAATTACAGATTGATAGACGGTCTACTCATCAGCAGTTGGGAGTTTCCTGAATCCGCAAAGCACACGCCTTTCCCGATTGTCCTCGCGCTTTACGAGAGAGATACGCAAGGAATGACGTACGATTTTATCCGCTCCTTTCGTTTCCGTATAGATGGTAAAAATGGCTTTTGTCTCAGTGATTTCGATTATATTGCAGGTTATGTTGATAAATATCCTAAAAAGAAGAACCGACCTACGTACCATGATTCTTTATTTTTTTGGACAATGCGAGACATCAACGCACTCAAGAGAAATCGCACTTTTGTTGAAAACTACAGCACGAATACGATTGTAATCGACAAGCAAAAATTGGATTATTATGCATACATAGATGTGTTCAAAAGAAATCTGCATAGACTTCCCTTCTATTTCGGGAATTGCGATGTGCTTATAGATGATGACCTGTTTAAGCAATACAAATCGGCTTTCATCAGTGATACCGTTAGACATCACCCTTTCCTGAAAAAGCATTTTCAAATTGGACCGATAGCGGAGCAACAGACAGATTCTGAATTGGATACGTATTTCAAATTGTTGTTCCGGGAGCATCACCTTTAGTGATCTCTTGATCGCAACTTTGGAGACCTTAAACTATGTCAACACCCCGTCTTTCAGTCTCAACGTGGAGTTTGCATCGGCAACTCGGGAAACCCGGATTCACTGGTCCCGCGCACGGCATGCAGATCCCGACCGAAACCCACAACAAGGGACCCATTTCACTTCTTGAATTACCCGCACGCGTCGCCGAATTCGGCATCCGCACTTTAGAGATTTGCCATTTCCATCTGCCCTCTGTTGAGCAGTCTTATCTCTCTGAACTCCGCGCCGCACTCACAGATGCTGATGTCGAACTCTTTTCTTTATTGATTGACGATGGCGACATCACGCACCCGTCTGAGGCAGCGCGCGACATCGCGTGGATAGAAAAATGGATTGACATTGCTGGTGAGCTCGGTGCGAAGTGTGCACGCGTCATCGGTGGCAAAGCGGAACCGTCTGCGGAGACTGTTGCACAGAGCCGAGATGTCCTCGCGCAACTCACGGAGCGCGCCGATGCCGCAGGTATCCGCTTGATGAGCGAAAATTGGTTCGCCATCTTCTCTACTCCCGAAAACGTCAATACCATTTTAGATGGATTAGACGGTAAGGTAGGACTCTGCCTCGACTTCGGCAACTGGCGTGGTGATACAAAATATGAAGACCTCGCAGCGATTGCACCGTTAGCAGAATCGTGTCATACCAAAGCGCATTTCGCCGCACCCCGCGAGATGGACAAGGCAGATTACGTGCAATGCCTTGAACTCACCCAAGAAGCCGGTTTTGCCGGGCCGCATACGCTTATCTACGACGGTCCCGGCGACGACGAATGGGAAGGCTTGGCACTGGAGCGCGAGGTTGTGAACCCGTACCTCAACTGAAAAAGAAAAATGAATAACGACTTTATCTCAATCATGACAGAGCGCATCGTGCGTGATTTTGATCCTTTGCAGATTATCCTTTTCGGTTCACAGGCACGAGGGGATGCAGACCGAGATAGCGATATAGATCTGCTTGTGGTCTTCGCGGAGCTCACGGATAAGCGGAAAACCGCTATTGACATTGGGCGCGCACTCTCTGATGTGCCTGTGGCAAAGGACATCCTTGTGTCTACACCGGAAGAGTTAGAACGCAGCCGCACGCGAATCGGATCAGTGCTACGGTATGCCCAACAAGAGGGTAAAGTCCTTTGGAAGAGTTGGGACGCAGCGGCACGTTGCCGTCTGCCCAACAAGGAGGTACAGGCCGCTATGCAAACGGCTGATAGACTCGAAGACACCGCCCGCTGGCTCCGCTATGCAGCGGAAGACTTAACAACAGCTGAAACGCTTTTAGCACAAGCACACGTCCCACCCCGTCAAGCCTGTTGGTTCGCGCAACAAGCCGCTGAAAAGGCTCTAAAGGCAGTCTTAATCTTCTTACAGATCGATTTTCGGAGAACACATGATTTAAATGTTCTACGGGATTTGTTGCCTGAGAGTTGGCAACTCAAAACAGCGTTGCCAAACTTGAAGGACCTAAACAGATGGGCGGTTGAAGCACGCTACCCAGAAAAGATGCGAGAAGCCACCAAAGCAGAGGCATCCACGGCTGTTGAACAGGCACGAGCCGTCTGGACATCCGTATCTGCGGAGCTAACAGAACACGGTTATCATGTAGAGCAAAACCTATAACTCTTTGGAAAATATGAAACAGACAACAGGACGGATAAAAATATGTTTTCATTCTCACAAACACAACACAGTCTAACCGTCGCTTGGAACGGACAACAGGTCTTAGGCTACCACTTCCCCGAAGACGGCAACCGTCCGTTCTGCCACCCGTTGAATCTCCCCGGCGCACCGCCGCTCACGATGAACGAACCCGGCGATCACGTGCATCACCAAGGCTTATGGGTCGCATGGAAAAAGGTCAACGATGTCAACTTTTGGGAACAACCGGGACCCGGTAGTGATCCAACTGGTTTCGGTAAAATTATCCATCGGCGAATAGTTTCCCAAAATGCAGATGCCGACAGTGCAACTATCGCAACGGAGAACGCATGGATCGATTGGCAAGGCACGACGCATCTCACTGAGCAACGTGAGATAACCGTCCATCCACCGAAAACCGATGCGATGCAGATTTCTGTGTCGTTGACGCTGCAACCGAACGCGCGCGAGGTTGTTTTGGATTTACGGCGCGGCGAACCCGGTGCGGACGGTAGATACTACAGCGGCATGGCGATCCGATTTGATAATAGCATCACACCCGGCAACTTCTTGGATGCCGACGGACGCACCGAGCCGATGGACATCTTCGGTCAGCAGAGCCGTTGGTGTAGCTTCACGACCCAACACCCGACTGACAATGAAACCTATGGTGTCGCTATCGTTGACCATCCCGATAACCCGCGCTATCCGACAACGTGGTGGGTACGTAACCGCGAGAACTACTGTTTAATCCATCCGTCCCCTGTCTACTACGAACCGTTCCATATTGCACCCGATGAGACGTTGAACTTACAGTATTGTGTCGTTCTGTATCGCGGTGAACCTGACGCGGCGTTGTTTGCGTAAATTTTGTAGCATAACCTGTTAGGTTGTGCAGGTGCTAATAAGGTAACCCGAGAAGTTATGGCAAATAGCGAAAACACCATTACCAGCGCGTTTGTAAACGTTCTACGTCCCATGCGCGATGCATGGCGCATCAACGAACAAATTACCAGACCGTTCCTCAACGCCACACAAAAACCCGATGTGATCGTCACTGAAAAAGGACGAAACCCGGTTGTTATTGAGGTAAAGATGGATGGTGACACACCGAACTTTACCGGTAAGCTTCAGGCAGAGGCGCACTTCGGAATGCTCCTTGATCCGAGCGTTTTTACCGGTCTCACCTATAATATCATTGAGAATGTTCTACGCGTCCGTATGCCTGTCCGATTTAGGACGATGCCACAAGACCAAATTGAACCAGAGATGCGGAGTGCCGAAGACATCGCCTACATACTTCTCAATAAACCCGAATCAGAAAGTGAAGCGGTGCCCGATCCCGTTCTATTCATCAACGAGCCGGAACCTAACACCGAGATAGAACCAGAGTCTTTCCCGCAAAGCGGTTGGTTAAGTGGCAGTGTCGCCGACATCGCAACTGCTATTCGCGTCAGGGCAACCCCCATTTCTAAAATAGATGCTGCCGCCGATTTATTAGAAAAACGGATAGAAACTGCCGCGCAGCAGCTTGAGGCAGCAATTCAAGAACGTCCCAGCATCGGCGCAGAAATCGAGGCGATTCTGTTCCAAAAGGCTGGCGAGCAGACCTCACGCATGGCGATGCTCATCGTTACCAATGCGTTTGTGTTTCAGAGTGTCCTCGCGGGTAAACCTGAGATGGAAAGGGTGATGTCCCTCAAACGGATGTTGTCTGACAATGCAAAACGGCTCCGCTACGCGCAGGTCGTCGCCGGTTGGAATATCATTCTCAAGGTTAACTACCGCCCAATCTTTCATGTTGCCAAACGGATCGTAGAGGCAATCGCAACCGACGATGCACTCGTTGATGTGATACTCACAACCCTCTGCGATACGGCGAAGGAGTTAGTCGATCAAAGACTCACACAGGTACATGAACTCGCTGGCACCGTTTTCCAACGGCTTATCGTTGACCGGAAATATGTCAAGGCGAACTACACGCGTCTTGAATCCGTTGCCTTGCTGTCAGCGTTAGTCCTTCCCAAAACGCAGGAGAATGTGAGCGAATTGAAAGTAGCAGATTTCGCATGCGGAACAGGTTCACTGCTCAACGGTGCCTATCAACGTATTCTTGAACTGCACGAACACGCCGGCGGTAAAGGCAGCCGTATCCATACACGAATGATAGAAGAAAATCTTGTCGGGTGCGACGTTATGCCAAACGCCAGCCATCTTACGGCTTCCCTCTTGACAAGCATCTACCCAGACCTGAAAATCGGCAATACCCGAATCCATACAATGCCCTACGGTAGACAGCAAGATGGAAGTTACGCACTTGGGGCACTTGATCTGTTTGATGTTCCGCAAGGCACGCTTCCACTCCCGCTGATGAGTACAGCAGTTCAACAGGTCGGCGGCGCAGACGACACGACAGTAATGACGCAACAGGAGTTCCGGCACGACGAATTTGATATCGTCGTCCTAAATCCGCCGTTTACGAGACCTGATTCCGATGCAAGCAGCGGTACCCCGAAAGCCGTATTCAAAGGAAGTGGCAGAGACAAAGAGGAAGAACAGATGATGCGGCGCGCCCGCAGACAAAAAGATTGGCGAGTCGGTGATGGTAACGCTGGTCTCGCTTCCGATTTTGTTGACCTTGCAGACAAAATGCTAAAGGAAAATGGGAAAAGTAAAATGGGGGTTATTTTGCCTACCACCTGTCTCGCGGGATCCGACTGGCAAAAAGTCCGGAATATGTGGGCAACTGAATATCACGATGTGGTTGTAATTACCATCGCAGATGCCAAGGGGGACAGCTGCGCCTTTTCTGCAGATACAAGTATGACGGAGTGCATGGTAGTCGCAACTAAAGGGAAGAAACCCAATAGCACCGGTAGAGGAACGTTTGTATCCCTGGACCATCGTCCCCCGAGTGTCTTAGAAGCACTTGAGGTAGCGAATAGCGTTCATCGGCTTGGCAACGCGAGACAATTAGAAGACGAACCAAGCGGAGGCAATCCGCTCAAAGTCGGAGATGATTCCTTTGGACACGCACTCAACTGCCCGCTACAGATAGACAGCGCGTGGGAAGCGGTTCGGATAAAGGAGATGGCGTTGATCCAATCCGCGTACCGTTTAGCAAAGGGTGAAATGTGGTTGCCAACACAGGCAACGCCTTTGGAAATTCCCATCTGCTTGGTCAATGATATTGCGTTGGTGAGTGCTAGCCATAGAGATATTTTTGAGAAAGGGGAACGCGGCGCGTTTGACATAGAAAAAGGTTATACCGATACCGATCTCTATCTCGGTTTGTGGAGCGTTAACGCCCCTACACAACGGGCAATGGTTGTCGAACCTGATTGTCATCTCATCCCGCGTCCTAATCGTCACGAAAAAGCACAGATGATACTTACACGTAGTGGGCGTGTACATTCTAACTTGATGCTAAGGTTTAATGCTAATTCTCTCAGTGTTCTCTTTACTGAAGAATCTGTTCTTGGAATAAGTTCACTGCCCAGCCTCGTGTTTAAAAAGCCGATTTACGATTACGTTTGGACCTTGTGGTGTAATTCAACTTTAGGGCTTCTGTTACACTGGGCACATAGTGGAAAACAACAACCCGGTAGGGGGCAAAGTTCAAGAACCGCCTTACTCCAAATGCCGACACTGGATGTACGCTGTCTGTCAGATGAGGCACTGGCAAACGCTGAACGTATTTTTCACGCCTTGAAACACAAGAAACATAAACGCATGTTACCCTTCAATGAGATAGATCGCGATCCGGTGCGTCACGAACTCGATCGCCTTTTGCTGAGCGAAGTACTGGACATCACATCTGAAGATGCCCATAATGCAGTCCATCGCCTCCGTGAATTGTTATCTGCCGAACCGAGTATCCACGGCGGAAAGAAATCCCGATGCGATCTTGAAAAGGAATGGGAAAAACTAAATCGTTGAGAACTTCTCATAAATAGTTTAGACTTGACAAAGGGAATAAAAAATGGAATAATGTTCCTAAAGTTTGGACAATTTGTGTCGCGCTGCATTTTCAAAACTATATCCGGCGGAGGTAATCATGAAAACTATTTTTGAGGAGAAATTTGAAGAAGTTTTGAAAGAAGAAGCAAAAGGTTTTGATATAGATTGGCAATTAGTAGACATCGAATCCATACACTATCATTCTACACTCATGACTGACCTACCTATGAATCTCGACAAATATACCGTTAGAATGAGAGTGGTAGAAGATGAAATTCCTGATATGGATATAGATGACTGGTTCATATCTCATAAGTTCATCTACGGCATGATGTCAAAAAGTATTAGAACTGACTCGGAAGATACAGATATAATGACTTTTGATATCGGAACCATTGAATCTATAGCCTTGAAAACTCGTAAGGCATTCAGAGATTTTCATAGGCA
>JAJEET010000154.1 GCA_022820835.1 Candidatus Poribacteria bacterium
TTCCTGTGTTTGTGGAATCCGACTTTCCGCCACAAATGCTTCTAAGTGTGTGTTGACAACACGGTAAGTGACACCGGAAACGGTGGCATCTATGGCAATGTATCCTCTTTGTATTTCAAGCCCAAGCATTTCAATCGTAAGGGCATGGGTGTAATTCATGCTCATAGGGCGTGATACCATGACATCGCTGCGAGACAATATCACATCATAATCCGTTAAACGCACATCAACAACACCGGTATCGGTAAACATAGGCATTTCAACATCCAGATTTTCAACTTTTCCAGCGATCTCATAACTTAAGCCTTCTGCCTGAAGCGCGTCCATCAAAATTTGAAGATAATCTAAGACGACCTCTTCAGCTGGAACAGTTCCACCCGTGATCCGATCGCCCGGGCTTTGCCGACGAATGAGCGAAATCTCTTGTAAGCCGATAAGATGCGGTCGAGATGCCTTTATAGATTTGGCAATTGCCACAGCGCGTCCCGGAAAATCGGATGCAACAACGTTATTGTACATATTAGCAACCTCTTGCGGGACCTGTAAGAGATTCTCTACACCCAAAAGTGGTTCTGCACTGCTCCCAACGTACACGTTGTAAGTCATCACAGTAAGCGGTTCCGTTTCAACGACGGCACTGTCATCCGGTAGCATCGGGTCCGATATTCTTTCGCAACTCGAAAGGCTCAATAAAATTCCAAACAACAGCAGCATAATTTTGATGGAACTGACAAATTTTGAAAACTTGCTATAAAAATTCATTTTTTTTCCCATATTCATCTCCAATACCTCAGTTTTTAAATTGAGGGAACTTTGCTAAGTGGTGATCTTCTGATCACAACCAATATTGACTTTCTATCGCACATGAAAAACTGTACTAAAAAGAGAATATCATAAACTCGCCTACATGTCAAACCGAAATTATTCAACGACTTTCGCTTGACATTTGTCTACCTTTCTACTATACTTAAGGCAGTTTCTAAAAGACGCATGGAGGTATGTATTGTAGTGAAATTCTACTATCAATTCTGTTTTCGTTACTGGAAGTTGGCGTTTTCAGGTGTCCTGATGACAGCAGTCCTGCTTATCGGATGCGGTCAAAAGACAAGCACACTGGAAACCCCTCAAATGACATCGCTCACTGGGACAATTGTTGAAATTGACGATCACGGTAATGCTGTGACCGATCTGGAAATCGCGCCGTTTACCGAGCGCGGTTGGAAACTTGGTGACACACTCGAAGCAACGTTTGAGACCGGACAGAAGACCCAGATAAAATTCGTTGAAAACTATGGCGATGTTCCCGTCGGGGACTACTTGGGACGGTTTTCGACCTCTACCAAGCAGTTCAAGATTGCGATTAACATGGGCAACATCGCTGAAGCCTTGAAGTTGAAAAACCAAAGCAAAGTGGTGCTTCGGAAAGTGGAACCGAGCGCGACAAATTGAGTGGAACTGAAAATGTTGTTGACACTTAAACAGGCAAGCCAATGGGCTTCAGAACACCTAAATAAAAACGTTACACCCGCAAATATCACCTATTTAATCCAATACGGTCGGATCGAATCTGTCGTTGATAATGGGTTCACGATGGTCCATAAGCAAAGTCTTGAGGCTTACTACAGTTTGGATCGTCGAGAGAGACGATGGAAAGACGAACTCGGCAACGATCTGAATTGGACGTTGTCCTTTGAAAAATTCAAAGAGGCAGAGACAACAAAACACGTCCACAGGCTGCATCCATACAAAGGCAAATTTATCCCCCAATTGGTTGAATATTTTTTAGATTCGCATACCGATAATTTTAAAAAGGATGTCCATTTTAAATCAGGCGATATTGTGCTTGATCCCTTTTGCGGGAGCGGCACGACCTTAGTCCAAGCGAGCGAACTCGGTATGCACGCGATTGGTATTGACGTTTCAGCGTTCAACGCTTTTATTGCTAATGCTAAGGTAGCGACATACAATTTGGTGCATCTGTATGAAGAAAGCCGGAAAATCACGGACGCTCTCAAGAATTTTGTCGCCACCTCTGGAATACTCGAATTTGACGCGAAACTCGCAGCCAAACTTACCGAATTCAATAATCAATATTTTCCAGTCTCTTTCAAACGTCAAGTCCGGGTGGGTGAAATCGACCAGAAGCAGTATGGAGCAGAGAAGGAGGCCGCTTTTCTAAAAACGTATCGTGAACTTGTCGCGGAGCACCAAATTGATCTACAAATGCCCGCTGATTCCGCTCGTTTCATGAAGCGGTGGTATCTTCCAGGGATCAGAGCCGAGATTGATTTCGTCCATAACTTAATTCAAGGAGTTGGGGACCCTTCAACACGAAATGCCCTGATGTTAATATTAAGTCGGACAATCCGTTCATGTAGAGCCACAACGCACGCAGATTTAGGCACATTGCGGAAACCTGTAACGACAACCTATTATTGCCGAAAGCACGGAAAAGTTTGCAAACCGCTCTTTTCAATCCTCGGTTGGTGGGACCGATACTGTAAGGATAGTGTGCAACGATGGGGTGAATTCGGCAAGTTGAAAACAGATACTTTTCAACACTGTTTAACCGGTGATTCGCGAACAATTAACATTTTCACGATGCTAAAACACGCAAGTCCTCATCTTGCAGAATTAGTCCAAAAGCAACGGATTAAGGGGATTTTCACAAGTCCTCCGTATGTTGGACTCATTAACTACCATGAGCAGCACGCCTACGCTTACGATCTCTTCGGTTTCAAAAGATTAGATGAACTGGAGATTGGTCCGCTCTTTAGAGGAAAGGGACGCGAAGCGAGGGAATCTTACATTCACGGCGTAGCAGAAGTTTTCAAAAATTGTAAGCGATTTTTGGCTGATGATTATGATGTTTTCATTGTCGCAAACGATAAATTTAATATGTATCCGACTATCGCTGAAATGGCAGGAATGCAGATTGTTAATCAACACAAGCGACCAGTCTTAAATCGAACCGAAAAGAATCGGGGATCAGCGTATTCCGAAACGATATTCCACTTAAAAGAAAAAAGGAATTGAACGGATGCAATCGCAACGACAAGTAATGATTAAAGAAAAAATCAAGGAATGTATGCGAGAAAAGTTTCGGTCCTATAAACGTGAAACGGACAATATGCCTTTTCACTATCGTTTGCTCGGTAAAGATAGGATGGCTTTATTTTCTTTCATTCACTCTGTGAATACAACGTTTGGGACTTCAATTTATGAACCTGTGGCTATTGCGTTAGCGCGGGACAGGTTTAAGGTTGCTAAAACTCAAGCCACACCCTTTAACCAAATAAGTACCGATGCCTATCACCGAATTCAGATTATTATTGATAGGTTAAGGGACCCAGATAACAACTCGAACAAACCTCTGGAAATCCAAGAAATTAGGGAAGTTTGTCAAATTGGTGATTTAAACGAAGTAAATCTTACACAGGTGGATATCTGGTTGGAAAACCATGAGAATGAATTGTTTTTGATTGACTTGAAAACCGCAAAGCCTAATAAAGGTGACTTTCAGAAATTTAAACGAACCCTTTTGGAGTGGACTGCCTCTGAGTTGGCCCGAAAGCCAAAGGCGTTTGTGAACACAATAATCGGCATTCCTTACAATCCCTATGAACCAAAACCTTACAAAAGATGGACACAGAAAGGGATGTTAGATCCGAATCATGAAATTATGATTGGAAAAGAACTCTGGGATTTTATCGGTGGCGAAGGTAGTTATGCAGATCTGTTGGATGCTTTTGAGCAGGCTGGTATCGAGTTACGACCAGAGATTGATAGTTACTTCGAGAAATTTAGATATGAAAGTTGACAATACTTTTGATAAAACGGAATTACTCGAACAGCTCAGCACTGCCTACGGTTTACCTTTACAATCCGTAACCTTTTTCCCCGAAGGTGAAGACAGCTACGGTTACATCGCTTTGTCAGAAAATGGCGAGAAGTATTTTGCAAAAGCCTCAACTGCTGTCCCAAACAGCCGTTTGCAGGTCGCATCACTTTTACGGCACCAGTGCGATATATCAGGTGTTGTCGCGCCTCTGGAAACACAGGAAGGGAAACTCAGCGTTCCGTGGCAGAATTTCCGTGTCGCGCTGTTTCCGTTCATTGAAGGCAAGAGTCGTTGGGATTTATGGAAAGCCGGGAAAGATTTCACCGATGCTGAACTATCGCAAGCAGCAGCATTACTTGCAACGATCCACGAATGCACAGATACAATCGCATCTGATAAACTCACAGTTGCAAAGTATGACTTACCTGAGCGGCATGAACTGCACACAGTGCTTGAAGCACCAGAACAGATATTACCTCGGAACCGATACCAGAAGCAGCTTCTTGAAGCAATCGCGCAACACAGATCAGAGGTGCTACAGACGGTTGAGAGATACGACAGTCTCGGACAGTCAGCAACAGCATTACAAACGCCTTTTGTCATTACACACGGAGACCCAACACCGGGGAATCTCATCCTGGATATCGAAAACCGACTTCATATTATCGATTGGGACGGTATCTGCTTGGGACCACCTGAAAAAGACCTGGTCTCTTTCACAGGCGAACGGTTTGAGGTCGTTTTGGAAAGTTACCTTGCGGAAAGGCAAAATCCGGTTACGCTACATACCGACATTTTCGGTTTCTATATCTACGAATGGACAATCAATGAAATCCGAGATTACGGCACCAAAATCCTTTTTAAGAACAAAGACGCGCAGCAGAACGAATACGATTGGGAAAGCCTGCAAGACTATCTTCCACCGGATCAAGAATCGATGGAAGATGGGATTGCGGCTGTTCAAAACACACTCGGTAGGCATAATCGCCTACCGAAAGACAGTGGAGGTTAGATGATGTCTCAAATCAAATCCGTATTACTCTGGGAAAACCAACGGCGTTATTTCCGTGAGGCGATTGATGCTGGTACGCTCAAAGGCGCAATTATCCCCACAGGTAGCACCGAGCAACACAACGAGCACTTGGCGATGTATCATGACACACAGAGTGCGGTGTATGTCTCCAAATTAGCGGCTGAAAAATTGTTCCCACAGGTGATCGTCACAACGCCTTTAGCCATCGGTGTCTCGGAGCATTGGATGGACCATAAAGGGACGCTCACACTCCGTGCCGAAGTTTTCGGCGAGGTGCTTTATGATGTCGCCGATAGCATGCGCCGCCACGGGATTAACAACATCTTAATTGTCAACGGTCATGCCGGGAACGCGGGTCCCGTAAATCAACGCTTGGACGGCTACCGAGAGAAACTCGGCATCAATATTGCGTTTCACTCGTATTGGGAGGCGTACAGCAATGAGTTAGTGCAGGAACAGATGGAATCGGGTATCTGTCCGGGACACGCGGCGGAATTTGAAACGGCGTTCGCGCTCGCCGCCTTTGCGGAGAATGTTGATTGGAACGGCGTGGATTACGACAGTGCGAAACTCACGATCTCCAATGAAGGTCAGGCGAAATCCGATCGCGAATACCATCATCAGGCAAAACTTGCCACAGCAGAGAAAGGGCAAGTCATGATTGATGTCGCTGTAGATTGGGTCGCGGAAAAGATGCAGGCAATGCTTTAATAGTTATCAGACACCGTAGGGGCGAGGTCCCCTCGTCCCTACGATACCCGATGAGCCTCTAATGTCCTTCCAATGCCTTCCGTAATCCGTCACCTTCCTGCCGCCACCAGCTGTAGAGGATGGAAATATCGGTACCGATACAGAAGTGCCGTACCCCGATATCCAGATAGCGTTTCGCGTCGTCGGCACTTCCGATTTCAGCGCGCGGCGGCACCCCCATTTTTACGGCGGTCTTGAACACCTTGTCGTGTGCCTCTCGGATTTCAGGAGCACCACGCTGACCGACCCTCCCGATACTCATGGAATAGTCCGAACCTCCCCACTGGATCATGTCAACACCTTCAACAGACAGCACCTCTTCGAGGTTCTCAACGGTGCCTTTCTTCTCAATCATAATAACGTTGACGACATCACGGAGTGCCTGCACGTATTCTGGACCGCCACCGTACCCCATATAGGAGAATCGTCGGGTAGCGACACCGTAGCTGCCACCGTCTTCTGGCGTGTCTGCCCGCGTTATCTTCACGCATTCTTTCACATCTTCAACGTTTTGGCAGTCCGCATAAAGCACACTCTGGAAACCTGACCCTATTGCGCGTTGTGCGATGAAACCTCGCGGCTCTTGGTCTACCTTAATCATCGTAGAGATGTTGTGCAGTTCAGCCGCTCGGCAGAGATTGTCCAGGTCGTGCAGATCAAACGGACCGTATTCCCCCACGAATTCGACGTAGTCATACAGACCTGTGTGACCAATCGCCTCAACGATGGAAGGCCAAGTGGTATGGATATGTGTACCAACTGTCGGTTTGTCAGCGTTGAGTAGTTCTCTAAACGTGTTTTTTCTCATAAATTGCTCCTCTGTTTTTAAGTATAGGACATGGCATTCAAGTCTACATTAACATTACCAGAGATTTACACTTTTTTCAACAACTTTTGGATTCCAACGGATGTCCAAAAACGCTTGTCTTATAGCTGCTGTTCTGTTAAACTTGTAGTATCCGATTCAGACTGATTAATTTTCCAAACGCTCTTTATCAAAATACAGATAGGGGTTCTCATGAATAGTTTGATGAAATTGCCAACAAATTTTAATGATTACCTGACGATTGAAAACGCCGATCTCCGTTTCAAGGAGGCGACTGAAGTTGCGGAACGTGTCATCACTGCTGGCGTAGAAATCTACCCGAATATGGATCACGCCGCAATCTTCTGTGACCCACCACACCTCGTCGCAGACGGTTTGAAACAACTCGGTTACGTCAACGGATGGGATGCGCGATGCTATCCATCACCTGTTGACGGTTGCGACTATATCAATGTCTCCGCGCAACTGCCAGCGGACAGCACAGCGTCCCGTGATGGCTGGTTCGACTACGTTGCGGTTGTACATCCGGTTGATAAATTGGCACTGCAGCACATGCTCGGACAGGGATACGGCAATCCGTTTATCCATCACCTGACGTGGGGACTTGTGCCACCAGAACGCACCACCACCGATGATTTTGAATACGCCAGTCATGTTGTGCCATTTATGGTAGAGAGACGGGAAGTTATCGGTAACGCAATCGGTGATGCTCCGGGCACCCTAATTATCGCTTTACCGGAGAACGTCTTTACACATCCGAAATTTGCGGAATCTCTGCCGATATGGCTCGGTAACCTTGACGAAGACGAGTATCAGGTTGAATCGATGCAGGGCGGTGGTTTCCTGATCCAGTTTTTTGTGCTAACAGGTGGCAGGATCGAGGTCGCCTTACGTGTAGACACAACGCAGACGTTTAACCCGAAAAGCGTTCATAAAATCTCCGAAGATGAAATCAGTGCCATTCAGGATGAATAGACAGATTGTCCTTCTTTATTGCGAATTCTGATGTTAATTGGGTATAATATCTATGAAAATAAGGTTAGCGTTTTTTACATATTTCGTTGAAAGGAGAAAGTAAAATGGATACAAAATGGATACAATCGAATCCAGCTATCATGATGGGAAAACCTGTTATCACCGGTACCCGTATCCCAGTTGAGTTGATTTTGGAGAAGTTCGCGGCAGGCGAAACGATTGAGCAATTGCTTGAAGCATATCCGCGCTTAACTGAGGAAGGTATCCGTGCAGCTTTTCGTTTTGCGGCACAAGCCCTTCGCGCGAAGTTATAAGTCTAACTTCTCGGACTGATCTGCTGCGAAATACTTTGTTGGCAAAATGGAAATACAAACACTACAACGGAGAATAAAATGGCAAAAAAATTAAAAGGAATATGTCACCTCTGTGGAAATTATGGAAAATTATCGTTTGAACACCTCCCTCCAGAAAAGGCATTTAACAATTGTTCTGTGAGGTATTACAATTATTTTACTGGAATAACTAAAGGAAACTATAATAAAGGAATAACTAAAGGAAGTTACAATAATCAGATTTCTCAAAAAGGTTTAGGAGCCTATACGCTTTGTGAAAGCTGCAACCCTAATACAGGTTCATGGTACGGCACGGCATTCATTGAATGGGCACAGCAAAGCATGAATATACTTGAATACACAGAAAATCAACCGTCTCTCTACTATCGTTTCCGTATCTATCCGTTGCGAGTGATTAAACAGATCGCTTGTATGATGTTCAGTGTCAACGACAACGAATTTAGATTGTTCCACCAAGACTTAGTGCAGTTCGTATTAAATAAGGAAAAACGTTATTTGGACCCTAATATTCGGTTTTTTGCATTCTATAACGCTGAAGGATTCCGTATGTCGGGTGGAATGGTAAAGGTAAAAACTAACAAATTTAATATGAACAGTCTGGAGAGACTCGGAGAAAGCGTAGACAGAATACGGACTAAAATAGAGACACATCATGCCCTTAGTGAACTAAGCTTTCCTCCGCTAGGGTACGTGCTGGCTTTTGACTTGGAGCCTCCTGACCAGCGTCTTATTGATATTTCATACTTTGCGAAATATCGCTATAATGATTTGCGTTCTATTGAGTTACGGCTTCCTGTTCTTCCCGTAGACTCACCTTATCCGACAGACTATCGGAGTCGTCAAGAGTTGGGAGCGAACTAAATAACATAGCATAGCTCGTAAAGGAGCTTTATGAAACGAACTTATTCTCTCATTTTAATACTACCACTTGTTGTGACCTTTTTCTTATCAAACGGAAGCTTTGCAGAAAAATACGTTCACTATACAACTATCAGAGGTGACTCACTTGATATTGACAGTTTGGCGTTCAGTCCGGATGGTCGGACACTTGCAAGCGGAGGTTTTCAAGAACTCCTCCTATGGAATACAGCAACAGGGGGCCTCAAAGCC
Organism: Candidatus Poribacteria bacterium; assembly: GCA_022820835.1. Classification (GTDB taxonomy): domain Bacteria; phylum Poribacteria; class WGA-4E; order WGA-4E; family WGA-3G; genus WGA-3G. Next base: position 8,889 of record JAJEET010000154.1, read on the forward strand.
ATGCTTACTGGACATACGAGTAGCGTTAAGAATGTTGTATTCAGTCCGGATGGTCAAACACTTGCAAGCAGTGGCGTAATGTTTGATGATGGGCCCCGTTTGTGGGATGCTACCTCGGGTATACATCTAAGAACCCTTGTAGCAGATCCGATTAGTGTCAACAGTTTGGCATTCAGCCCCGATGGTCGGATACTTGCAGCGGGAGGTTTCACAGATGGAGAACCCAATCCTGGAATTGTAATTTTATGGGATGCCAGCACAAGACAGCATAAAAAAACACTCACCGGGCACACGTTGCCGGTCTATAGTTTAGCATTCAGTCCTAATAGTCGTGTGCTTGCTAGTAAGAGTTCTGATGGGACTATTCGCCTATGGGATACTAACACAGGACAACACAGGACAACACTTAAGCATTTGACTGGTATGGGTGATTCTACCGATGTAGTTTTCAGCCCTGATGGACGCATACTTGCTAGTGGAGGTTGGCAAGAAATTCGCCTATGGGATACCAACACGGGACAACACAAAAAGACGCTGACTGGAGACATAAGCAATAATGTCCACAGCATAGTTTTCAGTCCTGATGGCAGTATGCTTGCAGGCGCGAGTCGTCTAGCCCATCTATGGGATGTTAACACAGGGCAGCATAAAAAAACACTCAGGCGTCCAATTTATCCAGAGGGCCCTATTGAAAATGTAATTTTCAGTCCTGATGGCAGCATACTTGCAGGTTGGATGAATCTTGCTCACCCCTGGATCTACCTATGGAACTCTGTCACAGGAACAAACCTGCAAACTCTAGGTTCTACAGATTTTGTCGGGGAGGTCAATAACGTTGTCGCTGTTTTTAGTCCTGATGGCGACACATTCGCTAGTGTGAGCTTTAAAGGAACGATTCACTTGTGGAAATTATCCACTCCACGTCCAGTGGATCATTATTCTCCTGCCCTACCAAAGACTACCGCGAACCAAGTCTACGACAACGCCATCCGTTCCATCATGTGGATAGTCAATCCCGAAGTAGGTGAAGGCAGCGGTGTCCTAATCGACAAAAAATCTAAACTCGCCGTTACCAATGCACACGTTACAGGGAAACAAAACACAATAGATGTCTATTTCCCCGCACCCGACGAAAAAGGCGAGCTCATTAAAGACCGAAACTTCTATCTGACAAGCAAAGGCGTGCTAAAACGTCTCGGTTATTACACCAAAGGACACGTCGTAGCGAGAAATGAGAAAACAGACCTCGCAATTATCAGACTGGATGGACTCCCCGAAACCGCTCGCGAGATTGATTGGAACGCCACTACATCTACAACGAAAGCAGGCGAACTCGTCTATATCCTCGGCAATCCGGGCGGGCAAGACCTGTGGCGTTGGACACTCGGCGAATTTCTCAAGGATCACGGGAATTTTCTGCATCTTCAATCCGATGTGTTTGGTGGTAACAGTGGCGGACCCGTGCTTAACAAACAAGGTGTCCTAATTGGCATTGTTGCACGGAGCGACAAGCACATGAATGCCTTAGCGATTCCAATGAAATACATAAACCGGTTGCTGTCTGAATCAGGATTAGAACATTCACGGACGCGTAGATAATTTTTCCGAAAGGAGGTCTATCACATGGCTTATAGCGATTTTACTTTAGAAACAGCAGTGGAAACGTTTGATTTAGAAATCGTTGAACCTGTGGGTTTCTTCTCTGGTTTAGAAACTGTTGATCCAGGGGAGGATTTCACAAAGGGACTGACAATGAGAACGCAATTAGCCGATGCCATAAATACAGATAAGGCAAAGTCAGAGTTCATTATCTCTCATGTCCTCCTTGAGATCCACAAATATTGCAATTGCGATATGAGTTTCTTCTCCGGAAACGATTTTGACGTTGATGCCAAAAACGGATTGACTGGCGTATGCGATTTTTTGATAAGTCTATCGCCAACCCAGCTTTTTATACGAGCACCTGTTGCTATCCTCGTTGAAGTTCCTCCAATTGCTGGAAAGGATGAATCTATAATCATCGGTCTCGGTCCATGCGTTGCGAAAATGGTCGCAGCACAACGCTTTAATGAAAAAAAAGGAAGCGAGATCCCGTGCATTTACGGGGCTGTTACCAAAGGCACAGAGTGGATGTTCCTTCAATTGGAAGCGCAGAGACTCAGCATAGAGCTAATGTTCTACCCAATCGCACAGTACGACAAAATCCTCGGTATTCTCGCCAGCATGGTGGAGCAAAAGGTATAGGTCTCTGAGGCGATTGGAATCACTGAAACCTGAAATCGCACCACGAAAATAAAAATTTGCAATTAAAGCGCAAATATCGTATAATATAATAATCAGCGAACATTCATACTAAAAACCTTTTTAATCCAATCCAGAGAGGTTGAAAAAAGGATGCAAGATCGCACTTTGAATTGTACTCAAAATTTAAACTGTCCATCGGAATTGTTTGGTTGATGCCTTTCTCGTCACATTAGACGGGAGAGGCTTTTTTGTTATTAAGACATTTCATAGGACCCCAAAAAATGGAAATGCGTGAAAAAACACAAGTCATGAATGTCGAAGAAATTCGTCGCGCCTTACTCAGGATTGCTCACGAAATTTTAGAGCATAACCATAAGCATATTGATGATTTAGTACTTGTTGGCGTTAAAAGTCGTGGTGATATTCTTGCGCATCGTATCGCAGAAAACCTCGAACGTATCGAACAGATTGAGGTGAATGTCGGTGCCATTGATGTCACACTCTATCGAGACGATATTAACCTCCACGAATCACAGATTCAGGTCAATACGACCGATATACCTTTTGATATTACCGATAAATGGGTGATCTTGGTAGATGAGGTGCTCTATACAGGACGTACTGTTCGTGCCGCTATGGATGCACTCATGGACTTCGGTAGACCCGCCGCAATCCAATTGGCGACCCTGATTGACAGAGGTCATCGCGAACTGCCAATCGCCTCCGATTACGTGGGCAAAAATGTTCCTACCTCCCGAAAAGAATTCGTGCGAGTCCGCCTCGCCGAAGAGGGGGGTGTAGACTCCGCTACCATTTATGAAAGGGAGGGTGAATGAGCGACACGTATATCGTTAACGGACATATCATCGATTCGAGAAATAATATTGACGAAATCGGTGATCTCCATATCGCGGATGGCAAAATTGCTGAGATCGTGCGGAGTCGGAAATCAGCAGACGATCAGACTGCCGATGTATACGATGCAACGGGGTTAGTTGTGGTACCGGGCTTAATCGATATGCATGTGCATCTACGTGAACCTGGATATGAACATAAAGAGACAATCGCGACGGGTACAGCAGCAGCAGCAGCGGGTGGGTTCACATCCGTCGCTTGTATGGCAAATACATCACCTGTAATAGATACGGCTGAAAAAATTGAACAGATTTACAACATCGCCAACGAGACTGCCGAGACGAATGTCTTTCCGTTTGGTAGTATCACCAAAGCACTCGCGGGTGCGGAACTTACCGATATGCGCGGGATGTATTCTGCTGGTGCTGTTGGTTTCACCGATGATGGCGTTACCGTCATGAACGCTGCACTCATGCGCGACGCGCTCACCTTGAGTGCAGAACTCGATTTTCCGATTATGGTCCATTGTGAAGAGCATAATCTGAATGCCGATGCTGTCATGAACCTTGGAGAGACATCGAGAAAACTCGGTCTTATCGGGAGCCCGAAAGCTGCAGAAGACATCATCGTCGCACGCGATATTATGTTAGCAGAAATGACCGGTGGACACCTTCACGTGCTACACGTCAGCACTGCTGGTGCCGTTGAGTTGGTCCGTCAAGGAAAGAAGCGCGGTGTTCATGTCACCGCTGAGGCGTGTCCGCACCACTGGATTCTCACCGACGCAGAAGTAGAGAATCAGGGAACAAATGCTAAGATGCATCCACCGCTACGAACACAGATTGATATTGACGCTATCATTGAGGGATTACGCGATGGGACAATAGACGCAATAGCGACCGACCACGCCCCTCACGCGCCCTCTGAAAAGGCGGAAGGTATGGTTGATGCACCTAACGGTATTATCGGCTTAGAGACGTGTCTGCCGCTTGTGTTAACGTATCTCGTTCAACCGGGATACCTCACATTGGCAGAGGCAATCGCAAAGATGACAGATGTGCCGGCAAACATACTTGGTATCGACCGAGGAACACTTTCTGTTGGTAGCGTTGCGGATGTTACTGTTATTGACCCTAATAGCGTGAAACGGGTTGACAAAACGGAATCTCGTTCAAAAAGTCAAAACACACCTTTTGATGGATGGGAACTTAAAGGTTGGAAGACGATTACACTTCGAGAGGGTAAGAAAATATGAAAGCAATTCTGGCGTTAAGCGACGGAACAGTTTTCGAGGGTGAACAGTTTGGAGCGACAGGCGAAGCCATCGGTGAAGTCGTTTTTAATACCAGTATGACTGGCTATCAGGAAGTACTAACCGATCCCTCCTACAAGGGGCAAATCGTCACGATGACATACCCTTTGATAGGTAATTACGGCTGCAACGAAGCAGACGTTGAATCTATCGGTCCACAAGTAGAGGGTTTTGTAGTTCGTGAGTACAGTGCCTACCATAGCAACTGGCGTTCAAAATGGAGTTTAGATACTTACCTATCCGAACACGGTATTATCGGCATTCAAGGGATTGATACACGCGCACTCACGCGCCGTCTTCGGGTTCACGGTGTCATGAATGGTTGTCTCTCTACAGACGACTTGAAACCTGACAACCTTGTTGCGAAAGCCAATGCGTGGCACGGGTTGGTCGGATGGGACCTGGTCCAACGCGTGACCTGTCCGAATCCGTACGCGTGGCAGAATAGTTATCAGTCATCAGTTATCAGTCATCAGTTAAAAGAGGATTTGTTAAACGATAACCTCTTAACTGACAACCAAAAGGTTTTTCGTAGAAAAACCGAACCCACAACTGACAACTATAAAGTTATCGCTCTCGACTTCGGGATAAAATACAATATCTTGCGTCAACTCACGGAACACGGATGTGAAGTGCAAGTCGTGCCGGCGCAGACGACTGCTGAAGATATTCTCGCAGCGGAACCGGACGGTGTTTTCCTGTCAAACGGTCCAGGTGATCCGATGCCGGTCGGCTACGCAATTGAAACAATCCGAGGATTGATAGGCAAAAAGCCACTTTTCGGCATCTGTTTGGGACACCAACTTCTCGGGCTGGCACTCGGTGGAAAGACGTATAAACTAAAGTTTGGGCACCGAGGTGCGAACCAACCCGTCAAACATCTTGAGACCAACCGAGTCGAAATCACATCCCAAAACCACGGATTCTGCGTTGATATCGATTCATTGCCGAATAACGTTGACATTACACATATCAATTTAAATGACGATACACTCGAAGGGATCCAGCACCGGGAGTGTCCGCTCTTTTCTGTGCAGTATCATCCAGAAGCGTCTCCCGGTCCGCACGATGCAAGTTATCTTTTTTCACGTTTTACTGAAATGATGGGATAGCCAACAATCGTCAGCCGTCGGCAAAGAGGGTTTCTTGCTGAAATCCGATTAAGAAATCTTTCAAACCTGAAATGGGTTTATTTTAGATGGAATCATAATAATAATTCATGCTTTCGTTGCAGTTGGAATTAAACCACAACTATCGTGGACAAGTGGAACGATGACGAGATTTAAGAGTTTAAAAGATGCCAAAGCGAACAGATATAAATAAAATCTTAATTATCGGCTCCGGTGCAATTATCATCGGACAGGCGTGTGAGTTTGATTACTCAGGTACGCAGGCGTGTAAGGCACTCAAAGAGGAGGGTTACGAAATTACCCTCGTCAATAGCAACCCTGCAACGATCATGACCGATCCGGATTTCGCCGATCAGACCTACATTGAACCGATCACGGCAGATACAGTAGAACTTGTCATCGCCAAAGAGCGTCCAGAAGCACTGCTACCGACGCTCGGTGGACAGACTGCCTTGAACGTGTCTGTTGAACTTGCAGAATCCGGTGTCCTTGATAAGTACAATGTCGAACTGATTGGTGCGAAGTTACCCGCTATCCAAAAAGCGGAAGATAGGGCACTTTTCAAAGATGCGATGATCAAAATCGGACTCGAAGTCCCGCAGAGCGGTATTGCTCACTCAGTCCAAGAGGCAATTGAACTTGTCAAAGAGATCGGTTTCCCAGCAATTATTCGTCCGGCATTTACCCTCGGTGGTACGGGGGGTGGGATCGCTTACAACATCGAAGAATATGAAAAGATGGTCTCAAAGGGTCTCGCACTCAGTCCAATCAATGAATTGTTGATTGAAGAGTCTGTCATCGGCTGGAAAGAATTCGAGTTAGAGGTGATGCGGGATGGTGCGGACAACGTTGTTATCATCTGCTCAATTGAAAATGTTGATGCTATGGGTGTCCACACCGGGGATAGTATTACTGTCGCCCCTATCCAGACTTTGACGGATAAAGAATATCAACTGATGCGAGATTCCGCGATTAAGATTATCAGAGAAATAGGTGTTGATACAGGCGGTTCCAATATCCAATTTGCTGTTGATCCGAAGACAGGTAAACAGGTTGTCATTGAGATGAACCCGCGCGTCTCGCGTAGTTCTGCGCTTGCGTCAAAAGCGACAGGTTTTCCAATCGCCAAAATCGCTGCCAAGCTCGCTGTCGGTTACAATTTAGATGAGATTCCGAACGACATCACCGCTGAAACGCCTGCCTGCTTTGAGCCAACAATTGATTACGTTGTTGTCAAAATCCCGCGCTGGGCATTCGAGAAATTCCAAGGAACAGATGAAACCCTCACAACACAGATGAAATCTGTGGGTGAGGCTATGGCTATCGGTAGAACCTTTAAAGAGGCGTTACAAAAAGGGCTGAGGTCGCTCGAAAATGGATGGTCCGGGTTAGATAACCCTCCGCTCGATGATCTACCGCTGTCTGAAATCCCAAGCAAACTGAGCATTCCTAATGTCAAGCGGATCTTTTATATTAAAGCTGCCTTGGCACGCGGGATGAGCATTGAAGAGATACATGCCTATTCACACATCGATCCGTTTTTCCTCTATAATTTGAAGGAAATTGTTGACTTTGAAAATGATCTGTGCGAATCGAATACACAAAAACATATAAAACAGCATTTACAAAATGTTGTTACAGATCACGGATCAGAAAACGGTGGCGCAGATACAGATGTCGCAAAATCAGTCTTGCAACAGGCTAAGCAATATGGTTTTTCCGATCGGCAATTAGCGGAGATATACGATGTATCCGAAGGTGCTATCCGTGAATGTCGTAAGGATCTCGGTATCGAAGCGACGTTCAAAACTGTTGATACTTGTGCCGCCGAGTTCGAGGCTGAAACGCCGTACTATTATTCCACCCTTTCGAGTGAAGATGAGGTCCGGCCTTCCGATAAACAAAAAATTATGATTCTTGGTGGCGGTCCGAATCGGATCGGACAAGGTATCGAATTTGACTACTGCTGTGTCCATGCTGCACTCGCACTCAAAGAAGACAAATATGAGACCATCATGGTGAACAGCAACCCCGAAACCGTCAGTACCGATTACGATACCTCCGATCGACTCTATTTTGAACCGTTGACAGTTGAGCACGTTTTGAATATCTATCAGAAAGAGAAACCGTCTGGCGTCATTGTCCAGTTTGGTGGTCAGACTCCGTTGAACCTTGCACTTGCCCTCAAAGAAGCGGGTGTCCCGATAATTGGTACGAGTCCTGAAGACATCGCGCGCTCCGAGGATCGACGGCTCTTTAAAGCCGTGTTGGACGATATCGGCTTAAGGCAGCCACCTAACGGGACAGCGACATCAAGTGAGGAAGCTGCGCCTATCGCTGCAGCACTCGGCTATCCTGTTATTGTCCGTCCGTCTTATGTTTTGGGGGGACGTGCGATGCAGATCGTTTACGACGAAGAACTCTTACACGAATACATGAACACCGCCGTTGAAGCATCACCAGAACATCCGGTACTCATTGATAAATATCTTGAGGAAGCCATTGAAGTTGACGTTGATGCGATCTCGGATGGTAACCGAACGGTCATCGGTGGTATCATGGAACACATTGAGGAAGCGGGTATCCACTCTGGAGATAGCGACTGTGTGCTACCGCCGTATACCCTCGTAGATGAACAGATTGAAAAGCTCAAAACTTTCACCTACGATTTAGCGAAAGCCCTTCGTGTCCGCGGTTTGATGAACGTCCAGTATGCAATCAGAAGCGACGATATCTATGTGCTTGAGGTGAACCCGCGTGCGTCTCGAACGATCCCATTTGTTAGCAAAGCGATCGGTGTACCGCTCGCGAAACTCGCTGCGCGCGTAATGGCAGGTAAGACGCTCAATGAACTCGGATTTACGAATGAGATTGTACCTGCCTATTTCAGTGTTAAGGCACCGGTATTTCCGTTCAACCGTTTCCCGGGTTCAAACACGCGTTTGGGACCCGAAATGAAATCGACTGGCGAAGTAATGGGAATTGATACGGATGTCTCCCGCGCATTTGCGAAGGCGCAGAAGGCATGCGGCTATACGCTACCGCTCGGTGGGAAAGTATTCATCAGTGTAAAAAATAAAGACAAACGCGCCATTATTTTCATAGCGAAGAGACTAACAGATATGGGATTTGAACTTATCGCTACACACGGAACAGCGAAGGTACTCCTCCGAAATGGGATGCAGTCTGAACTCGTCTTTAGCATCGGTAAAGGGAGACCGACGATTCACGACTACATTAAAAACCACGCCGTTGATTTGATCATCAATACACCTACTGGCGATTTGCACCGACCCAATGAACTCTTAATTCGCGAGATGGCGATAGCACACGACATCCCAATTTTCACAACGATACCCGGTGCAGCGGCAGCCGTGAACGCCATTGATGCCCTACAGCGCGGAGATATTACTGTCACGCCGCTCCAAGATTATTTTAAGATGCTCCAGTAGTTTTTACTAAGGATATAAAAATGTCAAATGATTCTATACAGAGAAACACCCGGTGGGTTCAGACCTTTGACAGGATACTTGAGATGCTCAATCTTGACGCGGAGCGTCCGGTGAGTGTCCTACAAATCGAAGATGGTAGAGAGGTGATCGTCGTACAGCCTAACGCTTTTACGATTTCCCGCATCTATGCCACCGGTCGTCCTGACGGCATGCGTCCACACGGTGTAGACTCTTATTACGATTACTTTTATGCTAAATTGCGGACGTATGAGGAAGAAAACGGCACACGTGAAGGATTCGAGTTAACACCAGATCAGTGGGATATCCTTTTTGAGGAATCTTTCCATCGGTATACGCGTTACCTACTATTTGCGGGAATTAAACGATGGGAAGATGTGAAACGCGATACGGCTATGAATATTGATGTAACGAATTTGGCGCGTGAACACGCACCAACCGACATCGCTTGGCAAAGTTATCAATATAAAGGCTATATGATTATGATGCACAGCATCGCCAACGCCGAGTTGAGTCTTCAAGAAGGTAATGCCGATGCAGCTTTACAGGATATTGATGCCGGTATTCAACAGATTGGAGAATTCTGCGGCGAGTGCCTGCGTGAGGAACACGGCGAAACTGAAAATATTACGCGTGAACGCTATCTTAGTAACCTGATAGAATTTCGATCCGATTTGGAGACACTTGAGACCGAAACAACCGATACAGAAAATGAGGACGAAGATATTTTGGCAGAGCTGGAAAGATTACTAAACGAGGACGAGGAAAACTGAACAGATAATCCGTGACCTACAACCGGCACACGTCCATTCCAGTGTCAAAAATCACCCACATCTAATTCTGAAACATTATTAGACATCTTCTTCGTAGGGTGCTTGTATAAGCACACCACCAAGAAATAGGAACGCTATACCGCGGATTAGCACATGCAATTGGACATCAAGCCCCAGAATAAGACCCGCCGGAAAGGCTACTATCGAAATAAAAAATAGGTATGCAGCGATTGGATTCCCCCATGCGTAGAGTGCTGAACCGTAACAGAGTGCCAGCAGCACACACAAGAACGCCCCGGTCATAAAGAGTGCTTCACCCCATTCTGCCCAGATCGCATAAAACGTTTCGCCTACTAAAGAATCGCCACCCTTGCCTGTTATTAATTCCGATAGCGTATTTATCGGAGCGGTTTGTGAGCAGTGGGCTATTAACTCTACCGCAATCCAAAGAACTGCGATGCTTGCCCCTAAGGCACTACGTGTATGTGTTTCCGAGGAAAGTAATCCGTAACTCGCTAACAAGGTCGGTATGAGTAAGATGAGCGTGGCAACCCCTATACCATGAAAAATTCCGATTTTTCCCAAATCTGCTTGCGACAGGTCTGATCCTATTGACGGATCTGAAACAACAAGAAACCAAATACTCGAAGCGAGCATGAGAAGACCGCTCAAAATGCCGGTTAGCCCGCCAAGCCTATACAGCGAACTGAGTCTGTTATCCATTCATTCCTCCGAAGAAGTACAATAAATTTACCTAACCGATATGACAGGCAATGATTTTATAGTTTACCTGATTCTGTAATTTTAAACAATACTTTTTTTATACACCGAGAGCCGGATTACATTCCTTCCTGCATACGGGGTCGTGTTGTCCAGAGAATCATAAACGCGGATACCGGGGTTACCAATGCTGATGTTTATAAATTCGGGTACCCGGATGTCCAGAATCGCGATAAACACTGAATTTGTTGAGCATATCCGACAAAAAAATGGAAGGTGCTATTTTATGAATGATCAAGGAACCGTCCTTATTGTTGATGCTGACCGATCCGAACGCGAACTTGTCTGTGAAACGCTCACAGGTAAAGGGATGCGACTCGTTGTTACAGGCAACATGTATCAAGCGTTTCATCAGATTGAGCACCTGAAAGTTGATATTCTTATTGCGCAATTAAAGGCGGAACGGATTGATGGACTGGCACTGTTAGAAGCAGCGGCGCAGCACCACCCGGACATTGGTGTGGTTTTTATTACTGAGCCGAACATTTTAGAAACCGACATCGGTATCAGAGCAATGCTGGCATACAAAGATACCTATTTCCTACCGAGACCGGTTAATCCTGTTCACCTGGCGGCACTCCTGCATAGAACGCTCGAAAACCAACGTCTCGCCTTTGAAAATCGGCAGCTCCTGTCCCAAATCGATGAAAAGGAAGGTTTGCGGCGGCTGACAGGCAACTCTCCGCAAATCGTCAGGATTCGTGATATGATTGCCCAAATTGCCCCGACAAAGGCGACTGTCATGATTTACGGGGCACGCGGTACAGGTAAGGAACTGGTTGCGCGCGCGATTCATCATCGAAGTTTGCGACGCGGTTCGCTTATCGCCTTTAATTGCGCGACACTTAATGAAAATCTTGCAGAATCTGAACTTTTCGGTCATGAACGTGGTGCCTTTAGTGGCGCATATTACCAACGCAAGGGAAGATTTGAACTTGCGCACGGCGGCACCCTATTTCTTGACGAAGTTTCGCAACTGAGTCTATCCAACCAAGCGCGGCTTCTGCGTGTCCTCGAAGAACGAGAATTTGAACGAGTCGGTGGCGATAAAACGATTCAGGTTGATGTCCGTGTCGTATGTGCCACTAACCACGATCTGGAAACGGCATCCAAAAAACGAGAGTTCCTACCAGACCTCTATGACCGCCTCAACGTAGTGCCAATAGATCTTCCAACCCTGCAAGAACGGATAGAAGATGTACCGCTTCTGGTGAAGGATTTTCTTGAAGAATTCTGCAGACAAAATGGGAAACCTATGATGAGCATCACCCCCGAGACGGTTAGAACTTTGATGAAATACGAGTGGACAGGCAACGTCCGCGAGTTGAAGAACTGCATTGAGGGGCTTGTCGTGACATCAACACAACCGACAATCCAACAGATGGATTTACCTGAACGGATCCTCAAAGCAACGGGTATTGCGTTTTCAAACCTACCTTCAGTGCCTGATGTCTTGAAGTTAGTTGATACGGTACCCGAGAAACAACGCTTGAATGTGAAAGTCGGCATGTCTCTCAACGAAATTAATCGTGAAGTTCTCCGAGCAACCCTTGAATCTGTAAATAACAATAAAGCAAAAGCCGCAGAAATACTCAAGGTGAGTCGGCGAACAGTCCAACGAAAAGCGAAAGAATACGGTCTATCCGATGATCAAGAACCTAATTCCTCCGTTCAAACTTCCTGAGCCAACAGTTCCAGTTTGTTCGCATATACCTCTTTGTAGTAATCTATCCGCTTGAGTTGTGAAGCTGCAGCCTCATCAAGAACGACGACTGTTTGTGGATGCATCTGTAACACCGAAGCCGGTACCTCTGCAGTAATGGGTCCCTCTGCTGCGTTTGCAATTGCTTCTGCTTTTGATTCTCCGCTTGCCAATAATAGACACTGTTTCGCTTCCATAATTGTTCCGACCCCCATTGTGATAGCCATCTTCGGAACAATGTCAATAGTTCCTCCAAAATGCGGTGCGTTCGCCTCACGCGTATTTCGCGTTAGCGTTTTAATTCGTGTCCGAGAACCGAGAGACGAACTCGGTTCATTGAAACCGATGTGTCCGTCTTTTCCAATGCCGAGGACTTGGATGTCAATCCCTCCCGCATCAACGATCGCCGCTTCGTAACGTTCGCAGAATTCCGCATGCCCATCCGCTGTACTCTGTGGGATATGACAATTCTCTGCAGGAATATTAATGAGATTAAATAGGTGTGTATCCATAAAAGTGTGGTAGCTATACGGATGATCCGACGGAATACCGACGTACTCGTCTAAATTAAAGGTTGTTACACCTGAAAAGTCGAGTCCATCAGTGTTATGCATTTGGACTAAGGCTTCATAGACCCCGATGGGTGTACTCCCTGTCGCAAGTCCCAAAACGAGGTTCGGATTTTTTAAGAGCGCTTCTCGGATGATTCCAGACGCGACCTCGGCAAGCCGTGCATAAGTCGGTTGAATAATAATTTCCATATATTTTTTATCCGCTCTCCAAGTGTGCTAACACGATGTGTTGGAAGACAGGTTCAGTCTCCCAACACATTTTGCTCAGAGGGTTAGTCGCCAATTAAACGGCGCCAGCAATAATTCTATCCATATCCTCGCTGATACTATGCACCCTGCCTTCCGGGTTATCCTGATCAACAGGCAACTCCGCTGTCATGTAATCGTTATATCCGACCTCTGCCAATGCTGACATAACAGCGTTCCAGTCAATTGTGCAATCCTCAATCAGGTAGGTAAACCGACTTTCAGTTGCGTTGAAACCTTTGACATGTACCTTAGCGATACGTTTCCCGAGCGAACGGATCCAGTGTTGAGGATAGCCGTACAGCACAATATTGCCGACATCGAAATAGGCAGTTACTGTCTCACTGTCAAACTCGTCAACGTAACGACAGAATTCTATTGGACTGAGCAAGAATTTGTTCCAAACGTTCTCAAGCGCGATGGTAATTTCGTTGTCTTTTGCTGCCGGGATCAGTTTACGAATTTCTGATTGCGAACGCTGATAGGCATCCTCATAACTGGTTTTATCATTGACGACAGCAGGCACGAGGAGGACCGTCTCTGCGCCGACAGCCTTTGCGGTCGCTATTGAGTCGAGCATCCCTTCCCGCGATTCGGCGCGAACTTGAGCGTCTGCATCGGAAAGCGGACATGCCCAATGTTTACTATTCATCACACTAATGACTTCTATTCCGTGTTCTTCGGCGATCGCTCTTGTTTGGTGTCGATCGTTATCATTGTCGAGGGTGCCGATTTCAACGCCATCAAATCCGGCTTCCTTCGCGAGTGCAAACCGCGCTTCTGCTGAACCACCGGGTAATGAACCGATACATATCCCTTTTTTCATCTATTTCTCCTTCTGAATTTTTGAGCGTAATTTATTATACGCATCCACATTCGGTGCTATCGCAATCGCTTTGTTGATCGCTTCTAAAGCTTTGGAATATTGTGCATTGCGATAGTAAGTGTACGCAAGTGTGTCGTAGTGTTTCGGAGTCGGTGCCAACGCAACTGCCTGCTGTGCCAAATTGATTGCTTGCTGCATCTCTTTCCCGAGTCCAGCATAAAGGCGTGCAAGGTTGTTATATGCTTCTGCTGCCGTACGATCCACGGCAATCGCTTGCTGAAACGCTGCAATCGCCTTTTCAAATTGACTTTGATTTATATAGATAACACCCAACTTGATATGGACTTTCGGGTTATCCGGTGCAAGTTTTACTGCCTTCTCATACGCGCGAGCGGCTTTTTCAAGTTCACGCTGTCGAATAAACAGCTCACCAAGGTGAAGGTACGCTGGCAGATAAGACGGGTGCGCCTGCATGGCAGCTTCGTAGACTCGCGCGGCTCCTGTCAAGTTGTCGTATGTCTCGTGGAGTTCGCCCAATTTGATGTATAGCACCGGTACGTTCGGGTTTGTATAGAGTGCTTCCCGAAACCGGTGCATCTCATCCTCGTAAGCCTTTAAACGTTGGAACTGCGTCATAGCCGCCGCTGCTTGTTCTTTATCACCCAACTTCTGATATGTAAGGGCGCGCCGATAATGCGTCTGTGATAGATATCGGTTTCGCTGGAGTGCCGCATCGTAATATTCCATCGCCTGCCGGAGACGATTTTGCATCTCCGCGACCCTACCGAGTCCATAGTAAGATTCAGTACGATCCGGATTCAGACGAATACCCTCTTGATAAGCACTTTCAGCATCATTAAATCTGCGCTGGAGGAGATATACATCGCCGAGGTGGGTATGTGCTTCCGCAGCTGCAGGCAATAGCGTGAGTGAATGTTTGAGATGGTTTTCGGCAAGTGGCAACTCGCCTTGGGATTTATAGACAATACCCAATTGAAGGTGCGCGTTCCCATGCACCTCTTGTGGTGCTTTTAATGCCAACGCCTTCTGGTATGCGGACGCAGCTGGACTCAGGTCGTTGAGTTCCTGATGAACAAAACCTATATAGTACTGTGCGAGGCTGCTAATCTCAGCTGAAGTCGTAAATTCTTTTTCGATGGATTGGAATTCGGCAAGTGCTAAGTCATACTGCTCTGCCTCGAGGTAACGGAGACCGCGTTCAAACCGATTGTTAACATCTTGTTCAGCACTACACCATCTTGGAATTGATGTCGCTGAGACAAACAGCACACTAATGAGAATGAAACTCTTCAAGATGGAGTGCGGACAGCATTGATGAATAGGCATGCCAAGATAAGAAGATGTATGCGGGACGGCACGATAACCGTCCCAATATTCAAGGTATGAGATTAATCACGACGTACTTTTACTTGTCCCCATGTTGTGGTAAGTTTATCGTTAGGTTCAACGGGTAGCAGTTTGCCACCCATAACCCCTGAAACCTCGTCAGCACTCAGAGCTCTATCATAAATATAGAGTTCGTCAATATAAAAGAGCGCAGAGCCGTAATTAGTTTTACCGATGAAAAGCTCTGAAACGCCCTGCGTATGCTTTTCAGGAACATTTTGATCATCAACAACTTTACCATCCATGTAAAACTTGAAGTTACCACCCTCTTTGACACCCGCGACGTGGTACCACTTATCGGTTTCAAAGGCATCACCTTCGCCCTTAGGACCGACGCAAAGACTTCCGCCATTTCCTGGATCAAACCGGTAGTGAATGTGCAGCGGCACACGGTTACAGGTCCAAATACCCGGAACACGGTCAGTCCCAGGTGCTTTTTTCGCTATGATCTGTTGCCACGCACCGGAATTCTCTTCGGTAAACTGGAGCCAAAAGAGATAGGAATTATCCTGATACTCCTCTAATGCTTTGAAGGAGTCAACCGTCACACTGGCATTGGCATTGTCGAATAACATTGACCCTGTACCGTGGACGACTTCATCGGTGGCGATCTCCGCCTCTTCAACTGTCCCGTCATTTCCACCGCCAGTTTGGTCTTTAATAGTGCCGCCTTTTTCTGAATCGAAACTGAAGTAAAGGATTAAGCCATCATCTTGGACTTGTCCATGTGTAGTGAGTACGCCGCCGAAAATGAGTAGCACAACGGTGAGTAAATATATCATTGAACGCATAAGCAACCCTCTCATGTCTTAAGGAAAATGAATATGTTATCCAAGCAGCTGAAAACTGAATAAACTGTAAGCACAAGCGAGAAGAACAATGTAGGGCGACGTGAGCGTCTGCCCTACATTTTGTGGTGTGAAATTAATCACGACGTACTTTTACTTGTCCCCATGTTGTGGTGAGTTTATCGTCAGGTTCAACGGGCAGGAGTTTGCCATCCATAACCTCTGATACTTCATCGGCATCAAGTGCTCTATCAAAAATATAAAGATCGTCAAGATAGAACTTCGCAGAATTATAAGCAGGTGATTTACCGATGTAAAGGAGGGCATCCCCTTGCGCGTGATCTTTCGGAACACCCGGTTCCGCGACTTTTTTGCCATCAACATAAAACGCTAACTTGGCATCTTTTTTAACACCTGCGATGTGATACCATTCGCCGATTTCAAACGTATCGTTTTCTCCATCGGGACCCGCACAATCTGTGCCTTGGTTACCGACATTAAACCGGTAGTGGATGTGCAACGGCACACGGTTACAGGTCCAGATGCCGGGTGAACGATCAGAGCCAGGGGCATGTTTCGCAATAATTTGGTCCCAACCACCAGAGTTCGCCTTGGTAAAGTTGACCCAAAAAAGGAAGGAGTTATCCTGATAATCTTCTAAAGCTTTAAAGGAATTAGCCGTCACGCTGTCTCCTGCTTCCTCAAATAATATGGCTCCGTTCCCGTGAACGACTTCGTCGGTCACAATCTTCGCGCCTTTGACTATTTCAGCATCGTTTCCACCACCCGTTTCATCTTCTATCTTTCCACCTTTTTCTGAATCGAAACTGAAGTAGAGGATTAAACCGTCGTCTTTAACAGCGGCGTGTGTAGTGAGTGCGCTGCCTACTATGAATAGCGCAACCACAAGTGAATATACCATTAAACGCATGAGTAAACCTCCTCATGTCTAAAGCAAATTAACATGCTATGCGAGCATCTTATTACGAACGGCTTTCAACCAATCCTTTCGATAAAGCGTACTCGCGTTTCAACCCACGAAATTATCATAAAAGAAACACTGAAATATGTCAATCTAAATATACATCTGTGACTTTTTAGTTTCAACAAAACAGATGCTATCTGATTTTCGGGGATGTTGAAAAAAAAATGAAATTCAAGCAGGTAGGAAAACGAATGCGGGACGACGTAAGAGTCGTCCCGACATTTCGTAATGTGAAATTAGTCATGACGCGTTTTGAGTTGTCCCCACGTCGTAGAAAGTTTGTTTCTCGGTTCAACAGGGGTCAGTACACCCGCCATAACGTCTGCAACCTCATCAGCACTGAGGGCTCTATCGTAGACGAAAAGTTCATCAAGGTAGAACTTCGCGGAGTTATAAGTCGTCTGACCGATATAAAGCTTCTCTGTGCCTTGCGCGTGACTTTCCGGAACGGTCTGTTCGTCAACCACTTCGCCATCAATGTAAAATTTGAAATTACCACCTTCTTTGACCCCCGCGATGTGATGCCAGTCCCCGACTGCGAATTCGTCACCTTCTCCCTCGGGTCCGACACAAAGGCTTCCCGCGTTCCCAGGATTGAAACGGTAGTGGATGTGTAAAGTTGCGCGATTACAGGTCCAGATACCAGGTGACCGGTCAGAATCGGGTGCCTTTTTCGCGATGATTTGATCCCAACCACCGGAGCCCGGCACGGTGAAATTGAGCCAGAAGAGATAGGAATTGTCTTGATAATTTTCCAATGCTGGAAAGGATTCGACTGTCACACCATCACCGTTATCGTCACATAACAACGACCCACCACCGTGGATGGATTCATCGGTAGCGATATCGGCACCAGTAATTAAGCCATCATTTCCACCACCGGTTTCATCGGTAACTGTATTACCCGACGCTTCATTGAAACCGAAGTAAAGGATTAAGCCTTCGTCTTGGACTTGGGCGTATGTAGTCATCGCGCTGCCTAATATTAATAACGCAACGGCGAAAAGATACATGATTGAGCGCATGCGTAAATCTCCTCATGTCTAAAACAAATTAAAGTGCTATGCGAGCAGTTTATTTTTTAAGGGTTTTACAACTGTCCTTTTGAACAAAGAATGCCCGCGTTTCAAAACACTAGAATATCATAAGAAAAAAACATAAATATGTCAACAAAAATCTGATTCCACTATATTCTGGTTTCAACACTAAAAAACATTCGCGGCGGTGATATTCGTTTGACATATCATTCCCACCATGTTATACTAAGAGGAATTCAGAAGCATTCGACAAATAGTTACGATTAAATAGCACCCATCTGTCTCTCACCGAGTTATGTGATAGAATATTTTGAAAGGGATACGCGAAATGAAAAGCTCCAACGACCAGTCTATCTATGTCGTTGCTATCTGTGGTAGTCTACGGGAAGGCAGTTCAACACACGCTGCGCTCCACATCGCGCTCTCCGGTGCGAAGGATGCTGGTGCTGAAGTTGAATTGCTTAGGCTTAGCGAGTATGAACTTGTTTTTCAAGGTTCTGTCGCTAACGAAACTGACTATCCCGCTGGCGTGTTCAAACTACGTGAAAAGGTGAAACGGGCACACGGTATCATTCTCGGTTCCCCGGAATATCACGGTGGTTTCAGCGGTGTCCTTAAAAGTGCGCTCGATCTTATGGGGTTTGATGAATTTGAGAATAAGGTCATCGGACTCGTCGGTGTTTCTGGCGGACGGAAGGGAGCAGTTAACACGCTTTCTATGTTACGCACGGTCGGCACTGCCCTGCGCGCTTGGGTCGTTCCGAAAGACGCATCTATCCCGAATGCATCGCAGGCGTTTGATGCGAACGGTAATTTGCACGACCCGAGGTTAGCAGAACGCGTCAAAGCCGTCGGTAAACAGGTTACAGAGTTCGCCGCACTTCAGAATTCAGTATAAATCCAAAAAATCAACAAATTACAACAAATTAAGAGAAATAGAGTCTGGCAGGTTAGATGAACGCAATACACAACTGGAACGCATGGATCGGTACCGACGAGGCAGGAAAAGGTGATTATTTTGGACCGCTCGTTGTCGCGGCTGTCTATGTGGACGCGGAGTTCCTTGAAAATTTATCAGATTTAGGCGTTGCTGATGGGAAAACTTTGTCAAATCGCCGTATCCGAAGCATCGCCGAATTAATGCGCAGCGATTATGAACAGCATATCATTGTTGTGGAAAAGATACCGATTGAATACAATTCGCTCTACGACACCCTCCGCAGCCGTGGACAGAACCTCAATCATCTGCTCGCCTCGCTGCATGCCGAAGCGATCCACACATTAGCGAACCGGGTAGATGCCAAACATGTGCTTGTTGACCAATTTGCTAAGGACGATCTTATTACACCACAACTTATGCAGCGCGTAAATCCCGTATCGTCCGTTAGGCATCGTATTTCAAATAAACAACTGCGAATGGAGGTAAGACAGGTAACAAAAGGCGAACGTGATATCGCTGTCGCCGCTGCCTCTATTATTGCTCGCGATGCTTTTCTGACGGGAATGGATACGTTGTCCGAAACATACCAGATCACCTTACCAAGAGGCGCGTATCAGGTTGTAGAAGCAGGTAAAGCGTTCGTTAGGATGCACGGTACGAACGCCTTAGGAGAAGTCGCGAAACTCCATTTTAATTTAACGGACGCTGTTTGTGCTTCGTAACCCACCACCCAAAATTTATAGAAAATGCTCCGATCTTGTGAGTCTGCTAAATACTTTGTAGCATGAGAAAAAATATGGAAGAATTGTTCAGTATTCATTACGCCGAGGTTGGACTCAAAGGAAAAAATAGGATTTTCTTTGAGAAACGGCTCGCGAACAACATCAAACTTGCCCTCCGCGATACAGGGTATACGGAAGTAGAACGGCTGCACGATAGGATTCTCGTACATCTCGGACAACACGCCAATATTACTGAGATAAAAAAACGACTACATCTGGTCATGGGTATCGCACATTTCGAGATATCCTGCCGTACCGAACCCGACATCACAGCGATAAAAACAGCGGCACTTCAACAAATCGAAAGACTCTCTTATGAATCCCTGAAAGTTGAAACGAGACGTGCGGACAAGACCTTCCCGCTAACCTCTCCGCAAGTGAGTGCCGAGGTCGGTGGCTACCTTATCAAGGAGACCGGTGCACGTGCCGATATGCATAACCCTGATGTGACCTGTTGGATAAAAATAACGCACAATGCGGCGTATATCTCTACAGAAAAAATTCACGGGATTGGCGGATTACCGGTCGGTGTGAGTGGTAAGGTACTCGTAATGTTGTCAGGTGGGATCGATTCGCCTGTCGCTGCGTGGCAAATGATTAAACGCGGTGCGAAAGCCGTCTTTATCCACTTTTATAGTTATCCGTACACGGATAAGGCTTCTTTGGAAAAGGTGATCGAAATAGCCGAGATTTTAGCACAATCCAATTACCGGAGTACCGTCTATCTTGTGCCATTTGCCGATCTTCAACAGACTATTGTTGCCGAAACACCGGCACCGTATCGGGTTGTGTTGTATCGACGGATGATGACGCGTATTGCACAGCGCGTCGCTGTAATGGTTGAGGCGGAAGCTCTCGTTACGGGTGAAAGCCTTGCACAAGTCGCTTCGCAGACACTCACGAACCTACGCACGATTGAAGCGATCGCAGAAATTCCGATCCTTCGTCCGCTGATCGGTGAAGATAAGATTGAAATCATTGAAAAGGCACAACGGATAGGAACATTCGACATATCCACGCGTCCGCATCAAGATTGCTGCTCACTTTTTGTGCCGAAACACCCTGCCACTCGCGCGTCGTTAGCCGAGTTGGAAGACGCAGAATCCGGTTTAGATGTAGATGCACTGGTTGAAGACGCATTGAAGAACCTTGAGAAAGTGGTGGTCAGTCAGTAGTCTTCAGTTGTCAAGGACTCGTTTGTGACGGACAAACGTCCTTATCTTCGACAACACCCTCTGGACAGATAACCGATGACTGAAAACTGAAAACGCATGAAAAAAATACTGCTCATTCGACTCAGTTCCCTCGGCGATGTTGTACTTACAACGCCTGCGATTCGCGCTGTTCGTACCCATTTCCCCGATGCATATATTGCGATGCTTGTCGCGAAACAGTCGGCAGATGTCCTACGTGAAAATCCACATCTCAATGAAATTATTTCATTCGACCGGTTTGCGAAAGACAAGGATACCGGTGAAATGTTGCGGATTATCCGTCACCTCCGCGAACGGAAATTCACATTGGCTATTGATCTGCAGCGGAAGTTTCGCACTGAGTTGCTCATGTATTTCAGTGGTGCCGCAGAACGTGTGGGGAAAGGCAGATTCTGTACCGTCCGCGTCCAAGAGCAAGGTAACAAACACGCAACGGCACACTATTTCGACGCGTTACATGCAGTCGAGATTCCAGCAGAAGATCAACGATTGGAGTTGTTTCTTGCTGAATCTGAACGCTTAGACGCTGCAAAACGGATTGAAGCTGCTGGTATTCGTGATACAGCACTAAAGGTCGGAATTTTTCCGGGGGCAGGATGGAAGTTACGCGAGTGGATGCCTGAACGTTTCGCTGCTATCGGGGATAGACTCGTGTCAGCGTTCAACGCCAACGTCTTGGTTTACGGGGGGCAAAAGGAGACGGAACTTGTCCAGACCGTTGTGGATCTCATGGATGCCCCCGCGATTCCGTTTGCTGGTAATCTTCAGATTCGGCAGTTAGCCGCCTGTATTGAACAGTGCGATCTTTTTCTCACCAATGATACCGGTCCGATGCATATCGCTGCAGCGGTTCAAACACCGACTGTGTCTCTATTCGGTCCCGGCAATCACATCCGATTTCAACCGTTGGGTGCAATGCATCAAACCATCCGCCACGATGTGCCGTGCAGTCCCTGTAAACAGTTTACCGATAAGTGTAAGGATAATATCTGTATGAAGGGGATCGCGGTCGATGAGGTGTGGCAATCTATCTCTCACACCTTAGAGAAATTGTCGGCTGCGCTTTAGAGGGATAAGATTCCGCCTTCAACGAGCATCGGTGCCCCCGTCATGTATCTCGATTCATCGGAAGCCAAATAGACCGCTGCCCAAGCGATGTCTTCCGGTTCGCCGATACCCAGCGGGTGCATCTCTTTGATCTCCCTGTTTATCGCATCCGGATCGGGCTGCTTTGATAGGAATTCTTGGTAGAGTTCGGTGTTAATCGTACCGGGACAGAGACTGTTGACACGGATGTTGTCTTCCGCGTAACGGACAGCCATGCTCCGTGTGAGGTGTACGACAGCAGCTTTTGAGGAGGTGTAAGCCGGATGCATCGGAAACCCGACATACGCAGATTCACTCGCCATGTTGATAATCGATCCCCCGCCAGTTGCCCGCATCAACGGAATTATCGCACGAGAGACGAGGTAGATACTTTTCACATTGACGGCGTATTGCCGATCCCAGTCTGCTTCAGAAATTTCTTCTAATTCGCCGACCACAGCGATCCCAGCGTTGTTGAACAGCACATTTGGGTTGCCAAATTCAGACGTGACCTGACTGACAGCATTTTCAATCTGCGCAGCATCGGTTACATCGCACTGGCAAAAGATGACAGTACCACCAGCGTCTCGAATCTGTTGTGCGGTCTGTTCACCGCGCTCGGTATTGATATCCCAGATAGCGATAGCTGCGCCTTCTCGTGCGAAAAGTTCGGCACTCTTCGCACCGATGCCTCGCGCCGCGCCTGTGATAATAGCAATCTTATCTTTAAGTCGGTTTGCCATATATGTTCTTTCTTAGATAGAGAGTTTCGCGACCATAGGAACCTTTATCAATAGAAAATAGCGTTTCCCTTAATCAAGTCTGCTCTACATTTGATGGTTCCGTTGGATCCGCTTTGCGATTGTCCGGATGTCGGGTTCATCAGCGATCCACTTCTTGCGTTCCTCTGTAAAATTACCTGTGCCTGGTTCACACTGCCTAAGAAATCGAATCATCCCAGCAGCACCAAGTTTCTCAGAAAGGACCTTAAGTCCAGCTTCATAAATTTCCTCGTCAGTCATATTTCGTGTATTCATGTCCTGTTTCCTCCTGTAGCCATGTGTCTGGATATTCAACCCGAACCCGAAGTTGTGCATTGACGCGTTTTGCTGTTTTCAGTAGTGAGTCATCTGTTGTGAGAAAGATGTCTGCGTTGCCACTTTCGGCACAAGCAAGATGTAGAGCATCTAACCGCTCAAAACCAAATGCTTCAAGTTGTTCACCTCGTGCTATTTCTGCTTCACCAACCCAAACGATTTGGTGTGCTAGAGATAGCAAAGTTTTGACTTTCGCGTGTTTGATTGGCTCTGTGATTCGATTGATTTCATCTGCGTTAACGCTGCTGGCAAGCCATTGCCAGTAACCTATGTCAAAATACTCAAGAATTATCTCAACAGTTTCGGTTTCGCGGCGAACCCGGGTTTGCGTTTGAACATCAAAAGGACGATTGAAACAGCACGTATCAAGATAGACTTTCCTGTTTTGTTGAGAACTTTGCACGCGTTAATCTCTGGATTTTTGGAAATTTCCTTTTGGAAACTCCTAAGTTAAAGATACCACACGAATTGTTGTAATGTCAAGTCTTTTCGGAAAAAAATAGGGATGGATTAAGATCCACCCCATGCATACGACAAAGGCACATAAAAACTGTATTAAAGTCCTTGTAGGAGTGAAACCCATCGTTCCCATGCCGCTTTGGTCGCGGCTTTATTTGCTTCGTCTGCGTCTTCTCCCATCCCGCGCCGCAAGAATGCGTGTCCGACCCCTTCATAGATAACGGGTTCGTACGTGACGTTTGCAGCATCCGCAGCCGCTTTGGTCGCGTCAATCGTGGCATTGATACGGTTATCACTTTGCCCATAAAAGCCGTATATGGGTGCAGATATTTTTGGGATGTCTTCCGGTGCTGCGGCGCGACCGTAGAACACAAATCCAGCGGCTATAGCATCGGAATGGACAGCGTAACTGAAGGTTTGTCCACCCCCCCAGCAGAAACCTGAGACTGCCACCTTTTCGTTAGTCGAAGGCAACCCTCGGACATACTCCTGGACGGCATCCAGATCGGATGCGACTTGCGCAGCAGGAAGTTCTCGGATAGCACGTCTAACATCATCACCGGACTCGAAACTCTCTGTACCGCCACCTTCGGGTCCCATACCGGACAGTAGGTCCGGACAAATAGCGACGAACCCTTCAGCCGCAAGCCTATCTCCGACAAGTCGGATCCAGTCGGTTAACCCGAAAATTTCGTGGATGACAATGATTGACGTAGCCGGCTCTTTCACCTCTGGGTAGACGATAAACGCGTTGATGACTCGCGAATCAGCGGCTGTGATTTTGACCCATTCGCCGTGGCGAGGCGATTTTTCGAGTTCTGCCTTTTCGTCATCGGCACCTACGTTCCCGACCGCGAAAAGTAGACCTGTAACAATGATGCCAGCCATAGCGGCACTGAATATTTGCATAGTTTCTCCTTATTTGACGTTCGCTTTATTTACTATGGATTCCACTACCTTTTGCATTTCGGTGGTAGGGATTTCACCGAGCAACGTGAAATGGATGTCTGAGGTCGTCCACCTGAAAGCGTCTGTCGGACCGAACCGATGTTTATAGACGGTTGTTCCACTGATATCAATCCGAGTTTCTCCTCGTCGTTCTCTTGAATCGCGCTGTGGTGGTTTACCTGTTTCTTCAAACAGTGTGAAATTCACCAATCCATCTGTATACTCAAGAAAAATGGTGTTGCGTTCTCTCCTTTTTATACTGCGAACCCCCTGTAATTGGAATCCGGGTGGCAGATATTGAGGTTGAACAGGTTTTGTCTTGAGAATTTTTTCACCTTCAGCAAGTGAACTCGGATGGCTGCGCCGCTGCGCCGGTCTAATATCTTTTTTAATGGTTTCCCATTTGGCATTGACAGCTTTGGCATTAAAACTGATTCGGGTATAGACAAATATCTCGCGTAGCACGCCATCAGCATCGTAATCTTCCACCCGCAGGATAACCCCATTTTCACGAGCGAAGAAGATATATTTTGTAGGTCTACCGGCGAACTTGGGACTAATGATTAAAAGATCTGTTTCATGATTTACGATTTTTTCGTCTGATGGTTGATGCTCTAAGTTATAATTCTGTTCAATCAGTTTAATCGCTTTCTCGGAAAATGGGATTCTGACCTCCCGCCATTTGTCTTGTTCTCTCCATCGGTTATTTCTGTCGTTCCCATCGCGTCCTCTTCGCCTATCGTTTCTTTGGCGTTCGTCGCTATTTTGCCGGTCGCTGGACGGTTTACGTTCACCAACGACAGATAGCAGCTTCCTATAAGAAGCGTCTCCCGGTACGTGGATGACGTGTTCTTCAAAAGTTCTCGTGCCTCTTGGCGAACTGGCTGTCCTCAAACTGGCGCCGATGTAGTGGACTGTACGTTCCGCTTCAACGATCCGTTCGAGAACAGTTATGTCAGCGGAAAAAATGTCGGGTCCCCACAGAAAGAAGACTAAAACTGTGAACCAAAGCGGAATGCCTTTAAATCGCAAACCCTTGATTAGATATTTATATGTTCGCATAGGTTTACCTGTTGGAAGTTTAAGGTTCTACATTTTCCAGATAGAGGTCGAGGAATAGCTCTTCAGTATTGTCATCAATAGGTTCTATAGACACGGATTCCTCACCGAATGATCTACCGACGTTTGATTTCAAGGGGTTATCCGTAAGTTGTTCTGTATGGAGCCCGAAATAGAAGTCAAGTGTTTCATCGTATTGTGGTGTGTTCGGTTGGAAGTAGAGTGCTCCGAGAATCAGTGCGAGCGTCAGAACAGCCGTTGCTCCCGCTGTTACAGGACGGAAGAACCAACGTCCCAAGTCCGGGAACCATTTTCCTATATCTGGGAACCACGGTGCCCGCGTGGATTTCTCGACCTCTGCTTCTGCTGTTTGTTCGTGTATCTTTGCCATCACAGCATTTTTGATGGATGCTGGAGCCGGACGTTCAATATTCTTGACGCGCTCACGATTTTCACGGAACGCTGACACCATATCGGAGCATTCGCTGCAGGTGTGAAGATGCACTTCCATCCGATGGCGCATAGCAGGTGCTAATTCGTTATCAACGTAAGCGGATAGTTCGTCTTGAAACTCTGTATGTATTTTTGCCATCACAGCATCCTTAAGCGTCGATGGAGCGGGGCGCGAAAGGTTGGCAACCCTCTGGCGGTTTTTCTCGAACGCCGCCAGCATTTCAGCAGACGCTTTACAGGAACGCAGATGTGCTTCAACCTGTTTGCGCCTCTTCGGACTTAATTCGTTATCAAGGTAAGCCGATAGATCGTTACGAATGCTTTTGTTGTTCATATTTTTATCGAGAATAGCGGTAATAGGTGTTACCACTCAACTCGCTCCAGTTCTTCTTTTAATGCTTTTCGTGCCTCATGTAAACGAGATTTGACGCGTCCCAACGTGCATCCTAAAATTTCTGATATTTCTTCGTAAGAGAGATCTCGCAATTCTCTGAGCACCAGAATTTCTCTGTGGCTATCTCTGAGTTTCGCGAGTGCAGCGTGGACAATATTTTTTTCTTCAGTTCGCAGTGCCTCTTCTTCGGGCGTTACTGTATCAAGCGGGACCCACGGTTGTGAGTCATCAATTTCTGTGGGATCCGTTTTTCGACGTTGGTACTGGTCAATATGATTAAGACATTTGTTTTTAACAATACGGTAGAGCCATGTAGAAAATCGCGAGCGGAACTGAAATTTCCCGATGTTTTCCCATGCGGAGAGGAAAGCGTCTTGTGCGACATCTTCGGCATCTTGGTGATGACCGAGCATACCGTAAGCGATGTTGTAAACCCAATGTTGGTACTGAATGATAAGGGTTCCCATCGCATCAGCATCGCCTTTTTGACAGCGCAAAACGATCTCACGCTCCTGCGAGCTATCTAATCCTTGTGTGTTAGCAATATCTGAATTAGTTTGCATAGTACCTGAAACGGTTGCAACGGACATACTTTATTCTCCAAGCCGCGTGGATAAACGGAGTGCATTTTAAATCCGGAACCATTTAATTCTCGGAAGACTGTGATGTTCAAAGCGTTGTGAACACAGATAAGGCAACGATTCGCAACAAATTGATGAAAGCGAATGACCTTCTTATCCAATTAGACACACGAGAAAATAAAAGGTTCGTATTGTTTTATTTTAGCATATTTTCTTTACCCGGCGTAGTTTGAAGAGGTTTGAGTATACCGCTCCCATTCGGCCATCTACCGAGGGCAACATCCTTCTCCTGTTTTTCAAATGCCACCTGATCAAGCACCTGATTGCCGCGTGTATCAGCATCAATGAGCATAACAGTTTCACCGTTACGAGACAATTTAAAGTTGGCGTGTAATCCTAACTCGGCATTACCGTCTTCGTCTAACCACACAATGAGATAACCGTATGCGGGGATTGTGGTGTTCTCAGGAAATGCCCATTTCTTAAGATTGTCAATCTTGTCCGTCAGGTACATTCCCGTGAGATTCACAGTTTTGTCGGTGAGATTGTGCAGTTCAAGCCAATCTTCATATTGTCCTTGTGGGTCGGTAAGGCTCTTGGTATTGGCTGCCATGAGTTCGTTAATCACGACAGGACTCTCTTTGACAACAGGGATGCTGACGCGGTATTCAGCCGCACCCTGCTCCGCACGTGCGGGTGAAAAGATCGTTGTGCCGTGTGTCTCTACAGCATCCGCTTCAACGTAGTAATAGACTGTGGTGCCTGCTGGAAAAGCTGGAATATATCCGATAAAACTATCGGCTGCCTCAGTCATCTCAACCTTGTTAAAAACGGTGCGCCGCTCCGTACTATAATATAGGAAAACCGAGTCCACCGCAACCGATTTATCGACTATCGCTTTAATCGAGACAGATTGATTGGCGAGTGGCGGCGTTTCGGATCCGATTTCAACGGAAATAATCTTTGGCACTGGCTTGTTAAGTTCGGGATGATTTTGCAGATACTTGCGGCGCTGGTTTACAAAGCGTTTAAGATCCGCTGGAACACCAGTCGAGAATTCTTCATATCCGTAAAGTTTTTTATCGTCTTGCTGTACTTCTGTGTCAATGAGCCTTTGGTATTCCTTGATAATAGGTTCAAGGACTTCCCAATCAAGCCATTCATTGACAACGGTACGGACATGTGCCAAATACCGGGCGCGCCACGCTGGATTTGACAACAATCGGTTAATAAGTGGACGCGCCGCGTTGTCTTCATGCGTAACCGGAGATGCCATCCCCCTTTCCAAGTCGCCCCACGACCAACCCCCGGGACCGCGACCCCCGGGACCGCCTCTACCTTCTCGCCCGAATCTTAAACTTTCATTGTTATCATGCGGTACAAGATGGAATCTGTCGTTGACATCTTGATAGATAGCGTAATCGCCACCTTTGTGAATATAACCGTCATCGTCCATAAAGACATTTGAAACGGCGAGCTGCCAGAGCACCTGGTCAATGTTGAGGACAGCCGGCAGGTGCTCCGTAAGTTCTGCATCGATAGTTGTTTTGTCAAGCATTTTGCAGAGCGCGATGAGGTCTGTCCAAGGATCTTCAACGTTCCTCGTCTTGAGTTGGTATGTTTCTTCGTATGCACTCGGATCCTCACCCGCGTAAGTCAAAGACCCCCCCCCAGGTCCCACTTTCCAACGGATACCGGCTTTGGTGCCGAACCATTCCGCCAGGAAATCTTTGTTGTATTGTTGTAGATTGATATAAACGCCCCAATTTTCGCCATTGATAACCAATTTAACAAGGTTCGTTTTCATCGCCGGGATATAGTCTCGTGAGATTCTATTGTAGAGGATTTCACGAAGGAAAGAACCATCAACATGTCCATTGAGCAAATTAAGCGTCTTGTAGCCATAGAGACGTTGGCCATCTTCACCGTAATCGACTGCAATATTGAAGGATTTCTTTTCCGATCTGACTGTAAAATAGGAAGATGTTCCCCGAAAATGAACACCAACCTCTGGATAAACCTTACCATCTACGATGAGATCTGCTGGCACTTCAATATCTGTCCGATAAAATACATCCATCTGTTCTGACCAATCTTCATGGTGGAAGCGGAGATAGAGGGTTCGGAGTGTTTGTGAATCGTAGAGCGAGGGTGAATCTTCAGGAACAGCGGCAAGACTTGCCTGTACATCGGTCTGAACACCATCACGCAAGGTTTCAGCGTTCAGCAAGGTAGCACTTCCACCGCCGCGGGCACTCAGTGCCGCTTCCCGCTCAGTGCCGGTGAGTTTCCCATCTTTGTCTGTATCGAATTGGTTAACCAGTTTTTCTGGTGCACGCGGACCGCCGCGTCCTCTACCAAAACCCCCTGGCGGCATCCCGCCGCGCCCTCTATCTGGCGGCCTAAAACCCTGATTAGGTTGTATATTGCGTCCCATTTGGTTAATTTCTTCTTGGCTTAATTTATCGCCTGTGAACGCCTCTAAACCTGTAATTCGTAGCATGAATTCACTTTCTTCAGGACTCAGCGTGCCGTCGTTATTGAGATCAAACCGTTTCTGTTCATCCGACAGTTCCACAGGTTTCTCACTGCTTTGATTGTCTTGGGCATCGGCAGGCATTATTATCCAACTGCTGATACATAGTATAAAGACTGCTATCGCTTTAAAGTGTTTCATTGTAGTGTTCTCCTTTTTAATTTTAAATGGGTCTAATATCGGAAGTCAGGATTTTTCAAAACCATTAAGTTCACTTTTTATCTATTCTTACTTCTGTGACATTTTCAATGCTTGAGAGTTCATTAAAAAAAGTGATCCATTCCTGTGGATTCGCCAATTTGATGCGGAACGTTAGTTCAACTAACTGCGATTTCTTTACCCGTTGTTCGAGCAAGTGTTCATAAACGAGATGTTTATTGAAAACAGAACGATAATCGGTTTCAGCATTCTGATCAGGTGGGAGGCAAAATTCTAAACTAAATTCGTTGTTGTTTCCGAAATTTTGATGCCAGTGGTAGATACCAAGGATGATGATACCGATGAGAAAAGCCGCCAAAATAGCGACCGACGGATTTCCGGCACCGATTGCCATACCGACAGCCAAAGCGTAAAAGACGAAACCGATGTCGCGCGGGTCTTGAATGGCGGTCCGAAACCGGATAATAGAGAGCGCGCCGACTAAACTAAAAGCACGCGCGATGCTATCACCGATGATTACCATCACGACTGAAATCAGCATGCATAGAATAATGAGCGTATCGGTAAAAGATTTTTGCGGGATACCGCTGTGCGTCCATTGGTAGATGTTAACGATGAATATACCCAACGCAAATGAAAGTAGGAGTCTAAGGGCATCAGCTCCAAGCGTTACAAATAGAGGTAGTGTGAAAAAATCAAATAGTGTGTTCATCCAAATTTACTTGCCAATTGAAGATATAAACGTAGTCTATCATAATTTGACAAATATGTGAAGAAATTGTTAGAAAATTGTCTATATCACTGTAACAAACGGATGGCTACAGTTAAATAAACCTTCAAATACAGTCTTCTCTATCGGGAAATGAGGCGGATAGCTACCTATTTTCGGGGTCTTTGTCACGATATATTAGAATACCTACAAACACACCAGAAAAGACCAGAATCGCGAGCGCGTAGGGTGCTGCTTCGGCGAACATCGCTTCTGTGGTGTAACTCCAAACATTGAGGGCAAGCGTTTCATAACCGGCGGGAGATAAGAGGAAGGTGAGTGGAAGTTCCTTCATGGTCGCGAGGAAAACCAAGGCAGTTGCCGTGAGCATACCGCGTATCAGTACCGGAAAGAGCGTACTAAAGAACGACTGTAAGCGTGAATATCCGAGAGACCGGGCTGCTTCCTCTAAATTCGGAGAGACTTGGTAGAGTGAACTTCGCACCGGACCGATCGCTTCTGCTAAGAAATGTAGCGCACACGCAGAAATTAGGACTGGAAGTGTTTTATAAATAAAAGGTACAACATTTAAAACAAAAAAGATGAGTGATAATGCGAATGCAAGCGGCGGTATCGCATAAACGATATAGGCAACGCGTCCGAGAACGTTTGAGATACGAGATGGATGGCGAACACTTATATAAGCGAACGGCACTGCGAGAAAAGCGCACAGGATTCCGGTCGGTATGGCAGCCGACAGCGAACCGCCGAGTGCTTCTAAAAGTCCTCCCAAGGCACTCACATTGAAACCTCTGAATATCCACAGAAAGACAGCACCGGCAGGAATAACAACTGTTAAAAATACCAGTAAGCCGAGGTATAGATAAGCAGGAATTCCCCACACACCGGGTTGAATAAACGACGGTTGACCGGTGCTACCGTGTCCGGCACGATGGAGTGTCACCTGATTTAGCAGCTTCATCTCAAGATAGAGCAGTCCCCCGGTAAAGACAAGAAGCATAAGTGCGAGCCACGCTGCATAAATGTGATCGAAGGAGAATGTATATTCTGTGTAAAGCGCGTAACTGAAGGTTTCATAACCCATCAGCGACACAACACCGAAGTCGCCGAGTACGTGTAAACTAATGATGAGTCCGCTGGCATAGAAAGCAGGACGGAGTTGCGGGAGGATGACATGAAAGAAAGTTTCGGAATGGTTGTAACCGAGACTGCGAGCGGATTCTTCAAGGTTGGAGTCGAGTCCTAATAAGGCGGTGCGTAGGTTCAGGAAGAGATACGGACTTGTGTAGGCACTGAGTGCAAGGAGCGCGCCCCAGTAACCCCCCAGACGTGGAATGCTGGTGCCGAAGAACTGTGCGACAATACCTGTGTTACCACCGAGTGCCAACAGCGTGTAGGCCGTTACATACCCCGGGATCGCAAGCGGTAGCGCACACAGCACCGTCCAGAGATGTCTGCCTTTTAAGTTTATCTTGCTTGTTAACCATGCAGCAGGGGTTGCTAACAACAGATCGAGGACGAGGACACCACCGGTCAGCAGCAGCGTGTTCAGGAAGAGTTTTGCGTTTCGCCAGCGGAAGACAATCTGCATAAGGGCAGTGCCTTCCGCTGAAAGTGCTTTGATTAACAGATAGACCAACGGGATCAGACCGCCGATGCAAACAGCGAGAATCGGAACACCTGCTACAGCTGCAGGGATAGACAAATAGCGGCGCGCACTGACTGTTCTTAAATTTAGCATCCAGCTCCCGTGTGTCACTTGCCTAAACACAGTTGTCAATATCTATAGGATTTCGACGCGTCGCAGCAAATCAACTGTACCTTCAAGGTCGTCCATCTGATTAAGGTCAAATGTCGGAGCCAGTTCAAGTAGCTCGGACGACGGTAAAAGATTCGCGTTTGGGATGACCCCATCAATGACAGGATATTCAAATACGTCGCTTGTAAAGTACTGCTGAGCCTTTATAGACAACAGAAATTCTACAAACTTCAACGCGGCAGCCTTGTTATCAGTGCTCTTTAGTACCCCGATTCCTGCAACATTGACAAGATTACCTGGATCATCTGTCTTGAAGAAGGTTTGCGCTACGGGGTAACTGGAATCCCCTTTTTTGAAACGGAGTAAGTAGTAGTGATTCGGCAGACCGAGATCAATTTCACCTGCAGCGAGTGCCTCTATGATGGGTGTATTCTTCGCATACTTTTTCGCACCGTTCGCTTGCATACCCCGCAACCACGCTTCCGCTCGTTCTTCACCAACTTGTCTACGTAGCGCAGTGACAAACGCCTGGAAGGAGGCATTCGTCGGTGCCCATCCGACTCTATCTTTCCACATCGGTTGTGTTAAATCGAAAACGCTTTGCGGGAGTTCTTCCATTTTAACACGTTCCGGCGAGTAGGCGAGCACGCGCGCCCTACCACTGGTCGCTACCCAGAAGCCGTCGGCATCGCGGAAGTCCGAAGGCACTTTACTGAGTACGGATTCCGGTAGTTTTTCAAACATCGCCATTTTACTAACGGCACCGAGGGCACCAGCATCTTGTGCCCAGAAGATTGCAGCCGGACTTTTGTCGCCTTCTGTCAGAAGTGTAGCCGCTAATTGTGTTGTTTTGGCGTAACTTACTTTTACTTGTATACCGGATTCCTTTTCAAACTGTTTGATGATCGGTTCTACAAGACTCTTACTGCGTCCAGAGTAGACAGTCAGTGTCTCGGCGTGAACTATCCCAATGAGAAAAAATAAAAGCAGAACTGGAAAAATATAATTAAACAGACGGGTTCGGTTTGTAAACATTATCTCTCCTTCGGTAAATTTCGGTAAATTGAGGACTCACGTAAATCTGATATTTTTCAAAGCAATAACGGTACAACGTATCAGAATCGTTGTCAATTTAGTCAGACACGACAGTAAAAAGTTCAGGGTTAACGTTTTGGAACGACTCGCCAGCGTGTATTCATTCCTGCCGTAATATGGTCAGCGACGTGGCAGTGATAGAGCCAATTGCCCGGTGTCTTTGCTATCATATCAACGGTGACCATAGACCCCGGTAGGAGTGACACGACATCGGTACGTTGCCCCGCATTTAGGACGGTTTGACCGTGCCAATGGGCAGTATGCATATCGACCTCGGTACCCAACCCAATAAGATACCAACGGACCCTATCGTGCTGTTCGACTTCCAAACCTTGCAAGTTGCCAAAGATAAACCCGTTAATAGCGTGCTTGAGATTCCCCTCTTCCGCTTCTTCAGGGGACTCATAAACTTCGCTCTGTCCGCTCTCGACGATTTTTCGGTCATTTTCGTTGAAGATAAGGAACAGCGTCGTGAAAGATTTATCAATATCTTTTGGGCGCGGATCATCCGATGCCCGTTCCATTCCTTTTTTCGTGACGACGACGGTTCCGATTAGGCCATCGTAGACTTCGGTGACCGCATCAACGTGAGAGTGATAAAGCCAAACAATAGACGATGGGTCGTTTGGACCGGGCGCGGCATCGCTATCTACTTCCCAGTGGTAGGTGAACATGCTTCCTGGTTTCACGGAGGCACCGGATCCTTTCATATCTGCGCCTTCGTTCTCTTCGTCATACTGTAATCCATGTACGTGGATGCTGAGCGGTTTATCGGCGCGATTAAGAAAATGCACTCGAACGCTATCGCCTTCAACAACGTGCAGCTGCGGACCGAGAATGCCCATCCATTCGGGTTGTTCGACCTGTGTCGTGTAGGTACTATCGGTATATTGAATATAGCGATATTTTTCATAAACGAGTGCTTTGCCCCAAACGTCCAGTCCCATATTTGGCCTGATTAAATTTTTCCCGCTCGGTGCGTAGTTCCATTCAACTTTCTCAGCTGCGATCCAATATTCCCGTATCGCAGCATCGGCAGAAACCGTCCAGAGAAGTGATGTCACGCCGATAAATGCCAGTAGCGCGTAAAATATAAATCGTACATTTCCCATGTTCAGATAAAAAACGAAAGCAATCTGTGACTACTTCGTTAACTCCATAATATTATGATATTGAGACTCATTTTCAATAACAACACCTTACAACCTGGGTTTCATAAAACGCTAAATCTCAATAGGTTTAATTGCTTTCAATTATACCACACGGTATTGCCGATGTCAAAAAAATCTTAAGTGTCTCTATTTTTTCTGCATCTTGAACCGACATCTCCTCAGTCTATCTGTGGGTCTAACGCGTCACGAAGCGCGTCGCCGAGAAGGTTAAAGCCCAAGACGATAAGGAAGATCGCAATCCCTGGGGCAGTGACGGCTAAAGGGGCACGGCGGATGAGGTCGCGGTTTTCGTTGAGCATCGCGCCCCATTCCGGTTCACCGATCTCCGCGCCGAGACCCAAGAAACTGAGTCCTGCGGCATCTAAGATCGCAGCACCGATGCCTAAAGTGGCTTGGACGATCAACGGTGCAAGACAGTTTGGCAAAACAGTGTTAAAAAGGATGCGGCTGTCGCTCGCACCAATCACTTTCGATGCCGTAACATAATCCAACTCCCGAACTTTAAGAACGGCAGCACGCAAAATACGAGCATATTGTGGGATATAAACGATTGACACAGCAATAATTGCATTCGTAAGACTTTGTCCGAGAATCGTCACAATAACCATTGCAAGGAGGATACTCGGCATCGCGAGCATTATATCCATCACCCGCATAATCACGTTGTCAAGATTTCCACCATAATACCCCGCAATTGCACCGAAGAGCGTGCCGAAACCGACGGAAAAGGTCATCGCAACTAATCCGACCTTTAGAGAGATACGCGTGCCGTAGACAATCCGACTGAAAATGTCGCGTCCTACTTTATCGGTACCGAGGTAGTGCGAAGCGGAACTACCTTGAAGGCGTTCGACGATATTTGCTTGCCTCGGATCGTGCGTCGCAATGAGAGGCGCGAAGATGGCAACGATAACAAAAAATATAATTATTGATGCACCAATCGTTGCAGAGCGATGCCGTAAGAGTTTCCGAAAGGTGTGCTGTTGGCTACTACTACTTGTCGGTGCATTCATCTCGTTTCGTCTCCCACCCGGATACGCGGATCAAAGTAGGCATAGAGTACGTCCACAATAAGATTAACGAGCATAAAGACAGTTGCGACGAAAAGCACGCCGCCTTGTACTGCCCGGACATCACGTGCCTCAACGGCGACACGCAGCCATGAACCGAGTCCGGGCCACGAGAAGATATGCTCGGTTAAAATCGCGCCTCCCAACAGGTAACCGAATTCTAAACCGATAACCGTCAAGACCGGTACCATGCTGTTTTTCATGGCATGTTTGCTAATGACCTTCCACCGCGGTAATCCTTTCGCATAAGCCGTTGTAATGTAGGGTTGGTTTAGCACTTCAAGCAGGCTGGAACGGGTCATCCGAGCGATAATCGCTAACGGGATAGTGCCTAATGTAATCGCTGGTAGAATCAGATGCGCAATGGCATTTCGGAAGGCGGCGAAGTTCCCTACGAGAAGTGTGTCAATCAAGAAAAAACCGGTTTTAGATTGCACATCCAAACCTAAGACGACATCCAGTCGTCCTGTGCTCGGCAGTATCGGTAGGAAATAGGAGAAGAGGAGGATCAACATCAACCCTAACCAAAAGATCGGCATAGAGATTCCGGCAAGGGAGACCGACATAGAGAAATAGTCGAGGAATGTTCCGCGAAAAACTGCAGCAATAATGCCTGCTGCGATGCCGAAGAATATCGAAAACGCCATAGCAGCGAGCGTTAGTTCAGCCGTCGCTGGAAAATAGCGTCTGATTTCATCGACGATGGGTTGTTTCGTTTTAAAGGAGTGCCCGAAATCAAGGTGCACGGCATCCCACAAGAATTTGGCGTATTGGTGATAAAGCGGCTTGTCAAGTCCCATCTCCTTTCGGAGTTCTATCAACGCGGCTTCGGTTGCGCGTTCACCCAATATAGCGACAGCGGCATCGCCAGGGATGAGATGCACCATCAGAAAGACAATGAGCGATACCGCTAAAAGGGATAAACCGATTGAAAGGAAACGTTGAAGTAGATATGAGAGCAAATGCCAAACCTTCTGTTGTATGAACCGTCAAGAACGACTTGTATAAAAATGAATCATCACCAACCGTTCAACAAACCCAAAATTTAGAAAAATGGGTTGTGTAATTTTTCTTCACCGACAGTCGTAGAGGGACCGTGTCCCGGAAATAGCCTTACCGTATCAGGGAGTGAGAGTAAATTGTCCCGGACGCTCTCAATCTCATCTTGATAGGAGATGTTAGGGCCGCCGACCGAACCAGCGAAGATCGCATCCCCGACGAATGCCACGTTCTTCACGAGGAAACTACAGCCACCGGTCGTATGCCCGGGCGTATTGACGACGGTTACCATCAGTTCGCCGATGGAGAGGACATCACCGTGGACGACCTCACGAAGCGTAGCGTTGCTCTGCGGTTTCGGCTCGTTTTTATGGATATAGGTGTCGCATCCTATTTCGGTTTGGAGTTTCGGCAATCCATTGGTATGATCGCCGTGCGCATGCGTCAGCAAAATCGCAGTCGGATTCACACTGCGAACATCGAGCTGTTCCAAGATAAGATCAGGATGTGCGGCGGTGTCGATAATCGCGGCATCGTCGGTCGCTCTACAGATTAGGAGATAAGCGTTGACGGGCCAACCGCCGACTGGTGCACTGATTGTGATAACTTCCAAGTTTGCATCGTCCGTCTGCTGAGGCGACTCGGGTTCCCATTGTTCTTTAGCAATATCAAGCAGTTTGGCACCGTCTAAATTCAGTACATCTGCCAAACGAAAAACTTGCGTTTCTGTCGGTTTTAAGGTATACTGTTCCATACGAGCAAGTTCTGCTTCTGTGATACCCGCAGCAGTAGCGGTTTCGCTTTCGGATAGATTTTGCCCGCGTCGGGCTTTGCCGATAATGTCACCAAATTCATCTTCAAGTGCGTATGCCATAGTGGTGTTCTCCTTAACTTTTTAGTTTAAGGAACATTATAACAAAAAATGCAGTGTGATGCAATTGAAATAGATAGCATTGATGAAGGAGAGGTTCTGATGGACATTCCAAAAAATGGATATGAACAAGCGGCGATATCTCTTGCACCGCTGGAAACTGATATGACGTTAGAAGATTTTCTTCAGAGCGATTTAGAGGGATATGAATACGTGAAAGGAAAATTAATTCCGATGGCGCCACCGACAATGGAACACGGTGAAATTAGTATGAATCTCAGTTTTCTTTTGAATTTGCACATTCGTGAGAATCAGTTGGGGCGTTTGTATCCAGCGGATACAGACTTTAAATTAGGAGACCGATTGGTTAAACCCGATGTAGCGTTTGTTTCAACAGCGAGGTTGCCTGAGAACAGGCGCCAGGCATCCCCTGTAGCACCAGATCTTGCGGTTGAAGTCGTTTCACCTACTGATATTCAGTATCGTGTTATTGAAAAGGCTTTTGCCTATCTGGACGCGGGAACCCGGCTTGTTTGGGTGATTGAACCTGTCGCAAAAACCGTGACGGTGTATCGTTCTCAAACAGACATCAAAACGCTCACGGACGAAGCCACGCTCACGGGTGAAGAGGTCGTCGAAGGGTTTTCATGTCAAGTCGCACAACTTTTTGAATAGGTGGCGTTGAAACACGGCAAACTAATTATGGAGAAGTAAAAATGAGACAACAAGACGCTCATGGAGTCA
Organism: Candidatus Poribacteria bacterium; assembly: GCA_022820835.1. GTDB lineage: Bacteria > Poribacteria > WGA-4E > WGA-4E > WGA-3G > WGA-3G. The sequence goes on from JAJEET010000154.1 coordinate 47,164, forward strand.
CCCAAGAGATACTTCCACCTCCCAAGAAGATGACGCTGGAAGAATTTCTTGAGAGTGATTTAGAGGGATATGAATATGTGAAAGGAGAACTCATATTGATGCCAGCTGCATCATGGGAACATGGATTGATCAGCGCAAAGGTCTTTTTGCGTTTAGGGACGTATGTCGAAGATAATCAACTCGGCAAGGTGGTTACCCCAGATACTGGCTTCCAGGTCGGTGAGCGCGTCCTGAAACCAGACGTTGCCTTCCTTTCAACAGCGCATCTGCCTGAGGATCCGAGCAGGGCATGCCCAGTGCCGCCGGACCTGGCAGTGGAGGTCGTTTCTCGGACAGACATATTGCATCGTGTTGAGGAAAAAGCATTTGCCTATCTGGAAGCAGGCACCCAGATAGTCTGGGTGCTCAAGCCTGTATCGGAGACGGTAATGGTCTATCGTTCTAAAACAGACATCAGCGTACTGACATGTGAAGATACACTCACGGGTGAAGATGTCGTCGAAGGGTTTTCGTGTCAAGTCGCACAACTTTTTGAATAATAAGGAGGCGGGCGAAGCTTGCAAGCCCGTATCATTAAAGTATGAAACTCGGTTTAGTTACATATAATATGGCAAAGGATTGGGATGTCCCAACAATCATTGAACGATGTGTAGAGACAGGATTTGCGGGTGTGGAACTGCGGACGACGCATGCACACGGCGTTGAAGTCGAACTCTCCGCAAGTGAACGCGCAGCAATAAAAAAACAATTCGACGATTCCCCAATTGAGATCGCTGGCTTGGGTTCAGCGTTTGACTATCATGCCGTCGATCAGGATGCCGTTCGACAGAATATTGAAGGCACGAAGGTCTATTCTCAACTCGCAGCAGATGTCGGCGCACCCGGCGTTAAAGTACGTCCGAATGGGTTGCCGAGCGAGGTACCTGCTGAGAAAACACTCGAACAGATCGGGTTAGCACTGCGCGAGTGCGGTGAATTCGCCGCCGACCTCGGCGTACAAATCCGGTTGGAAGTCCATGGCGGTGGCACCTCCGAACTCCGACATATCCGCACGATTATCGATGTCGCTGATCACGATAACGTCTACGTCTGTTGGAATTCTAACTTCGGTGAAGTGGAAGACGGCTCGATTCAAAAGAACTTTGATCTCGTAAAAGGCAGGATCGGTTTGGTTCATATCACAGAACTGCACCGACGCGAGTATCCGTGGCGGCAACTCTTTACACTGTTGAAGGCGTCCGGCTATACCGGATACACCCTCGCCGAAATCGCTGGCAGTTCCGATCCGGTACGCGTGATGAACTTTTATCGAGCATTGTGGGAAGAATTGTCAAGATAAAATCTCGCAGCTTTTTGAATGAGGATAGACACCATTGTCCAGACCACTATTTTACATTTTAGTTATAGAGATACTTCTTTTGAGTGCTATGCGTGTCAGTGCAGCACCTGAAACCGTTCGTCTTAGCAACAGTGCGTGGGCAGTTGATATCGCGACGCAATCCCTCGCCGTAAATGCGTACCCTGTAAACTCCGAAACGGCAGTGCCTATTTCGGCAGCGCAGCCCGGATTCGGCGATGTCGCGGAATTCTCTCAAGAAGGCAACACTGTGAGTTGGCGGATCGCAGATCGGTTTCTCACCGTTCGCTTTCAACTGATAGAAGAGTCGCTGTCTGTAGAATTCGTTCACGATAAACAGACAAACGACACATTCCGATTAACATGGCCCGTGATTGAAGATTCCGAATCCCTTCGTGCCTATATTCTGCCTCTGTTTGAAGGGAGTTACGTACCGAAAGATGACGTTAAATGGCAGGAATTCTTATCCGAACGGGGACCGATAAACACAACAGCGGGCCTCTCAATGCCGTTTTGGGGTTTAGATTTCACGGACCGAACGCTTACCTATATTTTAACCCATCCGTTCAACAACCAAATCCGATTCGATAAGACAGCATCCTCAGTATTAGATATGGCGGTATCGCACGCCTTCACACCGAATTGGGAACAGAGAAGATACGAATTGCGTATCGCACTCGGTGGAGCATCGCCAATCGCACCTGCCAAACAGTACCGTCGTTGGTTGAAACAGAACGCTGAATTCGTTTCGTTTGCTGAAAAGATTGAGAAAACGCCTGCTGCAGCGAAGTTACTCGGTGCCGCGCACGTCTACCTATGGGGTGGTAAACTCCTCAGTGAACACGATGTCACGGATTGGAAAACGTTTGCAACAAAACTGAAGAGCGATAGTAAGATCGCAACGCGGATATGGGCACAGTTGAATACCGAAACCCGTGAAGCCTTACAAGAGATTGTCCAGTCGGATTACGCATCTAAATATGTCCGACGGGTTGTGAGTCGTGCGATCAGTGAGCAGCTCGAAAAGCAGGACTTCTACGATCCATCTCTTTGGACAGACATTCCGCTGACATCAGAAACGGAAAAGTTAATCTCGCGCGATGTCCCCACCCTATCGCTTCCTGAACTTTATCGCCGCAATTGTTTGCTGTTCTACGCCGCATTTCCTGATATGCTCCGACATCCAGACAAATGGGGTGACGGTCTCTCATTGAAGATGCTGGAACGGTTCGCCGAAAACGGATTAGACAGACTCTGGCTCGGTGTGGATTCGTGGCAGGACGGATTTCGGCATCCAACTGCCGTCGCGAAAGCAATCGAACTCGGTTATCTCGTCGGACCCTACGATTCCTATCACAGCATCCATCACCCCGACGAAAAGGACACGTGGGAGACTGCACAGTTTGATCTCTTGCTATATGAGACGGGTGGGATAGTCAATGCAGATGGCACAAAAAGTCGAGGGTTCAAAAAGAAGGGGTATCACTTAAGCCCACTCGTAGCACAGCCTTATGTTGAAAACCGCGTCAACGGCATCGTCGCGCAGATGTCGTCAGACTTCAATACATGGTTTATTGACTGTGACGCTTACGGTGAACTCTTTGACGACTATTCAGCATCGCACCCGGCAACGCAGCTGGATGACATGAACGCACGTTTGGCGCGTATCGCGTGGATTCGGGATACGCACAACATGGTCGTCGGTTCGGAAGGCGGTGCCGCGTATTCGGCAGCAGTGCTTCACTTCGCACACGGCATGACGCTCCCAGTCATCGGGTGGGGTGATCCGGATATGAAGTCCAAGACCTCGCCTTACTACGTCGGCGGGTACTGGCCCCCTGAAGGTCCAGCAATCCACATAAAGCAGGTGCCACTCAAATCGAACTACCTCTATCACTATTACGACCCGCGTTTCCGACTACCCCTCTACCAGATTGTGTTCCACGATTCGGTGATAACAACGCACCATTGGGGCTCTGGTAGTCTCAAATTTGAGAATGCGATCGGAACCTTGGCACTGTTGGAACTACTTTATAACGTCCCACCATTGTACCATCTGAACATAGAAGAATTTTCAAAGCATAAAGCGTGGATTAAACGGCACTATGCGTTTTTTTCGCCACTGCATCGACAGATCGGCGGACAAGCGATGACAGATTTTCAATGGCTGAGCGAAGATAAACTCGTCCAACGCACCGAGTTTGGCGGGACTGTTGAGATACTTGCAAACTTCGGGACAGATGCATTTGAATATGAAGATTTGGTAATCCCTGGACGAAGTGTGATGGCGAGATGGATGAACACCGATAAAATTGAAGCGTTTTCTGCATTTTGATGGCATCAAAACGGTAATTGGAGGATAGACTGACGTATCTTAATCTTAATAAATTTTTTAGCGCAGTTGTAAGAGGTCTTGTTTGCACTTTCGGTGGAATTTTAATAGGAGGTGTAATCATCGGTGTATTTCCTGAAACCAATCATCCTGTTGTAATATACATGTTTATATTGGGTGGGATGTTTATAGGATTCGTGTGGGCATATCGGCGTGATAAATATTTCGGAAGAATTCCTGAAACCATTATTAATGAAGGGAAAGTTATGAATCAAATCGAATTTTATCAAGCAAAACTCAACTACGAAACAGATTCTTGGGATCTGTATGAAGCACTCAATAACGGGGAACCCATCGTCGTCATAGATGCGCGTTCAACAGAGGCTTATGCCCTCGAACACATCCCAACAGCAATAAATATCCCGCATCGAACGATGTCCGAGGCAACGACAAGCGAACTCGATAAATCGAAGGTATATGTAACCTATTGTGACGGCATTGGTTGCAACGCTTCTACTAAAGGTGCTTTGAATATGTCGAAATTAGGGTTCCAAGTTAAGGAGTTGATGGGTGGATTAGATTGGTGGAAACGTGATGGCTATGAGACAAAAGGCAAACAAGGCGTTTCAGGGACTGAAGTTGTATGTGGCTGCTAAATATGGTCATAAAAAAATAATTTGCCTTGCGTTTGGAATCGTGATGCTGTACAATTAAATAGGTTTTGCCGTGCTTTCAATCAAGCACACAGAACCACGGATCCGGCCAGTGCTTTTAACCAAGCGCGCGGATCCATTATTGAAAAAAGTAAAATTTAATTTGCAATCGTAAACAAGATAGGGTATAATTAATGTTAACATTCCCCCATAGCTCAGTCGGTAGAGCAGATGGCTGTTAACCATCGTGTCGGCGGTTCGAGTCCGTCTGGGGGAGTTTCAATTTGCTGACGGGCTTTGTAGTCAAGGTTCGTCAGCAAAAATTTTTAACCTGTTCCCGTCCAAGCTCACCCGACTTCTCCAATGGAGGTCAACATGCCCAAGAAATTCACCGATGCCCAACTTGATGAACTCTTAGCGAAAGGCTACTTAATTGTTCCTGACTACTATTCAGGTGAACAACTCGCGGAGATGCAAGCTGCCCAACGCCGTGTACTCCCGACATGGGAAGAAGTTAAGGATGACCCACCCCCCGGTAGCGCGATTTTGACCGAATTCCCGCCCGCTGAAATGGCGTTATTACGCGGAATCGTGGACCACGATGCATGGGAATTCGCACGTAAATTCTTGAAAACGGAGCATATTCACTTCCGTGCAGGATGTATGATTGCACGCTACCCCGGATTCAAAGGCCCGGGTGTCGGTAGCGATCCGAACAATTTGCACATTGATAACGGCAACAACTCACTACTACCACAGTCCCAAAGTGCTCGTGAATTCGGGCAACTCGGTTTTTGGGTACACCTTGAGGATGTAGACGAAGACCAAGCACCGCTGAGACTACTCGCGAAGGAACACGGACGCGACACCTCCAAATACGAACCCCTTATTTGCAAAGGCGGAACCCTCTGTATCTTCAACAACTATACACTGCATTCAGCAAGCGATTATCTACGAGAAGACGGACAACGCTTCACATGGGGGTTCGGTCTGGGGCGCGCAGACCACTATTGGGAAGGTTTTCGACACTACACAGACAAAGGTCGAAACCCAACTTTCTCGAAATTCATCGGTACCTTGACCGCAGCGGAGCGCGAGGTTTTTCGATTTCCCCCTGCTGGTCATCCATACTATACACCCCAAACGCTTGAGGCATTAGAAGAACAGTACCCCGGTTGGAACGCCCGCGGCGAGTATTATAGTAAATCCTAAAAAATAGACATCTTTGTAGCATAACCTGTTAGGTTGTGCCAGTGTGAATGCCCTCAATGGGCATTCACACTGTTCCAGAGTGCCCAATTAATTATTCGTGATAGTAAAGTAGGTTTATCATCTTTCTAATAATCTTCAGAATTGCCGGCGGGATAAGTGTAGGGTATTCCTTTATCGCCAGTGGCGCCCATGGGCGCACCCCACTTACTATACTTTTGCCGAGAAGTAAGTGATATTATCAAATCGTTTAGACTTTTTATTTGCTCAGCGTATTTTTGGATAGTTCCTGTTGGAAGATAATTGATCCTATCTTTTTTACGGATACAGAATTTATCCAAGGTACGCTTTAGCTTATCAATTTCCTCTTGGAGGTCTTGTATAGATTGTTCATGTTTAAGGTTATCAATAGTCGTTTGATCTGGGTGATCTGATTTATTGCTCATAGTTTACCTCTAAAAAATTAAAACAGTCCTGAGTTTCGTAACAGTTCATTTTGCTATTAGAATGCACTTATATGAAATTGCACTGTTTTCCCATTTCGGTCGGTTGCGGTAGGGATTGCCTCAAGTGAGACAACCGAAAATCCCTACCAAACAATGCATAAGTATAGTATACAATTTGTGTGAAAAAATGTCGAGAAGATAGTTTTGGACCAGGGCTATTTAGTTCTCGGTTTTTTCGCACAATTTTGGAAACCCCAGGCACGGTAGGTTCGGTTTCCTAACCAAACCGGATCTTAGATACAAACTTTTCAGACACCAAAAAATCTCTTGAGTTCCGTAGGAACGAAATGTTTATAGAAAAACGTCTCCACCAACTCTTGAACCCCGTAGGGGTGGCATGTTTGAGATGCTGAGTCAATCGCCTTGCAAATTCATCTTATCCACTTGGCACAGCAACCAACACAGAGAAAATACCTTTCTTAAAACATTGTGGTCAGAATTTCAAGTGTTAACCAAAGAGCACTTCTATTACCTCGGTGCGAAAGAGGAAAATAGAAAACCGATGCTTGAGGCGTTAGTTATGAATTTCATACCTAAACACCCACACGAGGAACCAACACATCAAGTTGAGCAGCTCCTACTTCTTGAAAAATTGAAGGATTGTTTCTCATGAAAAATATGGTGTTAATACCCGCTGGCAATCTTGAGATCGGAAGCGTCAACGCTTTTTATATCGACACGTACCCCGTGACAAATCTTGAATAC
>JAJEET010000062.1 GCA_022820835.1 Candidatus Poribacteria bacterium
TTTGATAAAAGTGGGATGTTGGGTTTCGCTACCGCTATTTAGGCAGAAAGTGCCTTGAAAAGCGGCATATTTGTCGAAATTATACGGTTTTTAGTGTGTACTTACCGCTCAACCCAACCTACAGATTTATTTTCAAGTTCACGTTATACAGAGGTTTCCAATGCCAACAATCGAAAAAATATTTGACTCCCCAGGTCCACAACCCAACGGAATGCAAGCCACCGAAGACGGACTCTGGATACTCGACCAACAAACCAACGAGGTCCACCTCGTCTCATATCAGGGCGACATAAAAAAGACCCTCACAACCGGCTCCGACAAAGGCAGCGGTATCACTGATACAGGCGATGCGCTCTGGCTCGCATCCACTTACAGTTGTGAAATCCTCTCCACCGATCCAGAAACCGGTGAGACACTCGCATCTTTCGAGACACCCGGCGCAGGACAGACAGGCGCACACGGTTTAGAATGGCGAGATAACAAACTCTGGATGGCAGTACCACCATCCGCCACTATCTATCAGGTAGATGTCGAAGACGGTTTCAAGGTCATCCATACACTCCCTGCCCCAGGCGACCGACCACACGGCATCGCATGGGTCGGCGACGACCTCTGGTGCGTCGAGACCAACCATCGCGCGATCTTCCATCTTGACCCGAAAGACGGTAAACATCTCAACAAAATTGAGATACCAGAACCGCACCCCGAACCGCACGGAATGACCTATTGGGACGGATATTTCTGGTATTGCGACGCACACACTACAGCAGTGTGTCGTGTCCCACTATCCTAATGGAAACTATCGGTAGACTTCTGAACATGGGAAAAAATAACGCGGCGATGAATATGGCAGTTGACGAAGCGATCCTACTCGCACAGGAGCAGCAGCCGAACCCAACGCTCCGTTTCTACGACTGGACGCAACCCGCATTCAGCTTCGGCTACTTCCAAGACATCGCCGTAGAGGTAGACATAGATGCCTGCCGCGCAGACGGCATCGAACTGGTTAAACGGATGACCGGCGGCGGCACAGTCGTACACGGGTGGGAACTGACCTATACACTTATTCTCCCACGCAGCGACGGAGAAATCAGTGTTACCAAGGCATATCAACGTATCGGACAATCGCTCACCCAAGCGTTCCAGAAACTCAGTATCCCGGCACAATGCTATGCAGGCTGCACAGACACCCCCGAAACCACACAAAATATATGTCTGACAAATCCTGCTGAACACGATGTGATGTCGGAGAATAATAAGAAATTGGCTGGTGTCTCCGTCAGACGTAACCGACACGGGATCATTTTTCAAGGCTATATCTCCTTGGATATGCCACCCCTCAGGATCCTCACACGCGTCTCAAAGAACCCAGATACCCAACAGATGCTGCAAGAAAAATCGACTGCTATTAATACAGATGGACGTTCTATAACCCGAAAAGCACTCATCCAAGCAATATCTGAAACATTTGATCTCGGAATTGCGTTTAAATCAGGAAAATTGTTATCAGCAGAGCGGCAACAGGCAGAGATCCTTAGTAAAACCAAGTATGCTACAGCAGCGTGGACCTTTTCGGCGTAGCTTGCAAGCCGAAAACTTGCTATACAAAAGACGGCGTAACTTGCAGGTTTCCGAAAACTTGCTATACAAAAGACGGCGTAGCTTGCAAGTTTCCGAAAACTTACTATACAAAAGACGGATGAACCAAGACCGAAAATCTACCAAAACCGTTATTATTCCGCAGGGCGCGTTTATCATGGGTACCGACATCGAGCCGTTCTATGGAACCGCTTTAGTTAACGCGGAACACGCCAAACTCGACGAAGCACCGATGCACGTCCGGTTTCTGAAAGCTTATGCCATCGAACAGTATCCCGTAACAAATGCCGAATACGCCGCCTTCGTACAGGCAACGAAACATCCGCCGCCAACACACTGGAACAACGGTAAATTCGCAGACGAAGATGCCGACCTCCCCGTTGTTCATGTGAATTGGTACGATAGTAATGCTTATGCCCAATGGGCAGGCAAGCGGTTACCGACAGAAGCAGAATGGGAAAAAGCCTCCCGCGGTCCCGACGGACGAATCTATCCTTGGGGTAACACCTTCATTCCCGAAGAATCAGAATCCACAGATACCTCACAGACCTTGACGACACACCTCACACCGGTCGGCACCCGTCCTGCCACAGCAAGTCCCTACGGAATCGGGGAAACTGTCGGAAATGTATGGGAATGGACAGCCGATTGGTACCAGCCGTATCCAGATCCAAAGTATAAGGTATCCCAACGAGCAACCGATGGAAAGCATAAAACCCTGCGAGGCGGTTCATGGTTAGAAGCGCGCGAAGGGACGGCAGAACGTTATTTCCGATGCGCCAACCGTCTACACGCACCACCAGACTATAAAGCAAGAAACATCGGATTCCGATGCGTCCGAGAGATACCACACGCGCAAGACGAATCGGTCCATATTCCAGTAGAACCACTTGTTGACTATGTAAAGCAGAAGAAACTCGCCAACTTGCATCTCCTCCAAAAACGAGCACAAAAAAACAGCCTCAAAGATACCTTGATCGCTATCTTCCTTATCGGCGGCGCAACCTACTGCGTTGTCCGAGAACCCGAACTGGTGTTGGGCGGAACGATCATCGGTATTATTGGTACCGGCTTCCTTTTTAGTGCAAGCGTGAACTTTTGGCGGAGATGGCGCGCCGCACAACGAGCAAAACAGGTCAAATCCGAAAATTTTCTTCCGCTTCTCTCTGATACCTAAACATTTCCGTTAGACACATTTTTACATTGACGAGATTTTCAATTCAGTATAAACTTTTCGCAAATTATAACACGCTTTGGGAGGAAATGATGAACCCGCTATGTTTAGAACACTGTTTAACCGAAAAAGAGAAACAGCAATTTGAAGAAGACGGCTTCTTTGTGGTGGAAAATGCAATTCCACAAGAGATGGTCGACAAATTAATCGCTGCTGTCAATCGCGTCGGGGCAGAACACTTGGGTAAAGACGAACTCCCATCCGACGCAAGGTTCAATCTTCTTGATTTCGTCGGTAGAGACGAAAGTTTTATTGAACTCCTCGATTGGCACACAACCTTTCCGAAAGTGTGGGGGATTTTGGGGTGGAATATTAAACTCTACCACTCACATTTTATTGTCACACCGCCGCTGCCACCTAAAGAACATGATAAACCGAAAAGACTCGGATGGCACCAAGACAGTGGAAGACTCAACATCGAATTGGAAGGCAATCCGCGCCCACGTATATCACTGAAGGTCGCATACTTTCTAACGGATACATCCATCCCCGGGCGCGGCAACCTCTCCGTGATACCCGGCAGCCATCAATTCAATAAGATAGAGATGCCAGAAGATAACACCGCCGATCCTGAGAACGCCACGCCGGTGTTCGCAAAACCCGGAACCGCTGTCTTTTTCGATCGTAGAGTCTGGCACGCAGCAGGTCGTAATACCTCCAACATCGTCCGAAAAGTCCTCTTTTATGGCTATAGTTATCGCTGGCTCCAACCCCGCGACGATATGACCGTAGAACACTTTATGGAACAATCCGATCCAATCCGACAACAGATCATGGGTAAAAGCACCGGTGGACACGGCTATACCTCCCCGGGGGAAAAAGATGTCCCACTCCGAGCATGGATCCAAGAACACATTGGACCCGAAGCCGTTGCTCGCTAACACAGCAACAAACGGGTGGGCAACGTTGCCCGCCCTTAACCAGCCCAAATATCCTTCCTCCGAGAAAACCAAAAGCCATTCCATTTTTTTTGGCAATCTGAAACAGAAAATTGTATACTTTTAGTAAACGTATTCGCCCACAATTTCGTAATACATCAAGAACTTACACACCCCTTGCAGGCAGGGTTTGAAACCCCATCTGCTGCGCTTACTACGTAGAATTCACGACAAAATGTGTAAATTCTAATATCAAAAACAGAGGTCGCCGAAATCATGAAAAGTTACTTTTGTCTGCTGGCGGTTTTACTTTTCCCAGCAATAGCCCTCTCACAAACAGGGATAATCGAAGGGACCGTCTATAATAAAGATACGAAAGAACCGTTAGCAGGTGCAGAGGTTCAAATTCTTCAAACAGATACTCGTCAAAAAACCGATGAAAACGGAAAGTTTGCATTCGGGAACATCCCTAACGGTACCTACACCTTAGTAACCACCGTGCCTGAGACAGAATTCATACAACGAACCACCGTTATCGTCGCATCAGGAATCAAAAAAGAAACTGAAATCTATATCGGAACAGGAAAGTACCGGCTCGAAGGCGTAACGGTAACCGATAAACGGGAACCTAAAACTGTCAGCAAAAAAAGTATTCAGGCACAAGAATTCACACGTCTACCCGGCACAGCTGGCGACGCGCTTCGCGCGCTTCCAGCGATTCCCGGTATCGGTGTCGCAAACGACTTTAGCGGCGCACTCTACATCCGCGGCGGATCCGATGAGGATAACCTTTACTACTTTGACCGAGTACCCGTCGGATATCCCTATCATTTCGGCGGGATCGTCTCCTCGTTGAGCTCCGAAATCATTGATCGTATTGATGTCTACGCTGGCGGCTACGGTGCCGAATACGGTGTAGACTCTCAAGCCGTCATTGACATCTACTCACAGAATGATAGCCCAGCAAATTTACGAGGGAAGTTTAATCTCAATGTCCTTTACTCAGAAGGACTTTTCCAAGGTAAAATTGGCGAAAATGGGTTCTGGTACGCCGCAGGACGTAGAAGCTACATCGACCTATTCATCGGAACCCTTACATTTAATGCTGTCTCAATCGACTCTTTCCCCCGTTTTTGGGATTATCAAATTAAGGCAGGATACGATCTGAACGAAAAACATCAACTCTTTTTCAACCTGTTCGCCTCCGGCGACCAGTTTGCACTCACATTAGACGGCGAAAATATAGACCAAGATTTCAGAGGCAATACCAGTTTTGAAAGCGGCTTTGAAGGCGCAGGTATCCACCTCCGTTCTTTCCTCACAGAACAACTCACCTCTTTTTTATCTCTCACTCGTTCTAACTTCCTGTTCGATGTCAATTTCGGTCCCCAGATATCTCTTAATATCAACGCACCGAGTTACACCCTCCGCGAAGACATCACCTACGAACTAAACGCAAGACACCGCTTAGAAACCGGGTTAATCCTTGGACTTGAGCCCGGACAGGTTACCGGCACATTCACACGGATTCCAGACGAAGGTGAGGTTGACTTTGACATCCGATTCGAGGAAAAGATAGTACTGGATGAATACGTGCGCGGACAACGCATCGAAGGCTACTTACAAGACAGATATGCTGTGCTACCCTTTTTATCCGCTGTGTTTGGCATCCGTTTCGACTATTTCAACCGTACCGATCAACTCTCTATCCAGCCGCGCGGCAGCCTACTCGTCGAACTACCGAACGCATCCGAACTCCAATTCGCCTACGGTGTTTACAACCAGACTCCGATTCCAGCACTCCTTTCCCCAACCATCGGCAACCCTGCCCTGAAATCAAGCAGCGCAAACCACTATATACTCGAACTCAAACGACAACTCTCCGAATACACAGAAATCAAAATGGCAGCCTACTACAAAGACTTGTCAGGTATAGCAACGGTTGACGATGAAGCCGCCTACCTTAATCAAGGTGTCGGCTACGCACAAGGCACCGAAATTTTTCTCAGACATCAAGCCAACGATCGGTTCTTTGGGTGGATATCCTATGCTTATGCGCTCTCCAAACGTCGGGACCGTGATGGCGAACCGTATCGCCTCTATTCGTTTGACCAGACACACGTCGCTACAGTCGCCGCAAGTTACAACCTGACCCCAACATGGGAATTTGGTGCAAAATGGCAATATCGAAGCGGGAACCCCTACACACCTTGCACCGGCGCAACAATTCAGTTCGATCCTCGCAACGGCGACCCTATCTATATTCCCATCTACGCTGAAACAAATTCTGACCGACTACCGGCGTACCACAGGCTTGATCTTCGCGTCAGCAAAACCTTCCAATTCAACGCGTGGAATCTCGGCTTCTTCATTGAACTCTTAAATACTTACAACAGACAGAACCTGCTGGACTTCAATTATAGCGAGGATTGTGAAACACGGAATGATATCAACCAGTTGCCGATTTTACCTTATTTCGGGATTACAGCGGAATTCTAAACTATATCCTTGTTGTATAAAGACTCCGCTTACCAAGTTAAACCGAAATATCCAGGAGACAGGACATTGAAAAAGATACTGATCCTTTTAATCTGCATAATTCCACTCGGTGCTTTTGCACAAACTGATGACACCACTGTGTCAGAACCGGTAGAAGGTGAAGATGAGGGTACTGTTACGACATTAGACCCTATAACCATTGAGGGAAAACGGACAGAAAGAAAATCAAGACAGACTTTAGGCGGCGAGTTACTTAAAAAAACTCCAGGCAGCGCAGGCGATCCACTTCGCGCAATAGCACGACTCCCAAGCGTCACAACCATAAATGATTTTCTCGGTGTTCTTTCTGTGCGGGGCGGTGCCCCCGAAGATAATCTCTATTACTTTGACCGACTCCCGTTAGGATACCCATATCATCTCCTCGGTATTGTCTCAGTCGTCAGTTCCGAAGTTATTGGAGAAGTTGACGTGTACCCAGGCGGCTTCGGGGCTGAATTCGGCGCAGACTCGCAAGCAGTCATCGACATCCATTCAGTTCCCAAAAACAAGGAATCTTTAGGACGGTTTGACGCAACAATAAAACCGAGTTTCATCTATTCCGAAGCCTTCTTCAATGGTGCTTTTGACTTTAGCAACCAATCTGAAAATCGAAAGGACACTAACAGCGACAAAATCAACGAAACACCTGTGCGGAACGACGCTGACTATTTAGACAAAGCGGTAAGCGGACAAGGGTATTGGTACGCTTTTGGTAGACTTAGCTACTTGGAACCACTCTTTGAATTGGCATCACGCTTAGTAGAAGTCGAAGATCTGGTACGGCAAGTCCCACGCTTTTGGAGTTACCAACTAAAAGGCGTTTACAAACTCAATAATAATCATGGACTTGTCCTTAATGCAGTTACCGCGTATGATGCCTTTAAATTACAACTCGGATCGCAGGAGGTTCATAACAGCGATCTCCAAGGACCTCTAAATTCAGAGAACCCGTTTGATGTCCAAGGCATCCATTTCTATTCGCAACTCTTGCCGCGATTCCGATCAATTTTATCATTAACCCGTTCGTTTTCTGAAAACGAAATATTCTTCGGTGAAGGGTACTACTATCGCACAGCATCGTCCGTCTATGCCCTTCGGAACGATTTTACTTACACAACATCCTCAGAGAAGACTGATGTAGAGTTCGGCTACTTGCTGTCAAACAACCCTTCAACCGTCATCAGCCACGGTGCGCGTCGACCTGAAGAAGGAGACCCAGATTATGAGTTCCGGATTCGACAAAACTTTACAACACTTAATGTCACGAAAACCCGAAACCTCCACAATTTAGAGGGGTATCTCCAAACTCAACACAACTTTCTCTCTTCTAAACATCTCGGACTTTTCGGCACCTTCGGAATGCGAGCGAGTTACTTTAATCTTACAGATAGCCTATCATTGCAACCGCGCGGACAACTTCGACTCGACCTTCCGGCTGAAACAACGCTCCATTTCAGCTATGGACGCTATGCACAGAATCCACGCTTGGAGCAGACCGTCCTCGGTGTGACACCAAATAAGGACCTTGAACTGAGTCGTGCAACGCATTATATCCTTGAGTTGAAACAACCCTTACCGTTCGGGGCAGAAGTGAATCTCGCGGGCTACTACAAAACACTCCAGGACCTCATTAGATATAATCAAGATGAAAAACAGTATCAGAACGGTCAGACAGGTTTTGTCCGTGGATTTGAAGCCTCTTTAGAATACCAATTTTCTAAAACTTTTAACGGGTGGGTAGCGTATGCATACACCGTCTCCAAACGTCGGGATTTCTCCGAAAAATTCCATCGTTTCTATACCTACAATAGCCCGCACGTGCTGACGCTCGCCACGAGTTACAGCGCACCCCCAGAATCGCTGGCATCAATTCCACTCATCAAAACGTTAGACCTAAACGCAAAGTGGCAATACCAAAGCGGGGTACTTTACGCACCATTAATAGCACGAACGATCTTCACAAACTTCCGGACCAAGGAGATGAAATGGCAACCGATCTATGGAGGATGGACACGCACCGCGCCATACCACCGCTTAGACTTGAGTCTCCACTTCCAATTATTCGGAGGTTTAGAGGACCAAGACTGGAAATTAGGGTTCGCACTTGAAGTTTGGAACCTCTATAACCGAAACAATATACTCGAAGTACGTTATAGCCAGAATTTTACGAAAGAAGAACCCATTTCACAATTACCGATTATCCCATTCGTAGCAATGGTGCTGGAATTTTGATAAGTCCGTTCATCTGAAATTTATATAGTCTAATTTACCTCCTTTTTCGTCTTATTAAAAAAGAATAGACTCTTTACCCAAAGGAGGCAACGTTCTTGGACAGACATCTATTATCTTCTCCACCAAAATTCCAAAAAATCGTAATTTCTCTGTTTATCATTGCGCTGTTGAACACCACCGTCACTAACATTTATGCCGAGTTAGACCCCAAGGAAATTAAGGCATACCGCACTTACGAGAGCGTCGAGATTGATGGCGATTTAACGGAAGCAGATTGGCAACACGCCGAACCGATGAACGAGTTCACACAAGTAGAACCAAACGAAGGCGAGAACATTACCGAAACAACAGAACTTCGGATCCTCTACGACGATGAGAATATCTACTTCGGTTTCACCTGTTACGATTCGGATATGTCTAAACTCATCGCAAATGAGATGCGACGCGATGCCCGAGACCTACACGAAAACGATAACGTCTTTGTGCTACTCGATACATATAACGACAAACGCAGCGGCTTTTTCTTCCGTCTCAATCCGCTCGGCGCAATACAAGATAGAGCCATCACGAACAGCGGCGACACAATGAACACTGACTGGGATGCCGTTGTCAAATGCAAATCGAAAATCAACGATACCTATTGGACCGCCGAACTCAGTATCCCGTTCAGTCAACTACGGTTTGAAAAGAATGATCCGATGACCTGGGGTATCAATGCCGGGCGTGGGATCGCACGCCATCAAGAAGAAGGAATATGGATGCCCGTTCCCGCCTCTTACGGCGGCAGAGCAAAATACCGGACAGCAAACGTCGGCAGTCTCGTCGGACTCAAAGGGATCACACCATCTCGGAACTTAGAAATTCTCCCATACGTTTTGCCAGGTATCACACAAGTCAGCAACGACGACGCAATGCTCGAAACGACGCGTGAATTCAAATTCGGATTTGACGCAAAATACGGGATCACCTCAAATCTGACCGCCGATGCTACCTTCAACACTGACTTCGCACAGGTCGAAGCAGATGAAGAACAGGTGAACCTTACCCGATTTAGCCTATTCTTCCCCGAAAAGCGTCCTTTCTTTTTAGAAGGTGCCGGACTTTTCGATTTCGGCGTGCCACGAACCAGTTTCCGCAGACCGCCGCCGATGCTCCTGTTTTACAGCCGACGAATTGGACTCACAGAAGGAAACGCAATCCCAATTATCTTTGGCGGAAAAACGAGCGGCAAAATCGGTTCTTACGGCGTAGGGCTTCTCAATGTCCTGACAGATCAGTTCCATGATGATACGGAAGATGATCCAATTGACATTCCACGCACTAATTATTCTGTCGTCCGAATTACAAAAGACATCGCTTCCGGTTCACGTATGGGGATGATCCTTGTGAATAAAGACGAAATTGAGAACTACAACCGCGCAGGCGGTTTCGATTTTGAATACCGACCCAATGACAGCCTCGATGTACGGGGGCTGTGGTCTCGAACGTTTGAACCGGACACATCCGGACAGAATAATGCATGGTATATCGGTTCCAACTGGCGGAGCAGGTATTTGCGTGTAGAAGGTTCGTATACCGATATTGGCGAGGATTTTAACCCCGCTGTCGGATATGTTAGACGCACCGGTATTCGGCACATTCGCGGTGAGACACGTTGGGTACCAATGCCCCAAAAATTCGGCATTCGGCAAATTTGGACCGGACCAGAGATAGACTATATCCTCAATCATAACAACGAATTGGAAGAATGGGATATCTCTTACACCAACTGGTTTCAATTCAGCTCAGGAGATTCCATCTTTTTTAATCTTGGACGCAGCTTTGAACAATTGGACGAAGTTTTCGATTTTCGCGATGGTATAGAGATTCCAATAGGCGGCTATTATTCTAACGCATTTGGTTTCCGTGCCTCCAGCAGTGATAATCGACCTATCAGCACAAGTGTCGGCGGAGGTATTGAAGATTTCTATCAAGGCAAAGTACGTAGGGCATATCTACAAACCACCCTTAAACCGAACGGGCATATAAGCGTAAGTGCTGAGTACCAACTTAACCAGATAGTAGACCTACCGACCGCGTATTTTACCGATAGACAGCCTCGCCCCATTTACGTCAACCTTTTCAGAGGCAGATTGGATTACTCGTTTACCACAGCACTCTTTGCAAAACTCTTTGCACAGTGGAACACAGAAAGTGACGTTGTGTCCGCCAATTTCTTGATTAATTACATCTATCGGCCAGGAAGCGACTTCTATTTCGTTTTCAATCAAACCTACGATACCGACGGCACCACAAAAACGGTCTTGCTGGATTCAACCATCGTCGCGAAGATGACCTATTGGTGGAACCCCTAACACAAGAGACAACACCCATCGGAGTAAGGACATTTAGTTTTAGGGAACCATGCCCAATTGTACCGATTTATAGTAAAACCGAATAATACGAACCGTATAAAAAAATTGACACAAAAGAAAAAATATGTTATAATTAGAATATATTTATGATAAAATAGTGGTATTATTACTATACGCCGTGAGTCCTATTAAACGTCTTAGGCGTTTCTGACGTTTAATATAGGTACTTGCGAATAGTTCTCAAAGCATTTTTAGCTACATCGGTTTGAGTCATTGTCACAACATTAGATGTCCAAAGACCGAGACTACCCATCTTCTCTTCATAGGAGGAAAAGCGAATGAGTAGCAGAACTTCCGGCATACTCAGCGATATGCGACAACGTCGGGCAGAACGTAAAAAACCGAAACGTTTTGTTGCATTAAAGAAGGTTACCCTCGATTCCGACCAGCAGCGCAGCATTTCCACGGCACAAGCAAACTCACCGAAACACACGATCACGCAGAAACACATAGGACGGAGTTCCGCAGCCTTTACAGTCGCGATGGTCTTTCACGCGCTTATTGCAATTTTCATCAGCGTTTTTGTCATCGTTGAGCGGATCGAACAGGAAAGCGAAACGTTTGATGTCAGTATGGTAAAAGAAGAACCGAAAGCGAAACGCCGATTCAGACGTCGGGAAACACCAAAGTTTGAAAGCAAACAGCAAGAGCAGAAACCTGTCCTCAAGCAGCCAATAAGGACTGCCACCGCACAATTGCCATCAAATGGTGCCTTCACAATTCCCGAGGGTACGGATACAGGAATCGATCTTACAGCACCTGACGTAAGTGACGGACCCGCAGTGATAGACATTGACCGTAATTTTATTCAACCATCAACAACGATTGAACCCGAAACGACAACGCCAGCCTTTGAACTCGAGCGTGAAGCACCAACAGTACTTGATAAACTCGACACGCCTGCACCGGATGCTGATCTTGGAACAGGAAATATTGAGATCAAGACTGAAGCAGGCATTGTTGAACCTACCTACAAATTTAGGGTGGAACCGAAGTATCCAGACGCTGCTAAAAAAGCAGAGAAGGAAGAAACCGTCCTTCTCGAAGCAACCATCGATGAAAACGGTATTCCTAAAGATATTGTCGCATTGACAAGTCACGGATTTGGACTCGAAGAGGCAGCAATTGAAGCACTGAAAAAAACAACCTTCCGTCCAGCGACGAAAGGTGGTAAACCGATCAGCCTTGAAAATGTTCAAATTCCTTATGAGTTTACACTCGAAGATAACTAAACCGGCAACTCGTAAAGCCTAAAGAGATGTTATCTCATCTCTTTACCGATAACGCCTCAAGCAAACGAACAGCACCAAGAGGTTATCTAATTTTTAGTAACCCTTTCGCTGCAAAGTTACGCACTAAACTGACGACAGATTGACGGGCAGTATCAGCAATTTGGGTCTGTTCAAATGTCAATTGCTCAGTTTCTGCCTCAACGGCTTCCGCCTGCGATGCTGACATATTTTCATAAAAGCGATCCCGTATCGCAGTCGGTGCGTTGTGCAGAGCAAGTGCCATCGTCGGTTTGTCTAACACTTGTAGGATCGTCTTGATTGCATCATCTCCCAAAGCACTCAGGTCTTCAAAGGCAAACAACTTCTCAGAAACGTTCCCTACTACCCCGGGTCGTCTCACTTCCAACGCTTCCAATAAGCGATCCTGTTCTGTTATATCCATATGGGATAACAACTTAGCGAGGTTCGACGACCCTTCACCCAAGAAGGTTGTGTTCTGACGCGTCTCCTTAATCTTAGCGATCTGTTCGTCCCAGATTTGTGTTGCACGTTCAGCATCAACAATCTCTGTCGTAGTTACTTTCTCAGCAACGCTTACCCGTCTATCAAAAGGCAGCATAGCGAAAATCTTCCCAATATCCGCAGCAATCGTTTTTCCAACAGGTTCACCTTTCAACTGCATACAGATAACAAAAAAGAGCGCAGCGTCCTCATCCGCCGCGCTTTGAATCGCCGCCACAACAACCTGCGGATGTGTCTCCTCAAGCAAAGTAGCCAATTCTTGTTGAGCAGTTTCATCTAAAAACGGAAGCGTCGTTTGTGCATCTGTATTAGGACCCGACACCGTGTACCTCCTTCTCGCCTGCGACAACTTCACCGATATAGAAAGTAGATTCCCCAGATGCCTTGAGTGATCCTAAGGCAACATCAACAGTATCAGGCGCAAGTACAACGACCATCCCAATACCCATATTAAAGACCCTATACATCTCTGCTTCCTCAACATTCCCACTCACTTGCAAAAACGGAAAAATTGGCGGAATATCCCATGTCCCCTTACGAATGTCGGCGACACAGCCGTCCGGTAAAATCCGCAGGACATTCGCAGGTAACCCACCGCCAGTGATATGGGCAATCCCCTTTATCTCGCAGACCTTATGAAGTTTCAGAATAGATTTTACGTAACTCTTGTGCGTTGCGAGGAGGGCTTCTCCAACCGTCGCAGAGAGCTCAGAGAGGTAGGCATCAACATCATAACCACATTCGTCAAATAGGATCCGTCGCGCAAGTGAAAATCCGTTGGTGTGCAAGCCTGCAGCCCCTAACCCAATGAGATGATCCCCAGGCGTAATTTCGCTGCCTGTAATTAAATCGTCTCTCTCAACAGCACCGACAATAGTACCCACCAAATCATACTCACCCAGAGCATAGAGATCCGGCATCTCCGCAATCTCACCGCCGATTAAAGCACAACCGATCTCCCGGCAACCTACCGATAGACCGGACACAATATCTTCAATGACTGCTGGTTCCACTTTATTAATGCCGATGTAATCTAAAAAGAAAAGCGGTTCTGCACCCTGCACAACTATATCGTTACCACAATGGGCAACAATATCAAAACCGACGGTGTTGTGTTGTCCGACCTTAAACGCGACCTTTAGTTTCGTACCGACACTATCCGTGCTGGATACCAGGACCGGTTCTCGATAGTTTTGCAGCGCGAAAAGTCCACCGAAACTTCCAACATCGCTGAGCACTTCAGAACGATACGTCGTTCTAACGAGACTTTTCAGCCTCGCAATCGACTCAGATTCTGCCTGAAATGAAACTCCCGCATCGGCGTACGTCAACTGTTTTTCATCTGCCATCTGACTTTTCTTGTTCCTTTAATAGTAACCTACGAAGAGGTGAAACACGTTTTTTCCGCGGCCTGAGAAGACTCACAACCAAAACAACACCACTAACACCCAACGCAATGTACAGTCCAATCTCTTGCGCAACTACCGCATCCATATTAGGTCGCAACTTTTCAATAGCGAACGGAAGAGTCCTGCTCAAGACCATACCGAGAATTGCACAAACCAGCAGAGAAACAAGCGTATTCTGCCCCTGTGGTGTCCCTATCGGATTCGGTCTTTTCTGGTTACCATTTTTTTTATTCGGCATGAAAATCAGCATAAAAATTTCCTCGTAGGTTCCAAACAGAGACTAAGATCATACGCTGACGATTAAATTAAAGGGAGCTGCTCCGAAACGTCCTCTACAAGCGGAATCGGATATTCGCCATCAAAACAGGTCGTGCAAAAATCGGGTGGCGACTTCACCGATTTTAGTAACCCTTCAATGCTCAGATAACCGAGACTGTCGGCACGGATGTACCCGCGTATATCCTCAATCGTATGTGAACTGGCAATTAATTCGCCACGTGTCGGTGTATCTACACCATAGAAACAAGGAAACTTATTCGGAGGAGAAGCAATGCGGAGATGAACCGCCGTCGCACCACCTTGTCGAACGATCTTGACCAGTGTCCGACTATTTGTCCCCCGCATAATCGAATCATCTACAAGCACAACCCGTTTGCCACTCAATACGTCACGCACCGGATTCAACTTCACTTTAACCATCAGTTCACGGATATCCTGCGTAGGATTCATAAATGACCGCCCAACGAAAGTGTTCCGAGACAACCCTAAATCAAACGGGATCCCAGACTCCTCAGCGTAGCCAAGGGCAGCAATCGTCGCCGAATCCGGGACAGGAATAACAACATCTGCTTTGACGGGGTGTTCGCGCGCCAACTGCCTACCGAACTCGCGACGCGTGTTATTCACGCTCTCGCCGAACATCATACTATCCGGACGCGCAAGATAAATATACTCAAAGATGCATTGAGATAACTCCGACTGACGCTTATGAAAACGCATTGACTCCAAACCGCGATGCGCAGAGCGTATAAATACCAATTCCCCAGGATTCACCTCACGTATCGGCTCCGCTTCAACCACATCAAAGGCACACGTCTCAGAAGCCAACACATACGCATCCCCAAGCCGACCAATCCATAGGGGGCGGAATCCATGAGCATCGCGAGCCCCCATCAACGTTTCTCTATCCATACATACAAACGAGTACGCTCCCTGAACACTCCGAAGCGCATCAAGAATCCTATGCTCTAAAGACTGGTTCCGAGAATGTGCTATCAAATGGAAAATCACTTCCGTGTCCAAACTTGTGCTAAAGATAGAACCGGCATTTTCCAGATGATTCCGCACTTGCACCGCATTGACAAGGTTACCGTTGTGTCCAAGCGCAAGGGGTCCCTGCTTGTAATTCCTGACCAATGGTTGCGCATTTTCAAGCGTACTTGCCCCCGCCGTCGAGTACCGGTTGTGCCCAATCGCTATATGACCATTTAACTTCGCTAACACCTCATCCGTAAACACAGAATGAACAAGACCCATACCGTGGTGATACGTGAGTTTCTCGCCATCCGAGGCGACAATACCGCTGCTCTCTTGCCCCCGATGTTGAAGCGCACGTAACCCTAAATAGGTCAACTCTACCGCTCTTGGATGACCGAACACACCAAAGACACCACACTCGTCCTTCGGTTTATCATCATATTGCATTTTGATGGGTAAAACCTCCAGTATGCACTCCGAAATGTTCGCAGTTCTTCATAAAAAAAACTTTCACAACGCTATGTCTGTTCCACACGCACATCGGTATCTTCAACAGCTGCTATCCTGTAGCCCAATATCGCACCGATAGGAATAGCAAGGATATACCAAATTTCGACAGGTAAGCCGAGGGATACCCATCCCCGCATCGGTAACGAAACAATATACGCAAGCGTCTTTAACACCGGAATCAGTAACGCCAGAATTAGGTTCGGTTTACCAAATATTTCCCACGGCACGTTAAGCAGGGCAAGCAAACCGACAACAGCAGGCGGCCCCAAAAACGCACCCCAACAGAGAGGCTTTAACGGCACATCTGCACCGAACTTCTGACTCACAAAACGCATTCCCACGCCCGCACCTACGATAACAACACCGTACGTGACACACATCGCAATGAGTAAAAATAAGCCCACCCAGAAACCGTGATTAATGCGATCACCGATCAGCACCGCCCAAATGATACCCTCAAATATAAACATGCAGACCCAACCGCCTACGAATCCGAGGATACTACCTGTCGCAATCTGTACAACGGTTAACGCAATACTATTCTTTTTCATACCTTCCAACCGACTCGCTTTCTTGAAATGTATTAATCTTATTATATCACGATGCAACATTAATGTCAAAACAATCTTTGATCAGATGTGCAAAGTGCCACCCATAGCAGAAACTGTTAGGCTGGGCAAATTTTTTATACACTTCTTTGATCCGATCCTCAAAAATTGGTTTGACACGATTTTGAGTTTGCATTAAACTATTGCCATAGAATGGAGTTCTTACATCCAATTTCTCATCGTGAACGACGGCTGTAATGCCGTTTCCAAAGGAGACTCTCATGTCGAAAATCCTTGTTCTATCTGGTGAAAACCACCGTTTCAACGCAAGTGCAAGTATCATCCACGATTTTCTTTCCAAAGATCCCGACATTGCAGCAACGCTAACCGATGACAAAGGGATTTTAGCATCATCAGAGTTGAATACCTATGATGCGTGTGTCTTTGGCACAGGCTTCACGCGTAGCGAACGCAAAGAAGACGGATCTGTCGCAAGAGTGTCCGATTTAGCAACCCCCGAAGAAGACGGTTTATTCCGATTCGTAAACGAAGGCAAAGGATTAGTCGGTATCCACGGAACAGCATGGTGGATCGGTGGACGCGCCGTCGATCTCATCGGTGGTGCCGCCAATTGGCATCCACCCGGTTCAACCTTTACTGTCCATATTGAGGACAGCGAGCATCCAACAACCCAAGGCGTTGAAGATTTCGATGTAGAAGACGAAATCTATATCTCCGCACACGACCCGCATATCCATGTCTTAGCATCCGCTGAATGGTTCGGCAAAGCACACCCGATGGCATGGGTAAAACCTTACGGCTCTGGACGCGTCTTCTACACAACCTTAGGCCATGGACCAGGCACATTCGAGCGCGAAGGCATGCAGAAATTCCTCACGCAAGGCGTGAAATGGGCAGCAGCGTAGGCCTTCGTGTGGCGCGGCGTGTGGCGCGGCAGTCCTAACGACCCCGCCACACCAACAGCACAAACACCATGCACACTCTAAAAATTACGGACATTGAAACCGAAATTGTTCAAGTAAACCACCGCGGTAATTGGCTCTTCGTCAAAGTACATGCAGATAACGGTATAATCGGCATCGGCGAGGCATCTCACGGTAGAGATGACGAACGTGTGCGACACACCATCGACACTCTCAAACCGACACTCGTCGGATGGAACCCGCTCCAACTTGAGGCATTCCACCAGCGGTTCTATCGCGATACCGAAAGCCACCCCTATCATACCGCATGCAGCGGAATTGAGCAGGCAATGTGGGATATCATCGGCAAGACATTAGATGTCCCAAGTTATCAACTGTTAGGCGGTACGTGTCGGAAAAAGGTACGCCTCTACGCCAACATCAACCGCGCCACTGTGGATCGCAGCCCGTCCGGTTTTGCTGACAACGCAGAACGCGCCGTCGCCGAAGGATTCACCGCTATAAAATGCGCACCCTTCGACGATGTCTCCGTCTCAAATATATCACACGGAAGCCTAACCCCTGCAATCTGTCGCGGTATTGATCGTATCCGGACAATTCGCGCCGCAATCGGGGCAGATATCGACTTAATGGTGGATTGCCATAGCCGCTTTAATCCCGGCACTATCATCCAAGTCGCAAAAGAATTAGAGGACTTACACCTCTTTTGGATTGAGGATGCAGTATCATTGAACAACCTTGATGCCTTCGCACACATGAGCCGCTCTGTCGGAATCCCGATCGCAACAGGCGAACGGCTACGAACCCTCACCGACTTCGATAGATTGTTAACCGAAACACACGTTGATTATATCTTACCGGATGTCAAACATGTCGGCGGAATCTCAGGGTTGAAGAAAATCGCCACGCTTGCCACGGCGCGAAACGTTATGGTAACGCCCCACAATCCGAGTGGACCTGTCGCAACCGCCGCTAGTGTCCAATGTATGGCGAGTGTACCGAACTTTGCGATCCTCGAATACGCATGGGGAGAAGTCAAGTGGCGCGCAGAACTCACTGAACCACCAGAGAAAATAGTCAATGGATTTATCGAAGTAACTGAACACCCTGGATTAGGCATCATGCTATAGCAAATCCATAATATCCAAGGAGAAATAAAATGATACTTCACAATATAGGAAATCTGAAAATCACACCAAAAAGCCTAAAAAACCTTCCGTTTTGCTGCCTTCTAATTGTTTTTATTTTTACCGGATGTCTCGGAGGCACGCAGACAACCGTAACACAAACCGATGAAGCCGTATCATCTTCAGAAACGGAAACGTCGCAAGCACTTGCCGTACTCCAAATTTCAACGCCGAAAACGAACTATGCGGCAAACGAAGCTATCCCGCTGAATCTCAACATTCAGAATGGGAAATTCGATCTGCTCGTCCCATTTGCCAGCGTCGCAACGAGAGGCGCGTTTTCACATATAACCGTGACAGATGCCAACGGACAAACCATTGAACCAAAGCATCTGATTACACAGGAAAACCCGCAAAAATACGTCGTCGGCAATGACGGAAAGTCAGTCCGATGCGTTCAAGGGTTTGAACTCAAAGCATCCGCGAATCAGGAACTCTCACTCAAAGATATCCAGAAATACTTCCAGTTACAGCCAGGCACTTACAACCTGACACTCACAATTGATTTAGAGGTATACCGAGAATCTATAATCGAAGAGCATCCGGAAGTCCTTGAACTCAGAAAAGATCTGGCACGTATTCAGAACGATCCAAATCTCCAAGCCGCCGCAAAAACGGATGCCGTGAGCTACTATCAAGAACAGATTAAGTTTATCCAAGAAAGACACAAGGATGTCGTTAAGGATATTTATCTACCCGTCAAATCACGTCGTGGAAAAGCACCCATCGTATCAAACGGAATCACCATAACGGTGGAACCGGAAACGAATTCATCAAATCTGCAGAAACAAGACGAGACATCGCCAGAGAATGACAAAGCTGATACGGCACCGACGAAGAAACCACTCGAATTCGCAGACATTATCAATCAGCGTGCGTCCGAATGGGGACCCCCAAAGTATAAAACCAGATCGAATCCTCAGTATCCGAAAAGTGCTAAAGAAGAAAAAAAGGAGGGTACTGTCGTTTTACAAGTAATCATTGATGAAAACGGCATCCCAAAAGACATCGTAGCACTGACAAGCCTCGGATTTGGACTCGAAGCGGCAGCGATCGAGGCATTGAAGAAAAGCACTTTTCATCCAGCAATGAAGAATGGTAAACCCATCAGCAAAGAGGTTGAAATACCTTATGCCTTTAAGATTGAGGATGTTGTTTCACCATAGAACTGATACCCAAAATTTTACTTGCAAATCAGCGCAAAATGATATATAATTTTAACAACAAAATTGTAGACACACAAAAGTTTTCAAAACACCGCAGTTCTCAAGGATAACCCAGAATGCTTTTTAACTTCGCAAATGTCCTAATCTTCTTGATTGTCGGCTGTCTATTTGTCGTCCTAAATCTCACGATCTCTCGCCTCCTACACACCAAGTTATTCTCAGGCGAAAAGTACATTCCCTATGAATGCGGTGAAGACCCAATCGGTGATACACGGATTAAGTTTAACACCCGCTTTTATGTCATCGCGCTGATCTTCCTGATTTTTGACGTGGAAGCCGTGTTCCTTTTCCCGTGGGCAGTCGTTTTTCGAGAATTCGGTCTCTTCGCATTCTTAGAGATGCTCGTTTTTATCACTATCCTGTTAGTCGGGCTTGCTTATGTCTGGGCAAAAGGCGACCTCGAATGGATCCGATCCACGCAACTCGAAGTCCAATCCCTCCGGAGGGAAGAAATCCATGATAATTAATGAAAAACTTGATAAAAACGTAATTGTCACCTCGGTTGATGCTGTCGCCAACTGGGCACGTTCTTCAGCTCTCTGGCCCATGACCTTCGGACTCGCATGTTGTGCTATTGAGTTTATGGCGACCGCCGCTTCCAACTATGACCTCGACCGCTTTGGCGCAGGTGTGCCTCGCGCAACACCCCGACAGTCCGACCTTATGGTCATCTCTGGAACAGTTACACTCAAGATGGCAACACGGATTCGACGACTCTATGAACAGATGCCGGAACCGAAGTACGTCATCTCTATGGGCAGCTGCGCAACAAGTGGCGGCCCCTACTGGCAACATGGATACCATGTCCTCAAAGGCGTTGACCGAATTATACCCGTCGATGTATACGTACCTGGATGTCCACCACGCCCAGAAGCACTTATTGAAGGGCTCCTCAAACTACAAGAAAAAATTAAAACACAGACCGTCGCCAAACGCGAAAACGTTCCATTCCTGAAAAGACTCTTCACCAAAACAGAATGGTACGAACTTGAAGGAACCGAACCTACGACTGAAGCAGAAATACCAACTGAGGAAAACGATAACCCAGAAGAAACCAATACCTAAAACGCCAATGCATCTAACGGTAGGAGCGATTTGCAATCGCGCTCTAACAGTAGGAGCGACTTGTAGTCGCGATCATGGAGTAAAACGTGAAACCCGAAGAAATCTATCAAGCCCTAACAGCACAGTTTGGTGAAACCGTCCTCAGTTTTGATACCGAACTCGCTGGAGACCCAAGCATCCACATCGCCCCCGCAGCAATCGCTGAGATATGCGAATATCTCGCCGAAACCGATACATTGGCGTTCGATTCCTTGATGTGCCTCAGCGGCGTAGATTTAAATGCAAAGGACGAAGATTTTGCTGTCGTTTATCATCTCTATGCAATGAAACACCGACATAGTGTCGTCCTGAAAGCAACAGTCCCAAAAACCGATCCACATCTGCCAAGCGTCTCGCATATCTGGAAAACCGCAGACTGGCACGAACGTGAAACCTATGATCTCTATGGGATCCTCTTTGAAGGACACAATGACCTCCGACGCATCTTACTTCCCGACGATTGGGACGGATACCCGCTACGTAAAGATTATAAGGAACCAGAAATTTATCGCGGTATGCGAGTACCCTATTAGCAGATGTTTTCGCTTGGTTTAGTGTTGCAGGCAACCGAAAATGTTACACTTCTCGTTTTTTTTCTGAGGAAACCTCAGAACACAAAACGCTTCAGAACTCAGACAGCACGCTGGTTTGTAACCTAAAACACTAAACATGAAATGTTACACTGGTGTAACATTTTCCCGTAGAAATACGGCACGCGCTCTCGCCTAGAAAACAGCGTTGAGATTTGACATTACACCGCAAAAATGGTATCATATATAGTGGCAAAATCTAAAAATAGAAGGAAACACGTAAGTTAAAAATAAAAAGAAACGCAGCTTGGAACGAAGTGGAAAGCGGATTCAAGAGATGACTGTGAAAGCTTGGATTCCGTTGTTTAACCGCAAGATAAGTTAGAAAAACGTTGCAGAACCGACATTATGGAAAACACACAACAAACGGAAAGTAAAATCATAGAACTAAAACCGTTCGCCGATGAAATGGTCGTGAACATGGGACCTCAGCACCCAAGCACACACGGTGTGCTACGCTTGGAATTAAGATTGGATGGTGAGGTCGTCCGTGAAGCAATTCCACACATCGGTTACCTGCACCGCTGTTTTGAGAAACACTCGGAGAACCTCTCTTATCCCCAAATTATCCCGTTTACCGACCGGATGGACTACGTCGCAGCAATGAACCAAAATTGGGGGTTCTGCCTTGCTGTCGAGAAATTGATGGCATCAGACGAAAGCAAGGATTTTGAGGTACCGGAACGAGCAGAATATTTACGCATACTTATCTGCGAACTAAACCGTATCGCAAGCCATCTCCTCTCTTTCGGAACCTACGGAATGGACATCGGCGCATTCACGCCGTTCCTCTATGCCTTTCGCGACCGAGAACGGCTGCTCCTCCTTTTCGAGAAAATCTGCGGCGCACGCCTCACCTACAACTATATCCGAATCGGTGGTGTCTCCGAAATTATTCCGATGGAACCCGGTTCCATCGCCGAACAGAACTATTTGGACGAGATAGAACAGTTCTTAGACTATTTTGAACCGATGATTGACGAGTATAACGAACTCCTGACGAAAAACAGTATCTTCACAGAACGCACCACTGGGGTCGCCGTTATGTCAGCAGAGATGGCACTCAGCTACGGTGCAACTGGGCCTAACCTCCGCGGTTCCGGTGTCGATTGGGACCTTCGACGTGATGAACCTTACTCTATCTATGACAGGTTTGCATTCGATGTCCCTGTCGCCGTAGATGTGCCAGAATTAGGTGCAGTCGTTGGAGACTGCTGGTGTCGATACAAAATACGCATGGATGAAATGAAACAGTCCGTCCGAATCGTCCGACAAATCTTGGCGGAAGGACTGCCGGATGGTCCCGTTATGGCAGACTTAAAAGCCGTCCGTCCTCCAAAGGGTGAAATCTATTTCCGCAGTGAAGCACCGCGCGGTGAACTCGGATTCTATATCATCAGCGACGGAACACCGAAACCCGTCCGCGTCAAAGGACGCTCCCCTTGCTTTAGTGCTTTAAGCGCACTACAAGAACTCAGCCACGGCTTAATGGTGGCAGATATTATCGCCATTATAGGTAGCATTGATATCGTGATGGGGGAAGTTGACCGGTAAATTTTTCCACCGCCATTACTGAATACAGGAGATCAATCATGACAGATCAGGAATTCCAAGAACGCGTTTTAGCGTGGATAGATCATTCACAAAACTGGATGCAGCGCACCGAAGAATGGAAAACTCAAA
>JAJEET010000067.1 GCA_022820835.1 Candidatus Poribacteria bacterium
AAAGTGGGATGTTGGGTTTCACTACCGCTATTTAGGCAGAAAGTGCCTTGAAAAGCGGCATATTTGTCTAAATTATACGGTTTTTAGTGTGTATTTACCGCTCAACCCAACCTACAGATTTATTTTCAAGTTCACGTTAAAATTAAAGGTTTTGTCTGATGATTTTGGCACATTACACGACTGATGAGTCGAATTACAATGAATGTTTGAAAAGGGGTACGATTGTTCCGACGAAAGAGTGGTATGGTAAAAAACTTTTTGCCGAGGATTTTTTGGCTGGCGATCACAAGTACGTTTTTTTGCTTGTCAACGAGCGTTATGTCGCGCTTGATGAGGACGGCGAGGATAACAGTTTCGGCTTTATCTTGGATGCCGAATCGTTAGTCGAGAAGAACAATGCTCTTGTTGGACCCGATCTGTTGAACGAATACCGGGTACTCCTCAACGAGTGCGCAACGCACACTGTTCTACAAAGTGCTACATTAAAAAATGTTCAGCTGCTCACTCGGGGTATCCTCGCAGGTGATACCAATGAGCCCGGGGTTACTGAAACGGTGTTGCTTTTCAGGGAACGTGTAACCGAACTTCAGCAGGAGCGTCGCTGCCGCGGAGAGGCTGCATTGAAACTTTTGCGGGAATCAACAGAACCGTTGGAACTGCTTGTCGGTGGGCCTTCACCGGCACCGAGATAGCACTATCGCCTATCCGAGTAAGGGAAAAAGAACTTGGAGAAGAAAACATTTATCATGACAGGTCAACTACCCAAGTCTAAAGACTTGGGCTTGTGAACATCCGTAGCCACACGGGGACCCACAAGTTAAACGGTTGACTACAGTAAAATATCGCGGATCTGGTGGT
This sequence comes from Candidatus Poribacteria bacterium, assembly GCA_022820835.1. Taxonomy (GTDB): domain Bacteria; phylum Poribacteria; class WGA-4E; order WGA-4E; family WGA-3G; genus WGA-3G. The sequence continues at coordinate 859 of JAJEET010000067.1, forward strand.
GGCACACCCGAAGATGGTATGGATGCTCCCCAAGTCTATATCCACTCTGAGACGTGATCTGGATGGGGCAACATATACCCCGTAAGGGAGAAGACAAACTTATGTTTGTGCCTGTAAAAACCAAAGACGGACAGCCACTGATGCCTCTGCACGCCGCACGCGCAAGAAAACTCATCAAGCGTGGCGAAGCAACCCCCTATTGGGATAATGGCATCTATTGTATCCGTCTCAACAAAGAACCCTCTGATAGGGATACACAAGAGATTGCTGTCGGTGTTGACCCCGGTAGTAAGAAGGAAGGTTTTACCGTCAAATCCGAAGCGCATACCTATTTGAATGTGCAGGCAGATGCTCACAGCAAAGTCGGTAAGAAAATAGAAAAGCGTCGCGAGTTGCGGAGAAGTAGACGTTCACGGCAGTGTCCGAACCGAAAGAACAGAACCAACCGCCTTGCGAACAAAGTCCGTATGCCTGCTGGCACGCGTGCGAGATGGGATTGGAAACGCCGTATCCTTGAGTGGTTATCGAAACTCTATCCGATTACACACGTCTGTGTTGAGGACATCAAGGCACGAACGATAGAACGTGCGAAGAAGTGGAACACCTCTTTCAGTCCGCTTGAAGTTGGCAAAGAGTGGTTCTATACTGAAATCGAAAAACGGTGGCAGTTGCTGACGTTACAAGGTTGGGAAACTAAAGAGATACGGGATAGACTCGGACTGAAAAAGTCGTCCAAGAAGTTATCAGAAACGTTTGATGCCCATTGTGTAGATTCTTGGTGTCTCGCTTATCATGCTGTTGGCGGTGATGGTGTTGTTGATAATAGAGAGATGTTTTTTATCTCTCCGATACCGATTGTCAGACGCCAACTTCATAGACAGACCCCACAAAAAGGGGGCAAGCGTCCGCGGTATGGTGGCACGACTCACAATGGACTCGTTAAGAACACGCTCGTCAATCATATCAAACACGGATTGACTCGCGTGAGTGGATTTAGCAAGACAGGTATTTCGCTGTATTCTTTGGAAGGAAACCAGCGTCTTTGTCAAAACGCGAAAGTATCAGACTGTAAAGTGCTAAGCCGTCTTAACTTCAACTATAGGCACGGGCATTCCTCCCAACGCTAAAGCATTGGGTCTCCTGCCCGAAGATTAGATGAACAAATTTTGGAACTCGGTTTTAAAGCATTAGTTGACAAACTCGGACCCGTTGGAATGGTACGTTTTATCCACCAGTTTCAAGCTGGAAAGGGCGATCACACCAAAGAACGGCAGCAATGGGTAGGCATGTCCGATGTTGAAACGCTCGCGAAACAGATCCAACAGGCTGAAGACGGTTCTGAGTGTGCGGCCAAAACCCTTAAAACGATTATAAAATAAATAGATGAAGATCGGCATCCTTTCACGGGGACCTCAAAACCACTCCACGCTTAACCTTAGCGAAGCTGCTCGCGCCGCAGGACATACCGCAGAAGTTTTAGACCCTTTCGGTTTCTACCTCCACATTGGCGGCACCGACAACCGCATCACTTATCATGGGAAACCGGTTTCGGATATTGATGTTCTCTTGCCGCGACTTAGCCGCACAACGGCAGGGTACGGCGAAGAAGTGATAGCGCACTTTGAATGGCTGGGGACATCTGTCGTCAATCGTTCAAAAGCGATCGCGACCGCACGACACAAATTCCGTTCGCTACGTATCCTTGCACAGCACGGCTTGCCTATCCCACCGAGTCTCACCGTCGGTTCCGCAACATTTTTAGAAAATGCCGTAGCCGAAATGGGAGATTATCCGTTTATTTTAAAACCGTTTTACGGCACACACGGCAGAGGGGTCATGCTGTTAGATACACCGACATCGCTCACCTCAACCGTGGGCGCATTGTGTGATCTCCATCACGATTATGTGATTCAGGCTTTCGTTAAGGAAGCCGATGGAGTAGACATCCGTGTTCTCGTCGTCGGTGGTGAAGCGATTGCTGCGATGAAGAGGCGTGCACTACCTGGCGAATTCCGGGCAAATATCCACAAAGGCGCGACCGGAGAAGCCGTCAGGCTACCGGAAGAATATACCCGTCTCGCTATAAAAGCAACAGCAGCACTGGAATTGGAGATAGCAGGTGTTGATCTATTGGAAACAGACGAAGGACCCGTCGTGTTGGAAGTCAACCCATCACCCGGATTTGAAGAACTGGAATCGGTCACCGGCATCAACATCGCAGCTGCGATTATTAAATTTGCGACGGCGTTTGCAGAAAAAAATAAACGTCTGTAGGGGCGGGGTAACCCAGCCCCTATGTTTGAAGTTTTAGCAATGTCTCTGTTTTTCGGTTTTCTGCTCCGTCCCAAGCAATATTTTTTATTTTTCTTAAAATCTAACGAAGTCGTAGCCTGCAACAACGGCGCAGGCGGATCTACGGAGAGGCACTCTGAATGACCAACCCGCTTGACCGAACCGCAAGGAAAATTAAAAATACGAACCGCAAGGAAAAGTTAAAAATATTGATGTTTAATCACGAATTTCCGCCGATTGGTGGTGGCGGCGGTTGGGTCAGCCACTTTTTAGGCAAACACTTCGCAGCAGCGGGACACGATGTCCATCTGATTACTTCCCAGTTTCGGGATTGTCCGAAATATGAGGAGATAGAAGGCATTCATGTCCATCGCGTGCGTGCCCTTCGGGAAAGTCCTAATGTCTGTGCCGTACATGAAATGCTAACCTACGCGGTGAGTTCGAGCCTCTACGGATTAAGATTTGCCAAGAAGTATAAACCCGATATCGTACAGGTCTTTTTTGGGATTCCTGCGGGGGGTGGTGCCTATCTTCTACAAAAATTCCGAAACGTGCCGTATGTTGTATTTTTAGGCGGACGCGACGTACCGAGTCGCAATCCAGACCCGCCCTATTATCGCTGGTTATACCTGTTGCTGAAACCGATTATCCGATCGATTTGGGGTAACGCATCAGCGGTCGTTGCTTGTAGTGAAGGTTTACGCGAACTCGCGCGAGAGACAGGTTCGGATATAAAAATGGATGTGATTCCCGATGCTGTAGATTTGGAAACTTTTACACCTGTCCAACGCGATGCCTCTCCAGAAAAGGTCCGGGTTCTCACAATCGGCAGACTCATCCCTCGCAAAGGGTTCCAATTTCTCATCCGTGCGCTTCCCCAAATACTTGAAAAGGTCTCACATAACTTTGAAATAGAGATCATCGGTGATGGACCGTATCAGACAGAACTCCTGAGATTAGCAGAAAGCCTCGGCGTAGCCTCGTATATCCACTTCGCGGGTTCAGTGCGGTATCCGAAACTGCCACAGAAGTATCGCGATGCCGACCTCTTCATCTTACCCTCACTCGCTGAAGGGATGCCGCTCGTCGTTTTGGAAGCAATGGGGACAGGACTCCCAATTGTTGTCAGTCGTGTCCAAGGCATTGATGAACTTGTCGTAGATGGCGTTAACGGGGCACTGTTTGATCCAGGCGACGTTGATGGCCTGGCACACGCGCTCGTCAAACTGATTAACGCTGGCGAACGTCGCATTGAAATGGGCAAAGCAAGCACTGAACGCGTCAAACCTTATGATTGGAAACACATCGCTGACGCTTATTTAAACCTCTATGCTGATGTTCTGACGAAAGGAGAAAAAATACATGCTCCCAACTAAGATTTTGGCTATCGGTGCGGGAGGATTACAACGCGCCCTAACCCACGAATTTGTGCATATCCTCAATGAACGGAACCTCTATAACGGCGGTATCTTTGTCGGACAACCTCGCGGTGCTGAAAAAGCCGATGCTTTTAACCAACAGAACGGGATATACCATGTCGTCACGTTTGATTTGGAGGGTATCCACGACATCCAACAGATTTCAAGTGTCGTCGGCGCGACAACACTCGCCACGGAAGCCGGTCGTGAGCAGTTTTATGCGCAAACCGAAAATCCGCTTGACCTTATCCTTATCGGGGTAACCGAAGCAGGGATCGCTAAAGGTGAGCTGGCAATGGATGTGTTAGATGAGACCCTCTATCGCCACTTTTGCCATCACGGTGCAGGGGCAACACTCTGTGTCATCAATACCGATAACCTCCGAAATAACGGCGATGTGATCCGCGATATTCTATGCAACGCGTATCCGAAACGGAGTGATGATTACGCAACGTGGTTGGAAACAAACGTCGGGTTTCTTAACGAAATGGGTGACCGACTCGTGCCGCAGGTCTACGCTGTACCTGACGAAATTAAAGCAGCTGCACGCGCACAGATCGCGGGTCAAGATGAATTAATAACCTATGCAGAGGCGATGCCCGCGACACCGCTTATTCTGGAAGATTTAAACGATATATTACGCGTGCCGTTTGGTGCGCTTGACGATTACGGCGTTGTTGTGAGTCAAGAGAGCATCGAACCGTATCACGATTGGAAACTCCTCTTAGTGAATTCCGTGCATGTACCCGGAATTACGCATAAGGGGACGCTTTCTGGTATCGAATATGTCAACGAAGCAGCCTCACACCCGACGTTTGCACCGCATCTGGAACGTCTGATGAACGGATATGCGGAGATCGTGGAAGCAGATATCCCGATCGCTGGTAAAAGTGCGAAAGCGTATACGTTGGAATTCGTTGACCGCATCCGCCGTGTCAAAGACGATAATGCCCGGATTAACATCATTGAGACCGTGAAACTCCGCGAACGCGCCGCCGATATCGTCCGTTCACCGAACTACGATGCCAGTACAGAACTTTTCAAATGTGATTTTGCGTATTCCTTCGCAACAGTACTCCGATTCCTGACACCACATGCAATCTCGTCTCTTGATGATTATAGAGGTATCACCGATACTGCTACAGAATATGAAATCCGGGACCCTGATCGGACGATACAAGATATTCTGAGAGGATCGTTTGGCGCGAGTCAAATAGATGTGGAAGGACGGATTGAATCTATTTTCTCAAATGCAGCATTGTGGTCACCGGCTGGTGGGACACCCTTGCGCGGCTTACACGAAAACCGAGATTTTATCCAACGTGTCGCACATTATTATCATCGGTTGGTCAACGGGGAGACGTGTCTTGCGATTTTGGAGAGTATCTCGAAAAAATAGAAGCGGAAGGATGGCTGGTATGTGTTATCGGTTAATGTTGGTGTAAGGGTTGGGGAACCCAACCCCTACGAGATTAGAAACTTTATCAATTAATCCACTAAAGAGATAACGCCTTTTTTGCGTTGAAGCACGGCATCGTAGAACCGCATCGTGCCAACGCAGTCTTGGATACTCGACACCGGTTCCCGATCCTCACGAATTGCGTTAGCAAACTCGGTGAGGCTGATGCCGTCACCCGTCAGTTCACCGTTGCGTTCATCGGAGAAATTAGAGGTGAAGGTGTTGCCAGATTCGGTGAAATGTTGAGCACCCCACAACCCATCTAAAACGATGTATTCGTGTTGCCCAGTGATTTCGATGTAGTCGTAGTTCCGACGCCACAACCGTTGACTCGTGAGTTGTAGGCTGCCCACTGCTCCGTTTGCATATTCTACGGCGACAGCGAACGCGCCTTGTCCATCCACCTCGTTGTGGAAAACGCTGAGTTCTTTCACATCAGCACCAGCGATATGCCTCGCCAGATCAAAATGATGGATGGCAAAATCGAGTAAGTAGCTTTTGACCGTCGGGTATTTCCCACTGCAGAACGAGCAGAAGAGTTGCGTGAGCGTGCCGAAGGATTCGGTCTGCATAATCGCTCTCGCTTGACGTACGCCTTGACTGAAACGCCGCTGGAAGTTCACCATGAGTGTCTTACCGTGCTTTTCTGCGGTTTCTGCCAAAGTGATCGTCTCTTCAAGGGAGGGTGCAGGTGGTTTCGGTGTGAATACATGATACCCTGCCGCGAGCGTTTCAAGCACAAGCGGCTGCCGCGGGTCAGGTCCCATGGAGATAATAACGGCTTCGAGGTCTTCTTTTTCAAACATTTCGTGCCGATCGGTGTAATATCGACCTGTGCCGAATTTGCCGGCAGCAGCCTTTGCGCGATTTTCGTCAGCATCACAAACGGCTTGTAATGCAACTGGAGCAAGATGAAGTGCGGGATAAATGGTGTGCCGTGCGAAACCGCCGGCACCGAGAAATCCTATCCGAAGAGGTTCCATATCTGTTTCCTTTAATAGTTATCAGTTATCGGTTCGCTCATTTCGTTCGCTTTCAGTTATCAGTCCGGGACCCTTGTGACAAGGGGAGACCGTTTGCAACTTCCATACGTTTTATAGTAAATCTCGTAATTACTTGCACACTCGCGGGCGTAGGGCTGGGGAACCCGGTTTCCCCTACGAGTGTATAAATAATTCCAAAATCCACTATAACTGATGCCCGAAAGCCTTCAGAAAAATTCGTATCCAATTTATCACAACCTCGGCGCAGTGTAAAGGAATTTTTTGTTGCGGTTGAAATTTCAATTCAACCTAATTCCGAAAATTGTGTCTTAAGATAAAGGACAGAATTTCGCATGTTTTGTATACACCTTCAGGACTTACGCAAATTGAGCAAATATCGAGCATTTAGACGCAAAAATCGGTAATTTTCGTTCTTTAAACCCCCTAAATCCCCCTTATCAGGGGGACTTTATTAAACCCCCTAAATCCCCCTTATCAGGGGGACTTTAAGAGGAAATGCGTAAGTCCTAACCTTAAGTAAATCTCACCCAACCGCAAGGTAGAGAAAAAACAGAAAACATAGCCTTGAACAACTTTCAAGGCGGAACCGCGGAAATTGAACTTATCAATCAGAGGGACCTGACCGAACCGCAAGGAACATAATAAGATAGGAACAGAAAAACGAATGCCTAAAAAAGTAGGTGACCAACGGCGAAACTTCCGATTTGCGCTGCTCCAAGGCACCTTTATGCGTATCAATCTCGCTTTTGCGGATTCATCGACTGTGCTGCCTGCTTTTATTGACAAATTAAGCGGTTCCAACCTTCTGGTAGGTTTAACCGGTTCAATGATGACAGCAGGTTGGATGTGGCCGCAACTGTTGATGTCCAACCTACTGGAACACCGTCCACGTAAAATGCCGTTCTACGCACTCGGTATGAGCGTCCGCGTGTTAGCATGGCTTGCTGTTTTTTTCTGCACCATCACAATCGGTGAGCGAAGTCCGATGTTGCTCGCCGGTTCTTTCCTCGGACTCTATTTTTTGTCTTCGTCAGCGATGGGAGTTTCGACGCTCCCGTACATGGACATTGTCTCTAAGGCGATAGAACCGCAACGACGCGCCCGTTTCTTCAGTCTCCGACAAATATACGGCGGTTTTTTCGCTATTTGGGTCGGATTCCTCGTGCGTGCTGTGCTCGGAGACGCATCCGAATTTACCGGTATGCTCGGTGGTATCACACAAGCGTTCAAATCGTTCACCATGTACTTTATCGGTACCATCTGTAATGTCGAAACGGACCTCGGTTTTCCTTACAACTACGCCTTTCTTTTCATCTGTTCCGTGACTGCAGCGTTCCTTTCATTCATCAGTTTTTTGGGTGTCCGTGAACCGATTCACCCTGTCCAACCGAATCGACAACCGATCTCCGAACATTTAAAGCAGGGACCGCATTTCCTTCGCACAGACCCAAATTATCGACGGTTTATCCTTTTCCGTGTTTTTGCCCACTTTTCTGGCATGGCGACCCCGTTCTACATACCTTACGCCCTAAATGAACTCGGATTTTCAGATGCAACGATCGGTTTCTTTATTGTGAGTTCCGCGCTGAGCGGTGTCGTTTCAAATACGATGTGGGGATATGTGGGTGAAAAGTATGGCGTGCGATGGGTGTTGATTATCACAGCAGGTATGATGGGCATCCCGCCAATGCTCGCTTTTTCTTCAGGCATATTACCAATTTCATTACAGATGCCGGCATTTTTGATGATTTTCATCGTCGGCGGAATTTTGGGCAACGGTATGATGGTCGGTTTTATGGCATACATGTTGAATATCGCACCGCCACGAAGCCGTCCGACTTATATCGGTTTTATGAACACGATCCTCATGCCTGTGAGTTTCGCACCCGTGTTAGGTGGCATCCTCGTGCCACGCATCGGTTATCAGTGGCTGTTCGCACTCTCAATCGGCATTTGCATCGTTGCCTTTCGCATGGCAACAGGTCTGCAAGAAATTATGCATAATAATGAAGTAGAAGTAGAAACCGAAGCGTAGCCATTTATTGGACTCGCCTTTTCGTTGATGCATTAACCACCGAACGCGGCTTTCCGAAAAGATATTTAGAGAACTGAGACCTCAATAGGGTCATGCTGCTATTTTCAACGGCAAATTTTCCAACTTTTGTGGTATACTTAATTTGTGGTATACTTAAAAAGAGCGCAGAAGTCCGAGACAGACATTCCATCAAAGTCTCCACAATTATGCAAGAGGAATCTGAGCGTATGAAACCCACTTCATCAGCGATTTTTGTAGTGTTGTTTATCTTTTTCACGCTGTGCCTACCGAGCAGCTTCGCCCAAGATTACACGCAATGGGGTTTACCCGAAGGTGCCAAAGCC
>JAJEET010000103.1 GCA_022820835.1 Candidatus Poribacteria bacterium
CCCTCACGTAACACTAAAAGTCGGAAGGCATAGAGAACCAGTCTAAACCTTCCATTTTTGACCTAAGGCGTTCAAAACCCAAGCTTCGGTTTTTTGCTGCCTATCAGTCCGTTGAAAGGGCGTTTAACGCGCCCATTCAACACTCTCTTTAATTGTACCGCATTAACGCGCGTTTGTCAAATCAAAATCGCGATGTTAACGCGAAACAACTTAAATCGGAGTACACTCAGATGAATATATGGAATGAAATAAATGACCTACACACAACGCAATATTGAACAGAAAGAACGAAACTTCCAATCTTGCAGTCCGACAAACAATTAACGGATTTTGCGTGAACCCTACGCTATAATATTTATTCCGTCCGCCTAACTTCGATACCAGCAATATTTTCCAAGATTTTGATAATCGTCCAATTATCCTCATCTGGGTTTACTGCCTTCCCGGCTTGAAACAGTTCAAAAGCGGCACTCGCTGCAAAAAGCGGCACACCACAATCATTTGCCATACGCTTCGCCAAACTCAGGTCTTTATACATCGTACCGATATTGCTCTGTCCCTTGAAGTTGCGCGATAAAATGTTTTCCGTCGTATCTCTGAAAAGGAAATTCCCAACAACACTTGTACTGACAACATCGCGAAGCGTCTCCGGTGCCACACCCGCCTTCACCGCTAGTGTCAACGCCTCAAAAATACCCGCATAAGTTGTCCCTATTAGCACCGCAAGTGCAGACTTAACCGTCTGCCCCATACCGATCTCCTCACCCACGTGATAGATGTCCCTGCCGACGGCTTCAAGGACCGGCTTCGACGCAGCAAATGTCTCGTTCTCTGCTGCTACCATCATTGTGAGTGTACCAGCAGCCGCTCCGGGTGCACCACCGCTCACTGGCGCATCAACGATCCTAACACCTTTTGCCGTCACGATTTCAGAAACTTCCATCACCTGGGAACGTCCGATCGTCGCCGTACAGATCACCGTAGAACCCGGTTTCAGCCCCGCCAATAATCCATCTTTCCCCAAAAGTGCCGCCTTGACCTGATCAACATTCAGCACCATAATAAAAACGGTATCCGCGGCGGCACCGACATCTCGCGGAGACGCAGCAGCGTCTGCCCCCTCTTGCACCAACGCCGCCATCGCTTCAGGACGAACATCATACACCGTCAGTTCGTGTCCGGATTTCAAGATGTTCCTTGACATCCCGGCACCCATATTTCCAACCCCAATAAGTCCAACTCTCGCCATATATTACCTCAAAAAGTATTACTGAAAAATTGATGTCCACCACGCCTCTACGAATATATCCAAGGTGTGCCCTTCTCTGCTGCTTGGCCGCAGAAACAAACAGCACTCACAGAAAACCAATAGAGTCTACCACATATCCCAAGAAACGTCAACCCATTTTTCAAACACAACCCAACAGTGCCATTTAGTAACTGCTGGCAATTGGCTAACGACTAACGATTGACTGCTGATGGCTAATGGCTGATGGCTGTCTGCTAATTATTTTTACACAATTTTTTCTCCACTATGCTATAATAACACATTCATACACGAAAAAGGAGCCGAAAATAAATGGCAGATACTATTAAAGGTGCCGTCCTCGGATATGGCGCAGCATTTAATATGGGCAGAGCCCACGCAAATATGATGCAGAACACCGACGGCATTGAATGCGTCGCTGTTTGCGACATAGACCCTGAACGAACCGATGCCGCAAAAAAAGATTTCCCCGGCATCCGCACTTATAATTCAGTTGAAGAACTCAATGCAGACGACGGTGTCGATCTCGTTGCAAATGTTCTACCGCATAGTTTGCACTGCGGCCCGACAGTGGCAAGCCTCAAGGCTGGCAAGCACGTCGTCGTTGAAAAACCGATGTGCGTCACAATCGCAGAAGCAACAGAAATGATCACAACTGCTAAAGAGAACGACGTTATGCTGTCCGTTCATCACAACCGACGCTGGGATGCCGATTTCTGGACCCTCCGAGAACTCGTCCAATCCGGCATCATCGGTAAAGTCTTTAGCGTTGAAATGTGGGGAGGCGGCTACGGAAGACCCAATCCGAACTGGTGGAGAAGCGTCAAAGCCATCTCCGGTGGACAATTCTACGACTGGGGCGCACACTACCTCGATTGGCTACTCAATGTTCTTGAAGCACCCATGATTAACGTCACCGGCTTCTACCAACCGAACCTCGTTTGGGACGACATTACCAACGAAGATCACGTCCAAGCGATTATTCGTTTCGCGGGTGGAGAATTCGTCGCCGATGGTGCATCCGCAAACATCCAGATGTCCAACATTGCCAAAATCGGCGGAGATCGGTGGAAACTGCTCGGCTCACACGGTGCAATTACTTCCCAAGGCGGCGGGTTTAAAGTACTCTCCGAAGTCGAAGGACACCCCAAAGAGCAGGAAGTCGGCCATCACGGTAGACCCGGACCGAGTTACTACCAAAATATCGTCGCCCATTTAAACGACGGCACGCCATTACTCGTGACACCAGAGTCTGCTCGCCGCGTCATTGCCATTATGGATTTAGCGGAAAAATCTGCTAAAACACATCAGGCAGAAACGGTGCCTTACGAGTTTGAGTAGCCCCAAGGAATAGTTATCAGTTATCGGTTACCAGTTAACTTTTTGTGGCAGTCCAGTTCACTGCAGCTGCCACACAAACCCTCTTAACTGACGACTGACAACTGATAACTGACGAGAAATAAAAAACATGAAAACTATCGTTTTCGAGAAAATACAGCAACTACGCATCCAAGAAAAACCTATCCCAGAGCTCGCCGATGGCGACGTACTTATCCAAACGGATCTCTGCGGTATCTGTGCCTCTGACCTCGCAGCACTACGCGGGGATGTATCAGATTACGCACCACCGGTCGTGATGGGACACGAACTCGCAGGCATCATCGTAGACAGCCGACACCGCGATGTTAAAGTCGGCGAACGCGTGACAGTCAATCCTATGCTCTCGTGTGGCGTATGCACCGAATGCCAGAACGACCTCGACAAATACTGCAGTAACATTGAAGGTATCGGGCACGATATTGATGGCGGCTACGCCGAATACATGCGGATGCCAAAGCACGGTGTCGATACCGGCAAACTTATCCGGGTACCAGACAACATCCCACCTGAAGAATTGCTGTTTCTCGAACCGTTAGGCTGCTGCCTGAATGCGATGCAAGAAACGCTTTTTAAGGATTCCGTCGCGATCCTCGGTGCCGGTCCCATCGGATTGATGCTCACACAATTGACAAAACGCGCAGGTTTAGCCACCTACGTAGTCGAACCCCACGCACACCGTAGAAGTGTCGCAGAAACACTCGGTGCCGATTACACCTTTGACACATCGCCTGAGTCCGTAGCACACCTCCAAGAATTGACCAACGGCGGCGTTGATACCGTCATCTCCGCCACAACAAACAACGCCTCCGCAATCAAATTTGCTTTTAAGATTGTCCGCAGAGGCGGATGCCTCAACTTCTTTGGACTCGCACCAGAAGGCGAAGAACTCCGCATCAACCTTGAGGAATTCCACTACGCAGGACACAAACTGATGGCTTCATGGGCATTCTCACGCGCCAGTCTCGAAGAATCCAAGCAACTCCTCATCCAGAAAGCACTCAACTTTGAACCCTTACTGACCGATCGGTTCCCGATTACAGACGGTTTAGCAGCGTTCGATAACGCCTCTGCTCAACGTGGTGTCAAAACAGCCGTCCATCCGTGATTTGCGGCATCCCGCCCCTAAGCGACCTGCATTCAGACGACAATTGACAAAATATTTACACACGCCTATTGCATTTTTATCTTGACTTTCCTCTATGTTTGTGGTATCTTTAATGTGATTCTGGAACACCACACAAGGAGATACCAACTGAAATATGATCCTCGGCGCACACGTCTCCACTGCAGGTGGACTACATAACGCCATCAAAAATGGCACCGACCTCGAGTGCGACACGATACAAATTTTCTTGCGAAATCCACATCAATGGCAAGGAAAACCTCCCACCTCAGAGATCGTCAAAAAATTCATCACAGCGCGGTCAGAAGTCGGACTTGGTGAGGTCATTGTTCACGACATCCACTTAAGCAACCTCGCTTCCCCGAAAATAGATGTATTGAAAAAATCACGGCAAGCGTTCCGTGAGCAGATGGAATTCGCGCAGCAACTCGGGCTCCGCTACATCGTAACGCATCTCGGCGCACACCTCGGCGAAGGCGAAACATTCGGTTTACAACAGTTAGCCGACAGTTTTGATTTCCTGTTTGAAAACGCTGACGCACCGGACATTATACCACTCCTCGAAACCACCGCCGGACAAGGCACAAATCTTGGCTACTGTTTCGAACACATACGGGACGTGATCGGCATGTCAAAATACGCAGAGCGGTTCGGGGTCTGCTTAGACACCTGCCATGTCTTTGCCGCAGGCTACGATATGCGAACCGAATCGGATTGTGAAGCAACTTTCGAGCAATTCGATAACATCATCGGTCTAAACCGATTAAAGGCTTTCCATCTCAACGACGCAAAATCGGAATATCAAAGCCGGGTGGATCGGCACGAACACATCGGAGAGGGAAATATCGGTATAACCGCATTCACATATATTCTCAACGACCCTCGATTCGCCGAAACACCACTCATCATTGAAACACCAGAAATGAAAACAATGCATGAGGTAAATCTGTCTACGCTACGCGGGTTAAAAACGTAGTTTGCCGAATTCCCGTATTGAAGGAAAACGGCGTTAAAAAGGTATCTAAAGGTGTCTATCGGTTTTTGGGAAGTCGCATTCCTCATCATGCTCCTTTTAGGAATCGTTATTGTGTCGCGTCTCGTCGAACGTTTTCGGACGAAACGCATTTGTCCAAAGTGCGGTCTGGCGATTCATACGCACACATCAACTTGTCCATCGTGCAGATACACTTTCCAAAGCAAAAAATAAAGGAGGCTAAAGATGGGTTTCTTTGAGCTTTTTAGTTCGTTTGGAATTTTTGGAATTGTTTTTCTGATTATCTTTTTCCTCTCGATCGCGCTAACTATATATCGCTGGATCGGGGGCCACACGGGAAGACGGATATGCCCGACTTGCGGTTTAGAACTGCACGCCTACAAACGAAACTGTCCTTCATGCGGACGCAATTTCAGATAACTCTTTCTAACAAAGGAATAACATTATGGCAAAAACAAAATTAAAAATCAGCGGTATGTCCTGTCAACATTGCGTCAAGACCGTGAAAGATGCGTTGACAGCACTTGAAGGCGTTCAGCACGCAAAAGTCAACCTCCGCAAAGGCGAGGCAGTCGTCCGTTTCAATGAACTGTCTATCACGCCCACCCATCTTAGGGAGGCAATAACGAAAGCGGGATTTGAGGCATCGTAACCCTCTGCACAATGCAAGCAAAGTATAAAACATGGACACAGCAAGGATCCAAGTCAAAGCAGGCAACGGCGGCAACGGATGTATCAGTTTCCGTCGCGAGAAATTCGTCCCTCGTGGCGGTCCCGATGGCGGTGATGGTGGCAACGGCGGCAATGTCGTCTTCACAGCGATTCTTGGAATGAGCACGCTAATTGACCTACATCATAACCCACGCCAAGTCGCCGAAAACGGTGGACACGGTGCCGGCAAAAAACGAGACGGTGCTGATGGCGCAGACTGCGTTGTTAAAGTTCCCGCTGGCACCATCGTTAGAGACTATGATACTACCGAGATACTCGCGGATCTAACGGACCCCGATGAAAGCGTCGTCGTTGCACGCGGCGGCATCGGTGGCAAAGGGAATGCACGCTTTAAAAGCAGCACCTTCCAAGCACCGCGCGTCGCAGAGAAAGGCGAACCCGGTGAAGAACGCGAGATTAGCCTCGAAGTCAAGCTCATCGCTGATGTCGGGCTCGTCGGCTATCCAAATGCTGGTAAATCAACACTTCTGGCACGTACGTCTGCTGCAACACCGAAAATCGCTGCGTACCCGTTCACTACACTCCATCCGAACCTCGGTGTCGTCCGAATCAACCGTGAACAGAACTTTATCCTCGCGGACATCCCTGGACTCATAGAGGGGGCACATCAAGGTGCAGGTTTAGGACACCAATTCTTGCGGCATATCGAACGCACCAAAATGCTCATCCATGTCATCGACCTAAGTGCTACGGATGGACGAGACCCGATTAAAGATTACGAACGATTGAACATCGAACTGGGTCATTATAACGACCTGCTAACGAAACTGCCACAAATCATCGCGCTCAATAAAACAGATATGCCCGAAGCGAAGGCAAACCTGACGCGCGTGCAGGAATACTTCGGTAAACGGAAAATTTTTCCGATCTCCGCGATTACCGGCGACGGTGTAAACCCACTCGTGCAGCAAGCCTATCGCTCCTTGCAATACTTGGAAGCACGCGCACGAAAGGAAGCAGAAACAGCGATTATCTTGGAACAAGAACTGCCGCCAGAACCATCAGCACGATTTGAACTTATTGAAACCGAAGGCGCATTCGTTATTACCGGTGCAGAAGCGCGACGCGCCGTTCTCATGACCGATATGGAAAACGAACAAGCACTGATTCTGCTGTACCGGAAACTGAAAAATATGGGAGTGATAAACGCGCTCGCACGCGCAGGCGCGGAAGAAGGAGACACAGTCCAAATTGATGAATTCGAGTTCACCTATAGTCCAAAATCGATGCAATCCAGTTGAACAGCGCACCCGTTTAACGGACGTACGACGCATCGTTGTAAAGGTCGGCAGCAGCACTATCACAACGGACGGGATACTCAACGAAGCCGCTCTTGATGGGCTTGTCCACGATTTAGCACTCGTCAAACAGAACGGTGTCGAGGTCATCCTTGTCACATCAGGTGCCATCGCCGCCGGGTGGCCACAACTCGGTCTGAAGCAGCGTCCAAATACCCTACCACATCTACAAGCTGCCGCCGCCACCGGTCAGATTCTACTCATGACAGCTTATCAAGAACGGTTTGCAAATTATGGGCAAAACGTCGCACTCATGCTCCTCACTCGCGACGATTTCTCGAACCGCAAACGCTACACTCGCATGAACGACACCCTCCGCGCACTGCTCAATCTCGGTGTAATTCCAATCATCAATGAAAACGACACCGTCGCTGTCGAGGAAATCAAGGTCGGTGATAACGATACGCTCTCCGCCTACGTAACGAATCTCGCACAAGCAGAACTCCTCGTTATCCTCTCCGATCAAGCAGGATTCTACACAGCCGACCCGAGATACACTGCCAATCCAGAACTCATCCACACCGTCAACACCATCTCAGCGGAAATATGGCAAGCCGCTGGCGAGGCTGGTACAACCAGCGGCACCGGCGGAATGGTAACGAAACTCAAAGCCGCTGACATCGTCACCGGATCCGGTGAAATGATGGTCTTAGCAGACGGGCAGCAACCGCTCATCGTCACAAGACTCCTCAAGGGTGAGTTACTCGGTACCCTCTTCCTACCGCAAGAGCGGATTTCTGGACGAAAACGCTGGATCGCCTATTCCCGTCCACCAAAAGGGAGACTCATCTTAGACGATGGCGCACGAAAGGCACTCGTACAAGGCGGCAAAAGCCTACTACCCGCCGGCATCCGACGCGTCGAAGGCAATTTCGACTACAGCGATACCGTCTCCTGTCTCACAGAAAACGGCGTAGAGTTCGCACGCGGCCTCGTAAACTACAACGCTATAGAAACCGCCAAACTCGCCGGAAAACAGACAACAGATATCGAAAAAATACTCGGCTACCGCGATTACGACGAAATTATACATCGCGATAATCTCGTCCTACTTGACTGATCTGTTTCCACGACTCATCTGGAATTAGTCGTTTGTTGCGTTTTATCAACGAGAAGCGATTCTATGTTAGCAAGCCTTGCGTTTATTTCATCAAGCGTTGGGTTTGAATCTTCTATTTCTTCCTCCAAAGTTTTTCTAATATCTCTCAGTTCATCAAGAATCATCTGTTCTATACTCGTTAGTGTTTTGATGTCTACCATCCGTACCTCCGCGGCGTTGATCAGTGATATTATCTTGCATTTTATCATACTTGATCTAAAAATGTCAAAATATTCACCCTTGAAAATTTCCCAAACGACATGTTATAATATCCGTGTTATTTTCTCATACTTCATACCGAAGGAGGAACGCATGGTTAGCCGAGAAACCATTCAAGCTGTTGTTAACGATATCGTGCGAGAGTTCACACCGCTGCAAGTGATTCTCTTCGGTTCCTATGCCTACGGCACACCGACAGAGGACTCGGATGTGGACCTGCTCGTCGTAATGGATATTCCAAAATCAGAATTTCGCAATAAAGCGATAGAGATTCGGCAACGTATCCCGTACCAGTTCGGTATGGATCTCTTAGTCCGATCTCCCGAAGAGATCGCGTACCGTCTCGCCTACAACGATTGGTTTCTCCGCGAAATTACTGAAAAAGGAGAACTCCTTCACGGATATGACACACATTGCAGAATAGAAAACACACCCCACATCTTCAAAAAGGAGAAGGTGCTGATGAACCCGCTAACGCTGGAGTGGGTGGAGAAAGCTGAAGAAGATTATAATTTAGCACAGTTGGCGCAACAAGCGTCGCGTCCATTTCACAATTCTATCTGTTTCCATGCGCAACAGTGCATCGAAAAATATCTAAAAGCGTGGCTTCAAGAGGCGAGCATTCCGGTCCCAAGGACACACAATCTCGAGGAATTACTGATGTTGATTGTGCCGAGGCTACCTGATTGGGCACAGTGGTATCCTGATTTTAAGATAATCACTATGTATGCAGTGGATTCTCGCTACCCCGGCGATCCAGCGACAGCTGAGAACACAAAACATGCTATGCGTGTATGCGAAGCGGTGCGTCAAGCCATCCGTTCCGCATTGAAGCTTCCAACTAAAGGAGAATCATGAACGAAAACATCCAAGAATTAATCCAATCACAAGCGAAAAAAGCGAAATCGGCGATGCGTGTTTTATCGCGGAGCTCCGCCGATGTCCGAAATCACGCCCTTCTATCAATGGCTGAAAGCCTCCAGAACTCGAAAGATAAAATCCAAACAGCCAATCAAATTGACCTCGATAATGGCGAAAAAACCGGACTCGCCGCACCACTCATGCAACGCCTCCTGTTAGACGATAAAAAGATTGAGCGCATGGTGGACAACCTCCGACAAGTCGCTGCACTCCCCGACCCGATCGGTGCTGTTATCAGTATGGGAGAACGTCCGAACGGACTCAAAATCGGCACAGTCCGCGTGCCCATCGGTGTCGTCGCTGTGGTCTACGAATCGCGTCCCGATGTAACCGTCGAAGTCTCCGCACTCTGCATCAAATCCGGGAACGGCGTTATCCTGCGTGGCGGTTCCGAAGCGATACACTCCAACGCGACACTCGCTCGGATACTCAGCGATACCGCCGCCGCAGAAGGTGTTCCAGATGCAATCCAATTTGTTGACTCTACCGACCGACAGGCAGTCTACGAACTCATCCAGCTGCCAGACTATATCGACCTCGTGATCCCACGCGGCAGCAACGAATTCGTGCAATTCTTGATGAAGGAATCTGATGTCCCTGTACTCGGACACGCCGACGGTATCTGCCATATCTACGTTGACAAAGCCGCCGACCTCGAAATGGCAAACAATATCTGCATCAACGCGAAGGTTGGGTACAAAGTCGCCGTCTGTAACGCCTTGGAGACCCTCCTCGTCCATGCCGATACCGCCGAGCAATTCCTTCCCGATTTCTGTAAAGCACTCCAAGATGCCGACGTTGAAATCCGTGGATGCGAACGGACGCGGAAACTCTACCCAACCGCCAAACCGGCAACCGAAGAAGATTGGCGCACAGAATACCTCGATTATATTCTCTCTATCCGCGTGGTAGAGGATATCGAAACAGCGATTGACCACATGGAAACTTACGGCTCACACCACTCCGACGCGATTATCACCGAAAGCTACAGCGCAGCACAACGCTTCCTCAAAGAGGTCGATTCCGCAGCAGTCTACGTCAACGCCAGCACCGTCTTCACCGATGGCTACGAATTCGGTCTCGGTGCCGAAGTCGGTATCAGCACACAGAAACTCCACTCCCGCGGTCCCATGGGACTCGAAGGACTCACAACCTACAAATACATCGTCTACGGAAACGGACAAATCCGTGAATAGGGCGCACGACACGCGCTTAACGCAGTCTATTACCGGAGGAAAATCATGGCAGCTCGCGCAGCACAAACCCATCTCACCCCTGAGGAATACATTGCTTTTGAACGCAAAGCACCTCCAAACTCAGAGATAATCAGGTATGAGTACTTAAATGGTGAACTGATAGCAATGTCCGGGACAAGTCGAGCGCATAATCTGATTACAGGTAATATCTGTGCTGGGCTCCACAGTCTATTAAAAGGCAGCCGACGTGAAACCTACATGAACGCGATGCGGGTGAGTGCTCCCGTTACTTCCTCCTACTTCTACCCGGATGTTATCGTTTGTGAAGAACCCCGTTTTGAAGACGATGTTTTTGACATACTCCTTAACCCTATTATCGTCGTAGAAGTCCTCTCTCCTTCAACCGAGGCGTACGATCGCGGTGAAAAATTCAGTCATTACCGACACCTCACATCCCTGCAGGAATACATCCTCGTCTCCCAAGACAAGGTACTTGTTGAACGTTACCGCCGTCCCGAAAAAAATGAGACCGCACCCGTTACTGCGCAAGACTGGATTTTCACTGCTTTCCAAGCACCTGAAGATATTTTGCCACTCACCGCCATCCAATGCGAACTGCCTTTGCAAGAAATCTACGAACGCGTGACGTTCCCTGATTAGAACTGTCATATAGAGGTTGTGTCCCTATTATGCCTAAACAGATCTCAGAAACATCGCCTTCAATCCGCCACTATTTTGTAGACGAAGGCGGCGACAGTACCCTTTTTTCCAAGACAGGAAAGGGATTGGTAGGTAAGTTATTATGGAAAAATGCGTAAGTCCTAAGGAAAAGAAATAAGGAAGGTGTCCACAACGCTCTCTACATTAAAGCACACCGTTCAGACATTGCATGCCGAATAACGCACCCCAAACAGAACCCTCTCTCCTCAAAAATATCCTCGTCGTTACACCGCTGAGTTTAATCGGACGCGCCGGTACACTTCTTATTTACATCGCACTCGGCAACTGGTTCGGTGACCCAGCAGAAATGGATTTCATCTACTACTATTGGGGCATCGCCGTATTCTTGATTGATCTGCTCAGTTCTGCCTCCGCCTATTCCGTGCTCGTTCCACTATTAGCTGAAGCCCGAATGAAAAGTGAAGCCGAGGCACAACGCTGCGTCCAATCCATCTTTTCCCGTTATATAACTATAATGCCTTGGCTCTGCTGTCTCCTCGTCGTCATCTCTTATGTAGTTTCCCAACAATTCTTACCAAACACCGGACTCACACCGACCACCACATTCGGTATCGTCTGTGGATTCCTCTGCCTCGCGATTATCACATCCATCCGTTGGATGCTCAAGGCAATATTGGACACGTATCAAGCGTTCCAACTCCCCGTTATTTCACAAGGGCTCCGTGCCGCCGTCGTCATCGGAACAATCTACTTGTGTAAACCCTCTCTAACATGGCTCAGTATACCCTTCGCGCTGATCCTCGGCGAACTTTTCCAAGTGGTCGTCCTATTCCCACGTTGCTGCACCATCCTGAACCTACGGGTGCGGCAACTGAAACTCAATTTACAAGAGACCTCCTACACCAAACAGTTCTTCCCTCAATGTCTACTCATGATCGGTGCGGCGATTTCAGATGGACTGAACCCTGTCGTCGATCGGGGGATGGCAAGCACATTAGGCGCGAGCTCCGTCTCGAAACTGGATTACGCACTCCGCTTGTGCGCAATCCCTGAAACGCTCACAGGTGTAACACTCCCTGTTCTACTCTCACATTGGGCGAAAATATCATCATCTGAGCAGCAATTAGAAAACAACCGAACAACCAACGGAACGCAATTCCAACGAAGCGTCTGGCAAGGTGTCGTTATACTGTTGGTGTTGATGGCACCATTTTTGACAGGTTTCTATCTTTTCCGGGAAAACATCGTCTCAATCTTGTATGGACACGGTGAACTGTCCGAGGGAGGTCAGGCACACATCGCTTCGTTGTTGGGGATCTACCTGATTGGAATGCTACCACGTCTCATGAGCAGGCTGCTTATACGCGCGCACCTCGCACGTCAGGCACACGGTACGATCGTAACCGCAACCCTCATCAGACTCGTCCTAAATCCGTTTCTCAATTGGTTGTTCATGCGGTATTGGGGATTAGAAGGGATCGCTTGGTCAACAGCGTTGCTGTCCTATCCAATTTTCGCGTATATCGCGATCGCGTTCCGGCGAGCGGAACAGGTGAACAAAACTATAGTAAAATCTACAATGAAGTAGACACTTTTCCTGTAACAAAAGATAGTTCGTAGGGGCGAGGTCTCCTCGTCCGTCTTTCAAAATGTGTCTTATTATTTTTACAGGTCACTATAAACCTGAACAAAGCGTTCCGGGTAATTAGACGTAATACCTTGCACACCAAAATTCTCCATTTCGCGCATCCGATCAAGGTCATCTACAGTCCAACACCACAAGGCAATGCCACGCCGTCGGATCTGATACGCAAATTCCGCCGTGATTAACGGGTGATAGACATTTAACAGGTTGCACCCCAATTCCCCCAATCGCTGGCAGAGGTCGGCAGGTGAAGCACCAGTGTTATGATTTCCAATGAGCCATCCTGTCGAAATTCGGGGTTCCAAACCCCGAACATCCTGTAGAACTGAGGCATCAAAGGAGATAATAACCACCCACTCAAGCGCGTTCATCTCGCGAACTTTTCTTACAACCGTTTTACCAATAGTAGGATCCTTAATTTCGAGTACAGCGATCGCATCTCCAGAGATACATTCTAACGATTCGGCAAGCGTCGGCACCAACTCACGCGGAACTGTCCTAACGGCAGTCGCACTCACCCGAATCTGTTTGCATCCAAAGTCAGGATGAAACCAGCCACCAGCATCTGCCATTTTAACTGCTGCAAGCGTCTTTTCCCTAACAAGTCCAGTGAGGTTCGTCGTCCTGTCCAACGTCGCATCGTGGATCGCAACGATTTCGCCATCTTTTGTCCCGTGCAGATCAAGTTCAACAGCATCAACACCAATTGCGAGTGCCTTCCTGAAAGCCGAAAGCGTATTTTCCGGCGCACTTCCAGAGGCACCTCGGTGCGCAACCCGAATCCACGAACACATAATATCTTATCTCCTGTAGTGCTTACGCCATATCATCAGCAGCTGTGGTCTGTTTAATCTTCTTTAGAAGCGTGGTTCGACTCATACCCAACAATTCAGCAGTCTTGCTATGATTACCCGAAAACTCATCTAAAACCAGTTCAACCAACACCTTATCCAACTGGTTGACAACATCCTCGTAAATGCCCTGTCTCCCTTCGGAAACAGCCTCCTGAATCGTGTTCCGTAAAATGGACTTAAGCGTCGCCTCAAGTTGTGAATCATCGGTAGCATGTACCGCGTGTCCGCTCCTGATTTCTGGTGGTAGATCATCTGGTAGAATCACATCTGATCGAGACAACGTCGCTGCGCTTCGGATACAATTTTCCAACTCACGAACATTCCCGGGCCACGGGTAGTCTCGCAGCAGCTGCATCCCTTCTACTGAAATCCCGCGAATCGGTTTGCCGAGTTCCTCCTGAATCAGTTGTAAAAAGTGCGTGACAAGTAGTGGAATATCCTCTTGGCGTTCCCGTAATGGCGGAAGATGGATCGCAATGCGCTTGAAACGGTAATAGAGATCCTCACGGAACTGTCCCCGTCTCACCATTTCGCCAAGTTCCTGATTCGTGGCAGCGATCACACGAACATCCACTTTAAACCTACGGGTACCACCTAACCGTTCAATCTCTTGCGTTTGCAAAGCACGGAGCAGTTTAACCTGCAGCGTCGCAGTCATGTTCCCCACTTCATCGAGAAAAAGTGTGCCACCATCTGCCAACTCAAATCGTCCCGGCTTTCCCTCCGTTTTGGCACCCGTAAACGCTCCCGCTTCATAGCCGAAGAGTTCACTCTCCAAGAGCTCATCAGGGAGCGCGCCACAATCAACCGGAATAAACGGTTTCTCCTTGCGTTCACTTCCAACGTGAATAGCACGCGCAACAAGGTCCTTGCCGCTCCCGGTTTCACCCTCGATCAACACCGTCATCGTATTGCTTGCCATGATCCCGATGAGTTTGTAGATTTCGCGCATCTGGCTGCTTTTGCCGACCAATCGGTGTCCACTCTGCCCAGACGATTCGTCCACCGCCTCTACAGCCAAGGAACTACGAACAGATTGCGTGCGGAACGCACGTTCCAGCACACCCTTGACAACATCCAGGTCAATCGGTTTCGGCACAAAATCAAACGCCTGCAAACGCATCGCTGCGACTGTCGTCTCCACATCGTCATAAGCCGTGATGATCACCACAATGACCCACGGATAGTGGGCTTTAATCTCTTCTAACGCCTCCAAACCACTCATCCCAGGCAAGTTCACATCAAGCAAAACGACATCCGGCTTGTCAGCAGCAATACGGCGTATACCTTCCTCGGCACTGTTCGCGACATCCGACGCATACCCTTCACTTTCAAGGAATTGCTCGAATGCCCAACATATTTTCTCATCGTCGTCAATGACCAACACATTCTTCATCGGATTCCACCTAAGCACATTTGATAAATGCCCCAATGTCTATGGGTTCTTCTCCGTGCGTTTTCCACCCTCTATTGACAACAGAAACTTCTCGCCATCATCACTTATTTCAGGGGAACCGCTCTCTTCCGCTTTCTCTTCTAACTTCCGCTTAATCACCGGATAGGCATCCACAACCGGTACCTCTTCGAGATCTGTCAACGGCGGTTTGCGTTGCTCTGCTCTCGCAATCGCTTCAGCGAACCGTTCATTTTTTCTTTCATCCTGTGCAACGTCCCGCGCCTTGAAGTCCGGTAAAACCTCTTCCGCAAACAGTTCCAACGATTCGATTATGTCTTCATGACGGTTCGCCCCCGCTTGCTGAATGAAAACGACTTGATCCACGCCTGCCGCTTCCATCACTTCCAAGTGTTCACGCACCTGATCCGGCGTTCCGATACCCGCCCTACCTTCAGTCGGCTCCTGCGTCGTCTCTCTATACAGCTGCCAAATATCTGTCTGTCCGGGTATCTGTGATCCACCGTGATAATAGTGCGCTAGCGCAAACCGGAAGAAACGGAATCCGTCTAACCCACGAGCAACAGCAGTCGCCTCATCGTTGTGGCAGGAAAAACCTGATACCATGGCGATGTTCGGGTTGACCCGCTGCGTCAGAGGTTCGCATTCCTTCTCAAAAATCTCGTAATACTCTTCCACCCAAAATTTGGCTTCGCTTGCATCGACAAAGGCAAAAGTCAACGCACCGAGTCCATATCTCGCCGCAAAACGAAGACTATCACGACTCGAACAAGCCACCCACGGCGGCGGATGCGGTGCTTGCAACGGTTTCGGTACAACATTGCGCGGCGGCATCGAAAAATGCTGACCGTCGTACCCAGCATACGGAGACTGCACCATCATTTTTGCCGTCTCACGCGTACATTCCGCCCACATCTCGCGTTTATGTTTCGGATCAACATTGAAGCCACCGAGCTCTATATGCGAAGCCGACTCTCCTGTTCCCCATTCTACACGTCCATTTGATACCAAGTCAAGGGTTGAAATCCGCTCAGCAACACGCGCAGGATGGTTGTACGCCGGCGGCATCAATACGATTCCATGCCCCAATCGAATCTGCGTCGTCCGCTGACTACAAGCCGCAAGAAATACCTCCGGCGCAGAAGAGTGCGAATACTCCTCAAGGAAATGGTGCTCTACCTCCCAAATATAATCGAAGCCAAGCTTGTCAGCGAGTTCTACCTGTGCCAGTGCATCTTGAAATAACTTATGTTCCGCACCTTCATACCAAGGACGCGGAATCTGATGCTCATAAAACAGTCCAAATTTCATCTTTTAATTATACCTTGCGGTTAAATAACACTGATTTGAAATTTAACGTCCGTTTCTCGAATCCGCTCTCCATTCCATTACGAGCTACGATCCTGAAGAAAATCCATAAAAACGCACAACCTAACAGGTTATGCTACAAGTGCTCTGAAATAACTTTATCTGCCCTACATTTTGGTATCAAGCGTTTGCATCTCTTCTTGGGTCAACTCCCAATCAAAGACATCCAAATTTTCTCGTAAATGCGGCACTGAACCCGATTTCGGTATTGTGATGATGTCTTGTTGTATTAACCAACGGAGAGCGACCTGCGCTGCGGTCTTGCCGTGATTTTCACCGATCTCACTTAATACGGCATCATTGGCAAGATCCCCAACAGCGAGCGGACGGTGTGCCGTCATGACAATACCGCGTTCACTGCAGTAATCGCGCAGTTCTGACCGGTTCCTGCGAACATTATATTCCACCTGATTCGTGCAAATCGGGAGATCCGATACCTCACATGCCTTCTCCACCTGCGCCTCGCTAAAATTGCTGATGCCGATACTCCGCACCTGCCCGGCATCGTATAGTTTCTTAAAAGCAGAAAACGTATCGCTATACGGGATATCGTCGTTTGGCCAGTGGATCAACAGTAAATCCACGTAATCCATCTGCAAATCGCGCAAACACTCTCCAAATTGCGTGAGGACATCGTCATACTTGAGGTGCGTATTCCAAATCTTGGTTGTCAGAAAGATCTGCTCACGGTCGATACGGATGTCGCGAAGTGCCCTCCCGATTTCGCGCTGATTTTTGTACATCCATGCCGTATCAATGTGTGTATAACCCAACGCAATGGCTTCTTTGACGACACTCCGACACTGTCTACCTTCTAACTTCCAGGTTCCCAAACCCAGTATCGGTATTTCGTGCCCTGATGAAAGTTTAATATTTTTCATAATACCAACATAATACGCAATTAGAAAAAAAAAGTCAAGTGCGAAGAAAAATTGGACATCAACTACTGAAAACCCGCCAGATATTCGATTAAATCTCCACATCACCAGAAAATAGCATACACTTCCACATAAACATAGCGAAATCAGCATTTTTTTTCAAAATAACGCCAAAAAAAGTTGACAAACACCCATAGATACGGTATACTATTAATGTTCTTGTGGTCGAGTGGTGGAATCGGTAGACACAACGGACTTAAAATCCGTCGCCCTAAACAGGTGTGAGGGTTCAAGTCCCTCCTCGACCATGACGGAAAACAATAATTCTTGCCGCAGGGTAGAGCAGCCAGGTAGCTCGTCGGGCTCATAACCCGGAGGACGGGGGTTCAAATCCCCCCCCTGCAATTTTCTCAACCCTAATACGTTCTTTGATATATCAACCATAACATAAAAAAAACACACTTAACTCCATTGTATCCGAAAACCCATCCGCCCCACGCCGGTGTAGCTCAGTGGTTTAGAGCACACGACTCATAATCGTGCTGTCCGGAGTTCGACTCTCCGCACCGGCATTGACCTTTCGGCACATACCGTAACACCGGGATCCCAACCGGTTACTGAGAACTGATGAAACTTGCCGTTAAATATTGGTCACCTCATGAAAGCCGACTTCGTCCGACAGATGCACCGCTCCATACTACAGCATAAAATGATCCACGACGGTGAAACTGTCCTCGTCGCAGTCTCAGGCGGCGCAGATTCGCTTGCGCTCCTCTATGGGCTGCACGCTTTACGCCAACAACTCAGATGTCATCTGCACGTTGCACACCTAAACCACCTCCTCCGACCAGACGCTGACACAGACGCAGCCTTTGTCCGACAACACGCAGAACACCTAAATCTGCCTTGCACCATTCAGCAAGTAGATGTGTTCCGTTTAGCAAAACAGTGGAAACGCTCCCTTGAAACCGCCGGACGTAGAGTACGCTATCAATTCTACGATTCCATCTGTTCGGAAACCGACGCGACTAAAGTCGCCTTAGGACACCACCAAGACGACATCGCCGAAACAATTCTAATGAATCTCATACGCGGGAGTGGAACCGACGGATTGAAAGGTATCATTCCCGTCAGGGATATGAAATTTATTAGACCTCTTATAGAATTCACACGTCAACAGATTGAGGCGTTCCTAACGTCCATAGATGTTGTCCCGCGACACGATTCAACCAACACAGACACACGCTATCTTCGTAATCGGATCCGCCACGAGTTAATACCAAGGCTCGAGAGCGACTATAATCCGAACATCAAAGCCGCGTTAAGCCGTACTGCCAATATATTAGGTGTTGAATCGGAATACCTTGATACAATCGCTCACAAAGCATTTGAAACATGCCAAATACAAGTCTCGCAAGAGAATATTATCCTTGATAGAGAAAAATTCAGACAGAACCACATCGCACTGCAAAGACGAATCCTCCGGCAAAGCGTCTCTAAAATGTTAGGTACTGTCAGTGACCTCTATTTTGCACACTGCGAAGCGATACTAAACCTTATTGAAGGCAACGCACCTAACGCTGTACTGCCACTTCCGAACGGTTTACGATTTCGGCGGGCATATCAACGGATCAGTTTTGAAAGAAAAACAACGCAAATAGGAAACTTCTCCTATCCAATCACAACTGTCGGAAAAACGTTTGTGACCGCTTTAAACGCCGAAATCAACACAGAATTGCGGGATGTAACATCCGGTAGAACACCGACACTACCCGATGGCAAATTTGAAGCAATATTTGATTATCAAAAGTTAAAAAAGATATTTTCAGAACCGTGTTCAGATACAATCCCACTCACAGTCCGTAATCGCCGACAAGGTGATCGATTTCAGCCTTACGGTATGCAAGGAACGAAAAAGATTAAAGATTTTTTGATAGATGCCAAGGTGCCTCGCCACGAACGCGACAACATTCCACTCCTTGTTTGCGGCGATGTGATCTTGTGGGTCGTCGGTTATACGACCAGTGAACCCTTCAAGATAGAACCGCACACGCAACACTATCTCTACCTCAGTTATGCCAGCAGTGACGAAACCGCTCCCTAAATCCGTTCTTATTTCTGAATCGTGCCTTCAAAAGCGCATTCGCGAACTCGGCAGACAAATTCTTGCGGATTACAAAAACCAAGAGTTAGTACTCCTGGGTGTCCTCAGAGGGAGTGTCATATTTTTCGCCGATCTCTCTCGGGCTATCTTCGAGGCACAACTTGAAGAACCCAGCAGGGAAATACAGATCCGCTTTGAATTCGTACAACTCACGAGTTATAATAACAACACACAACCATCAGCAGTTGAACTTATCCACGGTGGCAGCAATTATCTCAAACAGCGACATATCCTCATCGTTGAGGATATTATCGATACCGGACAAACTTTGAATTTTCTATACGAACACCTATTGACGCTGAAACCGAAAACGGTTAAGGTGTGCACACTGCTCAATAAACCATCTAAACGTCGAGTGCCTGCCACCATTGATTACATCGGTTTTGAGGTGCCAGACGCTTTCGTCGTAGGCTACGGACTTGACTACGCACAACAATATCGGAATCTACCGTATATCGCCTTGTTAGAATCAACCTAAATGTTCAGTGCCAAGCACTTTTTATTTTTAACGATTTTTTTATTGACAATAATTTGAATTCTTTGCTATAATATTCATAGTACATCATCAAGAGGGGGTTTATGATGCGTAAATTCGCTTCGTTTGCCCTATGTGGTGTTTTGATCACGGCATTTATCTTTATTACACAAGCACAAATGTCAGACAAAGCACAACTGGGGCGCGAACTTTTTCACGATCCAACTTTTAAAGGAACAATCAAACCAGGAAAAACAACAAAAGGGTACGCCACTGGGCTTGCCTGTGCAAACTGCCACGCAGATTTTGACGAGGCAGCAAATCCAGATGGACTCATCCGCGCAGGACACAGTATGATTGGTGTTCCACACCGAGGTCAGGCAAAAGGCGGAATGATCTCAGCTGAAATCTTTGAACGTGCAGCAGGCGGCGGCGGTTTCTGCTACCAACACTTCTTACAGCGAATACCAGGTCCCGAAGTCGATCCAACCGCAATCCCTGAAGAACACGCTGAAGCACTCATGGCATATTTCACAGCGATCTCCGGTGATAACAAGGGACCCCAATTTGAAATGGCAATGTTAGATGACGATGCCAAAAATGCAGCCGGCGAGAAACTCGCCGCTATGAGCGGCGATGCTGAAAACGGATGGCAACTCTTCGGGCGCGCATGCGTCGTCTGCCACCCGACACCCTATAAAGCCGGCATCGGACCCCAACTCATCCGATCCAGACCACCTCGAAATATCGATGCAGCACTGGAACGTTGGGCAGCTAAAATTCGAGGCGGCGGCACGCTCATGCCTTTCTATGCACCTGATATCCTCAGCGACCAGCAAGTCGCTGATATTATTGCTTTCCTACGTCAAGAATTAGAAAACGCCGGAAACTAACCGAAATTTAGGCTGGGGATTGCCCCCAGCCTAATTCTCTTGTGCTGAACTATCTATTTTTGTAACCTACTCTTTTTATCGTCGTTATTTGCTTACAAATCAACATACACCTTGACTTGAACGATTAAGGTATAATTTGCGAATTTGTTCGGTTTCCCTTTTTCTAAACACCGAATATCTACTCGCTTCAGTTCAACAGTCTATGGTGGTAAAAATAGCAATGTATTCGATTGAAATGCCTCAATGTTTCACACAATCCGAATATAAAAAGAGGGCAGCGGCATGAGAGTATCTCGAAATGACATGTTTTTCTACATGTCCCTAATAGGGTTTTATATTTTCCTAATAGGGATTGTATTGAGTTTAACGAGTTGCGGCGGCAGTAACCTAAATAACCCGGTATCGGAATCAGAACAGGGTACAATACCAGAAGAAACCGAAACTACAAACGATATCGTTGAACGGACACAAACCCAAGACGTGGCAGAACCAGAAGGGGTTACCGACCTTGACGTAACTGTTACCGTCACGAAAAAAACGGTGCAACCCGGCGAGGCGATAGAACTCGAAGCGTCAGTGAAAGGGGTGAGAGGTACCAGTGTCACGCTGAACTGGCTCAACATTACGCAATTTGGTGAACTTTCCGCCACCAATGAAAATCCTGTTACTTGGACAGCTCCTCAAACCTTAAATGGAGATAACGTTCAAGTCGAAGTTATTCAACTTGTTGTAACTGTAATTAGCGAGGTCGTTTCAGTCGGCTCCTCTGGAATTGAGACCGATACACAAATTTTTACAAATACCAAAAACGTCTTGTTAACCGTTAGGAATTAGTCTAACAGCAAACGTTGTCTACATGAACTACATTTGCTCCACTTAAACCACTACAGTATTTTCGGTAGTCAAAACCTGTCACTAACTTAAAAGGAACGGGCTTTCCTCCCCTGTTTAAAGACGAGGGGATCCAGCCCGAAAATTGATGAAGAGAAGGCCAATTCATACTTTTACTTTTATAGCTGTTTTGCTGGTAGAAACACTTTCTGGGATAGCGTTCGCCGCCGGTTTTCAACAGCACATGATCCAGAAAGGTGAAACGTTGTCGGAAATCGCGCAGAAGTACAAAGTCCCCCTCAAATCAATTATTCAAGCAAACAGCATTAAATCAGTACATCGTATACAGACCGGGAAAACACTACGCATACCGAAAGATGCTTTCGTCATCAAAGAAATCATGTATCAAGTCAGACCCGGCGATACTTTGATCGGTATAGCGAACCGCCATAACGTCGATTGGAAAGACCTACAAAGACTCAATAGAATTTCCTCGCCTCGCAGTCTACAGATCGGCACAGAAATTCGGATCCCTCACGACACTGTCTCCGGGTTCGGTGATCCGCTCCGAATACCGTTAGTCCTTACTTCAAAGTACGGCTATCGACCACATCCCGTCACGGGACGGTACCGGATGCATGAGGGGATAGACTTACGCGCTGCTATCGGCACCCGCGTCTACGCTTCCAAAGGCGGTAGAGTTATCTTCGCCGGACGCAAAGGCGGCTACGGAAAACTCGTTGGAATAGAACATGAAGACAACTTTACCACATGGTATGGGCACTTGTCGCGCATCAGGGTAAAAGTCGGGCAAATTGTAAGCCAAGGAAAGGTCATCGGATTGTCCGGTAACACCGGAATATCAACGGGACCCCACTTACACTTTGAAATTAGGTACAAAGGCAGAAGTGAAAAACCAACTAAGTACATTACCATACCGTAAATGGTGCCTGCTACTCGCAGCGACTGTCCTTCTTGTATTCACGTATTTTCTCGGTCAAAAAAACACATTATCAGACCCGCTTGACCTGAGACCAGAAGTCGGTACACGCGGAATCGGGTTAGGCGGTGCATTTATAGGTAGTGCAGACGACGCAACAAGCCCCCTCTGGAACCCAGCAGGGCTCGCTGCGCTGCAACGCGGGAACATCATATACGACCTATCTCAAGGGGCAGTCTCCTTCGCTTACCCTATCCAACCTATCGGTACATTCGGGGTCAATTTCCTTGACCTAAACGCCAATGATCGCTTCCTACTCAATCACGCCGCAAACCCGATCGGTAGCTTTGAACTCGGAAATAATCAGGCACTCTTCTCCTACGCAAGAAAATTCAGAGCCCTCCAAATCGGTGTCAGCACAGGATTCAGTCGCGCACCTTACAAGGGAAGCCTCTGGGCACCAAACTATGATGTCGGCCTACTTGCAGAACTTAACTCACACCTCGCCGTCGGAATGCGACTACGGGATATTGCAGGTGTAACCATCCGACACACAGATGGACGCGTTTTACAAACCTTCAATCAGCAGATCGCTATCGGGGCAGTTGTTACACCGCATCCAATCATCCGATGGCACAACCGATTTGACATCGCACCTTCGCACTTCGGTACAAGCATAGAAATCGGAAACAAAACAATCGCCGCACACGTCGGCTCAACATTTACCTTTAACGATGAACTCCCCTTCCAATCATGGCGCGTCGGATTTTCACTCAACCAATTAGGAAAAGAATTCAATTACACTTACCTTAATCAGGAAAATCTCGAACATAGACATCTCGTTTCACTTGGGATATCTTTCAATGGAACCCAACCGACTGAATATACTTCTCAGACGATCAAAAAAGAACAAAAATCCAACACGACTCCGTCAAAGGCGACATCAACATCAATACCGAAGCCAGCAATTATTACACAACAACCAGAACAGACAGAAGCAGAATATGTGAGTGTCCAAATCGCAGCAGAACACAATATCGAATTACCACTTATGCTCGCCATTATCTATGCTGAATCCAACTTTAATCCAGTCGCCGTATCTAAGAATGGAGCCGCCGGATTGATGCAGGTGATGCCGGCTACCGCACGTGGCCTCGGGCTTAAGGTGCCACAGTACCAAGATAAACGGAAACCCAAAATTAATACCGATATAGACGAACGATTTGATCCACATAAAAACTTGCATGCCGGTCTGGCTTACTTCAAGACACTTTTAGAGAAGTACAAAGGTAACTTGACATTGGCACTCGGCGCATACAACGTCGGTCCGGGTAAAGTACGGGTAAACGGTCCCCTAATCAGCAGGGGCAAACAGTATGCGAATAAAGTCCTTAGCCGTTCCCAATACTACCGCGATAATGAAACACAGATGGAAAATGATCTTAAACGGTTAGAAGCAGTCCTGAAATCGAGAGAAGGTTCGTAGAAAAGCGCAGCCTACAAGCGAAGGAAGAGAATATGGACAAAATTAGACTGGCGATCGTCGGATGCGGCGGGATGGGACACCGCCACATGTATGGGTTAGCTGAACTACATCAGACAGGTTGGCAACGGTTTCAACTCGTTGGGGCGTGCGATCCTGTCCTGGCAAACGCTGAATCACTTGCAACACAAGCAGAAGAACGTTTCGGCGAAAAGCCTGCCGTTGTTGGAAACCTCGAAGAACTTGCTAAAGTCGGTGTAGATGCCGTCGATGTAACAACCACGCCCCCGTATCACCACACCGTTGCTATTGAAACGCTCGAACGCGGTTGGCATACTATGGTCGAAAAACCGATGGGGTTAACGGTCCGGGCGTGTAATCTCATTCGGCGTGCCGCTGACGCATCTGATGCAATCCTCAGCGTCGCAGAAAACTATCGCCGGGATCCGATCAACCGACTGGCAAAAGCACTGCTTGAGGCAGAAGTTATCGGGACACCTCGCCTCCTTATCCATCATGCCATCGGGGGCAGCAACCGCATGCTTATCTCCGTCTGGCGGCATCAGAAAGACCAGAGCGGCGTGCTACTCGATGTCGGTGTCCACTATGCTGACATGATGGAGTATCTGCTCGGCGAAATTGACACCGTCTATGCGCAAACCCGGCTTCATGAACCTATCCGACATAATTCTGCCGCAGTGACCGGTGAATCCGGCTCTAATCCTGCTGGTGTCTATACGAAATGGCAGCGCGAGATGCCCGCTGAATTTGAGGCAACTGCTGAAGATGCTGCTTATGCAACGCTGACTTTCAAAAACGGTGCTGTCGGGCAGTATATTGAAGATCACGCGGCGTGGGGACAAGGCAGCTGGCTCCGAAAAATTCACGGCTCCCAAGGCTCCATGACGCTCCCCGGCGACCGAGGCGGCGGAAGTATTACCCTCAATATTGACGGACACGAAACAATCAACGACCAACGAATCCTGGACCTCGTCCCAGACTTTCGCTTAGACGCTGTCACAACAGACCTGTTCGGCGGAGACCGATTGTGGAACTACTCGTTTACACAGGGTGACGCGAAAAATATCGCTATGGAATACGGTGAATTTGCTGAAGCCATCGCTGGAAACAAAGAAATCGAAGTCGATGCCTATCAAGGCACACGCTCCGTCGCCGTCTCTTATGCCATCCTTGAATCCGGTGCAACAGGGCAAATCGTTCAGATGGATCGGATGTTAGACGAGTCCATTAATACCTATCAACGCGAGATTGACGAAGGATTGGGCATCTGATACCGTGTGCATGTAGCATAAACTGTTAGTTTGTGCCTCTTATGATCTGCAAGGAACAAACGATGGCGGACCCACAAGAATTCGGAATCGGGCTAATCGGATTGGGCATCGGGCAACAGCATCTGCTCGGCTACCACAGCAAAGGTCTGCACGTCGCTGCAATCTGCGACAAAGACCCTATACGCCTTAACGAAATTGGAGAACAGTTCGGTATTGACCAAAGGTATACCCGCATTGTAGACTTCATCGCCGATGCTGATGTCGGTGTCGTCGATATCGCCGTGCAACCGTGGATCCGTTCTCCGATTGTCAAAGCCGCCGCCGAAGCCGGTAAGCATATCCTCTGCCAAAAACCCTTCTCAATGTCAATGCAACAGGCAGTTGAAATGGTCAATATTTGCGAGCGATACAACGTACAACTCGCTGTAAATCAAAACTCCTGCTTCGTTCCCGGCTTCCTCGCTATTGAACCCTACATCAATACTGAACACCTCGGCGAAATCTATCACGTCTC
Organism: Candidatus Poribacteria bacterium; assembly: GCA_022820835.1. GTDB lineage: Bacteria > Poribacteria > WGA-4E > WGA-4E > WGA-3G > WGA-3G. The sequence goes on from JAJEET010000103.1 coordinate 25,662, forward strand.
CATAACCTGCAACGGATTCTATACCGAGTTCCCTGAACGCCACCTAATCCCAGCGATGCAAGTGCATCACATCGGGCTTGTCCACAAATGGTTCGGTGAATACGAAAGCGTCTACTGCCAAGCACACGGACACAACCGATCTATAGAAGAAGGCGAGACTATTTCCGTGGCACTCTTCAAAAGCCGGAGCGGTGTACAAGGCTTGCTTTCGTGTAACTGGGCATTCCTTGCTGAATCGGGACGCAACTTGCAACACCCTTATGAGGAAATCCGCATTCAAGGCACCAAAGGCGCAATTTACGGGAACAGTGCTGACATGACGGTTCACCTATCGGAACCGGAAACCCAAGAAATCAAACCGCTAATAGACGGCGCATGGTTCCCGGATGCATTCGGTAACGTGATGGCACACTTCTTCGAGTGTCTACGCGCCGGAGAGAAACCCATCACCGACGGACGCAGCAACCTGCACGTCCTTCAGACCATTTTCGCCATGCACCAATCAGCAATCTCAGGAAAGATCGTTCCAATCAACGACATCTCATTAGACAGTAATTACAATCTGAGCCCACATCCTGTCCATAGCGCGGATGATATAAGCATTTTGCAGTGACGGCTCTCCACCTCGTAGATAAAGTCATCGTACCTACCAATCGCCTCGCCGATTATCCCAGAGATGCGCCTTGACAGCCTCCTCGTTGAGTTCAGTTCCCCACCCAGGACGCGTCGGAATCTTCATATTGCCGTCCACAATTTCTGGAACGTGCGTTGTCAAGTCGTCCTTCCACGGGACATCATCAATATCAATCTCCATGATACGTACGTTCGGTAGCACGGCACAAAGACTCGCACTCATATAGGTAGCGAGATGGCTGTAATAGTTATGTGGCGCAACGTTGAGCTGGAAAACATCCGCGAGATCGCCGATTTTCTTAGACGGTGCGAATCCGTTCCACGGCACATCTATCATAAAGACATCCGCAGCACGACACTCAAAATAGGGTAGATATTCGCGCATGTAATAGAGATTCTCACCGGTACATATCTTCGTCGTCGTGGAATCTTTAATCTGACGGAGTGCCTCATGATCATACATATCAATCTCCAACCATAGCATATCAAACGGCTCCAGCACCTTAGCGATACGCATGCACGCCTCCGGTTTGAAATTGAAGTTCAGATCAAGATTGATACCCACATCGGGTCCGACTGCTTCCCTAAAAGTACCAATTAAGGTTTCAATATGTCGGAGAAGCTGAGGTGTTATGTTTCCGTCGGTGGTACCGGGTCCATTGCTGAAACCGGGAAAATAAACGGAAGCAGGATCGCCGGGAATAACAATGTTCGTTTTAAGCGCAGTGTATCCTTTCTCAACCACCTCGCGCCCCAATGCAGCAATGTCATCCATCGTTCTTAAGGGCGGCACCCCGATGAGTTCATAGTTGCGGACACGTGAGGTACCACAGTGCGACCAATAGACGCGCACGTCGTCTCGTGTCGGGCCCCCGAACAACTCCACAACAGAAATTCCCAACGCCTTCGCTTTTATATCCACCAATGCACACTCAATACCCGCTATCGCCTTCGCTGCAATACCGCCAGGGCCTTGGCGAGAGCCGCGAATCATGTCCCAAAACCGCATCTCATACGCACGAGGATCCCGTCCGATAAGTAACGGCGTAAGGTCCTTGATAGTTCCTACCACGCCGTTAGGATTTCTGCCATCACTACATTCACCGTACCCCGTGACACCCGCATCGGTTTCCACTTTCACGAAAGTCCAAGGCCGCCACCCTGCATCCACAACAAAAGTCTCAATACGTGTAATCTTCATACAATTCTCCTTACAACTGAACAACCTCTTTTCGCCGATCTGATTCAAGCAACGCATCACAGACGCGCATCGTGCTGACAGCAACATCGGACCACGCTGCCTCAAGATTTCCAGAGTGCACAATCTGAGAGAACCGCTCAATCATCTTGACCTCTTGGATGCACCCTTCAACGGTATTCCGCTCGTTCCCTTCGGGACCGTGAACCCAAAACCGGGCAGTCCCTTCGGATGTCGGGACGGTGAAATCATCACACACAACTGAGGCACGCGTACCTGCCACCTCAAACCACTTCCGCAGTCCCGTGTCGAACCCGCAATCCAGAGTCGCGATCCGCTCATCGTCAAACCAGAGGATACCAGCAAGATTGAAATCGACACCCACCTTGTAGCGTGCTGTCGCAAACACCTGTGTCGGCATCTGATCGAATGCCCAGAGAATCGCACGGACACAATAATAACCTAAATCGCCGAGACTCCCACCTGCGAATTCTTTCATCGCACGGATATTCCCAACCGGAATCGTATCCCAGTTAAAAGTGAACGCCGCCGTCACTCGGCGCAGTTCTCCGAGCGTGCCGTCCGTTATTTGCTGTTTCATTGCCGCTGTGCGATCATGATGCACCCACATCACACCGTCCATCAATTGCACGCCGTTCTGACGACACGCATCTGCCATTGCAAAGGCTTCGTCCGCATTCGCAGCGAGCGGTTTCTCACAGAGCACGTGTTTGCCATGTTCTGCTGCCCTGATCGTCCATTCAGCGTGGAGCGAAGGGGGTAAAGGGATATAAATAGCATCAAGTGAATCATCAGCAAGGAGTTCGTCGTAGGTGCCGTAAGTTGTAGGGACATTATGCTCTTGTCCCCATGTGGCGGCACGTTCTTCGGTCCGGCTCGCAACCGCGATCAAATCGGCGTTCTGAGCGAGATGGATCGCCCGTGCGACCTTCGTGGCAATATTGGCTGTGCTGAGAATCCCCCAGCGAACACGTGGTTTTACTTCTGTTGTCATATTATATCAACTCTGATTGTCCATCTTTCAATGAGATTTCCTCAAAAAAGACGAGTTGTAGCACAAAACTATAACTAAACAGCAATGACTCGCTGTTGTCCCTTTCTGTCTTTCGAGGGGATAATGCGAATCTCAATATCACGATTCAACCGATTAAGAAACGTCATCAGTTGTTCAACGCTGTAGTCAGAAAGTTTGGCGGCTTTAAGATCGGAAATTTCGGACTGCTTAACGCAAAGCAGTTTCGCAGCCTCTGCCTGAGTGAGCTTGCGTTCTTTCAGAATGCGGAAAATCTCCGTTCCCAACTGTGCTTTTAGGAGTTCTTCTTCCGCAACCTCACCGGAAAAGCCCAAATCTGTAAAGATGTTCCCGCTGCCTTCTTCAACCTTAATTTGATTGCTCATAAGTCTCTCTCCATCTCCTTAGCGCGTCTTAATCTTTGTTTAATCAAGTCAATGTCCTTCTTTGGTGTACGAATCCCGCGCTTTGATTTCTTCTGAAAACAGTGTAGCACATACATGGTTTGACCAATCTTAACGGTATAAACCGCTCGGTAAGTGTCCGTGTTGTAATTATCAATGATCTCAAACACACCAGACTCTATACCTCTCATTGGTTTTGCCGATGGTGGAGCTTCGCCAATCTGTACACGATACAGCGCGTGTCCAATATCCTTACGCACTGGCTCCGGAAAAGCCTGTAACCGTTCTCTTGCGTCACCAATCCACCGGACGTTTCTGGGTGTTTCTAATTTTTGATCCATATTCTATTATAACTAATTAGTTGTGTTTTGCCAAGTGCAAAGTATGGGTGGATCAGAGGCATTTAATTGTCTATTTTTTAATCGAATTTTCACCACCAAGCACGGTAGGTTCGGTTTCCTACCGAACCGAACTTTGAGCGGAAACTTGACATCCTTCAAAAATCTCTTTAGAACCCCCTCACACCGAGGATGAGTCTGAGACGGTTGTTATTGCTTTGAAGGTTTCTGTTTAGGATCCGGTTCGGTTGGAATGCAGATCGCAACCCCCCTTATCAGGGGCGCAGGTGCGTACACCGCAAACACGCCCTACCGGGACGGGGAGTCCAAAATTGGACGAAAAAACCGAGAACTAAATAGCCCTGAAATCGAGAACCGTTTTAATTGGATTTTCACCGTAAAAATGATATAATAGAAACATAAAATAGGAAGCACACACCATGTGCTACCGATTTGATAACAGAATCACCGGCACACATCGTGTGTCATCAAAGGAGTTTTATGAATACTAAAAAATTCATACGATTCATATTTCTATTTGCGATTGTTGCCCTAATTGTCGGATTTTCCGCGTGTGAGCGAGTTTCCCAGATTATCGAACCTGCAACACCTCAGATGACGGAGACCCGTGACGAAATTTCTATCGGTGTCGTTTTACCGTTCACGGGGCGGTTCAGCTACACGTCTGGTAGCCCACTCTTGCAAAGTTTTGAGTTGGCACTCAGCGAAATTAACGCCGCCCACCCTCATGGTGTGGAACTCAAACTTATCATCGAAGACGATCAAAGTACCATAGAAGGCGCAGTCGCAGCTTTCAATAAACTGATCCACCAAGATAGGGTGTCCGTTATTCTTGGACCTGTTAATTCAGATCAAACGAAGGAAGTTTTTCCGATCGCACAAGAAAATGAGGTGGTCGCAATAAGTCCGACATCCGCTGCCCGTGGTCTCAGCGCGATCGGAGATTTTGTTTTTCGCGTCGCGCTGACGACAGATATACTTATCCCCAGGGGCATTGAAGTCACACAGACAAAACTCGGTTATCAGCGCGTCGCTACACTATATGATGAAACCGATCTTTTCTCCACCGATAGCGACGCAGCAGTGCGAGAGGTCCTCAAGGCGCGCGGTATTGAAGTGGTCGCCACTGAAGCCTTCCAAGGTGGGGATACCGACTTTTCCGAACAGTTAACCCGAATCCAGGCACTGGCTCCTGATGTTATCTTTGTTTCATCTCAACCGCCAGAAAAGCCTGGCATACTTATCCAAGGGCACGCACTGGGCATATCCGCCCCGTTCATCGTGCGCACATTAACCGGAGCAGACGTGCAAGCCGCAGGTGCAGCTGCCGAGGGCGCGATGACTTTTATCGGATGGGGTGCCGCTGTTGATACGCCACAAAATCAAGCGTTCGTAGAGAATTATACCACCCAATTCGGCATGGCACCCAGCAACTTCGCGGCGCGCGCGTATGCCGCATTTCATATTCTCGCGGAGGCGATCAAGAGAGCAGACGCAACCGATTCTACAGCGATTCGAGACGCGCTCACAAGTATCAGAGATTTTGACACAATTTTAGGGAATTTCTCTTTTGATGCTAACGGGGACGCAGTCTACGACCCAAAGGTTCTGGTTGTTAAAGACGGCGAATTGCGCCTCTTTCAGTAGCCATGATAACAGGTTGACTTTCTGGTTCACACAAAGTATAATCATCTAACGTCAGTTCGACTTAAGCGCGCAGGTCGGGTGATGTCCCTGAGAACGCAAGACAGAAGTTTGCGTTACAAAACCCCATGGACATCAACACCTCTGCGTGGAAAACAAGGGCTGCATATCTAAAATCTGATAGGAACTTTATTTTGAATACCAAAAAATTCACACGTTTTGCATTTCTATTTGTAATTACTGTACTAATCGTCGGATTCTCCGCGTGCGAGCGAGTTTCCGAGATGGTTCAACCTACCACACCTCAGATGACAGAGACCAGTGACGAAATTTCCATCGGTGTTGTTTTACCTTTGACAGGACGACTTACTGATTCATTTGGTAAACCAATACAGCAAGGCTTTGAATTGGCGCTCAACGAAATTAACAATGCGCGACCCAAAGGTGCGCAATTCAAGTTTATCATTAAAGATGGTCAAAGTACTGTAGCAGGAGCGGTTGAAGCCTTCAATGAACTGATCCGGGATGGGGTATCTGTTATCCTTGGACCTGCCACCTCAAGTCAAACTGAGGCAACTTTTCCAATGGCACAAGAGAATCAGGTGGTGGCAATAAGCCCGACATCTGCTGCCCGCGGACTCAGCGCACTTGGTGATTTTGTCTTTCGTGTCGCGCTGACCACAGATAGACTTATTCCGCCCGGCATTGAAGTCACACAGACAAAACTCGGTTATCAACGCGTCGCTACACTATATGATGAAACCGATCTTTTTTCCACCGATGGAGACGCGTCCGTGCAGGAAGTCCTTGCTGCGAAAGGGGTTGAGGTGATAACTACTGAAACCTTCCAAGGTGGCGATACCGACTTTTCTGAACAATTAACCCGAATCCAGACCGTGAATCCCGATGTTATTTTCGTTTCATGTCTATCGCCGGACAAGCCTGGGATCCTCATGCAAGGCCATGAACTCGGTATATCCGCGCCCTTTATTGTGCGGACCTTGACTGCAGCAGATGTGCAAGCTGCAGGTGCAGCTGCTGAGGGTGCGATAACTTTTGTAGGGTGGGGGACTGCTGTCGATACACCGGGGAATAAAGCCTTCGTGGAAAATTATAGTGCCACATTCGGCATAGAACCAAGCAACTACGCCGCGCGTTCGTATGCGACACTTCATATTCTAGCGGCGGCGATCGCGAATGCCCAATCAATTGATTCCACTGCAATTCGAGACGCGCTCGCAAGTATCAGAGATTTTGACACGATTTTAGGTAAATTCTCTTTTGATGCTAACGGGGACGCAGTTTACGACGAGAAAGTTCTAATCGTCAAGGACGGCAAACTCGTGCGCTTTGAATAACCCAAATACATCTGGACGCGCAAGCATTTTTACCGATAAATTTGCAAGGCGCGTCCTCTCTTATGCTAACTTAGGCACTACAGGTAAAAGGCTGTGCAGAATTCACTGGACCAGTTCTATACGAAACCAGAGATCGCCGCCGCGTGCTGGAAACACTTCACCGATATACTCATGAGGCTAAACCGAAACCCGAATGATATGTTCTTTATTGAACCCGCTGCCGGTAATGGCGTGTTTTACAAACTCCTACCCCAGCAGAGACGACTCGGCATCGATCTCGTCCCGAAATGTGATGACGTAAAACCTCAAGACTTTTTTGAACTCGCCGATCTCCGCTCCACACCCAGAGAGACTGCAGTCATTGGAAACCCACCTTTCGGCAAACGCGGCAAATTAGCAATAGCCTTCTTTAATCACGCAGCCCATTTAGCAGACATCATCGCCTTTATTGTCCCCGTCAACTTCCGCAAATTTACCACCCACAAGCAGCTCGACCCAAGCATGCGCTTTATCAGTCAATTGCCGCTACCGAGAGATGCCTTCCACCTCAGTACTGGCAAATCTTATGCCGTAAACACCGAATTTCAGATATGGACACGTCTACCAACTGCACATCACGACATGCGCCAATATAAACGGCTACCCATTCAACACAAAGATTTTCAACTATGGCAATACAACAACACACCTGACGCTTTGAAAGTCTTTCAAAACCCCTTCGATGTTGCTGTCCCGTGCCAAGGCTGGCAAGACTATTCCCGCAGAGAGACAGATCAAAATCAGTGTGAAAAGAGTAAGCAATGGATACTTTTAAAAGCGAAAAATCCTACCGTCTTAGCACGTTTGATGGATATTGATTACGAATGTTTAGCGCAGCAGTGCGGCACGGCTGTACCCGGCTTTCGGAAAGGAGACTTGGTAAAAGCGTATACGGAAAAATATGAACGCAATAAGTAGTTTGGGTTTGAAAAATTTTAAGACTTAATACCTTAGTTTGTTCCGTTGATCCATAATGAAAAATGCACTTCAGCCTATCCACACAGCACAGCATCCACAGGGTATTTGCTATAGAGGCTTTAGAGGTCATTTAGAGAGTTTGCCCAACTTGGGCAAATGGCTAATTCCTACAATTCCCCTTCTTCAGCAAATCTAAAGGGCGGAAACGGTGGAAGTTCAGGGTAGATTTCAGACAAGTTCCAAGTAAGTTTTTCGCCGTTTTCAAACGTTATGCTTACGCCTATATCCTCTGAAGCCAAGCCTAACTCTTTCGAGGTTTTATCGTCGCCCTCTACATATTTGAGATAGATAGGCAACGCAGCCTTATAGAACCACCTTCGCGGACAAGTGTCTTTGTTCGTGTGAACGTTCCAAAACGTTCTTACGATAGGCTCCGGCGGTTGTCCGTCCCATAATGAAGTATGAAACCTGTAAGGCTCACCAGTGTGCCAATTAAATATCTCCGCTTGGTGAGGTTCTATAAACCCGTCTACTTCTGTTTTATCGTGTAATAACATGCAGTTTCGTTCTGGGTCTAATATCCATAGCGGAATAGTCAACATAGAGGGTCGACCTATAAGCAAGCCTGTATCAAGTTCCCAGCCAAACGGTTCACCGCTTGGGTCATATCCATAATTGATTTCAATATCTTTCTCGTGAACCCATTGAAGTTTGGATAACTCGTCAAGATCGTAAAACTCTACAATAGACTTTCTGCCATCAACAACTTCTACGATCTCTGGCTCTTGTTCCATTTCTGGTTCTGGCTCTTGGACTTCTGGCACAAGTATCTTGTCCGCTTGGTTCATCATTCCTTGGTCGCACCCAAGCATGATAAAAAACAATAGGATAACGATAAACGCTACCGTCCACTTGAAAAACCTAAATAACATCGGCAATCTCCGTGCAAAAGAGAAAAAAGAAAAAATACTAATAATTTATCTCTTCAAGCTTTAGTAGTAAATATTCCGTTTTGACAACTTCATCTGTTGCCTCGCTTTTGTTTAATATTTTTTTAATTTGTCCCCTATATCTACGACTCACAGTTGCATTTTTTATACTGCTATCAGCGTCTTTTAAAATAAATCCTTTGTAAGTTTCATCTTTTGTCTTCATCTCAAATTTTTTACTGCTAAGAGATATACCAATTAATTCTCCAGTAACTGTTAAAGGCGTTTCTTGTTCTTCTTGAAATGTCCTCTGAAGAATTCCTATGAGTTTAGGTATTTCATTTTTTGATAAAGATACTGTCTCTTGTTCATCTGACTTTGGTGATGCCCATGAGAATGTTGTATCTGCACCTGACTCACTAAGTGATATAAGAAGTTTTTTATATTCTTCTGCCACTCTTGACTGCAATCTTTTTAATATACCTTTTAGATCAGACTCGCTATCCTTTGATCTAAGAAGATTAAGGAATTCCGATACTGTATCTCCCTGTATAAAAGGAATATCTTTGATTGGTGGTGTATTCTCCTTTTTAAAAGCAAGTGTAATATCAAATGATCCAGGTTGAATTGCCAGTATCGACAACTGCATACTATTCCTAATTCCTTTATTTTTCTGTTTTGATTCTGATCTAATCATTCCAATTGTGTTAATGACATTTTGAAGACGGGTAAGAATCTTGCCTAAAGGCAGAATTGGAGCTTCTAAACTATATTCTTCAACAGAGTTAAAGTTAAGACCTACTATTTCCCTACCTGATGATTTTGCTATTTCTATTAGATTTGTCTGGGCAACAAGAGGAGTATCTCCAAGATTAAGGTATTCATCAACAGGCGGAAATACATCGCTATGAAGTTGATCTGGAGTAATATACTCAGAATTAAGTTCCCCAGAATTATTATGTGGGATCATTACTTTAAGTAAGCGTCTCATTTCTGGCTTGGAAAAAGCATCATGAAGATTAACTTTACCGGATCGTATAAGATTAAGGCGCGTGAGCGACACTTCTGCATAGAGCCACATCTCATACTCAGGCAAGTGATCTGCAAAGAGAACTATGTATAGATGAGATACAGAATTCCGACATGAGAAAAGGATAGGCACATTGAAGTAGTCATATATTTCTACAATCTCAAGTTCGCCTAATTCTGGGATGTTAAGTATATCAGACATAATACTTTCCTTACTGCGTTACTATCTGAAACAAAGACCATATTTCCATGTCATCAGGAGGCCACCATGTGTGATGTGAATAGCAAGTTCGAGAAGGCGTACTCTTAATCAATCCACATTCTGGAGTTAATTCACCTATGGCAGGTTCTGTGTCTTTAAGACCTTTACGCCTTCTTTTAGTTTTCAAAGCATCTTCGATATCTGTAAATACTGAAAATCCATGCGCTTGGCATATCTGATCCTTTGGTCTG
>JAJEET010000034.1 GCA_022820835.1 Candidatus Poribacteria bacterium
GAGGTATTTTATGAAATGTGGATATACCCCAAAATGGGTCCATCCAAAGAAAATGATAACACAGTTTTCAGAAACTTTCAAGGCTGTTGACGTGAAAAAAACGAGTCTCCGAAATCTACTGCTCGTTATCTTGGCAGTCGCCGCTGCGAAAACGTTTCGTATCAACACGATCGCAGCGCGTTTACCCATCAGCGTCAAAAAAGAGAAGTCAAAACAAAAACGGTTGCTCCGGTTCCTTGAAACCCCTTTACCCCTTGAGGCTCTCATGGAGGCATGGTGCCTTTCCGTCTGTCGCTCGGTCTGGCGAAGGACACAAGATTACTTCTATGTGCTCATTGATGAGACCGACCTCCCTAACGGATGGAAAGCAATCGTGGCATCTATCCCTTTTCGCAACCGTGCCATACCTATCTTCTGGCTCGTTTATGAAGATGAAGAAATCCGAAACATAACCTATAAAAGTCATAATACCATCATTCAGGACTTCTGCACGAAAGTCAATGAACTAACACTCAGCGTCCTCCGAAATAAGAAGCAGAAACCCTTGCTCGTCTTTGACCGAGGGTTCGCACGCGCACAATACGTCATTGACTTTCTCAAGGAAAAAGACATCGCCTTCGTCATGCGTATCTGTCGCAACGTCGGTATCACACACCAAGGAAATACCAAGAAACTTGATGACATGGACACAGGCGGATATTCAAATGTGCTTTATCATAAACAACACCAGATACCACTGAACCTTTATATCTACAGAAACGAACATTTCAAAGACCCGATGTATCTCATCTCTAATGTTTATCAGGGTGCTGAAATCTATAACTGCTACAAGCGCAGAATGCAGATTGAACACGGATTCCGAGACATCAAGACGCGATTCGGGTTCCGGCACATCGTTTTGAAAAAACCTGAGAAAGCACGCATCCGGCTTTTATGGTTCATTGCCTGTCTGACTTATGGATTATCCTTTCTCTGTTATGAGAAGACCATACAACCGGTGGCAGAGCATCGCAATACAGGACGGAAACTTCATGCTGTTATTACCCTGATAAAGGATGTTTTGATGGAGACTTGGACGTCTCAAGCACTTCTGACTGCTCTCGAGGACTGTCGATGCAGGGGCGATACATGCTTAGGAACCTACTGACTTTCTCGCACACACGGCAACCTATAACAACTATAGTCTATACTTACAAAAAAATGGGGGTAAATGAACCGTCTGCTAATAATTTGACATTCGCCACAAATTCTGATACAATTTTGCGTATGCCACGCAAGAACAAGATTCTCAACATTGGTGATACCGCACCGGTATTCACGCTCCCGTCGCATCAGCGGAAAAAGGTCTCGCTTGAAACGTACCGCGAGACGCAACACGTTGTCCTCACCTTCTTCAGAGGTACGTGGTGACCGAACAGTCGCCGCCAGTTGACGGCAGTCCAGGAGAATATTGAGACGTATGAAATGTACGCCGCCACGCCGCTCGCTATCGCCGGACAGTGGCCTCGTGAACTCCGAGGCTTTGTCGAAAAAAACGGGATCGCATTCCCACTATTGGTTGACAAGACGCGGGATGTCATCAAAAGTTATGGCGTTTATCATTGGTTGAGTTTAGAGGCATACAACATTGCTCGTCCGTCAACCTTTCTTATTGACAAAACTGGGATTATCAGGTATATGTATATCGGTTCACACCAATTTGATCTCGTCAAACAGTCAGAACTCCTCGAATCTTTGAAAGCTGTGGCAATCAGCCATCAGCCATCAGCCGTCAGCGATCGGTAATTCCCGTGACTCAGCGGTTGCTCCTACACCGGAATGTTGCGATTTGACGTTCGTGCGTATTGAAGAACTGGATGTGAATAAATAAATGATTTGATTTCTAACGTAAATATGATATACTATTTAGAAATAGACATCCGGTGTGAGTAACATATTGCTATGGACGAAGCACATACAGTCTTTATGCAACGCGCACTCGATTTGGCAAAACGGGCGACGGGACGTACCAGTCCGAATCCGCTCGTTGGGGCGGTTATTGTAAAAAATGGTCAGGTGATCGGTGAAGGTTATCACCAGAAAGCGGGGACCCCGCACGCTGAAGTCCATGCACTCAACGCTGCAGGTGAAAACGCCAAAGGCGCGACAATTTACGTGACGCTTGAGCCGTGTTGCCATTGGGGGCGCACGCCGCCTTGCACGGACGCACTCATTAGTGCCGGGATCGCTGAAGTCTATATTGCAGAAGTCGATCCGAACTGGAAGGTCGCCGGCAAAGGTGTTCGTCAACTTGAAGAAGCAGGTCTACAAGTTCACATCGGTTTATGTGAGCAGGAGGCAGCCGACTTAAACGAAATCTATAGGAAATACATCCAAACCGGTATGCCGTTTGTTATCCTCAAGACTGCTATGAGTCTCGACGGGAAGATTGCAACCGCTTCGGGTGAATCGCAGTGGATTACATCCGAGGCATCACGTCAACACGGGCATCAGATCCGGGATTTGGTAGATGCAATCCTCGTCGGCAGAGGCACCGTCGAACGCGATGATCCTTTACTGACGACACGGCTGCAAGATAGACACGGGCAAGACGCAATCCGGGTTGTCCTTGATTCACACGCGAGAATACCTACAGACGCGCGTATTTTCAACCCCGAAAGCGATGCAGGTGTCGTCATCGTTGTAACGCCGAGCGCACCCGCTGAAAACGTTGCGGGACTCCAAAAGGCAGGCGCGGAAGTCATAACCGTGCCAGCAGCAGACAGAAACCGAGTCTGTTTTAAGCGTTTAATGGAAATATTGGGCAGACGCGAGATAACAAGCGTACTCATAGAAGGTGGCGGCGAAATCAATGCATCTGCTGTCACTGCAGGCATCGTCGATAAGGTGATGTGTTTCATTGCACCTAAAATCATCGGAGGCCGCGAGGCACCGGGCCCCATCGGCGGCGACGGATTTCCGAATTTAAGCGATGTACCGCAATTACAGCGGCTCCGTATCACACCGATGTCTGATGCCGATTTCCTCATTGAAGGGTACCTGTAACATGTTTACCGGGATCGTCGAAGCACTCGGCACTATCAAAAATATACGGCATCTATCAGAGGGAGCCACCGTTGAAATTCAGGCGAACGATGTTCTTACCGATGCAGAAATCGGGGACAGTATCGCCGTTGACGGCGTTTGTCTTACGATCCGTACCCTGACATCGGAGAGTTTTGCTGCCGATATATCCGCTGAGACGCTGCGCCGTACGACGTTAGGCGAACGCAGGGTCGGTGAACAGGTTAACCTCGAACGCTCGCTTCGGTTAAGCGACAGATTAGGCGGGCATCTCGTGCTTGGACACGTAGACGAGGTGGCGACAATCTCTGGGTGGAAAGATGAAGGCGATGCCTCCTTGGTGCGAGTAACGATGAGCAGCAACATTAGACGCTACATCGCATACAAAGGCTCTGTCACCGTTGATGGCATTAGTTTAACCGTGTCAGGCGTGCAGGCTGATGCCTTTGAGGTCGCCTTAATTCCGCACACGAAACAGGTCACAACTTTAGGTGCGAAGCGTACCGGTGCCAACGTCAATCTTGAAGTTGACATCGTTGCCCGTTATGTTGAAACGCTTCTTAATAACAGGAACTCTGCGGAAGATTGGACCGAAAAACCGTCTTCCGAGACACTTAATCTCAGTTTTTTAGCGAAACACGGTTACATAAGTTAACGGTTAACAGTTAACAGTACGCAGTTAAGAGTCAACTTGTGGCAGTCCGGTTTGCTGTATCCGCTACAGAAACCCTCTTTAACTTTGACCAACAACTCGTCTACAGATACTTTTGCTAAAGCGCGAGTTGTTGGTCAAGACTGACCACTGATGGCTGATAACCACAAAACGGTAGGCAAGGATGCCAAATAATTTTAATACTATTCCTGAAGCACTCGCTGCCATCAAAGACGGGGAATTGATTATCGTTGTTGATGAACCCGATCGCGAGAATGAAGGCGATCTCATCATGGCGGCAGAAAAAGTAACCGCAGAAGCCATCAATTTCATGGCGACATACGGCAGGGGGTTGATATGTTTACCCACCTGCTCCGAACGGCTTGCCGAGCTCGAACTCCATCCTATGGTCGCTTCTAACACCGCGCAGATGCAGACCGCATTCACCGTCACGATTGACGCGAAAGAGGTAACGACGGGTATCTCTGCGCAGGAGCGTGCGTACACGATCCAGAAATTTGTTGACGCGGATGCTGTCTCGGGGGACTTCGTCCGTCCCGGACACATCTTCCCGTTAGATGCGAAACCGGGTGGCGTTCTCCGACGCGCTGGACATACCGAGGCCACAGTTGATCTGGCACGTATGGCGGGGTTATATCCGGCGGGTGTCCTCTGTGAGATACTCAACGACGACGGGAGCATGGCGCGCGTCCCGGAACTCATGGAATTCGCCGCTAAGCACGAACTGAAAATTATCACCATCTCTGATCTCATCGCATACCGCCGACAGACAGAGTCCCTCATCCGGCGCGTCGCGACCGCTGATATACCGACCGCATACGGCGAATTCAAACTCTACGCTTACGAAAGCACTGACACCGACGGTGAGAACATCGAAACAGATAAGACGCACGTCGCACTCACAAAAGGCGATATTACGGAAGCGTCCCCGTTGTTAGTACGTGTACATTCGCAGTGCCTGACCGGTGATGTCTTCGGTTCTCTGAGATGTGATTGCGGGGAACAACTCGAAATCGCCTTGCAGAACATTGAGAAGGAAGGCAGAGGTGTCCTCCTCTATATGCGACAGGAAGGCAGAGGGATGGGTCTTAAAGGGAAGCTCCGCGCCTATCAAGTGCAGGACAGTGACGGATTGGATACCGTTGAAGCGAACGAACATCTCGGATACCCCGCGGATTTACGCGATTACGGCATCGGTGCGCAGATATTAGCCGATTTAGGTGTCCGACAGATGCGTCTGATGACAAACAACCCGCAGAAGGTTAGGGGATTAGACGGTTACGGTCTCGAGATCGTCGAGCGTGTCCCGCTCGAAACCAAACCGAACCCCTTTAACCGCTCGTATTTAGAAACAAAACGTTCCAAACTCGGACACCTCCTACTCGATGAGGAATAAAGAACGGAGGGTTAACAGTTAGCAGTTGCTTGGTTCAGAGGTTGTTGGTGCGATTTTTTCTGCGAAAAAATCTTTTGGTTTTTAGTTAAGAGAGATTTGGGTGATGTCTAATCCGTCTTAACCAACCACTTATAACCTCTTAACTTATAACCCATCTTCTGATAACCGATACCTATAAAAACTATGCCAAACGTCTATGAAGGGCACCTGCTCGGTGAAGGTCTTACATTCGGTATTGTTGTGAGCCGGTTCAACAGTTTTGTTACCGAAAAACTTCTCGCCGGTGCCTTAGATGCCTTAAAACGACACGGCGTTGATTTAGATCAAGTCGATGTGTTTTGGACACCTGGTGCTTTTGAGATTCCGGGGGTCGCCAAATGTCTTGCCGAAAGCGAAAAGTATGACGCTGTTCTTTGCCTCGGGGCGGTCATCCGGGGAGCGACACCACATTTTGATTACGTTGCTGCCGAAAGCGCGAAGGGGATCGCCCATCTATCAGGCAGCACGGGGATTCCAGTCATCTACGGTGTCATCACCACAGACACGATAGAACAGGCACTCGAACGCGCTGGCATCAAAGCAGGAAACAAAGGGGCTGAAGCCGCCATCGCTGGCATCGAGACAGTCAATCTCTACAAAACTATTGAAAAAGCCATCACATGAGTTGTCAGAGGAAATAGTTATAAGTTATAAGTTAAGAGGCATGCTGTGGCAGGGACACGAAAAGTAACTGCCACAAATGGTTAACTCTCACTGTGAGGCAAACTGACGACTGAAAGGTTTTTCGTAGAAAAACCGTACTGACAACCGACAATTATTCTTCTGAAAACTAGAAAAAATATGATAGCAATCATAGACTACGAGGCAGGTAATCTCACAAGTGTTTCACGCGCCCTGACATACCTCGGTTACAAAAACCAGATTACGTCCGATGCTGAAACGATTTTTGACGCGGAACGTGTCATTTTCCCAGGAGTCGGTGCTGCAAAAGCCACGATGCAAACGCTCCAGAAACGCGGGCTAAACCAGGTACTCACAGACTGCTACCGCTCTGGAAAGCCGATGCTCGGTATTTGTATCGGTATCCAGATACTCTTTGAACACAGCGAAGAAGAGGATGCTGAATGCCTCGCGCTCCTACCCGGACGGGTGAAAAAATATCCAGCAGCTGATGTAGCGACGCGAACCGAAACGTTGAAGGTCCCGCAAATCGGGTGGAATGAAGTCTATCAGACGCAATCGCACCCAATCTTTGCCGATGTCCCGAATCCAGCGCACTTCTATTTTGTCAACTCCTATTATCCGGTCCCAGAGACACCAGATATCGTGATAGGAAAAACGGCGTATGGACTCGAGTTCTGTAGTGCCATTGCACACGATAACCTCATTGCAACACAATTCCACCTCGAAAAAAGTGGACGCGTTGGGTTAAAAATGCTCAACAATTTTCTGAGAGAATAGCAGTCAGCCGAAAGTCAATAAATTTGTTCCCCCCATATCGCCCCGCATGCGGGGGGATATGGGGGGCAGGAATGCCCCCTGACAGCCGATGGCTGATGGCTAAAAAACATGCTAACATTTTTTTTAGCACTGCTTGTACTTCTTATTAATATTGGTGTCCATCTGTTCCAGATGCAGGCGTACTACCCGGCACTGAGCCACTGCTATTACGGGGTGATGATTCTCGCTGTTATCTATACGCGTCCGCGCGAACAAAACATCCTGTTCGGGATTACAATCGTAGCCAATTGGATCTATGTTGTCCACTATCCGACACGCGCAGCGAATGTCATCATCATCGCACTGCTCTACCCGTTCCTTGTGTACGGGATTATCCGTATTATCCGACAGCTGCAAGTCCAACGGCGCAGCGGTGCCGAAGAGATTGAGGAGATTAACACCGTCAACGCGAATTTAGAAAAACAGGTCCGAGACATCTCAACACTTTTTGAAGTGAGCCAAGCCGCGAATGCCAACCTCGAATTAAAAGGACTCTTTCAACGCATTATAGAGATCCTATCCGAAAGGCTCGGGATATATAGAGGTGCTTTAGACCTCTATGAAAACGGGAAAGTAGTCACTTCGGTAGAAACCGTCTTGGGACTTACACCGGCTGAGATGAAGCGCGGTACAGATGATCAGATGGAAGACATTCAGAAAGAGGTACTTGCATCGGGCAAAGCGATCGGTGTCCCGCAGACTCGTCAACCGCGTGGCACCGTTAAACTCTTCGAGTCAGAGCGCGTCGAATCTAAAGATATAATCGCGTTTTGGTGTATTCCGATCATCGTTGAAGAACATGTTATCGGAACATTGACCATCGACAAGGCATCAGACGAATTTTCAGCAGAGGATGACCGACGACTCCTAACGATTATCGCCTCAACCATCGCACAACGCGTCAAAATTCAACAGACAATCGACGCACTCGTCGAATCAGAACGGATGGCAACACTCGGAAGGTTAGTCCGAACCATCGCACACGAAGTCCGAAACCCGTTGGGCAGTATACGTCTCGGAACACAACTCCTCCAATACAATGAAACAGAGGCGGATGAACAAGGCGATACCGATCCCAATAGCGTAGAGCTCTCGCAAAAAGAGATTAAAGAATACACTGCGATTATTATTAAAGAGGTGGACCGGCTGAACCGATTTGTTGAACAGTTACTCGCTTTCAGTAAGCCAGCGATGCAAATCGCTAAAGCGTGCGACATCAACCGACTGCTCGATAATAGCCTCGCCATCTGTCGACCCGAATTAGAACAGCACGCGATTAAAGTCGTCACACAATATGACACCAGTTGTCCAAAAGTGAATATAAACGAAGACGGCATAACGCAAGTCATCCTGAATCTATTTTACAACGCCGTTGAAGCGATGGATACAGATGGGACGTTGACTATTGAGACTACATACCAATCCGAAGCGAAAACCGTCCGTATCCGAGTTCAAGATGACGGCCCCGGTATTCCATCGGACGATATCCTGAAATTGTTTGATCCATTTTATACCACTAAACAGAAAGGGACAGGACTCGGACTTTACATCAGTCAGAAAATTGTTGCAGAACATGGAGGAAACATCGAAATTGATCCGAACGCCGAAATCGGTACGGCGTTTGTTATGTATCTTCCTGTGTATTGACAATAGGGCTTACACACCCGTATCGCAGGCGGGGTTTGTAAGCCCGTCTGGTACATAATACGCTCAATAGAAATCATAACGAACCGCAAGGGAAAATTAAAAACATGTCAAATCTTGTGCTTATTGCTGATGATGATGACAGTTTACGACAAATACTCGCCGCCACGCTCGAAAGGGAAGGCTATAAAACCGTTAAAACAAGAAATGGTGCGGAGACCCTCGCGCGCGTTAAAACTGATGATATTGATGTCATCCTCCTTGATATCTGGTTAGGCGACACAAACGGACTCGAATTAATCGAAGACATTCAGCAGCATAACGGCACCGCTTCAATTATTATCATCACAGCGCACGGTACAACGCAGACAGCGATCGACGCAGCAAAACGACGCGCCTACGGATACCTGACCAAACCGATTGACCAAAAGGAATTAATAAACCTCGTGGCACGCGCCGCCGATGCAACGAACCAGACGAAGAACCTAAAGGTCTCAACATCTCCGGAGTTCGATAGACAGGGTAAAATGGTAGGGCAGAGCGCGGTGATGCAAGAGGTATACCTCAAGATTGGACGTGCCGCTGTCAGCGACGAAACCGTCCTTGTCATGGGTGAAAGTGGTACAGGTAAAGAGCTCGTTGCTGAACTGATTCATCAAAACAGCCGGCGCGCGCAAAATCCGTTTGTCGTCGTTGATTGCGGTGCCATGCCTTCAAGCCTCATTGAGAGCGCACTCTTCGGACACGTCAAAGGCGCGTATACCGACGCACATAGCGCACGAAAAGGAAAATTTGAACAGGCTGACAGTGGGACAATTTTCCTCGACGAAATCGGTGAACTCCCTATTGAGGTACAGACAAAACTGCTTCGCGTTCTACAAGAACGTGAGGTCGAACCTATGGGGGGCACGGAGACACACGCCGTCGATGTCCGAATTATTGCCGCTACGAACCGCAGACTCGAGACCGCAATCACACAAAAAACGTTCAGGGAAGACCTGTACTACCGTCTGAATGTGATCCCGATTTCACTCCCACCACTACGGGAGCGAAAAGAGGATATCCCGGAACTCATAGACCTGTTTACGCAGCAGTTCGTCGAAGAATACCAATTGGCTGAGATCGGTATCTCAACAGAGGTAATTAAACAACTCACAGTTTACGACTGGCCCGGCAATGTCCGAGAGTTAGAAAACGCGATCAAACGTGCACTTGTCATGTGCTCAGGGCAAATGTTATTACCTGAAAACTTTGATACGATCTTTGAGGAGGCGGAACCGATAAGTGAACCGGGGAACCTCGACAATCAGATCCACGCGCTGCTCCAAGCACACGTTGGACAGTGTATAGAATCCGACGCGTCCTTGGGCGAACTCTATACCGAAATCCGAGAAATTTTTGAAAAACCGCTTTTTAAAATCGTGCTTGCGCACACCAACGGAAATCGGAGCAAAGCGGCGGACATTCTCGGTATCAACCGAAACACGCTCCATACAAAACTTGTTGAATATAAAATTTTAAAATAATTGGCTTCTGTGCCTCGTTCCACTTCGTTTCACGAGGGTTCCCGATAAATCCCAACGCCTCTTGTGTTATGAAATGTTTGGGCCCTGACTTTGTTGGAACCGTGTTGGAACTCAATAGAGACCTGAACTACCGCAAGGAACAATTAAAAAATGGATTTAGCAAAAATAATTGGCACCGTCGTCGCCACCCGAAAAGATCCAAGCATGGAAGGCACACGCCTCCTCATCGTCCAACCTTTAGACGAAAAACAGAACCCTATCTCTGAACCGACCGTCGCAGTCGATACGCTGCACGATGCAGGGGTCGGAGAAATCGTATACATTGTTACCGGGGGCGATGCCGTGAGTGTCATCCCCGGAAAACGGATGCCTGTTGATGTCGCTATTGTTGGACTTGTTGATTCTCTTTCTCTGAGCGATACACCGAACACGTCAGCAGACACACCAACTGATACGGAGGCATAGAAATGTACATCGCGAAAGTCATTGGCAAAGTCGTTTCTGTCCTTAAACATCCGGCATACCAGAATCGGACGCTGCTGCTGGTACAACCGTTGAGTGTCAGATCCGAACTCGTTCGGAGCCCGACGATCGCCATTGATTACGTCGGTGCGGGGGAAGGGGACACAGTCATTGTCGGTGCCGGTCCCGGTGTCGCACAAGAGGTCTTCGGTATTGAAGACGCTCCGATTCGCGAACTCGTCATGGCTATCGTAGACCACGTTGATATGACACTACAGGAGGAACAAACATGAGACGCACTGTCTTCTCTATCTTTTGTCTTCTATTCGCGTGTTTACACCTCAATGCGTGTAACGTCGCACAACTATTGTCCACGCAGTACAGCCCCAACATAGCGAGTGCCACCTACGGCACCGAAGCGAACCATCCGGGTATGAACGACGGGAATTTAAAAACGCTTGCAACCCTTCCGGCAGAAAATGATCGGAATTTTATCATCCGATTCGCTGACGTACACCCCGTCCGGAAGATCGTTATCCACAACGGGAACCTCTTCCGATTCGAGATGGACTACCTCAGCGAGGAGACCGGTGAATGGGAGACTTTTGATACGGTTATTCAACGGCGCAATGTCGGTGATGAAAGAGCGCAAGCAGAATACGTTTTTGACCGGTTGAACTTCCGCACGAAGATGATCCGGGTTGTCGTTACGCGAACTGTTGACGACGCAGTTGTGAACAAAATAATTGCAGAACCCGGAGACAAGGTCGTTAACCAGCGGACAACGCTTGCCGGTCATTACTATCCGCACTTCCGAGTCGTCGAGCCCTCAGTGGCGCAAATCCGAGAAATCGAAGTCTATCACCTCGCTGAAAAATAGGTAACACCGCATTCTGTAGGCGGGGTTTGATGAGGATTAAATAAATATTTCGGTCATCGTTAAGGATCGCGAGCACAGCGTGCTTCTACCAAGAGGTTATTGATGCATTACCGAATTAAATTCTTAGACTTCATTAACTCCGCTATTCCGATCCGCTATAAAATTCTCATATTTTTCTAAAGCAAAACGACATAACTTTCAACTAACACTATAAAAATTTCACCTGCGTACAGATATTCTAAAATCATACTGGACTTCGGAGTTAATTGTTTAATGCAAATACGTTCACTAAAATTGCCCAGCATAGCGTCCCTACGGCTCCCGATACTATTCATAACGCTCTTCTGTTTGGAAACGGGTGCGTTGCCTGTTTTGAACTGTATCTATCCATGCCGAACAGCAATCGCGTCCCCAGTTCCATTAAGAGACACACACGCCCGGACTGCATCAAGAGAGAACACCAACGTTCCAAGAGAGATAGAATTGGTCAGGGCGACTGCACAAGGCGTAACAATACAACTGACGGTTCCCGAATCCGATTTCCAGATAAGTCGTAGTGGCAAGGATACCGATACAAGGATGTCCGAAAGCCAGACGATCTCTTTCCCTGGGTGCCGGTTCACAACGGCGCCGATGATGCCGCGACTCCCGATTCAAACCGCCCTCATCGCAGTTCCCGCCGATGTGAGTTTTCAACTCTCGGTTATCGAAAAGCGTTTCACGACGCACGCTGTAAAAAGGATTGCCTATACCTTAGCATCTCAAGGCGCGGCGGTACGTGAAGTCAATCGCTTCTCGCCAGACAATCTTGCTGTGATTCGGAAGGCAGGATGGATCCGAGAGAACCGTGTCCTCCCGATTCAGTTCAATCCAGTCCAGTATAATGCTGTCCGTCGTGAAGTCCGGCTCTATCATCAGATCGTGGTTGAAGTCCGATTCGTCGGAACGATTTCGAGAGGTGTGACGGCAGCACCGTCGGCAATCCGCAGCGGCTTGCACGCTGAATCCGATGCTTATAATGCGATCTTTAACGACTTACTCGTTAATCCACAAAACGCTGATCACTGGCGTTCGCCGATTGAACGCGCCCCTTCAGCACCGAGCGCGGGAGTCGCGAGTCCACGTTATAAAATTAGTGTTACTGAATCTGGGATGTACAGTATTAACGCATCAGAACTCACTGCTGCGGGTGCCGATATTGCGGCAATTATGCCACGGACATTGAAACTGACAAACAAGGGAAGACAGGTGCCGATTTTCGTCCGCGGTGAAGATGATGATAGATTTGACCCGACGGACGAGATCGTTTTCTACGGTGAACGCCAGCGCGGTGAAACCAGTTATAATGATCCGTCAACCGATGAGAATATCTATTGGCTGTCATGGAATGCTGGTGCTGGGAGTCGAATGGTGAAAAAAACGGTGCTTCCTGAGACGAGTTTCACAGAGGATCACAGTTTTTTTCTCACTCGCGCACATTTCGAGAAGGATAATACCTTTAGGCGCTTCCGTGACGTGAACCTTGAAGAAAACCAGGAATATTCAGCATTCAGCGATGGGTTACAGACCCGTTTCTTTGCCTTAACTGAACTGCCATCCCTACCGGACGATAGTTGGTTCTGGTCACAACTGACTGCCCCGCAGTCAAAATCATTTAACTTTCATCTTGACGGGCTTGCAGATACGGTCCGACCCGCAAAGATCCGCGTCAGCCTCCACGGAAGATCTAACACAGCACACGATTGCGATATATGGTTAAACAATAAAACCAGATTGGAAGAAGCACAATGGAGCGGTGAAACCGAGTATCAGCTTCAGAATCAACAAATCTCTCAGTCTTTCCTTGAAGATGGACGCAATATCCTCGAAATCCTGAATCCTGAAAGGCCTGATGAACCTATTGATATTATCTTACTCAACTGGATTCAGGTAGACTATTGGCGCAATTTCCATGCTCAGCAAGATGTACTCCCCTTTGCGATCACGCCGGCACCGGATGAGACGGGGACTGTAAATCCGAATTTCAGTGTGACTTTACAAAACTTCTCGACCCGCGATGTCGAAATTTACGGCATTGACGGCACCCGATACGTTGGTCTCTCCACACTTGCGGACGATAAGATTCCCGGTAAGTATAGAATCATTTTCCGTTCCACCCAAATTCGGCCTAAGGACGTAGACGATACCGCTATCCAATACATCGCACTGACTCGGAGCAAATTCCGAAAACCAAAAATTTCTGTTGACGAACCCTCTGATTTACGGAATACACACAACGGCGCAGATTACATCATCATCGCACACGCGGACTTTATTGAGGATGTTCAACCGCTGGCAGACTTTCGCTCGGAACAAGGCATGCGCTCCAAGGTCGTTGATGTCCAAAATATTTACGACGAATTTAATCACGGCATCCTTGACCCCTATGCCATCCGTAGATTCCTGGCGTATGCCTACTCCAATTGGCAGCCGCCCGCGCCGACATATATTCTTCTTGTAGGCGATACACATATTGATATGAAAAATGAACCTAATTTCATACCAACCATACGGGTACAAATTCCTGGGTACGGATCGAGCGCGAGTGATCACCAATTCGTCACATTTCGAGGTGAAGATAGTTTCCCTGATATGCTAATCGGAAGAATGCCTGCCAATACTCGCATTGATGCCCGGATATTCGTTGAACGTACAATTAAGCATGAAACATCTTCACCTGTTGGTCCGTGGCACAAACGACTGTTGATGCTCGCTGGGTCAGACCGTATTTTTTGGTCGCAGATTGATCAACTTATTTCACACTATGAAATTACCAGCAAATATGAGACGGAACGGATTCGCGCTCCCTATAAAGATGCACCGGATTTGAGTACCCCTGATGGCATCACAACGCCAATCGCCAGACGTGTGATTGACGGTTTCAACAACGGTGCCAGTCTCATTAATTATATCGGACACGGTGGTGGCGGAATCTGGTCAGATAGCCGGATGCTCGACTTTGAAGATCCCGAACAGAATTTAACCAACATCTCGCAACTGCCTTTGGTCATGAGCATGACCTGCTACACCGCTGCCTTTGATGGAACCAAAAATAGCCTCGCTGAAGAACTCTTACGATCCGCAAACGGCGGCGCAATTGCTGTCATCGGGGCAACCAGCATTGGGTTGTTAGATGGAGATTACCTTCTAAACATTGAACTGCTGGACGTTATTTTCAGTGGACATACCCAGAAGATCGGTGCTATCTTCGCCCAAGCCAAAACCCAGTTTCTGGTAAATTCACCCGGATTCCCAGACTTGGCTGAAGTCTTCAGTCTCCTCGGTGATCCGGCGACGCATCTGAAAATACCGAGCAAGCAGATGGAGGTGGAAGTAGACTTTGGAACGCCTTCTACTGAAAGCGATTTCGGACAGGAAAACGTCGTCACTGTTTCTGGGATGCTACCCAACCGCAGTTTTAACGGAGATGCCGAAGTTATTGTCGTACCGGTAACTGAAGCCGATGACACTGTTCCACCCGAAAGGGAGACCACATCCGTCGTTAGTGGACAATTCAAAACACAAATACAGATCCCAAGGGATGCTGAATTTGATAACGCCAGTATTCAGGCTTATGCATGGAACGCAGACGAGGAGGCAATTGGATATGTGCCTTACAACATCCTCTCTCGGTATGTTAGCAACGTCCGTATTGCCCCGTTTCCTGTTGAACCCGATCAACCTGTCCATCTCTATACGGAGGTCGTGAACGAAGGCGGTATTGAAAAGTTGACGCTTTTTTGGAGCCTCGACGCTTTTGAATTTTTCGAGATACCTGTTGTTCCATACAGAGGGAACACCTATAGGAGTGAACAACCCATCCCCGGATATTCGCAATTTGAGCTCATCGACTATTACTTAGAAGTACAGATAGAAGGGGGGCGGACATTGCAAACACAGACAGTCACTTATGAGTTCGGATATGTTGAACCGGAGGTGGACCTTGTGCTTTTGAAACCAACGATCGCTTGGAGTACCGAACCACCGCTCCTACTCTCGGCGCAGGTCCACAACACTGGAAGTAAACCTGTTCAAAATGTACCGGTCTATTTTTTTCAGAAAACTGTGGATACTGAAACCGAGGACGGCACTATAAGTACTCCATCAAGACCAGCGTTGTCGGAACTACAAAACACGCCCTCGATCGGCGGCGTTCAGATAATCCCAGAAATTCTTCCTGATAGCCAAGTCGTCGTGAGTGTGCCTTGGCACCCATCGATTGGCAGGTATCTTATCACTGTCTATGTGGATATGCCTACCGCCGAACTGCCAAACGGGAATTTCATTGAGGAAGGGGAACGTAATAATAGAGGTGATCGGGAATTTACTGCGAACCGTGTCCTTCTGAGTCCTGAGACGTTCGACCAACCTTTTCAGAGTCAGGATGGCAGATTCCGAATCGCTATTCCGCCTGAAGACCTGCGCACCAGTACGGTGTTGACTTATGTTGAAGAACCGCTGACTATCACTAATCAACCCGATATTGTGAGTGCGATACCGTCGGCTGCTTTTGCCTATCAGCTCGATTTAAATGAACAGACCGAATTAACAGCGACTGCTACTTTCTTGAGAGATGGAGAAGGAAATGGAGAACCGCATATCTATCGGCGTGACGACATCGGCAATTGGATATTGATTGGCAACGAGACCGTAGACGAAGAAACGGTTTCGGTGGAGGTTAAACTGCCCGGGACCTTCGCGTTACTATCGCACAACGATACGAGTCCTCCTGCCTTGGCACTGACCATCGAACATCAAGGCTTCGTTGATGGCGATTATATCTCCGATACACCGACTATATCGGCACGTATTGAAGATGCTAACGGGATTGATTCTCGTCCGGATCAGATCATCCTCACACAGAACGGGCAGCGTGTACCCGAAGACGAATATGTAATTGCTGCATCGCCGACGAACAACAGCCTAATCCTCGTAACCTATAGTCCGGTTTTAGAGCCGGGTGAATACCGCATCCGGTTACAGGCGCAGGACGTGAACGGCAATTCATCGGATTCAACACGGACAGCGACCGTCGCAGGGGAGTTTGAGATCAAGAACATCGCGAACTTCCCGAATCCGTTTGTGCCGGGGGATGGTACTCATTTCGCGTATTACCTCACCAAGGCAGCGGACGAGGTCAGTTTGAAAATCTATACAATCACCGGTCGCCTTATCCTCGCTGTTGATACGCTTGACCCTTCCGTCTCTTTCAACGAATTCCACTTTGATGGTTACGATGCCGATGGTGAACCGCTTGCCAATGGTGTCTATCTCTACAAGTTCACCGCCAAATTCACGAACGCCGAAGGCAATACAATCCGCAAACAGAAGGTCGGAAAAATCGCTGTGCGAAAATAAAAAGAGAACGTGCGGGTCCTTTGGTGAGTAAAGGCTTAGGTTTTAAGATGCGGGTCTGTCTAAAATAGGGTCGAATTTGTCTTCAGCAATCAGTTGTTCCCGCTCTTTTCTCAAACGGTTTCGTTCCTCAACAGTTGCTAATATTGGTGCTTGTGTTGTCTGCCACTCTTGACGTGATTTTTCGTGGTATTGTCTCACGCGTTGTAGGTAAGCGTCGATTTCCGCTTTGTTTACCTCATAGTAAAGGAGCGTTGCATAGATTTTTTCCAAGGGTAAGTTTTTAAAGCAGTACAAAATATCTTCAGGTGCTTTGCCTTTGAGATGCTCTTCCAATACCTCATCAATATAAACGCGGTGCCCCTTAATGCGGATGCTGGTATCATCAATAAAATCAAAATAGTCTTGCAAATCCATGTTTCACCTCTTCTGTTTCGGCAATGCCATCCGGGCGTGCCTTTATATTCAAGTGCTAAAATGTGGAAGCTAATAGATTGCTGATTCTAAAACGGAAGATACTCTATCTTATTGCGATATTCTTCGGCATCCGAAGCCGCCCAAATCATTTCTAATGTTTCCAAGATTGGACGAATCGTGTACTTTTTCCGAAAAATGAGGATTCCCGGTACATGTCCTCCGGTTCTCAGGTGATTTCCAAAGTGCTCAGGCATTGTTCTGCGATTATTTGTGACGAGAATGTAGTTATTGCGCTCAGTCCATTCTAAAATAACAGGATCCGGCGTTGACTTCGGGGGTACTCCCGGGTCTCCGATGACCACTACCTCTATTTCTGGCTGCTTTTTCTGGAGTTGTACCCGAACTTCAGGGTCCATGTCTTCATCAAGTAGAAACCGTGGCCGCATCCGCTCCCCTTACCTCCGAAGGTGATGCTTTTCCTTCGGCAATCCATTTTTCACGTGCTTTTAGAAGGCGTTCTCGTCGTTCAATATATTCTGGGTTTGATGCTACGGTTTGCAGCCATTCTTGATATCTTTCTTCTCTGCCTTTTTCCACACGAACCATGTATGCATCCATTTCCGCTTTATTCGCCAAGTAATAGAGGATGGTGGCGTAGATTTTCTCCATTGACATCTGTGGGTAGCGC
Source organism: Candidatus Poribacteria bacterium (assembly GCA_022820835.1). Lineage (GTDB taxonomy): Bacteria > Poribacteria > WGA-4E > WGA-4E > WGA-3G > WGA-3G. The sequence continues at coordinate 17,644 of JAJEET010000034.1, forward strand.
TGCTGGAGTTCGTCAGGCCCTTCACCCCAGAGATAATTGCTCAACACGTTGTCTACATAAACACGGTGTCCGTGAATACGGATGTTTTCGTCATCAATAAAATCAAAGTAGTCTCGCAAATCCATATTTTACCTCCGCTGTCCTTTGTGGATTCTCGCTGCTCGTGGGTATAGACGCAAGAACTTATGAACCACCGTCAGGTTAAAATATAAGGCGAGGTTGGAAGCCTCGCCCTATAATGTTAGTCAATTCAATTCTACTACTTTTCACGCAAACGTGCTTCTAAGGCATCCAATTCATCAGAAAGTACCTTCGGAAGTTTCTCACCGAAACGTTCATAATGCTCACGAATCAATGTAATCTCGTTGATCCACTCTTCGGTATCAACGTGCGAGAGTTCTTCCATCTGCTCGTCGGTTACATCCAGTCCGTTGATATCGACCGCGCCGGGTGCTGGAACATAACCGATTGGCGTTTCAACTGCCTCGCCTTTTCCAGAGACACGTTCCACGATCCACTTCAGGACACGGCTATTTTCACCGAAGCCGGGCCAGAGCCATCCGCCATCGGCATCCTTGCGGAACCAATTGACGTAGAAAATTTTCGGGAGTTTGCTGGCATCCGTGCTTTTACCCATCTCCAGCCAGTGTGCGAAGTAGTCGCCCATGTTATAACCACAGAACGGTAGCATCGCCATCGGGTCGCGTCGGAGTTCACCGACTGTTCCGGCTGCTGCTGCTGTGCGTTCGGACGAAGCGATAGAACCGATAAAGGTACCGTGTTCCCAGTTGAAAGATTCAAATACGAGCGGTACTGTTGTGGCACGTCGTCCCCCGAAAAGGATCGCTGAAATCGGTACGCCGTTCGGATTTTCCCAGTTCGGGTCGATAATCGGGCACTGCGAAGCAGGCGTTGTATAGCGTGAATTTGGATGTGCTGCTGTCTTCTCATCACCGGGGTGCCACTCTTCACCGAGCCAGCTCGTCACTTTTTCAGGAACATCTTCGCTTTTCTCTTCCCACCAGACATCGTTATCTTCTGTGAGTCCAGCGTTCGTGAAGATTGAATTGGATGCGAGCGTGTGCATCGCGTTCGGATTCGTATCCATTGAGGTGCCGGGTGCGACACCGAAGAATCCGGCTTCTGGGTTAATCGCGTAGAGCCGTCCGTCTTCACCAAACTTCATCCATGCGATGTCGTCGCCGATTGTCTCCGCTTTCCATCCGGGTATCGTAGGCGTAAGCATCGCGAGATTCGTTTTGCCACAAGCACTCGGGAACGCTGCGGCGATATAGGTTTTCTCGCCTTCGGGACTTGTTAATCCCAAAATGAGCATGTGTTCTGCCATCCATCCGTCATTCTTTGCCATTACGGAGGCGATGCGGAGCGCATAGCATTTTTTGCCCAGTAGGGCGTTTCCACCGTAGCCGCTACCGAATGACCAGATAGAGCGTTCTTCAGGGAAGTGGACGATGTATTTATTATCCGGATTGCAGGGCCACGAGACATCTTCCTGTCCGGGTTCAAGTGGCATACCAACAGAGTGTAGACACGGTACAAAGTCGCCATCCTCACCCAAGATGTCCAGCACATCGCTCCCCATACGGGTCATAATTCGCATATTAACAACGACATAAGGGGAATCACTGATCTCAACGCCGATATGTGAGATAGGTGAACCGAGGGGACCCATGCTGAAAGGTACAACGTACATCGTTCTGCCTTTCATACAACCTTTAAAAAGTCCTTTGAGGGTCTTCTTCATATCATCTGGGTCGTGCCAATTGTTCGTCGGGCCTGCTTCAAGGGGTGTTTTTGAACAGATAAATGTTCTGTCTTCAACGCGGGCAACATCTGCAGGACTGGAGCGAGCAACGTAACTGCCTGGACGCTTTTCTGGGTCCAAGCGGAAGAAAGTCCCGCCTTGGACTAATTCTTCACACAACTGGTCGTTTTCTTCCTGCGAACCGTCACACCAATAAATAGAATCGGGTTGGCAAAGTTCAGCCGCTTCTTTGACCCAATCCTGTAACTTCTTGTTTTTCGTCATTAAAATCTCCTATTGCTGATACTGTTACTAAATATCCATATTATCACTCGTATATATTTTATAACAAATTTTCACACTTGGCAAATTAATTGGGAGATGTAAATATTTTGTCATAAACTGGGTTGGAAGTGTTATGCTTCTGTCGTTTCGTTGAGACTATAGTAGATGTGAAGTTAGAACGATGCGCCTAAGTTGACATGTATCTTACCACGCAGCAGTGAATCGCCGGCAGCGAGTCCGTAATCAATCCGCAAAATACCGCTGTTAGATTCAAGTCGTGCGCCAAATCCGTATCCGACTCGCAATCTATCAAAAGTGGAAGGTGCCTCAATTGAGGTGACAGAACCCAAATCGGTAAAGACAAAAACTTGGGATTCGGGACCGACGAGAAAGCGATATTCGAGGTTAGCATACACACGACGTGGTCCAGAGAACCAATCTTCATCGTATCCGCGTAGCGTGGTCGCGCCGCCGAGATAGAAAAGTTCTGTCGGTGGAATTACTATGTCAGATCGGTTTGTGAGCTGCGTCGTAAACCCCCACACCGCTGCACCGTGGATTTCAACAGCAACCGTCTGTTTCCGCCATGTCTGGAAATATTGTTTTAATGAGAGCCATGCTTTCCGTAGTTGAAAATCGCTCCGTGACACCTCAAAAGCGATGCTATCACGCCGTCCGAGCGTCGGGTTCAGGAAATAGTCTCGCGTATCGCGCGTTAATCGAAATGTGACGCTGTACTTTGTTCCGCTATACGGCACCGATTCGTCCAACGTAGTCGAATTGGGATTAGAAAAGACCGGGGTTTGGATATCAACGGACGTGGTCCTCAGTGGAGGCAAACCGGTGTTCGATACATTAATTCGTTTATATCCCAATGTCATAACACCTTCAAAGACGCGACCGAACTCGGTCGTAGCACTCACACTACCCGACCGTTCTTCGGAAGCTGTTTCGGTATCGTCCCCTGAGACACCTAACAGTTGCGTGCTATTCAGATTTTGCTGCCTGAACTGTCCGTATTCTATACCGATGGTTAGTGGTTTTCCGAATATCCACGGCTCCGCATAACCGATACGAAAAATCTTGAGCAGACCGGATTTCCAATAGAAGTTAAGTTGCCTGCCTGTACCGAGTAGGTTGGTTTCACGGGCTTCCAGCACACCTGTGAGTTGCGGAGCCGCGTCCGCCTCTGATTCCGGCGGTGCATACCCAATGACACCACTCAATCGTCCTGTTTTGGCTTCGGTTACGCGGGCATGAAAATTAATCTTGTCTGCTGTATCTGACGGTTCTAACACACTCGGATTAACTTGATAGAAATAGCCAGAATTTCGCAATTGACGATAACTCGCGTCAACATCGCGCTGATCAAAACGGCGGTTCGGTTTTACCGGAATTTCCCGTAGTACGACATCGGTCTTTGTCTTCTCCAATCCACTAATCTTGACCTCCCCAATCTGGAGCTGCGCCCCTTCTCGGATATTCAACTGAAAGTCAACAGTTCCACTCTCAGCCGAAAATTGGAAATCTTCGGGAACGATCTCAACTTTAGGATACCCGTGTTCACTGTACAGTGTTTGTAAGCGTTCTATTCCTTGTTCTAAACTACGGACTGTAAAAAGTCCACCCGCTCGTAAACCGAGTTGATCCCGAATCTCTATCTCTGAAAAGACTTCATTCCCTGTGAGGGTCAAAGTACCTGTTCGGAGTTGTTCCCCTTCAACAATATTTAATGTAATAGCCACACGCGTTCCATCCTTGGAACTGTTCCTTTCTGATACTTCCACGATATTAGGTTCTGTTTCTGCAAACACGAAACCTGATTCTTGATACGCAGCGATGATCCGTTTGAATCCGTCTATAATTTCTGCATGAGAATAGGTCTTTTCTTGTTCCCCTCCGAACAGTGCTATTAATGTTTTCTCGTCGAAATGGTCATTTCCATTAAAACGGAGTTCGTGGATATGATAGCGCGGTTGTATCTCCTCTGATATTTCCGGTTCAGTTATCGGTTTTTCTGAAGGGGACGTGTGTTTCGTTGCGTCGCTGCTGTATGCTGTTTCAAGGGTCGCCATTAACCAGAAGAGTAAACTGCTAAGGAAGAGAATCTGTAGGCGTCGGTAGTTGGACATCTCTGGTTCCTATTTATAGTCGGAAAATCTGTTAATTATCATGTACTATTTTAACATACCTGCTGTGTAAGACGCAAATTAACGCTGAATATGCTATGAACGATAAAACGATAAGGGAACGATAAGAATAAATTTGATAAAATTATCAAATTGTGGTATCATATTAGTGAGTACTATATTACTTTGGATTCATAATATTGATAGTTTATTCGTTAATTTTGGCAATCCGCTTGAGAATTACATTGAGAATTACACCTAAGGAGTTAGACATAAATCATGCCAAATGCACTATTTGTATATCCAAAATTTCCGCCATCATATTGGGGATTTAAGTATGCCTTAGAATTCCTTGGAAAAAAATCATCAATGCCTCCGCTCGGACTGTTGACTATAGCAGGAATGTTCCCGAAGAATTTCGCGTTAAAAGTTGTAGATCTGAACATCGAACCCCTGACGGATGAACACCTCCAATGGGCGGATGTCACTTTGACTTCAACGATGATTGTTCAGAAAGCGTCTCTCTATGAAGTCGCTGAGCGATGTAATCAAGCGGGGGTTCCGATTATTGCTGGTGGTCCACATCCTACTTCCTACTACGATAATATCAAGGCGGAAACGGATGCCAAGATTGACCATTTTCTCATGGGTGAGGTTGAAGAGATCTTTGAAGACTTCTTAACTGATTTTGAAAGTGGTTGTGCGAAAGAGGTGTATCGTGAGAAACGGAAGCCGGATATCACGAAAACGCCGCCGCCGCGCTATGACCTCATTGATGTTAACGCCTACGGCTCAATGGCACTCCAATTTTCGCGCGGTTGTCCCTTCAATTGCGAATTTTGCGATATTACCAAGTTATTCGGTCGCGTTCCACGCACGAAAAGCAATGAGCAGATGCTCACAGAATTTGAACTCCTCTATAAACTCGGTTGGACAGGTCCGATGTTCGTCGTTGACGACAACTTTATCGGTAACAAGCGCGACGCGATGCGCCTGCTACCGGCTGTGAGGCAATGGCAGGAAGAACGAGATTTCCCGTTTTCGCTCTATACCGAAGCCAGCGTAAACCTCGTTGAGATCCCCGAAATGCTTGATGCCATGAACGAATCCGGATTTAATATGGTCTTCCTCGGTATTGAGTCCCCCAATGATGAAGCACTCCTCAGCACTTCTAAAGGACAGAACACAAGTAAAGAAGAAGATGCCGGTAGTTACCTCATGCGTGCAATCAGAAAAATACAGAACAAAGGGATGGAAGTAACTGGTGGTTTTATCATCGGGCTTGATGGCGATACGGAGTTTGATTCACATATCAACTTTATTCAGGAAGCGGGTATCCCAATGGCAATGGCTGGGCTCCTTACCGCGCTAAAGGAGACCGACCTCTGGCACCGATTGAAACAAGAGGACCGACTGCTTGTAGAATCGAGCGGAAACAATACCGATATGAGTCTAAACTTCGTACCAGAAATGCCACGCGAGAAACTCATTGCCGAGTATCGACGCGTCATTTCAACGCTCTACGATCCGACCCTAAAAAACTATTTTGCCCGATGTTCGCGGTTGCTTGAACACATGCCTCAGACCCAACATAACGTCCGATCGATCCGTAAGGATGAAGTCCGTGCCTTTGCCCAGTCCATCCAGAAGCAACTCTTCTCAAGGCAAGGTTTCGAGTATGCCAAATTTCTCATAAAGACCCTCAAAAACCATCCCGGGATGTTCCCTGAAGCAGTGCGTTTAGCCGTCATGGGCTATCATCTTGAAAAGATAACCCGTCATACCGTTGCTGTTGAAGATTTTAGGAATTTCTTGGCACAAGAAATGGACACATTTAAGGCGAATATCCCAAGACTTATAGGGGGGCATGGTGAGCGGATAAGTGAAATCCACAGTTATTCGAGACAACTTTTCGGGCGCATTAAGTCAGAATACAATACGATTCATAAGGATTTCAGATACGCAGCACACAGCGCATTGATCGGCTTTCAGCAATTGATGTTCAAGGAATACTTAGCAGCAGAATTCGATGCTTTCAAAGCCACAGTCAGCGATTTCGCTAAAGCACAGACTGAAAAACTCGGTGAGTTACAAGCCTATATCCACACGCTCTTCGCACGCGTTCGGGCGCAACACGCACAACTCCATAATGTTTTCAAGCACCACACAGACGATTTCAAGCAGAACGTTCAAGAAACATTTGACGCTTTCCAAGAGTCCGTCACCGGGCATTTAGAGAACCTCTTCGGTTCTGTTCCTGTCCAAATCGAAGGTCTGACTTAACTGGAGCATGGCGTGCATTGAAATAGAAAACCTCCGTTTTACATATCCGAGTCGAGAGATACCCACTCTTCGCGATATCACAACCCATATCGCCTCTGGGGCATTTGTGCTGTTGACGGGTCCAACAGGTTGTGGTAAATCCACCTTATTGCGGACATTGAACGGATTGATCCCACACGCTTCCGCTGGCATTTTCAGTGGGGCTGTCCATCTTGATGGCAAAAACATAGCGACGCAACCGCTTGCTACTACGTGTCAAAAGGTTTCTCTCCTCTTCCAGAACCCAGACGATCAACTCTTTTGTACCCTTGTCCAAGATGAAATCGCTTTTGGACTTGAGAACCTCGGTTTCCCGCCTGAAAAAATACAGGAACGGATAACTTCTGCTTTGAAACAGGTCGGTTTACAAGGATTTGAGGCGCGTGAGATTGCATCGCTCTCCGGCGGTCAAAAGCAGCGGGTCGCCCTCGCTGCTGTCTGCGCAATGCAGCCACAAGTCTTACTCTTAGATGAACCCACCAGTCACCTTGATCCTAAAGGCACGCGTGACATTCTCAGTATCGTGAAGCAGCTCAATAACGCCCTCGGAATAACTGTCATCTTAGCAACGCATCGCACGAGAGAGGTCGCACCGTTGTGCGATCACGTCTGGTTGATGGACGACGGTCATTTCTGCCTGGATTTGCCAAGAACTGAGGCGTTTGAAGATTTCACCCCCTATAGACGTTTAGGTGTGCAGGTTCCAGAAGCGACTCATGTGTTAGAAGATAGTCTATCAAAAATTCCGATGTCAGCACATAAGCACGCATCGGATACAGAACATGCTGAAGAACTCCTCACTATCAGAGACCTCTGCTTCCGTTATGCTAAAACCGCCAGCGATGCCGTCCATCAAGTTTCTTGTGTGGTGCCACGCGGTGAGGTGATCGCAATTATGGGGGCAAACGGATCCGGTAAAACAACATTAATACATCTCATTGCCGGTTTGCTGCGTCCATCATCCGGTGAGGTTATTATTGATGGTCAGTCGTGTGGTCGTTTGAAACTCCACCAGTTGGCAGGCAAAGTCGGTATCGTTTTTCAAAACCCTGATCTGCTACTGCAGGCAGAAACCGTGCGTGATGAGGTAGCCTTCGGTCCCAAAAACCTTAAATTCTCCACGCAGGACCTCGAAAACCGAGTTAATAGGACGTTAGCCCAGTTCGACTTGGTCAATTTCGCTGCAGAGGCTCCGTACGCATTATCGCGCGGGCAACGTCAGCGCGTCGCTGTCGCCGCAACTTTTTCATTACATCCCGACCTTTTCCTTCTTGATGAACCGACGACAGGTCAAGACGCGCAGCACCTCCATCACCTGATGGACGAACTACACGATCAGATCCAACAGGAAAGCAAAACCCTCATCTTCGCAACGCACGACACTGAACTCACCTTGAAATACGCCAACCGTGTTCTCCTATTACACAATGGTGAATTGCTCTTTGATGGAGCACCCCACACTGCCTTCGCGAATCCTAAACTCCTACAACAAGCGTCACTATGATTACACGCCCAATAGCAACAAAATCGCTTGACAATGAAAGGTCGAGGTGGTATCCTTATTAAACTATAAGAATCCGAGTGCTACGGTTTGAGGAAAACATGAGACGCTTTGGAACGCAAGTCGCTATCAAGCAGGCAAGAAACAGCTCGCGGTATACTTGAAGTTAGAGGGGATAACAGAGGGATACTATGTTGTATTTGATCATCGTCAGGATCTTGAACCGCGTGTTGAGACAGAAACGATTGACGATGTAACAATCCGGAGTTACGTGATCCCTGTTGTGCAGGAACGTCCGTCAAATCAACGCCTTTTGGACTCCTAACATCTGCACATAACTTTCGCAAGGTTCATCTAAATCCGCAAAGACTTGCGTACCCACCTGCAGAAACTGTCCATTCAGCATCATGTATTGAGATACCGATCCAGAAGCATCTCTCCGTAAAAAGAGGAACTCCCCGACAAATCTAATATCCGCTGCGGACATCTCGGCGAAACCGTCATCGGAGATAAGGAACGTGTCTGTGGTGTCGGGCAATTCGATGGAGAAACCTGTCGCGAGCACATCGGCATCCGTCTCAATAGGGATGATGGAAATCGTCGGATGCACCGTAATACCGGGTTGCATCGGAAATAGCAAGGTATTCAGCGCGGTTGGCGGTTCACTGGTACACCGATAAGTAACAGTGTTTGTATCTAACGCTGTTGAGATGTCTGTCGTTCCTGTTGTCGAAATGAATAGATGACTACGGGGTGCGTGCTGTGTGCCTATTTGTTCTGCCTCAGCGTTAGTGCCTCCATTAAGATGGAAAACCTGTTCTATTGTCTGTGCTTCTTCACCGAGTAGGAGATCGTGCAAGATGAAGTATTCGCCTTTGAGATAGAAGATAACACGTTTATAGTGTCCTGATGCGTTCTGATACCACGTTTCGACGAAATCGAAGGCAGGTGTTGTTATCCATCGCGGATCAAGCGCATCGGATACTGATAGTTCGGTGTCAGGCATACGGACTGAAACTGTAGCGAGTTGTCGTCCGTGGGCGTGTAGCAGGAGACGCGATGTGTCCGGACGGTTAGATTTTGTTGATGGCTGCGCATCAAAAAATAGGTATTGTGCATCTGTTTCCCAACGATCTCTCATCACGTAGCAACCGGTCTGAGGGAGCGCGAACGATGTGGTATCAGGAAATGAAAAATCTTCGCGTTTGAAGTTGCTATCAACAATCTGGCAGAGTTCGGCAGCATCGAAATCAGTTGCTGGAAGTTGACTGAGTGGTGGAAACGTGTCGTCTGGTTTTCTCATACGGATGCACGTGGTCACCAATTTTTCGAGAAACGTTTGTATATCTTCGAGGTCATGGATACGCGCTGCCGTTTCTTTGTGAACCGATAGGAACTTTGCAAAATGCGTAATCGCCTCAACTTGGGCGTGCCATGTCCGATCTTTATGGAAACCGTCAGCGTGGAAGAATACCTCGGCTATCCACTGGCAGCGATGCAGTGCGAGTTTATGGAAATGCTCACTCCATTGGAATTCTGGGAATAATCGTGCAGCAATACCGATTTCTGTCGTCGCTATGATGGCTGGGGTCGGATGGATAGACAACCGAAGTAGACATTCGAGATAGGTTTTAGCAGTCGTGTAATCGGATACAGCAGAATTGGGGATAGGAACTGTTCCAACAAAGTCGGTGTACGCGGATTTTGCTGTATCTATGTCGCCTGATAGGATAGCGGATTTCACTGCATCGAGTCCTGGAAAACCCAAGTTGAGTGTGTTAAAAAAATCGCTATCGCTTAAGGGTAAATGCAATTCATTTTCTGGTGTAAGGTCTCGTTTGAGAACGGTGTTATAGGTCTCAATCACGGGTGCCAGTATCGGTAAGTGTTGTTCATTCGCAAGCGCGAAGGCTGCATCAATGGGCAAAGTGAGGTGTGAATCTGTTGGTGCGGGTGCCACTTCTGGAAGTACTGCCAAGATTCTGCCGAACCCCGCGAGTCTCCAGAGCTCGGACTGTGGGAGTGAGGCACAGATGCAGCCTGAAAGTGCCAAAGCACTCCCGGCTTCCAATCTCGGACGCGGATCACCGTCGGGGTAGGCGTAAAGGTAGACGGTATGCTCTAACAGGATGCGTGCAAGCTCACGATAGCCAAATTCATTGAGCGGTTCATGCGCAGCGATTGCGATCGCCTCAATAACACGTGATGCCGCGGATTCTAATCGCCACGCAGCGTGTTGCGGCATAAACACGGTTGGAGTCGGATTCGCTTCAGAGAACGTGAGGAGTTCATCCATGTCGGCAATCGGTTCAAATTGCGCTATAGCAGGTAAATTCCGAGCTGCAAGTTCTTCGGCAAGTAAGTGAATATGTTCAGTTCGGAGTGTCGTCCATTTTTCTAAAAGCATATTGTATGGATTGGGTTGCTAGTATTCAGAGGGGTAGGCAAAAAATAGACGGAAAGTTTTAGCCTACCCTCTTGATGTTTGACCGAACTGCGGACTTTAAGGGGACAATTCTGAAATCGCTTCATCTTCATTGTCAAAGTGCTCGAAGTGATTGACGATTCGGGTAACGACAATCAGATTACTGATCTGTTTAGCAACGTTGACGACCCCGATTCGTCCATCCTTGATATTCGCGAGCGCGCGCGCCTGAAGCAGAGAACCGAGCCCCGAGCTGTCCATCATGTTGACATTCTCAAAGTTGATGAGAATTCGTGGGGTATCGGATGCCTCTATCTGTGCTGTCAGCACTTCGCGAAGTTCTGATGCCCCGGCTCCCATCATTCTTCCACTCGGTTCCAGAATTGTTACACCACTTTGCTGACGAATTTCTATTGACATATGCTTCCTCCATATTCACTTCTAAGATTATTAGGGACTTAATTTGAACTACTGATTTTATTATACACGATTTGAATGTTAATTGCAATTTCATTGCATAGACGTTTACCGTTAAATAAAAGTTCAATTCTACTCAGTTTTTTTGAAGCAGTGAATTTTTAGAGAGACCGTTCCAAACGTTTACGCGAGGGTAAACACAGTCTTCTATATTTTATTCGATTTTGGCTCATGTCAAGTCTAAGTGCTAACGGTAAATTTAACCCGCATGGTTATTGACTTTATGAAAGGGGTGGCACATCCTTTTTACATGAGCCTCGATTTTTTCTTACAGGCTTATAGAAGTTATCTATAATTCCGATTATGTGTACGAAGCCGAAAAAACAATTTGACATAATCAACAGATTGTGTGATAATTTCATTTATCTTAGACCATTTTTTACTATGCGCGTCGTTATGGCGCACTTTTTTAGAGTTAAAGAAAGGAAAATTTGATAATGGCAGTTACATTTCACCATGTTCATCTCCGATGCGAAGATCTGGAAGGTGCAGTCCAATATTACGAAGAGATGTTCGATGGAAAGGTTATTGAAGTCGGTGAGGTGCGGGGCTTAAAAATCGTACGGATGGAGATCGGCGGAGAACGGATCTTCCTCTCACCGAAACTTGGGGACATGGAAGTCGAGGGGACAACTGGTAATCCGCGGTGGGGGGTCTACCAACTCGCTTTCACTGTAGAAGACCTCGACGCAGAAGTCGCCAGACTCCAAGCGAAAGGCGCGGAACTTGAAGATCTGAAACCCGAAGGACTGATGATGGCTTTCTTCAAGGGGCCCGATAACGTGCAGATTGAACTCATTGAAGCATAGCGTCGCCGGAGTAAAATTACGCAGGTGCTCCTATGAAATTCAGTGAACTCTTCCATACAATTCAAGGTGAAGGGCAACTCATCGGTGTACCATCCGTTTTTTTTCGGACGAGTTATTGCAACCTCAGATGCGTTTGGTGTGATACACCTTATACATCTTGGCATCCTGAAGATCGCGATATCACTGTTGCTGAAAGCGTTGCTGCAATTACCCAATACCGATGCAAACACGTTGTAATTACCGGCGGTGAACCGTTCATTCAGACGCAAGCGTTGATAGAGCTCTGTCGTGAACTCGACGCACAGGGACATCACATTACGATTGAAACTAACGCCACACGCTTCGCTAAGGTTGATGCGCATCTCATCTCAATGAGTCCGAAGCTGCGGAATTCCAACCCGTCGGCGGATGACCGATTTTTCAATCGGCACGAGCGAGGCCGCATCCGTCCAGATGTCATCCGTAAATTTCTTGATGCGTATCCGTGCCAAGTTAAATTTGTCGTGGATACGCCTGAAGATTTAGCTGAAATCCGAGCTCTACAGACGGATATCCGTATTCCTGCGGAGACAATTTTACTGATGCCGCAAGGAACAACACCTACCGCGCTAGAACAGAAACAGAGGTGGTTGGTCGATCTATGCAAAGAGAACGGGTACCGCTATTCCCCACGTGTACATGTCGATATTTGGGGAGATAAACGCGGTGTCTGAGTTTATAGGTGCCCAAATTACACCGATTAACGGGTGTGGAGACGGAAATGAAATATGATGTTCTACTAAAAGGAGGCACTGTTATTGATGCTGCTCAGGGATTGAATGCGGTGCGTGATGTCGCTATTGCTAACGGTGTTATCGCAGCAATTGAAACGAATATCCCCGAAGATGCAGCAGCGCATACCGTCTCTGTAAAAGATAAATACGTGACACCCGGGCTCGTGGATATCCATACACACGTCTATTACGGTGTAACAACGTGGGGTATTAGGCCCGACCCGGTCTGTATGACAGCAGGGACAACCACGGTTGTGGATGCTGGTAGTCCGAGTTGGGTGACATTCCCGGGTTTCCGTGAATTTATCGCGGATCCCGCCGAAACAAATGTTCTTACCTATATCCATATCTCAGGGATCGGGCTTGTCTATGGACCGGTTGGTGAGATGTTCGATATGGCTTACGCGGACCCCGCTCGCGTCGCGGATACGCTACAAAGAAACCGCGATATTACCGTTGGGGTCAAGGTGCGTCAGGGAAAAGGACAAGTCGGCGATAACGGTGTACAACCATTGAAATGTGCGATTGAAGCAGCAGAGCGTGCCGGAACATCTGTCATGTGCCATATCGGTGCCGGTGTCCCGCTCCCAGATATTTTGCGTTTACTGCGTCCCGGCGATGTAATTACGCACTGCTTCCAAGGGAACGGTGATAATATTGTTGACGAAAAAGGAAGGGTCATCCCTGAAGCCTGGAGGGCACGTGAGGACGGTGTCATCTTTGATGTCGGACATGGGGCAGGTAGTTTCCATTATGAAATCGCACAACGCGCAATCGAACAGGGATTCATCTCTGATGTCATCAGCACCGATTTACACACCGGAAACATCAACGGACCCGTCTATGATCTACCGACAACACTGTCGAAGTTGATGCATCTCGGTTTATCGCTTGATGATGTGATTGACAAAGCCACCTTCAGTGCAGCAAAGGCGATCCAGCGCGAGGAACAACTCGGCAATTTACGAGTCGGCACCGTCGCCGATGTCGCAGTGTTTGATGTACTTGAAGGTGAATTCGAGTTCTTTGACGCACACGGGACAAAATTTATCGGGAATCAAAAATTAAGGGCAGCTTTAACAATACGTGAAGGGAAAATCTAAACTGTACCCAGGGCAAACGTAATTTACAACAAAATACGCAAATCTACGGACATCGCGGTGCTACGGCACAAAAAACAACATGGCGAATATAATAAACAAAAAACTGAGTGGCTGCTATAGAAGATTTTTAACCTTTTTGTTCGTAATTGTAGCAGGCGGGTTGCTTGTCGTTGGGCTAGTTTATTACCAAGTCGGTGGACCTGAAGGCGCACGCTATTGGATGGCAAAACACGCGCTCGGTAATATAGAGAAACGTCTTAATTCAGCAGAGCGGAGACCAGACGGTATCGCGGAAGAACAGATCGTCGAAAGCTTTCAACGCGTCCGAAAAGCGATTGAGGACAGACAGGTTAACCTCATGTTGCTTTATACGGTCATGAAAGACTATCAGACCGAGTTCAATGAGAAAAAACCTTCAACGCCGGAAACTCAGGAATTCCTAAGTAAACTTGAAGGCACTATTCTTAAGGACGCTGGTGCCGAAAAGTAATTACGCTTACATAAATTAGGTTTTGACTTGTTTGTATAGTCATATTTACGCATAATAATTTGATAATAATTAGACATATATTTTTTTCAAAGATATGGCTAATAGCATTAATAATATTATATTAGGTAGTGTTTACATTGTGAAAGTTATTGACATTTTTCGTAGGTCTTGGTAGACTCTGTGTTATGAAAACAGAAAATACAAACCCCATTGAAGACCTACCTGTGATGATAAGTGATGCTGCATGGAATAACTTCCTTC